>NZ_SDIF01000207.1 GCF_004122735.1 Streptomyces sioyaensis | reverse complement strand
GTCCTCGGCGGGGGCGGCGAGGCCGGGACGCCTGCGCGCCGTAGCGGTCACCGTTACGGGCACGGGCGCGGGCGCGGGCACGGGCGCGGGCACGGAGACAGGACGGGCACGGACACAGCCCCAGACACGGACGCGGGCCAGGCCACGGCAGGTAACTGGTCTGGCGTGGCCGTCTTCTGAGGGCCCCCGAGCCCCGCCCCCAGCGACGTCGAACTACCGGGCGTCATCGTGGCGTCGGCCTCGATCGACCCCAACACCATCCGGAACCGGGCACGTTGAGACGGGCAGGCCACGGCGCCAACGCCCCTCGGCGAACGACTCGCTCCCGTCAGGGGAACCGCGGCACTCATCTGCGACCCAGCTCCTGACCCGACGGTAACCCTACTTCGAGGTCAATTTATGTGAGGACCGGGAGCCGGCCAATGGTCGAGCGACACCTTCACGAATTCACCCCACGGACCACGGGTCCAGGTCACGAACGACCTGCCCTGCGCGTGACGCGGACCCGGCCGCCGCCCACGCCGAGGACCGTCCCCCGCCAGGCGGCCCCGCACATCAATCGACTACCCGGCGCGCGGCGCACCGTCGACCGCGGCACACCGTCGACCGCCGCGCGCCGGGCCGCGTCACCCCCTGACGCCGAACCGGCTCTCATGTCCGGCGAGTTCGCCCGGCATCCACCGCTCCCCGCCCATCATCCGGCCGAGGCCCGCCCAGACGACGTTCATCACCGTCGCCGCGGCGTCCCTCGCCGACGGACGCCCCCACTCCCCCGGAGCACCCTCGTCCGTACGGCAATTCGCCCACTCGGCGAGCGACTCGGCGGCGCCGACCAGGGCGTGGGCGAGCCCGGCCACCTCCCGTTCGGCCAGCTCGCCGACGCAGCCCGCTTCCTTTGCGGCTGCACCCAGCAACTCCGTGACGAACTCGACGATCTCCCCTCGTACCACGGCGACTTCGTGAGCGAACGGCTCACCCTGCGTCCTGGCCTGCTGGTGGAGTACGGCCCAGCCATCAGGATGCTCGGCGGTGTACGCAAAGAACCCCCGCAGGCCGCCCCACAGCTGCCGGTCGGCGCTCTCCCCCGGCTCGACGGCCGCCGAAACCGCCGCCATCAGCGCCTCCGACTCCCGCCGGATCACCGTGCTGAACAGGTCTTCCTTCGAATTCAGGTACAGATAGACCAACGGCTTGGAAACCCCGGCCAGTATGGCGATCTCGTCCATCGAGGCCGCCCGATATCCACGCCGTGCGAACGTCAGCACCGCGGCGTCCAGCATCTGCTGCTCCCGGACTGCACGCGGCACCCTCTTGCTCTTCACAGCTCCCACCCTGAATGCCCCTCCATCCCGCCCCTTTACTGCAAAGTAAGTTTACGATCTTCGCTTCCCGCCTCCGCCTGCTTGACGCGTTCCCGCCTATGACGAGACGATACGTATCGTTACGTTGCCCCGACCCACCTATCCGGAGGACAGCCCCATGCAGCAGTTCATCGATGCCGCGCCCGGCGTCCGCTTATGGACCGAGCAGCGCGGTCCCGCCGATGCGCCCCCACTACTGCTGGTCATGGGCGCCCAGGCGACCGGCGTCGGCTGGCCGGAGCCACTGGTCGACGCGCTGGCCACGCACCACCGGGTCATCCGTTACGACCACCGCGACACCGGCCGCTCCACGTGGCCCTTCGAGGAGCAGCCCTACAGAATCGCCGATCTGGCCACAGATGTGATCGCGGTCCTGGACGGGCTGGGCATCGGCCGGGCGCACATCGTCGGCATGTCATTGGGCGGCATGCTGGCCCAAATGGTGCTGGCGGACCACCCCGACCGATGCCTCAGCGCCACTCTCATCAGCACCAGCGCCCTCAGCACCAACCCCTACACCCGCCCGGACGGTCGGACGGTGCCGGCCGAGGAACTCCCGGGCATCGCGCCCGAGGTCCTGGAGCTGTGGTCCCGGCCCGTCGAGGATCACGAGCCGGCGGCCGAAGTGGCGCGCCGGATCGAACACTGGCGGGTACTCGCCGGTGACCAACTTCCCTTCGACGCGGAGTACTTCCGCACGCTGGAGCACCACGTCCTCGCGCACACAGGGCACCACCGCACGGGCACCGCGCACGGCCGTGCGGAGCATGACGGCATGCTCCGCACCGAGCGGCTCGCCACAAACGAGGTGCCCGCGCTGGTGGTCTGCGCACCCGCCGACCCGGTCTTCCCTCCGCCGCACCCCCAGCACCTCGCCCAGTGCCTGCGGGGCGCGCGGCTCGTCGAGATCCCCGGGATGGGGCACGCGCTGCCGCCCGCCGTCCAAGGACCGCTGGCCGCCGCGATCCTGGCCCATACGGGAGCGGCGACGGGCTGAGGGCGAAGGAGTCCCGACGCAGACAGCGGCCCTTCACCGGCGGGCGGCCAAGGAGCCGGTGCCCGCCCCGGCTGACGACACCTCAGTCACGGACACACACCAACTGGATTGTCAGTGGCCTCGATTAGGTTGGTCTTACGTTTTCGATCAAGGGGGAACCTTGCGCAAGCACCTGATCAAGGCCGGTATCGGCGCCGCAGCCGTCTCCTCGCTTCTGATGGTCTCGGCGCCCGCCGCATCCGCCGCGACGCACACCTTCTACACGACGGAATCGGTGCGGCTGCGGGCGAAGCCCACCACCCACAGCACCGCCCTGGCCCTGCTTCCCAAGGGGGCCAACGTCAAGGCCCAGATGGACAAGTACGGCGGGATCGAGTGGTACACCGGCAGCAAGCACAACGCCTGCGGGAGCAAGGGCTACATCCACGATGCCACCTGGAGCAAGGTGACCTACAAGGGAATCACGGGCTACACCGCCTTCCCCTGCCTGCTGCCCCGCTGAGCTCGTTCCCGCGGCCCACTCCGACGTCCGGGCAAGCCAGGGAACGGGGCCATCCGGGCACGTGAGGGACCGGGGCACCAACTGACCGGACGACGACGGCGCCCCAGCCGACAAGGCCGGGGCGCCGTCACGCCTCCTCGACCGGCCGCCGAAAGCAGCACAGGCCAACAGCCGGGAGACTGGGCGTCGTTACCGGAAGGTCAGTTCACCCGGCCGCACTCCATCTGGCCTTCGCCGTTGCGGCCGCAGACCTGCATCATGTGTCCCGGGCCGTCGTAATACCAGCCGCTGTAGTAGGAGCCGCCGGTGTCCACAACGTGGCGACCCCTTGTCGAGTTGTCCTTCTGGTCGAAGATCCACGCCTCGCACCACTTGGAGCCTCCGGTGGTGTACCAGCGCATGTGGTCGTGCCCGTCTCGCAGTTGGACCTGCTCATAGATCTTGCAGTCGGGGATGCCTACCTTCCAGGTCCCCTGCGCGGCCTGGGCCGGCACACCGAGCGCCAGCACTGCTGCGCTCGCAAAGCCTGCGATCGTGGCATACCTGCGAACAGTCTTCACTTGCTCCCCCTAGCTGATGAAGCACATATGGCAACCCGAAGGGGAATCGCACCCTTCGGGCCTGCAACGTGATCATTTTAGTGGGGCGGTTGCGCTCGAACCCAGGTAATCATGGGCCGAATTGCGCCAAATCGGGTGCACAGCTCGCGACCTGCTCCATGCCTGCCAGCCGCCCAGTGGGCAGCCACACCCCGTTTCCCGAGGCGAGGGCGCGCGTTTCGCCGGACCGCAGGGCAGGTGCAGCCCTGCGCCGGTCCTGGACCTCGCAGACCACATCGCCCCGATCCCCGGCACCGGCTCACGGCACCACCTGAACGAACCGGTCAAGGAGATCGGGGCGCAGCCAGAGGACCGGCGCAGGTTATGCGGCGGCCGGCACGGAGACCGGCTCCGTCGCGTCCTCAGCAGCGGCCGCCTCCAGGCTGATGCTCTTCACGCCGTTGTAGGCGTCCCGGTCCAGGATCTTCTCCCTGGCGGAGACCAGGATCGGGATGACCGATTGGCCGGCCACGTTGGTGGCCGTGCGCATCATGTCCAGGATCGGGTCGATGGCCATCAGCAGGCCGACGCCTTCCAGGGGCAGGCCCAGGGTGGAGAGGGTCAGTGTCAGCATGACCGTCGCGCCGGTCAGACCGGCGGTGGCGGCGGAGCCGATGACGGAGACGAAGACGATCAGGAGGTAGTCGCCGATGCCCAGGTGGACGTCGAAGATCTGGGCGATGAAGATCGCGGCGATCGCCGGGTAGATCGAGGCGCAGCCGTCCATCTTGGTCGTCGAGCCGAACGGCACCGCGAAGGAGGCGTACTCGCGCGGCACACCGAGGCGCTCGGTGACCTGCTGGGTGACCGGCATGGTGCCGACCGACGAGCGGGAGACGAAGGCCAGCTGGATGGCCGGCCAGGCGCCGCGGAAGAACTGCAGCGGGTTGACCTTGGCGACGGTCGACAGCAGCAGCGGGTAGACGCCGAACAGCACCAGGGCGCAGCCGGCGTAGATGTCGACGGTGAAGGTCGCGTACTTGCCGATCAGGTTCCAGCCGTAGGTCGCGATGGCGTTGCCGATGAGGCCGACGGTGCCGAGCGGGGCGAGGCGGATGACCCACCACAGGGCCTTCTGGAGCAGTTCGAGGACGGAGCGGCTGATCGCGAGGACCGGCTCGGCCTTCTCGCCGAGCTGGAGCGCGGCGATGCCGGCGACGGCGGCCATGAAGACGATCTGCAGGACGTTGAGCTCGGTGAACGGCGTGATGATGTCGGTGGGGACGATGCCGGTCAGGAAGTCGATCCAGGAGCCCGCGTGGTCGGGGAGCTTGCCGTCCTTGGGGCTCAGGCCGGTGCCCGCGCCGGGGTGGGTGAGCAGGCCGATCGCCAGGCCGATCGCGACCGCGATCAGCGAGGTGACCATGAACCACAGCAGGGTGCGGGTGGCCAGCCGGGCGGCGTTGTTGACCTGGCGCAGATTGGTGATCGACACCAGGATCGCGAAGAAGACCAGCGGGGCCACGGCCAGCTTCAGCAGCTGGACGAAGAGGTCGCCGATGTGCTGGAGCGTGGCGGTGAGCCAGCCGATGTCACCGTTCTTGGCGAGCGCGCCGAGCAGCACGCCCAGGGCGAGGCCGGCCAGGATCTGGGCCCAGAACGGGACCTTGGGTATGCGGGAGGACTTGGGGGTCTGAGGCGCCGGTGAGGACTCGGCGGTCTCGGCAGACGTGGACAACGGACACACTCCGGGGACAGGTCAGGCGTCGGAAGGCGGCGCGGAGCGCCAGGAGGTCGAGCGGCCGCGGAGCGGTTCGAGGGAGCTCGAAGCAGGGGGCCTCCCGCCCGGAGGGCGAGGGGGATCTCCGGCCGCTGGATGAAGGGTCAGCGGCGGCAACAGGCCGCGGACAGACAGCGGCAGAGATCGACGTGCAGGCGCGCCACGAGCGGAGTGCTCATGGGGGACGGGGGCGCGGCTGCCATCTTCATGGCACGTACATTAACACTTGAACTTTGAGGAACCCAAAGAAAATCTTTGACTTCCCGAGAGGCCGCCGCCCCGGACGTCCCGTCAAAAACGCGACAGGCGCCCGGTCATGGAACACAAGCCATGACGGCGGGCGCCGGTCGCGGACGGGCGACTGTGAGGTGTCTTACATAGAGGTCCAGACCTTTTGGCCGCAGGCCTTCACCACAGGCCATCACTGCAGTCCTTGACCGCACGCGTTGACCCCAGGCCGTTAGCCCAGCCCGTCCTCCTGGCCGGCGTGGGCCGCGAGCCGCTCGCGCTGGCGGTCGACCTTGGCCACGATCTGCTCGGACATCGCGTCCCGCTGCTTGCGCAGCAGCACGAAGCTGAGCGGCGCGGAGATCACGATGGCGAGCAGCAGCATCCAGACGGTGTTGGACGCGCCGACGGCGAGCGGAATGACGTGGAGGTAGGCCAGCACCCACACCACGGCGAACGAGGCGACGAAGAGGCCGATGCGAAGGGCGGTGTAGCGGAGCGTGGCGAAGTTGTGGCTACTCACGGATGGGACCTTCTCCTCAACGGCAACCTAAAGGGTCTGCATCCAGTCAAGCACAGCGCTTCGGGCGATCTTCGCGGCCCCCGCCGCAGTGCCCGTCCCCGCAGACCCGTACCTGACGCGCAGGCCGGCCCGCGCCGGCCCCGTCCCTCAGCCCAGCTCCCGCCACATGGTGATGTCGTCCCGGAAGTCACCGTCGGCGACCTTGATCGCGCCGGGCACCCGGCCGACCTCCTTGTATCCGCAGGACGCGTAGAAGCGGCTGAGGCCGGTGCCGCCGCGGCAGGTGAGCCGGATGCCGGAGATGCCGTCGAGCGAGCGGGCGGCGTCGGCGACCGCGGCCATCAGCTCCCGGCCGACCCCCTGGCCCTGGGCGGACGGATGGACCATGACGGTGTAGACCCACAGCCAGTGGCGCATCAGACGGTGGTCGTTGAGGGTGAGGAACGCGGCGGCCAGGACCCGGTCGTCCGGATCGCGGCCCACCAGCAGACGCGTGCGGCCCTCGGCCATCGACGTCAGATGCCTCAGCAGCTCGGGCCGGACGTCGTCCTGGGTCACCGGCGGGACGAAGCCGACGGCGCCGTCGGCGTTGGAGACGTCGCTCCACAACGCGCATATCCCGTCGCGGAGAGCGGGGGTGACGGAAGGGTCCAGGTCGAAACGCACGTTCATGACCCGGACCCTAACTCCCGCCACTGACAGCGACCCCGGCCTGCTCAGACGCGCATCGGCTGGGGCGACTCACGGCGCTCGGGGTCCGGACCCGGGTACTCGCGGATGGCCTCGTAGCGGGTGTTGCGCTCGACCGGGCGGAAGCCGGCGTCGCGGATCAGGTCGAGCAGATCGTCACGGGTCAGCTTGTTGGGCGTGCCGTAGTTGTCCGCGTCGTGCGTGATCTTGTACTCGACGACCGAGCCGTCCATGTCGTCGGCGCCGTGCTGGAGGGCCAGCTGGGTGGTCTGCAGGCCGTGCATGACCCAGAAGCACTTGATGTGCGGGACGTTGTCGAAGAGGAGGCGGGAGACCGCGAAGGTCTTCAGGGCCTCGGCGCCGGTCGCCATCGTCGTGCGGGCCTGGAGCTTGTTGCGGACCTTGCCGTCCTGCATGTCGACGAAGTCGTGCTGGTAGCGCAGCGGGATGAAGACCTGGAAGCCGCCGGTCTCGTCCTGGAGCTCACGCA
>NZ_SDIF01000206.1 GCF_004122735.1 Streptomyces sioyaensis | reverse complement strand
CATGCCTCCACTGCCCGCAGACGACGGCCGGGGCCCGCCCCCACCGGCCTCTTCCCACCCACTCACGGGAGGGGCCGGACCGCAGGACGGAGTCCGGAGGGCCGGTCCCGCAGCCGAACAGCCAGCGCAGCGGCAACCAGCCCGCCGCAGGCGCAACGGCGAAAAACTCCCGCGGCGGGACGGCCGACAACGTCGGGGGCGCCGCAAAGCGCAACGGCGAAAAACTCCCGCGGCGGGTCAGCCGACAACATCGGGGGCGCCGCAAAGCGCAACGGCGAGAAACAACCACGGCGGGAAAGCCGACAACGTGGGGGGGAAAGCCAAGCGCAGCCGGATTGTCAGTGCGGGCCGCTACCGTTCTCCATCGTGGCCCCGCGTATTACCGACCCGGCGCAGCTCAAAGAGCTGCTCGGCATCCCGTTCACACCGGAGCAGACGGAGTGCATCACCGCCCCGCCCGCCCCGCAGGTCATCGTGGCCGGAGCCGGCTCCGGCAAGACCACGGTCATGGCCGCACGCGTGGTGTGGCTGGTCGGCACCGGCCAGGTCGCCCCCGAACAGGTCCTCGGGCTGACCTTCACCAACAAGGCGGCCGGCGAGCTCGCCGAGCGCGTCAGGGCCGCCCTCCTCGCCGCCGGCGTCACCGACCCGGACGCCCTCCCGCTCGACGACAGCGGCGCCGCCACCGACCAGCCCCCCGGAGAGCCGCGGATCTCCACCTACCACGCCTTCGCCGGCCAACTCCTCAAGGACCACGGCCTGCGCATCGGCCTGGAACCCAGCGCCCGGCTCCTCGCCGACGCCACCCGCTTCCAGCTCGCCGCCCGCACCCTGCGCGCCGCCCCCGGCCCCTACCCGGCCCTCACCACCTCCCTGCCCTCCCTCGTGGAGGACCTCCTCGCGCTCGACGCCGAACTCTCCGAGCACCTCGTCGACCCCGCCGCGCTCCGCACGTACGACACCGAGCTGCTCGCCGCCCTCGACGGCGTCCGACTCACCAACGCCGACCTGCGCAAAGCCCCCGAAACCGCCCGCGGCCGCCTCGAACTGCTCGACCTCGTCACCGCCTACCGGGACGAAAAACGCCGCCGCGACCTCCTCGACTTCGGCGACCAGATCGCCCGCTCCGCCACCCTCGCCACCACCCGCCCCGACGTCGGCCGCCTCCTGCGCGACGAATTCCGCGTCGTCCTCCTCGACGAATACCAGGACACCTCCGTCGCCCAACGCCTGCTGCTCTCCGGCCTCTTCGGCGCCGGCACGGGACACGCGGTCACCGCCGTCGGCGACCCCTGCCAGGCCATCTACGGCTGGCGCGGCGCGTCCGTGGCCAACCTCGACGACTTCCCCGCCCACTTCCCCTTCGCCGACGGCACCCCCGCCCGCCGCGCGGCCCTCAGCGAGAACCGCCGCAGCGGCGGCCGCCTCCTCGACCTCGCCAACGGCCTCGCCGCCCCCCTCCGCGCGCGGCACGCAGGCGTCGAAGCCCTGCGCCCCGCCCCCGGCGCCGAGCGCGACGGCCTGGTCCGCTGCGCCCTGCTGCCCACCCACGCCGAAGAACTCACCTGGCTCGCCGACTCCCTCGCCCACCTCGTCCGCACCGGCACACCGCCCGGCGAGATCGCCGTCCTCTGCCGCACCGCCGCCGACTTCGCCCACCTCCAGGGCGAACTGGTCGCCCGGGACATCCCCGTCGAGGTCGTCGGCCTCTCCGGACTCCTGCATCTGCCCGAGATCGCCGACCTCGTCGCCGTCTGCGAGGTGCTCCAGGACCCCACCGCCAACGCCGCCCTGGTCCGCCTGCTGATCGGCCCGCGCTGGCGGATCGGCCCCCGCGACCTCGCACTCCTCGGCCGCCGCGCCCGCACCCTCGTCCACCACCAGCCCCCCTCGGACGACCCCGCCCACCGCCTCGCCGAGGCCGTCGAAGGCGTCGACCCCGCCGAGACCCTCTCGCTCGCCGACGCCCTCGACACCTTCCTGGAGGCCGACGGCCCCGACGACGGCCTCCCCTTCTCCGCCGAGGCCCGGGTCCGCTTCGCCCACCTCGCCACCGAACTCCGCGACCTGCGCCGCTCCCTCGGCGACCCCCTCATGGACGTACTCCACCGGGTTCTGGCCACCACCGGCCTGGAGGTCGAGCTGTCCGCCTCCCCGCACGCCCTCGCCGCACGCCGCCGCGAAACCCTGGGCACCTTCCTCGACATCGCGGCCGGCTTCGCCGCCAAACAGGGCGGCGAATCCCTCGACGGCGACGCCACCCTCCTCGCCTTCCTCGGCTTTCTGCGCACCGCCGTCCAGTACGAAAAGGGCCTGGACAGCTCCCTGCCCGGCGGCGACAACACCGTCAAGGTGCTGACCGCCCACAAGTCCAAGGGCCTGGAATGGGACGTCGTCGCCGTACCCGGCCTGGTCACCAAGCAGTTCCCCAGCGAACAGGCCCGCGAGTCCTGGACCAGCCGGGCCAAGGTCCTCCCGCACGCCCTGCGCGGTGACGCCGCCACCCTCCCCGACGTCACGGAGTGGACCGCCCGCGGCCTGAAGAACTTCAAGGAGGCGATGAAGCACCACCAGGAAACCGAGGAACTCCGCCTCGGATATGTCACCTTCACCCGCCCCCGCTCCCTGCTGCTCGGCTCCGGCCACTGGTGGGGCCCCCATCAGAAGCGGCCGCGCGGCCCGTCCGCCTTCCTGGAGGCGCTGCGCGCGCACTGCGAAGCCGGACACGGCGAGATCGAGCACTGGGCCGAGGCACCCGAGGACGGCGCGGAGAACCCCGCCCTCGCCGAAGCCGCCACCGAACAGGCCTGGCCACTGCCCCTCGACCCCACGGCCACCGCCCGCCGCCGCGCAGCCGCCACCACGGTCCGCGCCCACCTGGCACGCGCAACGGACGAGCCGGCGCCCTTCCGCTCCGCCGCCGCCCCGGCCGCACTGTCCACCCACGACCCCGAGTGGCCCCCGCCCCCGGCCGACGACGAGGCCTGGGACACGGACCCGTACGACCTTCCCGAAGCCGACCCGTTCGACGTCGCCGAAGGTGACCTCTACGGCGTCCCAGAAGCTGACCTCTACGACGCCGCCGAAGGTCACCTCTACGACGTCGCCGAAGCCGACCCGTTCGACGTCCCCGAAGGCGAAGCCGCCCCCGCCCCGTCCCGCCCCCCTATCGGCGCCCAGCGCTCCACGGAACCCGACCTCACCGCCGGCCCGGACGGCGACGCCTCCCACCCCGGCGACAGCGCGCCGCACCCCCTCCTCCCCGAGGAACGCCGCACGGTCGGATCCTGGGACCGCGATCTGGAGGCGCTCGCCGCCGAGCTCCGCCGCTCCCGCGCCACCGTCCGCGAGGTCCCCCTGCCGTCCGCGCTCAGCGCCACCCAACTGCTCCGCCTCGCCGCCGACCCGGACGGCTTCGCCCGCGAACTGGCCCGCCCCATGCCGCGCCCGCCCCAGCCCGGCGCCCGCCGCGGCACCCGCTTCCACGCCTGGGTCGAATCCCGCTTCGAAGAGCTGACGCTGCCCCTGCTCGGCCCCGACGAGCTCCCGGGCGCCGAGCCCGGCGAGGACGCCCAGATCGCCGACGAACACGACCTGGAGGCCCTCAAGGAAGCCTTCGCCCGCACCCCCTACGCCCACCGCACCCCCTTCCGCGTCGAGGCGCCCTTCCAGCTGACGCTCGCCGGACGGGTGATCCGCGGCCGGATCGACGCCGTCTACAAGGAGCACGGACCCGACGGCGACCGCTTCGAGATCGTCGACTGGAAAACCGGCCGCACCCACACCGCCGACCCCCTCCAGCTGGCCGTCTACCGCCTCGCCTGGGCCGAGCGGTACGGCCTGGAGCCCTCCGCCGTCGACGCCGCCTTCCTCTACGTCCGCAGCGGCGAGGTGGTCAGACCCGCCCGGCTGCCCGGCCGGGCGGGGCTGGAACGCATCCTGCTCGGAGAGACCGCCGATGGGCCGTGCCCGGAAGGCCGATAGGCTCGGTCGTATGAGCACCACCCCGGACAGCGCCGTCCGCGCGTACCTCGCCACCCACCGCGAAGCCTTCCTCGACGACCTCACCGAGTGGCTGCGCATCCCCTCCGTGTCCGCCGACCCGGAGCGCGCCGGCGACGTCCGCCGCAGCGCCGAGTGGCTCGCCGCGAAGCTCACCGACACCGGCTTCACGACCAGCGAGATCTGGGAGACCGGCGGCCTGCCCGCGGTCTTCGCCGAATGGCCCTCCCAGGACCCGTCCGCGCCCACCGTGCTCGTCTACGGCCACCACGACGTACAGCCCGCCGCCCGCGAGGACGGCTGGCACACCGACCCCTTCGCGCCGCAGACCATCGACGGCAAGCTCTACGCCCGCGGCGCCGCCGACGACAAGGGGCAGGTGTTCTTCCACACCCTGGGCGTCCGCGCACACCTCGCCGCCACCGGCCGCACCGCCCCCGCCGTCAACCTCAAGCTGCTCATCGAGGGCGAGGAGGAGTCCGGCTCCCCGAACTTCCCGGCCCTGATCGAGAAGCACGCCGACCGCCTCGCCTGCGACGCGGTGATCGTCTCCGACACCGGCATGTGGTCCAGGGACACCCCGACCGTGTGCACCGGCATGCGCGGCCTGACGGACTGTCAGATCGATCTCTACGGCCCCGACCAGGACATCCACTCCGGCTCGTTCGGTGGCGCGGTCCCCAACCCCGCCACCGAGGCCGCCCGGCTGGCCGCCGCCCTGCACGACACCGACCGCCGCGTCGCCGTCCCCGGCTTCTACGACGGTGTGATCGAGCTCACCGACCGCGAGCGCGAGCTCTTCGCCGAGCTGCCCTTCGACGAGGACGAGTGGCTGCGCACCGCGCACTCCCACGCCCCCCTCGGCGAGGCCGGCAGCACGACCCTGGAGCGCATCTGGGCCCGCCCCACCGCCGAGGTCAACGGCATCGGCGGTGGCTACCAGGGCCCCGGCGGCAAGACCATCGTCCCCTCCACCGCCCAGCTGAAGCTCTCCTTCCGGCTGGTCGCCGGCCAGGACGCGGCCGCCGTCCAGCAGGCCGTCCGCGACTGGGTCGCCGCGCACCTCCCGGCCGGCATCCGCCACGAGATCACCTTCTGGGGCGCCACCCGCCCCTGCCTCACCCCGCTCGACCACCCCGCGCTCCAGTCCGTCGTACGCGCCATGGGACGAGCCTTCGGCCAGCAGATCCGCTTCACCCGCGAGGGCGGTTCCGGGCCGGCGGCCGACCTCCAGGACGTCCTCGGCGTCCCGGTCCTCTTCCTCGGCATCTCCGTCCCCTCCGACGGCTGGCATGCCCCGAACGAAAAAGTCGAGCTCGACCTGCTGATGAAGGGCGTCGAGACCGCCGCCCACCTGTGGGGCGACCTGGCAGAGACCTGGCGCCCGGCTTGACCGGACGCGTACCGCCGCACCGTTCCGCGCCCACCCGCAGCAATCACCCACGCCACAGGGGGAGTTGGAAACAGCAGTGACCACCTGGACCGACCACACCGCCGACCGGCCACTCACGTTCAGCGCGCCGAGCGGGATCGACCGCTCGGCCCATCACCGTCTCGACGAGGCCTGGCTGGCGGCGGCCTGGAGCCACCCGACGACGCGCGTCTTCGTGGTGTCCGGCGGCCAGGCGCTGATCGACGACACCCCCGACGGCCGCACCGAACTGATCACGACGCCGTCCTTCGAGGCGCCCCTGACCGAGGCGCACCGCTACTACCTCGGCACCGACGACGACGGCGTCAGCTACTTCGCCCTCCAGAAGGACTCGCTGCCCGGCCGCATGGACCAGTCCGCGCGCCCGGCGGGCCTGCGCGAGGCCGGCCTGCTGCTGTCGCCCCGCGACGCCGGCCTCCTCGTCCATGCCGTGGCCCTGGAAAACTGGCAGCGCCTGCACCGCTTCTGCTCGCGTTGCGGCGAACGCACCGTCATCGCCGCCGCGGGCCACATCCGCCGCTGCCCGGCCTGCGGCGCCGAGCACTACCCGCGCACCGACCCGGCCGTGATCATGCTCGTCACCGACGAGGACGACCGCGCGCTCCTGGGCCGCCAGGTGCACTGGCCCGAGGGCCGCTTCTCCACGCTCGCCGGCTTCGTCGAGCCGGGCGAGTCCATCGAGCAGTCGGTGGCCCGCGAGGTCTTCGAGGAGGCCGGCGTGGTCGTCGGCGACGTCGAATACATCGCCAGCCAGCCCTGGCCCTTCCCCTCCAGCCTGATGCTGGGCTTCATGGCGCGCGCCACGTCGTCCGAGATCCAGGTCGACGGCGAGGAGATCGAAGAGGCCCGCTGGTTCTCCCGCGACGACCTGCGCGCCGCCTTCGAATCCGGCGAGGTCCTCCCGCCGTACGGCATCTCCATCGCCGCCCGCCTCATCGAGCTCTGGTACGGCAAGCCCCTGCCCAAGCCGTGACGGGCCCGCGGGCCGGCTACGGGGCTCGGCAAGGGTGCGCCTGAGCAGACCCGGGGCAGACGCGTGACGTCCGCGCAGACTCTCGCCAGGCGTCACATCTGCGCAGACACACAGAACCGCCGACCGGATCCCACAGGGACTCCGGCCGGCGGCCCCGGAAGACTGCCCTTACGAAGCGCTGTCACCTGCACATCTGCACATCTGCGCACCGGAGACCGGAGACCGGAGGCCTGACACCAACGCCCTGACACTCTGGCGCTTGTGCGAGCGCGCCCGGTGTCCGTGCGTCGAGGCAAAGCCGTCGGGGTGCCGCAGCTGTCAGGGTGGCCAAGCTGTCAGGGTGTCGAATCGGCAGCGAGACGCCGTCGGCCTCTCAGGCGCTGCCCGTTCAGACGCCGACCTTCTGCTTGACCTGCGCCAGGGACGGGTTGGTCAGCGTCGAGCCATCGGGGAACAGCACGGTCGGGACCGTCTGGTTGCCGCCGTTCGCCTTCTCCACGAACGTCGCGGACTCCGGGTCGTGCTCGATGTTGATCTCGGTGTACGCAATACCCTCGCGGTCCATCTGGCTCTTCAGCCGACGGCAGTAACCGCACCAGGTCGTGCTGTACATCGTCACAGTGCCCGCCATGTGCCCCGCGCTCCTTCGCTTCGATAAGTCTTGATCCACATACCACTCGCCGGTGTGTTCGACGCGGCCAAGGACCACAACGTACATCGGGCTCGGACCATTCCCGGCGGGTTGAACGGGCCGCCCCGACGGCCCGAACCCGCGCACCATCCTTGGGGGGCCACCCCCACCCC
>NZ_SDIF01000205.1 GCF_004122735.1 Streptomyces sioyaensis | reverse complement strand
GGAGGGGGGAGGGGGCGGGGACCCTGCCCCGGTAGCCGTTCGAGCCGCGATCCGGGCCACCGCCCAGGCAGCGGACTTGGGCCACCGTCCGGGTAACGCCCCCCGGGGGGGGCCGTCCGACCGCAGTCGTACCCGGATTCCGCCCGGCTCAGCGGCCCTTGTCGTACGTGGGTATCCGGATCAGCGGCCCTTGTCGTACGTGGGTATCCGGATCAGCGGCCCTTGTCGTGCGTGGGTATCCGGATCAGCGGCCCTTGTCGTGCGTGGGTATGGGGTGCGGGCGATGGCCGTCGTGGGGACGGGTCGGCGGGCTTTGCGAGGCATCACTGCGTTTGTGGGGGCGATTCCGGTCGGAGCCGGGGAGCGAATGGCGGGAGTGTGCGTTCTCATGGCGAGACATGGGGCAGCGCCTTTCCGATCGGGGAATTCTCGAAGTACCGGGCGGAGCCGGGGAGTTGCCCGCGACGGCCCAGGGAAGGGGCTATTCGTCCAGTCGGGCGCTGCGGGCGAACGGTTTTTCGCCGACCGCGCCGGACCGCCGTACGGGGTGGATGAACTTCCCGAACGGGAGGTAAACGAGGGTGAACACCACGGACGCCATGTGCAGCAGCGCCAGGAACCGGTAGCCGCCGCCGTGCAGAAAGAGCGCCGAGAACGTCAGCAGAAGTCCGGTGACGGAGATGACGAGGAGGGCAAGCAGCGGAACGAGGTCATAAGCGACGCGCGCTCCGGGTACGGCCGCACGGTCCCGTAGGCGTCGCCACAGGAAATAGCCGGCGCCCGCGATGACGAGCAGGGCCGCGAGGTCGAGCCCGTGGAAAACGAACCAGCCGATGACGTCGGAGGAATCGAAGCCAATGACTCTGAAGCCCCAGATCCGCATGTCATAACCGGGCCCGGTTGCCGCGGTGAAGGTGAGCCATCCCCAGACGAGCGGGATGCTGATGAGCACTGCCAGAAGGCAGCCCCAGAAGAGGAGTTGGTGGGCGACCCAGCGAGCGGCCGGGTGTGCGCCGGCGAATTTCCGGAAACCGAGACCGGCGACGGCCTCCCGGGGCAGCGCGCCGGATACCCGGCGGAGATCCCCCTCGGGGAGGCTGCGGAGACCTTCCTTGGGGAGGTAGCGGAAATCCTCCTCGGAGCGGCCTTCGTCACGGCTGCCGACGCTGGAGCAGCCTTGTCTGGGGCTGCGTGGCCTGGGGCCTGCGCTGGATATTTCCGCTCTGGTGGCGTCTTCCCTGGAGCGTGCGTCCTTGGAGAGGAGGGTGGGGCGGCCAGCCTGCCTGTGGAGACGGCTGGCGGACGGATCGCTGCATCGGACGGTGCAGCGGTAGGCGATGCCGAAGGCGAGGAAGACCGTGGCCACGGCGTAGGGGAGCAGTGCGGAGTCGAAGTCCCGCAGCATACGGCTGCCCAGGACGATGGCGGCGCTCAGCAGAAGCGCGGCGACCGAGCCCATCAACGTCGCACGGACCGCCCGGGGCCTGGGCCGGGGCGGCGCCGCTATGTCCCCCGGGTCCACTCCCGAGGCTGCTGGGGCGTCTGATGGCTGTGGCACGGAGCCCACGCTAGGCGGATATAGGACAGTGGTCCTGTTTTGTGGCCTTAGTGGGTGAGGGCCGCTCCCTGCCCGCGGACGAGATCCGCGCTTCTCCTCCGCAGGCGAGGGCGGCGAACGAGGCCGCGCGGCGGCTCGGCGGGCCCCCAGCCCCCACGGCCCTGATCGCCGGGCCCGCGCCTCCCCCGGCCGTGATCGCCAGGCCGGCACCTCGCCGGCCGTGATCGCCATCCCCCGCGCCCGTCTCAGCCACGGCCGCCCGGGCCAGGCTGCCTCGGCCACCATCGCCCGGTCCCCGCCCCGCTCGGCTACGGGCGCCAGAAGCTGCCCCCGGGCCCACGGTCATCCGCGTCATGCCCCGGGGCGGCTCGTTCGTCAGCGGGGGACGGTCGGCATGCCCAGGGCCTCGTGCCACCACAGATCGCGGCCCGGCTTCCAGGAGACCGGCCGTGAGCACCGGTTCACCACCAGCACCTTCCGGTCCGGTACGCCGCCCGAGGCCGCACCCCGTGCCAGCGCGTGGTCCAGCAGCGCCTTCACCGGACGTACCGCCCCGTCCCAGAACGCCGCATCGGCCGTGATCAGCACCCGGGCGGAGGACTCCTGGGTCCGCGCGACCAGTTCGGGCACCGTCAGCGAGACCGGCAGCGTGGTGCGTATCGCGTCTAACCGCCCGCAGGCGAGCGTGGCGATCACCGATTCGGGCACCAGCGGCAGATGCACCGCGACCCGGTCGCCGGCTCGCACCCCGAGCCGGCTGAGCGCGGCCGCGGCCCGCACGGCCTGGTCGAGGAGCATGCCGTGCGTCAGCTCCTCTTGGCGTCCGGGCTCTCCGTTCCAGGTGAGGGCGATCCGCGACGCCTGCGGCTCTTGCAGTTCCCTGGCGTCATCTGCATGCTCTGAAGTCACACGGCGCAACATGCGGACCAGCTTGGAGATCGCCGATCAACGATCGCTGAACATCCGTTCAACGGGCCGGCGCCCGCCCTCCCGCACCCGCGCGGCAGCGCCTCACGCGCCGGCCCCGCCCGGTCCTCGTCGCGGACTCCAACGGCTCCTCGCCCCGGCCCCGGCGCATCACTCCGGGCCCGGCGCACCGCCCCGGATTCCTCCGGCCGTGCGCGCAGCCCGCCCCGGCACTCATGCCCCTCTCCGGTGCACTCCATCCCCTCTCACCCCAATTCTTTTGCCCGTTTCCCTCCCGCACGTGCGCGAGGGCACATGAGAGGCGGCTCGATGCCCGTCCTGCCCCCATCCGAACAGCGCCCGCGCCCGGGCCGGCCGGCCCGTTGGGCACAGGCCGCCCTTGCCACCGGCGCCTGCTGCGTCCAACTGGACGCCTTCGCACTGAACCCGGTGCTCCCGGTCGTCCGCGACGAGCTGCACGGTTCCGCGGCCGCCACCCCCTGGATCGTCAGCGGCTATCTCCTCGCCGCCGGTTCGCTGATGCCGGTGGCCGGCCGCCTCGGCGACCTCCACGGGCGGCGCCGGATGATGACGCTCGGCACGGTGCTCTTCGGCGTCGCCGCCGTGCTGTGCGCGCTCGCGCCGTCGCTGCCGCTGCTGGTGGTGGCGCGGGTGCTCCAGGGTGCGGGCGGAGCGCTGCTCATGCCCGCCGGGCTGGCCCTGCTGACCCACGCCTGGCCGCCGGGGCACGGACAACGGGCGACGGGCCGGGCGCTGGGGCTGGCCGGACTGGCCACCGTCTGCGGCCCGTTCATCGGCGGTGTGCTCGCCCGGTCCGTCTCCTGGCGTGCGGTCTTCTGGCTGACCGTGCCCCTTGCCCTGGCCGCCGCCCTGTGCGCCCGCCGGGCGCCGGAGTCCCGGGATCCGGAGGCCCGGCAGCGCTTCGACACCGCCGGTGCGGCCGCCGCCACGGGCGCGCTGGTCTGCCTCGTCCGCTGGCTGGAGCATCCCGCGGCCTGGGGCTGGGCGATGGGTGCGGCGGCGCTCGGCGCGCTCTTCGTACGGGCCGAACGGCGCTCCCCCGCGCCGCTGGTGGACCTTGCGCTGTTCCGCAACCGCCCGTACGTGGCACTGACCGCGGGCGGCGCGCTCGCCAACTCCGCGACCGTGGCGCTGTTGTACGTGGCGCCGTGGGTGCTCCAGCGGAATCACGGGTGGTCGGTGCGGGATGCGGGGGTGGCGTTTCTTGCGCCCGCCGTCGCGCTGGCGGTCGGCGGCCCGGCGGCCGGCCGGGTGCGCCCCGCGGCCGCCGTACCGGTGATGGCCGGCTGCCTGGCCCTCTCCGCGGTCGCGCTGGGGTGGGCCGCGTACGGTACGGGCGCCCCCGCGCTGTTGATGGCGTCGACGGGTGCCGCGGGGGCACTGGGGGTGGCCGGCGGGCTGGCTCTCACCGGCACCCAGGCGGTCGTCCGCCGCGGGCGGGCGGGCGAGGCGTCCGGGGTGACGAAGGCGGCGCTGACCGCGACGGCGGGGATCTGGCTCGCCGTCACCGGGGCCGGGACCGGCGGCGTCACCGGGGCCGGAACGGGCGGTGGCGCCGGCCCGGCACTGGCTCTCCCCGCCGCCGCCTGCCTGGCCACCGCCGCGGTCCTCGCCCTCACCCTGCTGGTCCCCGTGGTCCCCCGGGTGCGGGGACGCCTGCGCCGCCGGGCCGGCCGGGGCGGGGGCGTCCACCGGAACGACTGAGTCGCCGCGGCCCGCACAGGGCCGGCCGGGGCGACTGGGGCGGAGCGGCCGCGGCGGAAGCGTCCGCAGGGCCGGCCGAGATGGCTGAGGCGGTGGGAAACAGCTGAAGGGGCGAGGCGGCTGAGGCAGCCGTGACAGCTGGAGGGGCGAAGACGGCTATGGCGGCCGAGACAGCCGCGGCCACGTCGTCCGCGGCCGTGTCGTCCGCCAGCCCATCCAGCAGCGCTCAGGCCGCGTCCGCCGCCACCGCCTCGTAGCCCCCCACCACGTCGCACACGTCCCCGAACCCGTGCGCCTCCAGCAGGGCCGCCGCGATCACCGATCGGTTGCCGCTGCGGCAGTACAGGACCACCGGGCGGTCCGGATCCAGTTCGCCGATGCGGTGCCGGAGGCCGGCCAGCGGAATGTTGCGGGCTCCGGGGAGAGCCCCCGCCTCGTACTCGGCCGGGTTGCGGACATCGATCAACTGGACACCCCGCTCCCCCACCAGTTCCTCATGGCGGATGCGATGGCTGTGGCGGGTGAGTGCGGGGCAGCGCTCCAGTACGGCGGTGGGGTCGGGGAGATGGCCGAGGACGTGGTCGTAGCCGATGCGGGCGAGGCGGAGGCGGGCCTCCTGCTCCGCGCCGGGGTCGGCGAGCAGCACGATCGGGGTGCCCGGGGCGACCACGCTGCCGGTGTACTCCGCGAACCGCGTGTCCAGGCTCGTATGGAACGAACCGGCCAGGTGAGCCCGGGTGTAGGCGGTCAGCGGGCGGCAGTCGAGGAGGGCGGCGCCCTGGCGGTCGCGGGCCGCGAGGGCCTCGTCCAGGGTGAGGGCGGTCGGCGGGCCGGGCTCCAGGAGGGGGTGGCCGTCGCGGTTGAGGGCCGCGTCGTGCGCGAAGTAGCCGGGGGTGGCGGGCTGGCCCGCGGTGACCAGCCGCACGAAGTCGGCCTCCGGCATGGGTTGCAGGGCGTAGTTGAGACGCCGCTGGTCGCCGATGGTGGAGCTGGTCTCGGTGGAGAGACTGCGGCCGCAGGCGGATCCGGCGCCGTGTGCGGGAAAGACCCGGGTCGCGTCCGGGAGGGCCAGCAGTTTGGTGTGCAGGGAGTGGTGCAGCCGGGCGGCCATGTCCTCGGGTGAGTGCCCGGCGGCGGACAGCAGATCGGGGCGGCCGACATCGCCGACGAAGAGGGTGTCGCCGGTCAGCACGCCGAACGGCACCTCGTCGTCGGGGTGTTCGCGGATGACCAGGCAGATGGATTCCAGGGTGTGGCCGGGCGTGGCGAGGACGGTGAGGGTGACCCCGTCGCCGTCGTCTCCACCGAGCTGGATGCGCTCGCCGTCCCTTAACCGCCGTATGGGGAAGCCGGTTTCGGCGGCCTCGCCGAAGCAGACGGTGGCGCCGGTGGCACGGGCGAGTTCGAGGTGGCCGGAGAGGAAGTCGGCGTGAATGTGCGTCTCGACGACGAGTTCGATGCGCAGACCGGCGGCTTCCGCATCACGCACGTATTCGTCGGTGTCGCGTCGCGGGTCGACGAGCACGGCCCGTCCGGTGGTCTCGTCGCCGATCAGATACGACGCCTGGGACAGACAGTCGAGGTAGTACTGCGCGAAGTGCACGGTCGGCCTCCAGAGTGTGCGGGCCCGTCCGGCGGCCGGGCCGGGACCCGTCCGGGCAGGGTGCGTTGTGCGGATGCACGGATGTACGTACATTAGGTACGCAGAGGGCGGGCGACAAGCCGAGGTCGGCTGCCCGTCAAGCGATATGACCCTGTATCAGCCGATCCGGCGCCCCTGCCCCGCCCCCACCTCGTCAGTCCGCGGAGGAATCACCATGACGACCGAGCCGCCGGACGGCGCGCACGAGCCGCGCCCCCTGGACCGGCACTCGCCACTGCCCCTGTGGGCGCAGCTCTTCGCCGATCTGCGCCGTCGGATGGAAACCGGCGCGTTCCACGAGGAGTTCCCGGCCGAGCACCGGCTCACCGTCGAGTACGGGGTCAGCCGGCACACCGTCCGCGAGGCGCTGCGCAAGCTGCGCGCCGACGGCCTGGTGATCGCCGAACGCGGCCGCGCCAGCCGGCTCGGCACCCGCCACATACAGCAGCCGCTGGGCTCGCTCTACAGCCTCTTCCGCGAGCTGGAAGGCCAGGGCGTGGAGCAGCGCAGCGAGGTGCTGCGGCTGGAGCGGACCGCGGACGGCACGGTCGCCGGGCATCTGGGGCTGATCCCGGACGCGCCGCTGATCGTCCTGGAACGGCTGCGGCTCGCGGACGGCGAACCGCTCGCCCACGACACCGCGTATCTGCCCGCCGAGGTCGCCGAGCCGCTGCTGGACGCCGACTTCGGGCACACCTCGCTCTACGGGGAGCTGACCCGGCGCTGCGGGGTGAAGGTCACCGGCGGCCGGGAACGGATCCATCCGTTCCTGCCGGACATCCGCCAGGCGTGGCTGCTGGGACTGGCCGACCGGGAGCCGGCGTTCGCCATCGAGCGGCTGGGGCGGGCCGCGGAGCGGCCGGTGGAGTGGCGCGAGACGGTGGTCCGCGGCGACCGGTTCACCTTCGTCGCGGAGTGGTCCGACACCAGCCGGGCCGTCGCCCTGGCACCGCGGGCCTCGTGTCCGTCCTCATAGCCGTCGCGGCGTTGCCGTGCGGGCTGCTGATCGGGCTGCTGCTGGGCGCGCTGGGCGGCGGCGGTTCGGTGCTGGCGGTGCCCGCGCTGGTCTATCTGCTGGGGCAGTCGCCGCACGAGGCGACCGCGGGCGCGCTGGTCGTCGTCACGGTCGGCGCGGTGACCGGGCTGGTGTGCCACGCCCGTGCCGGGCGGGTCCGCTGGGCGGCCGGTACGGCCTTCGGGGCACTGGGCACGGCCGGCAGCTACCTCGGTTCCCGGTGGAGCGCGGCCCTGGATCCCACGGTGCTGATGGCGGCGTTCGCGGGCCTGATGCTCGTGGTGGCGGCGATGCTGCTGTTACGGGGGCGGCGCGCACCACGGGCGGCGGATGGCGCCAGGCCCACCCCCACCCCTACCCC
>NZ_SDIF01000204.1 GCF_004122735.1 Streptomyces sioyaensis | reverse complement strand
GGCACGGGAAGGGCCTGGGGAGCAGCCGGGAACGGGGCCGCGGGACGGGAAGCAGACGGGGACGGGGAGCAGACGGGCGTGAGGCGAAGGGCAGCTGCGCGCGCCCGCTGGGCCCCGGCATCCGGCCGCGCGCTCCCTCGCGATAACCCTTCCGGGTGGCCGAGTTGTCCACAGGCGGCCGGCCGTCCACACGCCGCCGCGGCGCTCGCCGAATCCGTGCAGCATGAAATCCACGCAGCGCGCGGCACAAGACGACAGCGTGCGCACGACACAGGGGAGGCGTGGTCCGTGAACGACACGATGGTGACGCTGGTGGGGAATGCCGCGACAGCGGTGGAGCACCGGCAGACGACCGCGGGTGCGACGGTGGCGAGGTTCCGGCTGGCGGCCACGTCCCGGCGGTGGGACAAGGCGTTGGAGCGCTGGACGGATGGGGAGACGAGTTTCTACACGGTCCGGTCGTGGCGCGGGCTCGCCGACAATGTCGCGGCCTCGGTGGCGGTGGGGGAACCACTCATCGTCCAGGGGCGGTTGCGGCTGCGGGAAGGAGAGCAGTCTCCCGAGCGGGGCGGGCAGCGATGGTTCGCGGCGGAGGTCGACGCCGTAGCGATCGGCCACGATCTCGCGCGTGGCACCGCCGCGTTCCGGAGAGTCGCGCGGACGACGCGTTCCGGTACGGACTCCACGGCGCCCTCCGCACCGCAACCGGCACAGCCACCTGCGCAGTCATCGGGGTCAGCGCACGTCGCGCAGCCTCATGGGCAACAGGTGGGCCGGGATGAGACGTTGTCCGCTGCCGGGACCGCACATGCCAAGGAGGCGCCGAGCCGTCCGGCGAGCACGGCCGGTGGGGGCCGGGAGGGTCCGGTGGCGCCGACTACCGGCGGGAGTCGGAAGGTTCCGATGGTCCCGACTGCCGGCGGGAACCGGAAGGCCCCCGCGGTTCCGGCCGCCGACGAGAGGCCCCCGACCGCCGTCGAGAAGTCCCCGGCCGCCGGGACACCCGCAAGGGCCGGGGCGCCTGCGACTGTTGAATCATCGACAATCACCCGTGTCCCGCCGCCTCTTGGGCCACCGGATCCCTCCGTTCCGCCGGCCGCAGCGGGAGCAGATTCGCCCGAGAAGGTGGCAGTATCCTGAAAAGTCCCGTTGATTTGTCGATAATGCCAGGTCAAGGTGCCTGTTGTCGGTAACGATTGCGATTCGGATCGCTTATGGGGTGCCATTAGTGGGGACCGTGGTGCGCCTGCTCCATAGGATCCGACAAGTACTCACGGGGGCTGACGTGTTCGGCTGCTGAGTTCTTTGGATCTTTCCGGCGAGGCATCCTCTCCCACTCGACCGCCTCGCCCAGAGGGGAATTTCATGCTTTCCATGAAGAGGCGGGGCGCAGCCCGTCTTGCCGCCGCGGTCATGGCCTCGGGCCTGGTCGCGGCGGGTGCGATAGCCACCGCGGGGACTGCCGCGGCGGACGAGACGACCCCCGCACACGGGGGTGCCACCGCCACGCTGGGCGGGCTGAAGACCTTCGACCAGGCGGTCGTGCACAACGAGGGAGGGGACCAGCGCGTCGGCGCCGGCCTCTTCGAGATGGCGGTCGACAACGGCGGCACGCTCCAGACGTACTGCATCGACATCCACAACCCGACGCAGCAGCAGGCGAAGTACCAGGAAGTGCCCTGGAGTGCCTCGTCGCTGCACAACAACGGGGACGCGGGCAAGATCCGCTGGATTCTGCAGAACTCGTACCCCCAGGTGAACGACCTGGCCGCGCTCGCCTCCAAGGCCGGCGCCGGCAACCTCACCGAGAAGACCGCCGCGGCCGGCACGCAGGTCGCGATCTGGCGCTTCTCCGACCACGTCAAGGTGGACGCGGTCGACCCGGCGGCCGAGAAGCTCGCCGACTACCTCGAGAAGAGCGCGCAGAACGTCGGCGAGCCCAAGGCGTCGCTGACGCTCGACCCCCCGGCCGTCTCCGGTAAGTCCGGCAGCAAGCTCGGCCCGGTCACCGTGCACACCAACGCCGACAGCGTCACGATCGCCCCGGCGGCCGGTGCGCCTGCCGGTGTCAAGATCGTCGGCAAGGACGGCAAGCCGGCCACGAGTGCCACCGACGGCACCCAGCTGTTCTTCGACGTGCCCAAGGGCGCCGCGGACGGCAGCACCTCGCTGACCGCGCAGGCCGCCACCAAGGTCCCGGTCGGCCGTGCCTTCACCGGCATCGGCGAGCACGCCAAGAGCCAGACCCAGATCCTGGCCGGCTCCAGCGAGTCCACGGTCTCCGCGGCCGCCTCGGCCTCCTGGAAGAAGCAGGGCGCCATTCCGGCGATCACCGCCGAGAAGAACTGCGCCAAGGGCGGCGTGGACGTCACGGCCAGCAACAAGGGCGATGAGGCGTTCCGCTTCCAGCTCTCCGGCAAGGACTACGAGATCGCCCCGGGCAAGTCGCAGACCGTGACCGTCCCGGTGGCCGAGGACCAGCCGTACAACATCACGATCACGGGTGCGGGCGGCTTCAAGAAGTCCTTCTCCGGGGTCCTGGACTGCAAGACCGCCGGCAGCGGCGGCGGCAAGCCCTCCTCGCAGCCCAGCCCCGCCTCGGTCGGTGGCAGCACCGGCGGTGACAAGGGCGGCGACCTCGCCGAGACCGGCTCCAGCAGCGCCACCCCGATGATCGCGGGTATCGCGGTCGTCCTGGTCGTGGTCGGCGGCGCCGCGGTGTTCTTCCTCCGTAAGAAGAAGGCCGGCACCCCCGCCCAGTGATCACCGGGCACCCGGTGACGCCCGGCGACCCGGAGGCCGGAAGCCCGGCCTCCGTGGAACCGGGCGCCCGGTTGCGGCCGGCGACCGCCCCGTAACCCATCGGTGAGCGGCGGTATCCGGTCGAGTACGTGAAGGCCCCGGAGCGCAGCGGCGCTCCGGGGCCTTCGGCGTCCGCGGGACCCGGGCGCCCCCGGCAACAGCTCCGCCCGTCCCACGGCGCCGGCGCAGCCCCGTGCCCCCGCGGCGGCGCCCGTACGTTCGGCCGGCGTCGACGATGACGGAGAGCAACCGAACAGCCACCACGTCGTGCCAGGTCAGGGCTGAGCAGGGGCGCTCTGACCTACTCGTTTCCGCCAGAGCACAGGCGTACGGCAAGATGGGGTGTATCTGCCCTCCCCCGGTCACCGCGTACGACGGCCCGGGGCGGTGCCGCACAGACCCTGATCGATCCAATCTGCCGGACGGTTTCTCTTGGCTGAGTACATCTACACGATGCGCAAGGCGCGCAAGGCGCACGGCGACAAGGTCATCCTCGATGACGTGACGCTGAGCTTCCTGCCGGGCGCAAAGATCGGTGTCGTGGGTCCCAACGGCGCCGGTAAGTCGACGGTGCTGAAGATCATGGCCGGTCTTGAGCAGCCGTCGAACGGTGACGCGTTCCTCTCTCCGGGCTACACCGTCGGCATGCTCCTGCAGGAGCCGCCGCTGGACGAGTCGAAGACGGTGCTGCAGAACGTGCAGGACGGCGCCGCCGAGATCATGGGCAAGCTCCACCGCTTCAACGAGGTCGCCGAGCTCATGGCGACCGACTACTCCGACGAGCTCATGGAGGAGATGGGCAAGCTCCAGGAGGACCTCGACCACGCCAACGCGTGGGACCTGGACACCCAGCTGGAGCAGGCCATGGACGCGCTCGGCTGCCCGCCCGGCGACTGGCCGGTCACCAACCTCTCCGGTGGTGAGCGCCGCCGCGTCGCGCTGTGCAAGCTGCTGCTGGAGGCCCCCGACCTGCTGCTCCTCGACGAGCCCACCAACCACCTGGACGCCGAGTCCGTGCAGTGGCTGGAGCAGCACCTCGCGAAGTACCCCGGCACCGTCGTCGCCGTCACCCACGACCGGTACTTCCTCGACCACGTCGCCCAGTGGATCTGTGAGGTCGACCGCGGCCGTCTGCACGGCTACGAGGGCAACTACTCCAAGTACCTGGAGACCAAGGAGACCCGCCTCAAGGTCGAGGGCCAGAAGGACGCCAAGCGTGCCAAGCGTCTGAAGGAAGAGCTGGAGTGGGTGCGCTCCAACGCCAAGGGGCGGCAGGCCAAGTCGAAGTCGCGACTGGCCCGTTACGAGGAGATGGCGGCCGAGGCCGACAAGATGCGGAAGCTGGACTTCGAGGAGATCCAGATCCCGCCGGGCCCGCGCCTGGGCAATGTCGTCGTCGAGGTCGACAAGCTCAACAAGGCCTTCGGCGAGAAGGTCCTGATCGACGACCTGAGCTTCACCCTGCCCCGTAACGGCATCGTCGGCGTCATCGGCCCGAACGGCGCCGGCAAGACCACGCTGTTCAAGATGCTCCAGGGCCTGGAGACCCCGGACTCCGGCGACATCAAGGTCGGCGAGACCGTGAAGATCTCCTACGTCGACCAGAGCCGCGAGAACATCGACCCCAAGAAGACCCTGTGGGCCGTGGTCTCCGACGAGCTGGACTACATCAACGTCGGCCAGGTCGAGATGCCTTCGCGGGCGTACGTCTCCGCGTTCGGCTTCAAGGGGCCGGACCAGCAGAAGCCGGCCGGGGTGCTCTCCGGCGGTGAGCGCAACCGCCTGAACCTCGCGCTCACCCTCAAGCAGGGCGGCAACCTCCTGCTCCTCGACGAGCCGACCAACGACCTCGACGTCGAGACCCTGTCCTCGCTGGAGAACGCGCTGCTGGAGTTCCCGGGCTGCGCCGTGGTCGTCTCCCACGACCGCTGGTTCCTCGACCGCGTCGCCACCCACATCCTGGCGTACGAGGGCGACTCCAGGTGGTTCTGGTTCGAGGGCAACTTCGAGTCCTACGAGAAGAACAAGGTCGAGCGCCTCGGTGCGGAAGCGGCCCGTCCGCACCGCGCCACGTACAAGAAGCTCACCCGGGGCTGACCGTCGTGCGACACCTCTACTCCTGCCCCCTGCGCTGGTCGGACATGGACGCGTTCGGCCATGTCAACAACGCGGTGTTCGTCCGCTACCTCGAAGAGGCGCGGATCGACTTCATGCACCGGCTGGCGCCGGGGGACGGCAGCCCGTCGTTCACGGGCGGCTCGGTCGTCGCCCGGCACGAGATCGACTATGTGCGGCCGCTGGTCCACCGGCATGCCCCGGTGGCCGTCGAGTTGTGGGTGACGAAGATCAGCGCCGCGTCGATGACGGTCGGCTACGAGGTCAAGGATGAGGACACCCTCTATCTGCGGGCCTCGACCGTCGTCGTCCCGTTCGACTTCACCGAGGGCCGCCCCCGCCGCCTCACCGCGGAGGAGAAGACGATCCTCAAGGAGTATCTGGACGACGCCGCACACCAGCGGGGGGCCGTCGCGGTATGACGGTGCTGCACCTCGCCGACGCCGGGGAGGCGGCGGATCTCGCTGCCTTCCTGGCCCGGCTGATCCACTACGACAAGGCCGCCGCGGTACGCCTCCAGGCCGGCGGCGGGGTGCTCGCCGTCTTCGGCCGCCCCCCGTCCTTCGAGGTGCTGGCGATCCGCACCGCGCGGCTCGCCGGGGACACGGCTCTGGACAGCACCGTCTCGGCCGGTGAACTCCTCGAAGGCATCCAGGAGTCGTCGGACGCGGTGACCGTGCCCGCCGCGGTCACGGGCCCGCCGTGGACCGGGGTGCTGCCGCCGCGCGGCGGCTGGCAGCGGGTGCCGGGGCTGCCCGCGCCCGAGGCGCTGGTGCGCGCGGTGGCCGCCGCCGTCGCCGAATTCCGGTCCCGTGACGAGGCGCTGGAGCCGCAGCACCGCACCCGTGCCGTACGGGACCGTATCGGCCGGGAGATCTGGTCGCGCACCCTCGGCGACACCCACCTTCCGTTGCGCGCCGCCCATGCCGCGCAGTCGCTGGGCTTTCTGCGCCCGGCCCGGGCCGGTGCGCCGGCGGGCGGTGGCTCGTCCTCCGGTGGCACCTCCTCCGGCGCCGCTGACTCCGGTCCCCAGCCGCTGAGTCTGCTGTCCGCGGGCAGCTGGCTGCGGCTGAGCACCCCCTACGGGTCGATCGCCGTACGGACCGGGGGCTCCGCGGGGGCGGCCGGGCTGTCGGGGCTCACGGTCACGCCGGTCTGAGGGTTTCCGGCCGCCCGAGCGGCCGGACAGGGCACAGCGGGACGTAACGGATCCAGCAGGGCACGCGCGAGGCGGCTGAACGAGCTGAACGAGCTGAACTAGCTGTCCCCGTCAGTGGATCCGTGCCCGTCCCCGTTTTCGTCCCGGCCGCTGCCTACGGCACTGTTTTCGTCCCTGCCTCCGTCCCCGTCCGTCTCGCCTGACCGTGCCGCCCCGTCGGCCGTGCGGTCCGGCCAGACGCCGATGTGGTCGCGCTCCAGCTCCAGCAGGACGCGGTGTTCCATGCCCAGGCTGTGGGTGTATTCGGCCGGGAGCTGGAGCCGGCCCGCGCGGTCGAGCATGGCGTACTCGCGGGCCACCAGGGATTCCCGGCCGGTCGCGGCATCCCGTTCGGTGCGCCGCAGCACCTCCGAGGACGTACGGCCGTCGCGGATCGCGACCGTGCGCCGTACCTCGCTGGCCACCGCCTGGTCGTGGGTGACGATCACGATGGTGGTGCCCAGCTCCTCGTTGGCGGTACGGAAGGCCGTGAAGACCTGCTCGGCGGTGTGCGAGTCCAGTTCGCCGGTGGGCTCGTCGGCCAGCAGTACGGACGGGGTGTTGGCCAGCGCCACCGCGATGGCGGTGCGCTGCTGCTCGCCGCCGGAGAGCTGGTGCGGACGGCGGTCCCGGCAGTGGTCGAGGGCGAGCATCGACAGCAGTTCCCCGGCCGCTTTCGTACGGGCCGCCCGCCGCCGGCCGCCGTGCAGCTGCATCGGCAGCATGACGTTCTGCTGGGCCGTCAGATACGGCAGGAGGTTGCGGGCGGTCTGTTGCCAGACGAAGCCGACGACGTCGCGGCGGTAGCCGAGCCGGGCCCGGGCGTCCATCGTCAGCAGATCGCGGCCGGCGACCGTGGCGGCGCCGGCGGTCGGCACGTCCAGGCCGGCCAGGATGTTCATGAGGGTGGACTTGCCGCTGCCGGACGCCCCGACGAGCGCCATCAACTCGCCCTCGGCGACCAGCAGATCGAGCCCTTGCAGGGCTTGCACCTCGACCCCGTCGGTGGTGAAGACCCGTACCAGGCGGTCGCAGGCGATCAGTGCGTCATGCCCGTAGGCGGGGCGCCCGTGCCGGGAGGCCGCGCGCCGCTCCAGCTCGGCGAGGGCGGTGGGCGCGGCGGGGCGGGGCCGGGCGGCCGGGGCCGCCCCGC
>NZ_SDIF01000203.1 GCF_004122735.1 Streptomyces sioyaensis | reverse complement strand
CGGCGGGGGCGTCGCGGGCAGGGAGGGCTTGGCCGGCCCGGAGGGCGCGGGCTTGGGGGACGGGGCCTTCTTCAGCGCGTCCGTCACCGCACGGCCCTGGGTGGTGGGCTTCGAGCTCGGCGACTGCGAGGAGGAGGCGTTCTGCTGGGTGCCCGGCTGTGCCTTGCCGCCCGCGGCCTTGTCGCCCTTGCCCTTGCCGTTCGCGCCGCTCTGGGAGGGGCTGGGCTTGGGCTCGGGGGTCTTGGTGCCGGCGGTGGTGGTCAGCACCGGCCGGAACCCGAGCTGGGCGGTGGTGCCGACCTGCTGGCGGGCCTGCTTCGCGTCCGTCCCCTTGGGGATGTTCACGATGATGTGGTTGTCGCCCTGTGTCTGGACCTCGGCCTCGGACACACCGAGACCGTTGACCCGTCGCTCCATGATGCCGGCGGCGGTCTTCATGTTGGTCTCGTTGATCGCGTTGGGCTTGCCCGGCTGGTTCTGGGCCGCCAGCGTGAAGCTGGTGCCGCCTGCCAGGTCGATGCCCAGTCGGGGCGTCAGGGTGCCGGAGTAGAACATGCCTCCGATCAGCCCCACGATCGCGATGAGGACCAGGATCAGGGCGCGGCCCGGATGCCCCTGGCTCGCGGGCGCCCTGCGGCCCTTCTTGGGTGCTGCCACCTTCTCGTATCTCCCTGTCCAACCCCTCGGCCCGGGTTGCCGGCCGAGCGGCCACGAAGTCTTGTGGGGACGTACCCCCGCCGGAGCCTAGACCGTCCCGGAACCGCGGTGCACGACACAACGCGTGCTCCGCGGTTCCGTGGGAGGGACTACTTCGCGTCGTCGCCGGACTTCTTGTCCTCCTTGGCGGCGTCCGCGTCGGCCTCGGCTGCGTCCTTGGCGTCCGTGTCGGCCGGGGCCTGGTCGGCGGCGGGCTTGTCGCCGGCCGGGGTCTCGGCCTTGCCCAGGTCGATCTTGTCACCCTTTGTGGTGGCCTCGGCGGCGGCGTCGCCGGTCAGCGAGGAGGCGTCGTCCGGGACGACCGGCTCGTCGGCGTGCAGCGGGTCGGCACCGTCCAGGATGCGGTTGTACTCCTCGTCCGCGATCACCGCGCCGATGGCGTTCTTGGCGTAGATGGCGTGCACGCCGGGGGCAACCTCGAGCAGGACGGTCTCGTCGTGGACTTCCTTGACGGTGGCGTACATACCGCCGATCGTCCGGACGCCGGTGCCGGCCTGCATCTCGTTGCGCATCTGCTGGGCCGCCTGCTGCTTCTTCTTGGCGGACCGCGTCATCAGGAACATGGCCCCGATGAGGACGATGAAGGGGAGGAGAGTCACGATATTCACGGGACGGAAATCCTTCGCAGGACCGCTGCTCGGCGGTCTCATATAGCGGGGGTGGGTACACCGACCGTCACGGTCGGCATCGGCGGAGTCTAAGCGAGTCCCCACCAGTGGAACAACGCCCAGCATCGCACCGCAGTTCCTGACCGGGCGAGTCCCCGCGCCGTCAGGGCCCGAACAAGCCCTGCTGTCCGCTTCCGCCCGATTGCTGCTGCGGCGGGACCAGCCCCAGATGGGCCCAGGCCGCGGGCGTCGCGATCCGGCCCCGGGGGGTCCTGGCCAGCAGCCCTTCCCGTACGAGGAACGGCTCGGCGACCTCCTCGACCGTCTCGCGCTCCTCCCCCACCGCGACCGCGAGGGTGGACAGGCCCACCGGGCCGCCGCCGAACAGCTTGAGCAGGGCCGTGAGCACGGCGCGGTCGAGGCGGTCCAGGCCGCGGGCGTCGACCTCGTAGACCCGCAGGGCCTGGGAAGCGATCTCGCGGGTGATCAGACCGTCGGCCTTGACCTGGGCGTAGTCGCGGACCCGGCGCAGCAGGCGGTTGGCGATACGGGGCGTGCCGCGGGAGCGGCCGGCGATCTCGGCGGCGCCCTCGGGTTCTATGTCGACGTCCAGCAGCCCGGCCGAGCGGTGGATGACCCGCTCCAGCTCGGCGGGGGCGTAGAACTCCATGTGGGCGGTGAAGCCGAAGCGGTCGCGCAGCGGGGGCGGCAGCAGACCTGCCCTGGTCGTGGCGCCGACCAGGGTGAACGGCGGAAGCTCCAGAGGGATGGCGGTGGCGCCCGGGCCCTTGCCGACGATCACGTCGACCCGGAAGTCCTCCATCGCCATGTAGAGCATTTCCTCGGCGGGGCGGGACATCCGGTGGATCTCGTCCAGGAAGAGGACCTCGCCCTCCTGGAGGGAGGAGAGGATGGCCGCGAGGTCTCCGGCGTGCTGGATGGCGGGGCCGGAGGTGATCCGGATCGGGGCGCCCATCTCGGCCGCGATGATCATCGAGAGGGTGGTCTTGCCGAGGCCCGGCGCCCCGGACAGCAGGACGTGGTCGGCGGTGGCGCCCCGGGCCCGGGCGGCGCGCAGCACCAGGTCGAGCTGTTCGCGCACCCGCTCCTGCCCGACGAATTCCGCCAGGTCCTTGGGCCGCAGCGCGGCCTCGACGGCGGTGTCCTCGCCGTCCGCGTCGGCGCCGACCAGCCGGTCGGGCCCGCCCGGGGCGGCGTCGTCGGTGGCAGGGGGTGCCGTGTCGTCCCAGTTCACTGCGGATTGCCTCGCGGGGTCGGGGCGGCCGGGCCGCCTGGGTGGTCGTACGGTCGGGGGCGCCGGGCCCGGGCGGCGGTCATCGCGCCCGGTTCAGGGACTGCAGGGCGGCCTTGAGCAGCTGCGGCACCTGGGGCGCGGCCCCGTCGGCGACGGCCGCCTCGGCCTGCGGGGCGACCGCGGCGACCGCCTCGTCCGCCTCGCGGGTGGCGTAGCCGAGGCCGATCAGGGCGGCGTGCAGCTGATCGCGCCAGCCGGCAGTGACGGCGCTGCCGACGCCCGCGCGGCCGCCGCCCACCGGCTCGCCGAGCCGGTCCTTGAGCTCCAGCAGCAGCTTCTGGGCGCCCTTCTTGCCGATGCCGGGCACGGCGGTGAGGGCCTTTTCGTCACCGGTGGCGACGGCCCGTCGCAGCGCGTCCGGGGAGTGCACCGCGAGCATCGCCTGGGCGAGCCGGGGGCCGACGCCGCTGGCGGTCTGCAGCAGCTCGAAGGTCTGGCGCTCGTCGTCGTCGGCGAAGCCGTACAGCGTGAGCGAGTCCTCGCGGACGACGAGGGAGGTGGCGAGCTTGGCCTGCTGTCCGATGCGCAGCGCGGAGAGGGTGTCCGGGGTGCACTGGACGGCCATGCCGATGCCGCCGACCTCCACGACGGCGGTGTCCGGTGCGAGGGCCGCGACCGGGCCGGAAACGAAGGCGATCATCGGGTGCCCTTCTGGGGTGCCGCCCGGCGGAGGCCGGCGGCGGGGACGGATGCGGGAGCGGCACGGCGGGCGGCGGCCTGCGCCTGCTGGAGGCGGTTGACCGCGGGCGCGCGCCAGATGTGGCAGATGGCGAGGGCCAGGGCGTCGGCGGCGTCGGCCGGTTTCGGGGGCGCGCCGAGCCGCAGCAGGCGCGTGACCATCGCGCCGACCTGAGCCTTGTCGGCACGGCCGGAGCCGGTGACGGCGGCCTTGACCTCACTGGGGGTGTGCAGCGCGACCGGCAGCCCCCGGCGGGCGGCGCACAGCATGGCGACCGCGCTGGCCTGTGCGGTGCCCATGACCGTACGGACGTTGTGCTGGCTGAACACCCGCTCCACGGCGACGCAGTCCGGACGGTGCTCGTCGAGCCAGGCGTCTATCCCGCGCTCGATGTCGACGAGACGGTGGGCGATCTCGGCGTCCGCCGGGGTGCGCACGACGCCGACGCCGATCATGGTCAACGGCCGCCCCGCGACGCCGTCGACCACCCCGACCCCGCAGCGCGTCAGCCCCGGGTCCACCCCCAGCACCTTCATCGCTCCCGCCCCTCGTCCGCTCGGTCGGATGTTCCCGCTTCGGGAGCGCATGCCCCCTGATCAGCACACTAGTGGCTGCCACTGACAAACCGACGGGCCGACGGGGTGTGTCCCCGTCGGCCCGTCAACCGGCCGTGCGTGTCCGCCCGTCAGGCGTCCACCTTGGCCATCACCTCGTCCGGGACGTCGAAGTTGGCGAAGACGTTCTGCACGTCGTCGCTGTCCTCCAGTGCGTCGATCAGCTTGAAGATCTTGCGGGCGCCCTCTTCCTCCAGCTCGACCTGCATGGTCGGGACGAAGTTGGCGTCCGCCGAGTCGTAATCGATGCCGGACTCCTGAAGAGCGGTGCGGACCGCGACCAGGTCGGTGGCCTCGCTGAGCACCTCGAAGGTCTCGCCGAGGTCGTTGACCTCTTCGGCCCCCGCGTCCAGAACCGCGCCCAGGACGTCGTCCTCGCTCAGCTCACCCTTGGGGACGATCACCACGCCCTTGCGGTTGAACAGGTACGACACCGAGCCCGGGTCGGCCATCGAACCGCCGTTGCGGGTCATGGCGACACGGACGTCCGAGGCGGCGCGGTTGCGGTTGTCGGTAAGGCACTCGATGAGCACCGCGACACCGTTGGGGCCGTAACCCTCGTACATGATCGTCTCGTAGTCGGCGCCGCCGGCTTCGAGACCCGCACCGCGCTTGACCGCGGAGTCGATGTTCTTGTTGGGCACCGAGCTCTTCTTGGCCTTCTGGATGGCGTCGAAGAGGGTCGGGTTACCGTCCGGGTCGGCGCCGCCGGTCCGGGCGGCAACCTCGATGTTCTTGATCAGCTTCGCGAAGAGCTTGCCGCGCTTGGCATCGATCACGGCCTTCTTGTGCTTCGTCGTAGCCCATTTAGAGTGGCCGGACATCCGCCTGTCTCCTTCGCGTAACCCATTTCTGAACGAACCCCTGAGATCCTACCGGGGCCAGATCACACGGTGTGACGCACCATGTCGACGAACAGCGCGTGCACCCGGTGATCGCCGGTGAGCTCCGGATGGAAGCTCGTGGCAAGGACGTTACCCTGCCGCACGGCTACGGTGTGCCCGTCGTACGTGGCCAGCACCTCGACCTCGCCGCCGACCGATTCGACCCACGGCGCCCGGATGAAGACGCCCTCGACGGGCCCCCCGGGGATCCCGGCGACGTCGATGGCCGCCTCGAACGACTCGTTCTGCCGCCCGAAGGCGTTACGGCGCACGATCATGTCGATCCCGCCGAACGTCTCCTGGTCCTCGCGGGCGTCCAGCAGCTTGTCCGCGACCATGATCATGCCGGCGCAGGTGCCGTAGACCGGCTTGCCCGCGCGCACGAACGCGCGCAGCGGCTCCAGCATGCCGAAGACGACCGCCAGCTTGGACATGGTGGTGGACTCGCCGCCCGGTATCACCAGGCCGTCGATCGCGGCCAGTTCCTCGGCGCGGCGCACCGGCCGGGCCTGGGCACCGGCGTCCGCGAGCGCCTTGAGATGCTCGCGGACGTCGCCCTGGAGGGCCAGCACACCGATGATGGGGGTACTCATCTGCGGTCCTACCAGCCGCGGTTGGCGTAGCGCTCGGCCTCGGGCAGGGTGTCGCAGTTGATGCCGACCATGGCCTCGCCCAGGTTGCGGGAGGCGTCCGCGATGACGGCGGGGTCGTCGTAGAAGGTGGTGGCCTTCACGATCGCGGCGGCGCGCTTGGCCGGGTCGCCGGACTTGAAGATGCCGGAGCCGACGAACACGCCCTCGGCGCCGAGCTGGCGCATCAGCGCGGCGTCGGCCGGGGTGGCCACACCGCCGGCGGAGAACAGCACGACCGGCAGCTTGCCGAGCTCGGCGACCTCCTTGACGAGCTCGAACGGGGCACGCAGCTCCTTGGCGGCGGCGTACAGCTCGTTGTTGTCACAGCCGCGTAGCTTGGCGATCTCGCCCTTGATCTGGCGCAGGTGGCGGACCGCCTCGACGACGTTGCCGGTACCGGCCTCACCCTTGGAACGGATCATGGCCGCGCCCTCGGCAATCCGGCGCAGCGCCTCGCCCAGGTTGGTGGCACCGCACACGAAGGGGGTGGTGAAGGCCCACTTGTCGGAGTGGTTGACCTCGTCGGCCGGGGTGAGGACCTCGGACTCGTCGATGTAGTCGACGCCGAGCGACTGCAGCACCTGGGCCTCGACGAAGTGGCCGATCCGGGACTTGGCCATGACCGGGATGGAGACGGCGCTGATGATGCCGTCGATCATGTCGGGGTCCGACATCCGGGCCACGCCGCCGTCCTTGCGGATGTCGGCGGGGACCCGCTCCAGGGCCATGACGGCGACGGCGCCCGCGTCCTCGGCGATCTTCGCCTCTTCCGGCGTGACGACGTCCATGATCACGCCGCCCTTGAGCTGCTCGGCCATACCGCGCTTGACGCGCGCGGTTCCGGTCTCGGGGTTCTGGGGCGTGGTGGGCGTGCTGGACACGTGTGACCTCACTCAGTGCGGGTGACTGTACTGATGCGCACACACAACCGTTTGTCAGTGGCCCGGGAAAAGGGCCAATTAGAGGTCAGTGGCTCGTCACCGCCCGGCGTCGCGGCCTGCGGCACCGCCCCGGCTCAGTTCCCGGCGGAGCGGTCGTCCAGGACGGCCGGCGGCTCGTCGTCCATCTCGAAGGCCAGCGGAAAGGGCGCATGGCCGGCGAGGCGGAGGTAGCGCACCAGCCGGTGGCGGCGAACGGCGCGGGCGGCGCGGACCGCGTCGTTGTGGAACCGGCGGGCCATCGGCACCCGGCGCACCGCGGCGGTGAGTTCGGTGACCGTCTGCTCGCCGCCGGGGGCCTCCCGTACGGCCTCCAGCTGCGCCTCCTCGGCGAAGATCGCCCGCAGCGCCTGGCTCAGCTCGCTCTCGGCGACCTCGCGGTGGTCCTCCTCGGCCTGCCGGGCCTGGTGCGCGGCCTGGTAGAGGACGATCGAGGCCGCGGGGTCGAGGACACCCGCGGTACCCAGCTCCTGCGCGACGGACGCCCGCCGCAACAGCTGGGCGTCGAGGGCCGCCCGGGCCGCGTCGATACGGGCGTGCAGCCGGTCGAGCCGACCCGCCGTCCAACTCAGGTAGATGCCGATGAGGATGATCGCCGCGACGATCCAGATGAACGTGGTCACGATGGGTCACGTTACCTGTCCGCTGCGCTTGGCTTTCTTCCCACGTTGTCGGCTTTCCCGCCGTGGGTGTTGCTCGCCGTTGCGCTTTGCGGCGCGCCCGCACCTTTTCGGCTTTCCCGCCGTGGGTCTTCTCGCCGTTGCGCCTGCGGCGGGCTGGGTGGGTGTCGGGTGCGGTGACGGACCTCCGGGGCCTGTTGTGTGGACTGCTTCGCTTTACGTCCACACAACAGGCCCCTCCGGCCCGCCCCCTCCCGTGAGTGGAGTGAGTGAAGGTGCGTGGGGGCGGGCCACTCGTAGCCAGTTCACTACGACCGGCAAGGCG
>NZ_SDIF01000202.1 GCF_004122735.1 Streptomyces sioyaensis | reverse complement strand
GCGTTCGCCCGGGGCGAGGACGAGGTCGGGGGTGGGAGCGGGGGCCGGGGCGGACGGATCGGATGGCGGTGCCGGGGAATGATGACTGTTGCGCTCTGTGACGATGGTGATGTGGCGGTCGGTGTCGTTGACGATGAGGGTGGCGGAGCCGTCCGCGCGGTGGTCGAGGGGGTAGCTGCCGTCGGGATCGATATAGGTCGTGTCGCCGATGGTCAGGAAACCGCTGGCGGACGTGGGTGTGTTGAGCGCGGGGCGGTCGTCGGCCGGGGAACCCGCGAGCGGGGTGAGAAGCTTTTTCCAGCGGGGCATGAGCATTCCTCCGAGCGTCGGGCACGGGCCTGGAGCCGTGCCGGTGGCGAGGGGCGAGAACCACCCTTCGTCACTCAGCGTAATCGAAGGCGAGGGCGCGGACAGCGGCGCGTGGGAGCGAAGTGGGGGGCGCGGAGGGAGCGGAGTGCGCCGTCGCAGGCGTGGAGCGGACGTCGAGAGGACGACGCGCGGACGTCCGCGGGGACGGCGAGGGGACTGCGAGGGGACGGCGAAGTCGCGCGCAGAGGGTGCGAGATGCCTGCCCTCGCGATGCCATCGCGATGCCGCCGCGAGGGCATCGCGATGCTGCCGCGGCCCCTCCCCGCGGGTCGCGATCCGAACAAGATCAGGGCAATTGCGGTGTGTGTGTCAGCGGCTGCGGACATACTGCTGCCCATGTACCAGTCCTTCGTGTGAGCGCTCCCCGGCGCGGGCGCGGAGGCCGTCCCGCAGTCAGCGACCCAGGGGGAAGGTTCCGTGCCGACCAGCAGCGTGTCACCACCCGTCCCGGGGCGCCGGACGGCGTGGGCCGAGGGGCTGGACGAGCTGCGTGCCGCGGCGACGACCGAGCCGGGCCGACTGCGGGTGATCGGGGCCGTACTGGCCCTGCTGGTGGTGGTGTTCGGCGCGGTCACGGCCTGGCAGGTCTCGGACCGGGCGGCGGCCGCGGACGATGTGGTGACCCACAGCCAGCCGCTGACCTCGGACGCGGCGAGCATCTACCGTTCGCTGGCGGATGCCGACACGACGGCCGCGGCGGGCTTCCTGGCCGGCGGCGAGGAGAGCAGGGCGACGCGGGAGCGCTACGCCACCGATATCGCGACGGCGTCCGCGCTGCTGGTCAAGGCGTCGGCGAACAGCCGGGGTTCGGACGAGGCGGGCGCGCAGATGGCCAGGCTCAACAGCCGGCTGCCGCGCTATACGGGCCTGGTGGAGACCGCGCGGGCCAACAACCGGCAGGGGCTGCCGCTGGGCGGCGCCTATCTGCGGTACGCCAATGAGCAGATGCGCAGGGAACTCCTCCCGGCCGCACGGGCGTTGTACGACGCCGAGACGGACCGGCTGACCGCGGACTACGGCGAGGCCAAGGCGTGGCCGTGGTACGCGCTGGCGGCCGGGGCGGTGGCGATCGGTGCGCTGGGCTGGGCGCAGCGGCGGCACTACCGGATGACCAACCGGGTGTTCAACCACGGCCTGCTGGCCGCCACAGCGGCGTCCGTCGCGGTGCTGCTGTGGCTGGTGGCGGGGCATGCGACGGCACGTGCCGGGCTGACCGATTCCTACCAGCACGGCGCCCGGTCGCTGCGGGTGCTCAACGAGGCGCGGATCGATGCGCTGCAGGCGCGCGGGGACGAGAACCTGACGCTGGTGGCGCGCGGCGCGGTGCTGACCGGTGCCCGGCAGGACTTCTACGAGACCGGTTTCCGCTCGGGGATGACCGACCTGGCGGGCCCGGGCGAGCACGGCGCGGCCGCGGCGCACAGCCGGCTGGGGGCGGCGCTGGCGCTGGCGGACGACGAGGCCGGGCGGCGCCCGGTGCGGGCCGCGCTGGCGCAGGTACGGCAGTGGCAGGCGCGGCACGCCGAGGCGCGGGCGGCGGACGACAAGGGGGATTACGAGGGGGCGCTGGCCAAGGTGATCGGCCCGGACGGGTCCACCGGGGAGTCCTTCGACCGGGTGGCGGCCGGGCTGCAACAGGCGCTGGAGCACGAGCAGGCGCAGTTCCGGTCGTCGGCGGACGCGGGGCGCGGGGCGCTGGGCGGGCTGCCGGTGGGGGCCGGCGTCCTGGCGGCGCTGGCGGCGCTGGGCGCCGTACTGGGCATCGGGCGCAGGCTGGCAGAGTACCGGTGAGGGGGCGTGGTGAGGGGAGGAAGCGGATGCGGGCGCGAGGGCTGAGGAATCTGCGTGCCGTCCTGGCACCGGTCGCCTCGGGCATGTGTGTGATGGCGGTGGCCGCGGCCGTGCTGGTGCCGGCGCTGGGCCACGAGGCCGAGCCTGCCGGACCCGTCCGGCACGGTGCGTCCGCACCCGCGGCGCCGCACCGGGCGGCGGCACCGGCCGCCGCGAAGTGCACCGCGCGCAACGCCGCGCAGAGTCTGCGGCCGTCGTCGGACGACGGTGCGGCGGTGTCGCGGATCAAGGAGAAGGGCCAACTGGTCGTCGGGGTCGACCAGAACACCTACCGCTGGGGGTATCGCGACCCGGCCACCGGCAAACTCGAAGGCTTCGACATCGATCTGGTGTGGGCGATCGCCCGGGACATCCTGGGGCCGGATCCCGATGTCGTCTTCAAGGCGGTGCCGACCGCCCAGCGGGTGCCGGCGCTGCAGCGGCACACCGTCGACATGGTCGTGCGGACGATGACGATCAACTGTGCCCGCAAGGCACAGGTGGCGTTCTCCACCGCCTACTTCCAGGCGGGGCAGCAGGTGCTGGCCCCGAAGGCATCGAAGATCAAGGCGTTCGACGATTCGCTGCGGGGCAAACGGGTCTGCACGGCCGCGGGTTCGACGGGCGAGAGCGAACTGCGGGCGCGGCGGCACGGCGCCTCGGTGCTGACGGTCCCCAATCAACTCGACTGCCTGGTCCGGCTGCAGCTGGGCGAGGCCGACGCGGTCGTCACGGACAATGCGCTGGCCGCGGCGCAGGCGGCGCAGGATCCGACGGTGGAGCTGAAGGGCAGTCCGTTCACCGACGAGCCGTACGGGGTGGCGATGAACCAGGACGACACGGATCTGGTGCGGCGGGTCAACAAGGTCCTGGACGACTACCGGGACGGCGGCAGCGACAGCCCCTGGATGCGGTCGTACCGCACGTGGCTGCGGGCCGATCTGCCGGGCATATCGGGGCCGCCGTCGCCGGAGTACAGCGACTGATCGCCCCAAGGAGCGGTGTACGGCGGATGATCGCCCCAAGGAGCGGTCCGATGCCGTCACTATGGAAGGCGACGGAAGGGAGCTGACCGCAGCGGCCGACGCCGTGGCAAACGCCGTGCACCGTACGCGTATTGGAGAGGTGATCGATGGGGGTCCCTGGACCCTTCCCCGGCACTCCGGGGAGGCCCGATGCCCCGGAGCCGGACCGGGAAGAGGTGGATCGCGCCCTGGACCGGCTCGGTGCCGAGTACGAGGCGATCGAGACCTCGCTGCTCGCGTTGCAGGACCACGCGGGGCGCCGGCTGCTGGAAGGCGCCGACCTGTCCGGTACCACCAAGGAGCGCTGGGCCGCCGCGGAGCGGTCCATCACGGTCCTGTGGTCGTTGTTCGACGCGTACACCGCGGTGCTGGAGCAGGCGCGTGAGCTGCGGGCCCGGCGCCGCTGGCCCTCGGCGGAGGATCTGGCGGAGCTGACGGAGCTGCTGCACGGCGACGGGGTGACGGTGCCGGGCGCGGCCGCGGCGGGCGGCGGCCCGGAGAGCGGCCCGGCCCGGCTGAGCGAGCGGTTCACCCTGGTCGGGCTGGTCGAGCGGATGAACGGGCTGTACGCCCGCTCGCTGGACGTCATCGTCGCCGCCGACGCGGTCTGGTCGGCGCTGCCGGCCCGGATAGACCTGCTGTCGGCCGAGCTCCAACGGACGCGTTCGCTGGCGCATTCGGTGGGGGTACGCCCCGGTGAGCATCCGGCCGGCGACGACCTGGAGCGGATCACCGATGAACTGCTGCGGCTGCGCGCCCGGGTGATCGAGGATCCGCTGGCCTTCTGGGTGTCGTCGTCGACAGGGAGTTCAGCGCCCGGCGGGGGCCGCCCGGACACCGCGCGCTACGACCGTGCGGCCCGTGCGCTGGAGGACATCCGGCGGGAGGTGGCGGCGGTCCTGGACGTGCGGCAGGACGCCGAGCGGCGGCTGATGCAGCTGCGCGACGTGCTGTCGCGGGCGGACCGCACCCTGACCGAGGCGCGGCAGGCCCGCGGCGAGGTGCTGGCGAAGATCGCCGCATCGGAGGTGCCCGCGGTCAGCGGCCCGTCCGCGGCGCTGCACGAACAGCTGGCGGCGGCCGCCGACTACCGCAGGCGGGCGCAGTGGCACCGGCTCTCGCCGCTGCTGGACAGCCTGGAGGAGGAAGCGGAGGACGAACTCCACCGCGCCCGTGAGTCGTTGACCAAGGTGACCGCGCCGCTGGCGGTGCGCGCCGAGCTGCGCGGCCGGCTGGACGCGTACCGTGCCAAGGTCGCACGCCACGGCATGGCGGCGGATCCGCTGCTGATCGAGCGGTACGACCTGGCGCGCCGGATGCTGTGGAGCGCGCCGTGCGACCTGCGGGCGGCCGAGCAGGCGGTGTGGCGCTATCAGCAGGCCACGGCGGAGGCGCTGGCCGCGCCGCAGGCGGAGGGGCAGGGGGATTCATGACCGGGCGGGCCGACGAGCGCTGCCAACGACGGGACTGCTCGGGCAGTTACGAGGACGTCGGCGGCGGCGAGCTGTACTGCGACCTGTGCGGGCTGGCGCCCGTGGTCTCCCCGGGCGGCCTGCTGTCCTCGCCGCCCACGGGGCTGACGGGCCGGGTGCCCACGGACACCACCGCCGCCCGGGAGGCGGCCGGGGCCCTGCTGACCATCCCCTCCCCCGCCCCCGGTTCGGGCGGTACGGCGGCGTCCGCCCGCTCGGCGCCGTCCCGGCGCCCGGTGTCCGGGCGGCTGTCGCCCCCGGGCTCCGGCGGCGGCCCGGCGCGCGGCGTCCCGGCGGTGTCGGTGCACCGCCAGGGCAGCGGCCCGTCCTCCGGTTCCGTGCGCGGACGGCTGGGCGCGGGCCTGGTGGCGGTGCCGGAGGTGCCGCGGCCCGATCCGGCCATGGCCGTTCTGGAGCACCCGGAGGTTCCCGAGCGCAAGCGGTTCTGCAGCCGTACGGAGTGCGGCGCGCCGGTGGGCCGGGGGCACGGTGAGCAGCCGGGCCGCACGGAAGGGTTCTGCGCCAAGTGCGGCCATCCGTACAGCTTCGTCCCCAAGCTCCGGCCCGGCGACATGGTGCACGGCCAGTACGAGGTCGTGGGCTGTCTGGCGCACGGCGGGCTCGGGTGGATCTATCTGGCGACCGACCACGCCGTCTCCGACCGGTGGGTGGTCCTCAAGGGGCTGCTGGACACCGGCGACGAGGAGGCGCTGGCGGTGGCGGTGTCCGAGCGGCGCTTCCTCGCCGAGATCGAGCACGCCAACATCGTCCGGATCTACAACTTCGTGGAGCATCTCGACCGGGCCACGGGCAGCCTCGACGGCTACATCGTCATGGAGTACGTCGGCGGCAAGTCGCTCAAGGACCTCGCCAACGACCGGCGCACGCCCCAGGGCAGACGCGATCCGCTGCCGGTGGAGCAGGCCTGCGCCTACGGCATCGAGGCGCTGGAGGCGCTCGGCCATCTCCACAGCCGCGGCTATCTCTACTGCGATTTCAAGGTCGACAACGCCATCCAGCAGGACGACCAGCTCAAGCTGATCGACATGGGCGCGGTGCGCAGGATGGACGACCACGAGAGCCCGATCTACGGCACGATCGGCTACCAGGCGCCCGAAATCGCCCTGTTGGGCCCGTCGGTCGCCTCCGACCTCTACACGGTCGCGCGCACCCTCGCCGTGCTCACCTTCGACTTCCAGGGCCATACGAACGTCTTCGCGGACTCGCTGCCCGATCCGGACCACATCGAGGTGTTCCGCACCTACGAGTCCTTCTACCGGCTGCTGGTGCGCGCCACGGACCCGGACCGCTCCCGCAGGTTCGCCTCCGCGGAGGAGATGGCCGAGCAGCTGACGGGCGTGCTGCGGGAGGTGGTGGCGCTCCAGTCGGGTGAGCCGCGGCCCGCGCTGTCGACGCTGTTCGGGCCCGAACTCCGCGTGATCGACACCGAGATACTGGCGGCGGCGGAGGGCGACAGTTCCCTGCTGGGCGGCCGCGGGGCGCCGGCCGCGGACGGGGCGGCGCGCCGCGGCCCCGCACTGCGCCCCCTGGACGTCGCCGGCGCCGCCCTCGCGCTGCCGGTGCCGCGGCTGGATCCGGGCGACCCCAACGCCGGGCTGCTGGCCGGGCTGCCGGCCGCCCCGCCCGCCGAGCTGCTGGGCGCGCTGCGCGCCGCGCCGGCCGACTCCCTGGAGCTGCGGCTGCGGGAGCTGCGCGCCCGCCTGGAGGCCGGGGACGGCGCGGGGGCGCAGTCGGTGCTGGAGACGCTCGCGGCCGGGCCCGGCGCACAGGGCGGTCCGCCCTCCGGCGACGGCGGCGCGGACTGGCGGGTGGTGTGGCACCGCGGTCTGGTGGCGCTGACGGCGGGCGACCGCGAGGGCGCGGCGCTGGCCTTCGACGCGGTCTACGACGCCTTCCCCGGTGAGCCGGCACCGAAGCTGGCCCTGGGTGTCTGCGCCGAGCTGCTGGGCCAGCTGGACAATGCCGTGGAGTACTACCGCCTGGTGTGGGCGACCGACCGCAGCTATGTCGGCGCCGCGTTCGGGCTGGCCCGGGTGCGGCTGGCGGCGGGCGACCGGACGGGCGCGGTCGAGGCGCTGGAGTCCGTCCCGGAGTCGTCCATCCATTACGTCGCGGCGCGGATCGCGGCGGTCCGCGCCCGGCTGCGGGAACGCCCCTCGCGCGAGCCGCTGCTGGCGGATCTGCGGGCGGCCGCCGCCCAGACCGAGGCCCTCGCGGGCTTCGGTCTGGATTCCGAACGCCGGGAGCAACTCGCCACCGAGGTACTCGGCACCGCCCTGGACTGGGTACTCTCCGGTAGCCACGGTGCCGGGCCGCCCGGCGAGGTGGCCGCGCACGAACCGCCGTCGCTGCTCGGCAGTCCGCTGGACGAACGCGGTCTGCGGTTCGGCCTGGAGCAGTCGTACCGGCTGCTCGCGCGGCTGGCGCAGCGTGGTGAGAAGAGGATCGAACTGGTGGAACGGGCCAACCGCTTCCGCCCCAGGACGTGGGTGTGACATGGGTGTGACTGGGCCGTCCCGGTGTCCGGGCTGTGACGAACCGCTCGCTGCGGGGGACAACTTCTGCGGGCGGTGCGGCGCCGAACTCCTGGCGCCCGCCGCGACGTCGGCGTACGGCGCCCGGCCCGCCCCCGGCGCCCCGGCCGTGCCGCCCGCAGAAG
>NZ_SDIF01000201.1 GCF_004122735.1 Streptomyces sioyaensis | reverse complement strand
CTTCGACGGCCTGAACTTCGCCGTCCGCCCCACCACCCCCCGTACGAACGAGAGCTCCGCCGCCCGCTGTTCTCCGCCGCCGCTCTCGTGGGCGTTGAACCGCCACACCTCCAGTTCCTTCTCGCCCGCGTAGTGGTGGTACGCGGCGAAGCCGGTGGACGGCGGCACCACCGCGTCGCGCAGCGCCGTGCCGAACAGGGCCGGGGCGGTGGCGCGGACGGCGAAGTTCAGGCCGTCGAAGTGGTCCAGGGTGCGCAGGGCGGTATCGATGTGGCCGCGGGCGCCGGCGAAGTAGCGGGTGAGTTCGCCGTACGGGCCCGCGTCCGTGACCTCGACCGCCCGCCGGATGTGCGTCAGGAACGGCACATCGATCAGCGCGCCCGCCAGCCCGGGGACCAGCCCGGTCATCGCCAGGGCCAGTGCGCCGCCCTGGCTGTGGCCGGCGACCACGATCCGCTCGGCGTCCACCGCGTCATGGCCCCGCGCCGCCTCCACGGCCCGTACGGCGTCGGTGTACAGCCGCCGGTAGTAGTAGTCGTCGGGATCGAGCAGGCCCTGGGTGAGTTTGCCGGGGACGCCCGGGTTGCCGTAACCCACCGGATCGGGGGTGTCCCCGGGGCGGTTGGGGCCGCTCTGTCCGCGGGCGTCCATGACCAGCGTGGCGTACCCGGCGGACGGCCACAGCAGCCAGTCGTGCGGCAGCAGCCGCCCGCCGCCGTAGCCGAGGTACTGCACGACGCACGGCAGCGGTCCGGCGGCCGCGCGCGGACGCAGGAACCAGCCGCGGATACGGTGCCCGCCGAAGCCGGCGAACTCGGCGTCGTAGCAGCTGAGGAGGGCGAGCCCGGTATCGACCTCGGCAAAGCGGGCGTCGAGGTCGTGGGTACGGGCCTCGTCGAGGGTGCGCCGCCAGAACGCGTCGAAGCCGGGTGGTTCGGGAAGCGGCGGGCGGTAGGCGTGGAGCTCGTCGAGGGGCAGGTCGATGAACACGGGAGAACCTCCGCCCGTAGGGGTGGCTGGCTGCCTCTCGCCAACGGTGCCCAGAGGGCGGGCATTTCAGACACGGCACCGCGGCCGGACCGGCCGCCGCCGGGCCCCCGGACCGGCCCCGGCCGGTCAGCGGTCGACGCGCTTGCCCGCCGCGCCGCTGTCCACGACCTCCCCGACCTCCGCGGCCGCCGGATCGAGCACCCGCGCCAGAAAGGTCCGGGTCCGCTCGTGCTGCGGGGCGCCCACCACCTGCTCCGGGGTGCCCTCCTCGACGATCACTCCGCCGTCCATGAACACCACCCGGTCGGCGACCTCCCGGGCGAAGCTCATCTCGTGCGTGACGACGAGCATCGTCATACCGTCCTGCGCCAGCGCACGCATCACCGCCAGCACATCGCCGACCAGCTCCGGGTCGAGTGCCGAGGTCGGCTCGTCGAAGAGCATCAGCTCCGGGTCCATGGACAGCGCACGGGCGATGGCCACCCGCTGCTGCTGGCCGCCCGACAACTGCGCCGGATAGGCCGCCGCCTTGTCGCTGAGCCCCACCCGTTCGAGGTTGGCACGGCCGATCCGCTCCGCCTCGGCGCGGTCGCGGCCGAGCACCCGCCGCTGCGCGATCGTCAGATTGTCCAAGGCGTTCAGATGCGGAAAGAGATTGAAGGCCTGGAAGACCATCCCGATGCGCCGCCGGACGCGGTCGATGTCCACATCCGGGTCGGTGACCTCGGTCCCGGCCACCGTCACCCGGCCCGCGCTCGGCTCCTCCAGCAGATTCACACAGCGCAGCAGGGTCGACTTCCCCGACCCCGACGGCCCGATGACACACACCACCTCCCCGCGCGCCACCGAGAAGTCGATCCCGCGCAGCACCTCCAGCTCCCCGAACGACTTGCGCAGCCCCGCCACCTCGATGGCCTTCGGGTCCGCCGTGCCCGGTGCCGTCGTCTCCGCCGTCACGTCACTCACCTGGCCTTCGCCGTACGGGCCTCCAGGCGCCGGACCAGCTGGCCGAGCGGGAGGGTGATCACGAGATAGAGCAGCCCGGCGATCAGGATCGGGGTCAGGCTCTTGTGCTCATTGAGCGCGTCCCGGCCGAAGTTGGCCAGTTCGAACTGGGTGAGGGACAGCCCCAGCAGATACACCAGCGAGGAATCCTTGGTGAGCAGGATCAGTTCATTGGTCAGCGGCGGCAGCACGATACGGAACGCCTGCGGAATGACGATGGAGACCATCGCCCGCCCGTGCGACATTCCCAGCGAACGCGCCGCCTCCGTCTGTCCCTTGGGGACCGCCTGAATTCCGGCCCGGATGGTCTCGGCCATGTACGCCGCGCCCACCAGTCCGAGCGACAGCATCACCGTGACGTTCATGTCGAGCGCGACCTCGAAGGCCAGCGGCACACCGAAACCGAGCGCGATGAACACCAGCAGACAGGGGATCCCGCGGAAGAATTCGATATACGTGACGGCGATCCAGCGGTAGGGCGGCACCGAGGACAGCCGCATCAGCGCGAGCACCAGACCGAGGGCGAGGCCGAAGCCGAAGCCGAGCAGGGTGTAGAGGACCGTATTGACCAGTGCCGTGGTGATGATCTCGGGAAACAGCGCCTTGGCGACCTCGACGTCGAAGAACGCCATCCGCAGCTGGTGCCAGTCGGCGACCAGCGCGAAGACCACCACGGCGACGACCAGGACGCCGTACTGCACGCCGCGGACGATCCGCGCGCGCTGTCGTTTGGACACGGACATGGTGGCGGGCCTCAGCTCTGCGGGGTGGTGCCGAACCACTTCTTGTAGATCCGGTCGTACGTCCCGTCGGATTTCGCCTTCTTGATGACCTCGTTGATCTTCTTGCGCAGGACGTCGTTCCCGGTGCGCACGCCGATTCCGTAGTGCTCGCCGGTATTGAACTCCGCGTTGACCGCCGTGTCGGGATTCTGCTTCACATAGTCGAAGAGCACGCCGTTGTCATTGATGCCGGCGTCGACCTGACCGGACTTCACGGCGGTGAGCAGCAGCCCCAGATCCTCGAACTCGACGAGTTCGACGCCCTTGCCGTGGTCCTTGGCGTAGATCCCGCCGGTGGTGGCCTTCTGATAGCCGAGCTTCTTGCCCTTGAGGTCCTCGACCTTCTTGTAGGGCTTGCCCTTCTTCGTCAACAGTGCCTGGGTGGCATTGAAGTAGGGGTCGGAGAAGTCCATCACCTTGTCGCGCGCGGGCGTGATGGTCATGCCGGCGGCGGCCAGATCGCATTTGCGGATGGTGAAGTCCTGGCCGGTCTCGATGCCTTCGAAGGGGGTGTTGACGATCTCCTGCTTGATGCCGAGATCCTTGGCGACGAGGTCGACCAGATCCACATCGAACCCGACGATCTTGCCGTTCTTCTTCACCTGGAACGGTGCGTACGGAAGGTGGGTGCAGGTCTTCAGCGTTCCGGAGGAGACCAGCTCCAGTCCGCCGGCCCCCTTCTTCCCGTCGGACTTGGTGCTGCTGCACCCCGCCACTACGGCGATGGCAGCAACAACGGCTATGACAGACGACGCGGAGCGAGCGGACACGGGTCCTCCAAGGCGTGATGCAGATCAACCAAGCCGTGCGTGCTGCGATGTGGCCTGCATCCTGCCACCGGCTCGGTGCGCTGTCGCCGCCCCGTCGGTTGCGTCTGTGTAACGCCTTCGGCCCGCAACCGGGCCCCGCCGCCCCCGCCTCCCCGGGCGCCCCGTCAGCGGCTCAGTGCGGCCGCCAAGGCGGCGATGGCGTCCGGCCCCACCCGGCAGCAGCCGCCGATGAGCCGGGCGCCGTCCGCGGCCCAGGCGGCGACCCGGTCCGCGTCGAACGCCGCACTGCCGCACCAGGCCCGGGCCGCGGCGTCCCAGCTCTCCCCGCTGTTGGGGTAGACCACCACCGGCTTCCCGGTGATCTGCGCCGCCAGCCGTACGGCCCGGTCCGCATCGTCCGGCGCGCAGCAGTTCACCCCCACCGCGATCACCTCGTCGGCGTCCGCCGCCACCGCGAACGCCTCCGCCAGCGGCTGCCCGGCGCGGGTGCACCCGCCCGCGACGCTGTACGACAGATAGGCCGGCACCCCCAGTCCGCGCACCGCGCGCAGCAACGCCCGGGCCTCCTCGGCGTCCGGCACCGTTTCCAGCGCCAGCACGTCGGGCCGCGCCGCGGCCAGCACCTCCAGGCGCGGCCGGTGGAAACGCTCCAGCGCCGCCACCGACAGGCCGTAGCGGCCGCGGTATTCGGAGCCGTCCGCCAGCATCGCTCCGTACGGACCCGCCGAGGCGGCCACATACAGCGGCCCGGCAGCCCCGCCGGCCCGCGCCCGCCCGGCCGCCTCGCGGGCCAGCTCCACGCTGCGGCGCAGCAGCTCCGCGGCCCGCTCGGCGCCGATGCCGCGGCGCGCGAAGCCCTCGAACGTCGCCTGGTAGCTGGCGGTGATCGCGACCTGGGCCCCGGCCTCGTAGTACGCCTGATGCGCCCGCACCACGGCCGCCGGCTCCTCGGCCAGCAGCCGGGCCGACCACAGCGCGTCGCTGAGGTCGTGCCCGGCGGCCTCCAGCTGGTTCGACAGCCCCCCGTCGAGGACGACCGGGCCCGCGGCGAGGGCCTCGGTGAGCGGCGGGGACGTGCTGACCATGGTGCGAAGCCTCCCGGTGCGGTCCGGACGCGTGCGGTGTGCGCCCCTCGTCATGAGCGTAGTGCCGCCCGCTGACAGTGCCCCCGGGCGGTACCTGCGTGACCGGGGGCGGCTCAGCGCAGCGACGAGAACACGAACGAGAACCGCGCCGGGGCCACCTCCAGCCGGTGCCGCGGCAGCACACCCGGCCCGCACGACTGGCTGCCGATCCCGTGCTGCGCATGGTCGAGATGGAGCCACAGGTCCTCGCCGGGCCGCAGGTCCGTGGTGTGGCGGGCCGCCGTCAGCTCCTCGGCCGACCACCGGCGGGCGGTGAAGAAGAAGTCCGGGTCGCCCTCGATCCGCAGGCCCGAGCCGTCCGTACGGGTCAGCTCCGCCCAGCGCACCCCGGGCCGCGCGCCGTTCTCCTGCGGCCGCACATACGGCGTCTGCAGCGCCTCCACCGGCATCGACCAGCGGCCGACGCGGGCGGCGGCCCGGGTGTCGGGGTAGCCCTCGCCGGGCCCGCCGCCGAACCACTCGGCGCGCCCCAGGCTGCCGCACACCAGCATCCGCACCCCGAGCCGCGGCAGCGGAACCGGCCAGTCGCCCTCCGGTTCGACGCGCAACTCCAGCCGCAGCCGGTCGGGTTGGGCCGTCCAGTGGTAGACCGCCCACAGCGCGAGCGGCGAGCCGGCCGGGGCGATCCGGGTCCGTACCTGCACGGCGTTCGCACCGGTCTCCACGGCATCGACGCGATGCCGCATCCGGTGCAGACCGATCCGCCGCCACTCGGTGGCCGGCCGCGGCCCCGGCTGCCAGGGCGCGGCCTCGTCGTTGTCGGTCGGCGCCCGCCAGACGTCCAGCCGGGGGCCGCCGATCCGGAAGCCGTCCAGATAGCCGAGCGTCCCCGTGGCGGCGTCGAAGGTTCCCGGGCCCAGGACGATCACATTGCCTTCACCGCGGCGTGGCGTGGCCGTGGCCGTCCAGGAGGCGGCGGGACGCGGGCCGGCCGGCAGCTGGCCCCAGGCGACCTCGTGCCCGGCCGGCGCCCAGGCGGTGTCCTCGTCCAGCACCGCCGTCACCGTCCACAGCGCCTCCCCGTCGTCGCCCGGCTCGACCGGCGGCGTCGGCAGCGGGACCGTCGCCGAGGCTCCGGGCGCCAGCGGCGGTACGTCCAGCCGGCCGTGCCCGCGCAGCTGGCCCGCCACCTCGTAGATCCAGCGGAAGGTGAGATGACCGAGGCCGGCGAAGTCGTAGCGGTTGGTGAGCCGGACCGCGCCCGGGTGGCCCTCGTCGTCGGTCTCGGCCTCGATCCGCACCGGTTCGATGACCTTCGCGAATTCCAGCAGGCCCGGCGAGGGCATCCGGTCGGGGAAGACCAGCCCGTCGCAGACGAAGTTCCCGTCGTGCAGCTCCTCGCCGAAGTCGCCGCCGTAGGCATGGAAGAGCTCACCGGCGGGCGTCCGCTGCCGCAGCCCGTGATCGATCCACTCCCAGACGAAGCCGCCCTGGCAGCGCGGGTACCGCTCGAACAGCCGCTGGTACTCGCTCAGCCCGCCCGGACCGTTGCCCATGGCATGCGCGTACTCACACAGGAGGAAGGGCAGGTGCCGACGGCGGGTGTCCAGCTCCGGGTCGGGCAGCGGCTCCTCGGCGCGCTGCCCGATGCGTGCCACCTCGGCGTGGTCGGCATACATCCGGGAGTAGACATCGGTGTCGGCGCAGCTGGGGTCGCCCTCGTAGTGCAGGGGGCGGGACGGGTCGCGCTCCCGCATCCAGGCGGCCATGGCGGACAGTCCGCGTCCCGTGCCGCACTCGTTGCCCAGCGACCACAGCACGATGCTGGGGTGGTTCTTGTCCCGCTCGACCATCCGCCGGGCCCGGTCGAGCAGCGCCGGCTCCCAGCGCGGGTCGTCGACCGGATTGTCCCGCCAGCCCTGCTGGGCGAAGCCGTGCGTCTCCAGATCGCCTTCCTCGACGACCCACAGCCCCAGCTCGTCGCACAGGTCGAGGAAGGCGGGATCCGGCGGATAGTGGCTGGTGCGCACCGCGTTGATGTGGTGCCGCTTCATCAGCAGCAGATCGTCGCGCATCGTCTCGGGGTCGAGGGCGCGCCCGTGACGTGGATGGAACTCGTGGCGGTTGACGCCGCGCAGCAGGATCCGGCGGCCGTTGACCTTCAGCAGCCCGTCCTCGACGCGGACCGTGCGGAACCCGATCCGCAGCGGGATCCGCTCGCCGGGGGTGACCAGTTCCCCGTCGTAGAGATGCGGGTCCTCCGCCGTCCAGGGGCGCACCGGCACCGTCGCGTGCTCCCCGGTCGGCAGGTCGAGGCCGAGCGCCGGGACACGCACCCGGCCGGCCGGAGTGCACTCCACCCGCAGGGTGCCGTCGCCGGTGCGGTGGTCGAACCCGGCGTGGACGAAGTGGTCGGCGACCGAGCCCTCCGGGCGCCGGTGCAGCGTGACGTTCCGGAAGATGCCGGGCAGCCACCACTGGTCCTGGTCCTCCAGATAGCTGCCCGACGACCACTGGTGGACCCGCACCGCCAGCACATTGCGGCGCGGCCGCAGCAGTTGCCCCACCTCGAATTCGTGCGGCAGCCGGCTGCCCTTGAAGTGGCCCAGCTCCTGCCCGTTGAGCCAGACCCGGGCACAGGACTCCACCCCGGCGAAGTGCAGCACGGCGGGCCCCTCGCCCCACGCCTCCGGCAGATCGAAGACCCGCCGGTGATCGCCCGTCGGGTTCTCGTCCGGCACCCGCGGCGGATCGACCGGGAAGGGGTAGGCGGTGTTGGTGTAGACGGGCGCGCCGTTCGGCCGCGCACCGCTGCCCTCGAAGGGGCCGTCGGCGGCGGAGCGCCCCTGGAGCACCCAGTGGCCGGGCACCCGCAGGTCCTGCCACTGCGCGTCGTCGAAGTCCGGCCGGGCGAACGAGTCGTCCTCGGCGGTGGCGCCCGCCGAGAGCCGGAACCGCCAGGCGCCGTGCAGCGAGAGCCGGGCGGCGTCCGATCTCGCGTACCAGGCGCGGGGCGGCAGGACCCCGCTGCCCGGTGAGCGGTCCTCGTAGTACGGGAACGGGGGGTGCTCGGGGG
>NZ_SDIF01000200.1 GCF_004122735.1 Streptomyces sioyaensis | reverse complement strand
CCCCATCGCTACGGGAGGGGGCAGGGGCGGAGGGGTGTGTTGTCGGACGTAAAGCGAAGCAGTCCGACAACACACCCCGGAGCCCCTGCCCCCGGCACCCACCACACACGCAGTGGGGCCCCACCCCACAACCAACCCCGCTCCCGCCGGAGGCGGGGAACGAACCACAGGACGGACACGGCGCGAAACCCGGCAACGTGGGGCGATACCGTCGGGCGCACCGACATATGAGGGAGACGGACAGTGACAGCTACGTCCTGGGTGCGAGGCGCGGCCGGAGATCCGTTCGGGACGGGCCGGCTCCGGCGTGGGGTGCTGGATGCCTGGGCCGCGTCGCCCGCCCGGTTCCGGGAGGATGCCAACGCCGAGGAGGACCTCGCGCTCGGCGGCTACCGTGACCGGCTCGTCGTGGAGCTGGCGCAGAACGCGGCGGACGCGGCGGCCCGGGCCGGTGTCCCCGGCCGGCTCCGGCTGACCCTGCACGCGGCCGACCGCGACGCCCCCGCCGTGCTCGTCGCGTCCAACACCGGTGCCCCGCTCGACGCGACCGGCGTCGAGTCGCTGTCGACGCTGCGGGCCTCCGCGAAGCGGGAGACCAGTGTGGCGGCCGGTGCGGTCGGCCGGTTCGGTGTGGGCTTCGCCGCGGTGCTGTCCGTGAGTGACGAGCCGGCGCTGGTGGGCCGTACCGGAGGCGTGCGCTGGTCGCTGGCCGAGGCCCGGGCGATGGCGGAAGAGGTGGCGGCGCACAGCCCCGGCCTGGGCGGCGAGCTGCGCCGCCGGGACGGGCACGTCCCGCTGCTGCGGCTGCCGTTGCCCGCGGAGGGCGGGGCGCCCGAAGGGTACGACACCGCCGTCGTGCTGCCGCTGCGGGACGTCGCGGCGCAGGATCTCGCCGAGCGGCTGCTGGCGGGGATCGACGCGGCGCTGCTGCTGACGCTGCCGGGGCTGGCCGAGGTCGTGGTCGAGACCCCGGAGGGCGTACGGGAGTTGCGGCGCCGGCAGGACGGTCCGTACGTCCTGATCGAGGACAGCGCGCGGGGCGCCACCCGGTGGCGGGTGGCCAGCGACGGTGGTCCGCTGGACCCGGCGCTGCTGGCGGACCGGCCGGTCGAGGAGCGGCTGCGGCCGGTCTGGTCGGTGACCTGGGCGGTGCCGGTGGACGACGCCGGCGCACCGGCCCGGCCGGGGACGGCGCCGGTCGTCCACGCGCCGACGCCGACGGACGAGCCGCTGGGCCTGCCCGCGCTGCTGATCGCCTCGTTCCCGCTGGAGCCGACCCGGCGGCATGTCGCCCCGGGCCCGCTCGCAGACTTCCTGGTGGGCCGGGCGGCCGCGGCCTACGCGTCGCTGCTGGGCGAGTGGCAGCCGGTGTCGGTCGGCACCCTCGACCTGGTGCCGGGGCCGCTGGGCAAGGGCGGTCTGGACGGTGAGCTGCGCCGCCAGGTGCTGGAGCTGCTGCCGCGGGTGCGGTTCCTGCCGAGCGCGGGCGCGCCGCGCGACGGTGTGCGGGCCGAGCCCGAGGCGCCGGCGGCGGGCGAGTGGGACGAGGGCGACGGCGGCGTGGACCGCTATGTGCTGCGGCCGGTGGACGCCGAGCTGGTGGAGGGCGCGGGCGCGGCGACCGTCGGGGTGCTGGCCGAGCTGTTCCCGAGCCTGCTGCCGGCCGGCCTCGAACGCCGCCCGGAGCTGCGGGCGTTGGGCGTGGCCCGGGTACCGCTCGGCGAGATGGTCGACCGGCTGGCGGGCGTCGAACGCTCGCCCGGCTGGTGGTGGCGGCTCTACGACGCGCTGGCCGGCACCGACCCGGACCGGCTCAGCGGACTGCCGGTGCCGCTGGCGGGCACCGCGGGCCAGGGCCCCGGCGGGGTGCAGGGCACCGTACGGACCACGATCGGGCCGCGTCAGGTGCTGCTGCCGCAGCCCGCCGCCGGCCCCGACGAGGACGCCGCGGCACGGCACCGCACCCTGGCCCGGCTGGGGCTGAAGGTCGCCCACCCCGACGCGGTGCACCCGCTGCTGGAGAAGCTGGGCGCCACCCCGGCCGCGCCGCGCGCCGTGCTGACCACGCCCCAGGTGCGGGCGGCCGTGGCGAACTCGCTGGACGCGGACGAGGACGCGTACGACGTCTTCGCCGACGAGCCGGGCGGGGCCCCGCTGGGCGCCGAGGAGCTGGCCGAGACGGTGCTCGGCCTGGTCCGGGACGCCAACCTCGCGCCGGGCGACGAGCCCTGGCTGGGGGCGCTCGCGCTGCCCGACGAGGACGGTGAGCTGGCGCCCGCCGGCGAACTGGTGTACCCGGGCAGCGACTTCGAGCGGGTCATCCGGGAAGGTGAACTCGCCGCCTGTGACGGGGAGTTGGCCGACCGGTGGGGCGAGCAGCCGCTGACGGCCGTGGGCGTCATGGCCGCCTTCGCGCTCGTCCGGGCCACCGATGTCGTGCTCGACCCGGACGAAATGGAGCCGCGGGACGGGGACTTCGCCGAGCCGGACGACGTCGGCCTGCTGGACGCGGTGGACGTGTGGTGCGAGGACATCCTCGACGCGCTGCCGGAGACCGCCGTACCGCCGGTGGTGACCGAACTCGTCGCGGTCCGCGACCTCGACCTGGTCGACGACGACGCCTGGCCCCAGGTGCTGGCGATGCTGTCCCAGCCGCCGCTGCGCGACGCCCTGACCGCGCCCGTCCGGGTCCTGCTCCCGGACGGCACCACCGAGTCCGTCCGCCCCTACACCGCCTGGTGGCTGCGCGGGCACCCGGTGCTGGACGGGCGCTGGCCCGCCGGTCTGCGGTCCGCCGGCGGTGACCCGCTGCTGGCCGGGCTGTACGAGTCCGCGGACGCGGGGGAGGTCGACGCGCAGGTCCTGCGGGCGCTCGGCGTGCGCACCTCGGTCTCCGCGCTCCTGGACGAGCCGGGCGGCGCGGCGGAGCTGCTCTCTCGGCTCGCCGACCCGGACCTGCCCGTCGGCACCGCCCAACTGCACGCCCTCTACGGCATGCTGGCCGGCCTGGACCCCGATCAGGTGACCCTGCCCGACGAGCTGCGCGCCGTGGTCGACCGCGAGGTCCGGGTGGTGGACGCGGCCGACGCGGTGGTCGCCGACGCACCGGATCTGCTGCCGCTCGCCCGTGACCTGGCCCTGCTCCCGGTGCGCCCGGGCCGCGCCGCCGCGCTGACGGAGCTGCTCCAGGTACCGCGGCTGAGCGAGGCGCTCGCCGCCGGGGTGCGCTCCCAGGGCGTACGCCACGACGTGCCGGAAGTCGTACGGGTCCTGCTCGGCGCCACCACCCCCGAGTCGTACCTGGAGCACGAGGAACTGCTCGTCGACGGCCCCGACGGCCCCACCGAACTGGACTGGCGCCGGACCCCGGACGGCACCGTGCACGCCGCGACCCTGGAGGGCGTGGCGGCGGGCCTGGTCTGGGCCGCCGGCCAGTGGCCCCGCCGCTTCGAGGTCGCGGCCCTCCTGGAGGACCCGGAGCGGGGCGAGGAGCTGGGGCGGGCGCGCTGGTTCGACTGACGGAGCGGGACCGGGACCGGGCGTGGGACGGGGACCGGGCGTGGGACCGGTCCCCGTCGCGGGGGTGCGTCCGCGGGCGAGACGGGGCCGGTGGTGCGTCGTGTGCGCGGCCGCACACCGTGGCGCCGCACGCCGGGGCAGGGAGATGATGCCGCCCATGCCTCTCGCGATCACGCCCGCCCTGGCCGCCGGATCCCTCTCGGCCGCCCCGCAGCCTTCTCTCCCCTCACCCGGCGGCGAGTTGCTGTTGCGCCCCTGGGAGCCGGCCGACGCCCCCGTCCTGCAAGCCGCCTACCAGGACCAAGAGATCCGGCGCTGGCACATGCACCATGTGACGTCCCCGGCGGAAGCGCGGGAGTGGATCGCGGCCGCCCATCGTTCCTGGGAGCAGGAGCGGGACGCCCAGTGGGCCATCACCCGGGCCGCCGGCGGCGAGATCCTCGGCCGGGCGGGCCTGCGCCGGATGGATCTGGACCATGGCGAAGCCGAGTGCGCGTACTGGGTCCTGCCGCACGCCCGCGGCACCGGCGTCGCCCCGCGCGCCCTCGCCACGCTGGCCGCCTGGGCGCTGGACGAGGCCGGCTTCCACCGCCTCGAACTCGCCCACTCGACCGCCAACGAGCCCTCCTGCCGGGTCGCCGCCAAGTCCGGCTTCCTCCTGGAGGGCACCCGCCGCAGCGCCCATCTGCAACAGGACGGCTGGCACGACATGCACCTTCATGCCCGGGTCCAGGGCGACGCTTGACCGGGCGCGGTCGACTAAGGCTTGTTCAGGTAAGCGAGGACAGCCCGCACGCGCCGGTTGCTGTTGTCGTCGTCGGTAAGGCCGAGCTTGGCGAACAGGGAGGTGGTGTACTTGCTGATGGTGCCTTCGCTGAGGAAGAGGCGGTGGCCGATCGCCTGGTTGGACAGGCCCTCGGCCATGAGGGCCAGTACCGAGTGTTCGCGTTCGGTGAGCCGGTCGAGGCTCTGGTTCGGGGAGCCGGTGGACAGCAGTTTCGCGATGACGGCCGGGTCCATGGCGGTGCCGCCGGCCGCGACGCGTTCCAGGGCGTCGAGGAATTGGTCGGCGTCGAACACGCTCTCCTTGAGGAGGTAGCCGACGCCGCCGGAGCCGTCGGCCAGGAGCTCCCGGGCGTACAGCTGCTCGACGTGCTGGGAGAGGATGAGGACCGGCAGTCCGGGCATCTCGCTGCGGGCGGCGAGGGCCGCCCGCAGGCCCTCGTCCGACTGGTTCGGCGGCATGCGGACGTCGATGACGGACACATCCGGGCGCCAGGTCCGCAGCGCCTCCAGCGTCTCGGGTCCGGTGGCCGCCGTCGCCACCACCTGGTGCCCGCACGCCTCGATCAGGCGGACCATCCCGTCGCGCAGGAGGTAGAGGTCTTCGGCTACGACGATTCGCATGGCACCGCCATCGTGACACGGGTCGGGCCGCCCGAGGGGCTGGTGATTTCCACGGTGCCGTCGAAGACCGCGAGACGGCGGCGCAGGCCGTCGAGTCCGCCGCCGGACCGGATGTCGGCGCCGCCCCGGCCGTCGTCCTCGACCTCGGCGACCAGGCCGGCCTCGTCCCGGGTGAGGCAGATACGTGCCCGGGATGCCTGGGCGTGCCGGACCGCGTTGGTCAGCAGTTCGGCGACGCCGAAGTAGACAGCGGACTCGATCGGCGGGTCCAGGTGCAGGGGGGCGTCAGCGGTGACGGCCACGTCCAGCGGGCTGTCCAGGGCGAGCGCCCGGACGGCGTCGACGAGCCCCCGCTCGTTCAGCACCGGCGGGCTGATCCCCCGGACCAGCTCGCGCATCTCGGCCAGCGAGGCGGCGGCGCCGGCCCGCGCCTCCCGCAGCAGCTCCCGGGCCTGGTCGGGGTCGGTCCGCATCAGCTTCTCCGCGGTCGCCAGGGCGAGCCCGAGCGCCACCAGGCGGGCCTGCGCCCCGTCGTGCAGGTCCCGCTCGATCCGGCGGATCTCGGCGGCCTGCGCGATTGTGGTGTCCGCGCGCTGGGCGGTCAACTCGTCGACGCGGTCCGCCAGTTCCATGGCGGGCGACGGGCGCAGGAAGCGGACGGCCACCGGCCGGAGGGGCCGCCAGGCGTACGGGGCGGAGGCGACGGCCAACACCAGGCCGAGCGCCCCGACGACGCGCGCGACCGGCTCCGGCCGGCCGAGCCCGAGGACCGCCGCGGCCACCCCGGCCGGCGGGAGGGCGGCGACCACGCCCGCGGTGAGCGGCACGACCGCCGTGAACCGCAGGTCGCGCCAGTTGGCGGGGTCGCGCCACCGGAGGCGCCACTTCTGGTCCAGGAGGGCGTCGCGGCTGGTCCGTTCGTAGCTGAAGCCGTTCCACCAGTACCCGGTGGACATCCGCGTCACCGGCCCGGCCTGCCGGTATCCGGCGGGGATGGCGGTGGCCGTCCACCTCGCGACGAGGAAGCGGACCAGCTGGCAGACCGGGCGGGACAGGGTGAGCGCGCCGACGGTCACCAGCACGCACGGTGCCACCCACGACCACGGGTTGCCCGCGCCCCACCAGATCCCCAGTCCCACGGCGGCGGCCCACACGGCCGGTACCAGCATGCTGACGACCACCACGACGCACGCCCGTAGGAACCCCACGACGCACGCCCGTATGAATCCCACGGCGGCGCCTGCCCACCGCGAACCCAGCTGTCTCATGTTCCTCTTCCCTCTCGCTTGCCGTTCGGTGCTTTCACTGTGCACCGCGCGGAGCCCGCTGCTGCCCTGGTCAGCCGGGGAGTGGGGCTGGCCCCACCCACCCGTGGGTCCAGGCCGATACCGCGTCGGCCAAGCGCTTCGTAGCGTCGCTGAGCATGGAAACCACTACGTACACCACAGCCCATACGCACACCGCGGCCGGTGCCGGTCGCTTCGAATCTCCGCACACCCGGCAGGCCTTCGGGACGGTGAGGGCTCTTGTCGCCGCGTACGGCCTGCTCGGCGTCGGCGTCCTCGTCACCGTCGCCGTCCTCGCGATGACCGGGCACGCGGTGACCTCGTTCATGTGGGGCCGGTCGGCAGGGGTGTTCGCGAGCGCCGCCGTCGCCTACTGGCTGACCGGCCGCGCCGCGCGCGGAGCGCGCTGGGCCTACCTGCGCATGCGCATCATCTCGCTCGTCGTGCCTCCCGCGATCATCGCCATCGACGTGCTCCCCGGCACCCTGCCGGCGTGGTTCGTCCTGCTCCAGGCCACCTGCGCGCTCGCCATCGGCGCAGCCGCCTTTCCCCTCAACGGGGCTCGGCTGCGCGCCGCGTTCGGCAAGGCGCGCTGATCGGACGTCGGGTGCCCCCTACGGCCCCGAGAGGCGTGAATTGCATATCTCACTACTCTGGAAGAAAGACGTCTGGCGGCAGGACATCGTCCGGCTGTGCGGCCCAACTGCTCTCCCCTGGAATGCCGAGCGCAGTTGGGTGCAGCCGTGGGTGAGAGGACAGGTGCCCTGGTGGGACCGGGTGGGCCGTACGTAATGGGAACCCCGCAGTAGACCCTTTTGATTTCGGATGGTCAGAGCGTCAGGAAGGCTGAGGCAATGGCAACAGAAACACACGCGTTCGTCGACTGGACGTCCCGCGATAGTGATCAAAGGGCGACCGGGGCCATGGACGGCAGAACGGTGACGGTCCGCGGACCCCTGAGGGAAACGGATCTCAACGAGGAGTACACCGGATTCGGAACATCGTCGTTCGATCCATCGCTGCCCACGTCCGACGCGATAGAACTCAAGAGCAAGCCGGAAAATCCTGAGTTCACCGTCGACTTCGGTGCCGAAGTGCATGATGCCGTCTTCTACCTGGGATCGCTCGGCTCGATCCTGACGCTTCCGGTGGATACCGTCGCCACCAAGCTCAGTGGCGACCAAGACTTCACCGTCGAGAACAACAACGTGGTCGTGGGTGTGGCGAAGAATGCCACGGCCACCGCGCCTTCCGATTCCAACGGCAGCGTTCGCATCAGCAGGCCCACGCCCTTCCGGTCGATCACATTCAACCTGAAGCCGAACGCCGCCATCGAGGAGGACGGCGTCATGCTCCAGATCGGCGGTTAGACGTCATCCCCTGTCGCTGAACACCCCAGCACGACGGCCGGGGGTTCCGACGCTCCCGATCCCCAGGTCAAAGCCCTCCCCGCCCCGACGGAGGCCCTCCCGCCCCGGCTGAGTCGTCCTCGAACCCAGCTGCGCCGCCGCCC
>NZ_SDIF01000020.1 GCF_004122735.1 Streptomyces sioyaensis | reverse complement strand
AGGGGGAGGGGGAGGGGGCCCCGGTCAGGAAAGGATCGGACGACCGTGGAGGGCCCGGTCCGGCATGGGCCGTACGCTGGCCGGGTGACGAACTCGCACGCGGAGAACGCGCAGGACGGCCAGCACCGACCCGACGTTTCGGGCACCCCGGACGCCCAGGCCGACCCGCAGGCATCGGACGCCCGCGGCGGCGGTCAGGGCGCCCACCTCGGTTACGGCGGTGGCCCGGAAGATCAGCTCGCGGACCTCGAGGCGGTGGGTACGGAACCCGGTGAGCCGGCTGGTCCGCCCGCTGGTCAAACCGGAACGGGCGCCGAGACGCCCGCCGGCTCGGCCGGGGCGGGAGCGGCGCCAGGTCCGGGCGCGAGTCAGGGCGATCCAAGAGCTGAGCAGGGCGGCGCGCAGGATCAGCAGGCGGCGCAGGACGAGGCGACCAAGAGGCTGGCGAAGGCAGTGCTGGCTGCTGAGCAGGCGCTGATCGAGTTCGAGATCGCGGTGGAGACCTTCCGGGTGGAGGTCGAGAACTTCTCCCGCCTGCACCACCAGCGGCTCGGCCCCATGTACGCGCGGCTGGATGAGCTGGACGCGCAGATCGCCGAGGCGGTGGCAGCGCGTACGGGCTCCCCCGAGGACATCCGTAAGGCACGGGAGGCCCGGGCCTCGGTGCTGCCGATGCCGGAGGTGGAAGAGCTGTTCCACGGCTGGATGGGGTCGGACGGGCTGTTTCCGGAGGCGCAGGCGATGCTCACCGAACAGTCGGTGCAGCCGCCGCAGAAGGTGCGGCCCAGCGAGGAGGCTCGCAAGGTCTACCGCGACCTGGTGCGACAGGCCCACCCCGACCTGGCACGGGACGACGCGGAGCGGGCGCGGCGGGATGCGTTCATCGTGCGGGTCAATGCCGCGTACGCGCGGGGCGACGAGGCGGTGCTGCGTGAGCTGGCGCGGGAGTGGGAGGCCGGTCCCGCGCCGGCTGAGGAGCGGCTCAGCGAGAGCGAGGAGCTCTACGCCCGGCTGGAGTGGTTGGCCGAGCGCAAGGAACTGCTGGCTGCCGCGGCCACCGAGCTGGAGGAGAGCGCGATCGGCGCGATGATCAAGATGGCGCCGGAGGACCCGGACGCGCTGCTGGAGGAGATCGCCGAGAAGCTGCTCGCCGATGTCGCAGAACGCGAGACCTACCTCGCGCAGCTGGTCGGGTAGCGTCGGGACCATGCAATTTGGTTCTGTGCCCACGGTCGATGTCGACGCACTCACGTCGGAGGACTTCCTTCTGGATGTGCGCGAGGACGACGAGTGGGAGGCGGGGCACGCCGAGGGTGCGCTGCACATCCCGATGAGCGAATTCGTTGCCCGATACGGCGAGCTGACCGAGGCGGCTCCTGCGGACGGCAAGGTGCATGTGCTGTGCCGGGTCGGCGGGCGTTCGGCGCAGGTCGCCCAGTATCTGATCCAGCAGGGCGTCGATGCGGTGAACGTTGCGGGCGGCATGCAGGCCTGGGAAGCCGCTGGTCGACCCGTCTCGGACGGCAAGGGCGGCTCGGGGACGATCGTCTAGCCGGAGCCGGAGCCGGAGCCGGAGCCGGAGCCGGAGCCGGAGCCGGAGCCGGAGCCGGAGCCGGAGCCGGAGCCGGGACGAGGAGCGGCTGTCGTCCAGGGCCCTGCGTCCCGGCGCCGGTCTGCCTGGACCCGGGGGTGGTTTCACGTGAAACCCAGCACCGAGGTACCCGATGCCCCGATGCGTGTGCGGTGGCTCTCGTTAGCCCAGTGGATGAGCCGCGAGCAGGTCGCCGAGGGTCTCCTCGTGGGCGGCGGCGGGGCCAAGGGAGAGCTCGAGCTGTTTGGCCCAGGCGTGGTAGCGGTGCAGTGGATAGTCGGTGTCGGCGCCGAAGCCGCCGTGCAGATGCTGGGCGGTCTGAACGACCCGGCGGACGCCCTCGGAGGCCCAGATTTTGGCGACCGCAACGTCCCCGGCGGGTGGTAGCGGGCCGGCCGCGTCGGTCGTGATGCGCCAGGCCGCCTGCCAGAGGGTGGCTTCCATGGCGCGCAGGTCGATGAAGCGGTCGGCGGCCTGGACGGCAACGGCCTGGAAGGTGGCCACCGGGAACCCGAACTGTTCGCGCTTGCTGGTGTAGTCACTGGTCATGGCAAGGACGCGCTCGCCGAGCCCCAGGGCGAGTGCACAGGTGCCGGTGGTCAGGACATTGCGAAGCGACGCCCAAGCGGTGGCATCGCTGATCGTTTCCTGGGCGCTGATGCGTACGGAGTCCAGGCGGACCTCGGCGTGACGCTCACCGCTGGTGGATATCTGGTCGTCGAGCGTGACGCCGGGGTGGGCGCGGGGCACGAGTGCGAGGACCGCATGGCCATCGGGAGTGTGGGCAGGAAGCAGGATCCGGTCCGCCATCTGGGCCCAGGGGACGGCGATTTGGATGCCGTCGAGTATCCAGTCGGCGCCCTCCGGGCGGGCTTGCACGGCGAGTTCGGCCGGTTCGTGTCCGCTGCGGCCGCCGGCGGCCACAGTCACGACGAGGTTCCCGGTGGCGATCCGGGGGAGGACCTCCGCCCGTAGCCCGTCGGCCCCGTAATGCTGGATGGTGAGTGCGGCGGCGCTGCACTCCAGCAGTGGGACGCGCGCCAGAACCTTGGCCGATTCGCGGAGGACGAGGCAGAGCGCGATTGCGTCCAGGCCTGCGCCGCCGTGCTCGGGTGCGATCGGCAGGCTCAGCAGGTCGGCGTCGGCGAGCTTGCGCCACAGTGCTCTGTCGAAGTCGTCGGCGACCGCACCGGGAGCGAGCGCGGGGCTGGGAACGCTGTCCGGGGCGACCCCGGAGAAGACAGCCTTCGCGGCTTCGGCGGCGGCCTGCTGCTCCTCGGTGAGGGTGAAGTCCACTGGTTTGTCCTCCCACGCGGCGCCTCGAACTGACGAAGCGTCAAGGTAGAACAGGTTGCAGGAATTGGGAATGGCGAATGCGGCGGCAGGGCATGGGAGTTGAGCCTCGGGCCGGGAGCCCTACCACCGCGCGAGGCGTACTTTTTTGATACGCAGCTCAGTGCGGGACGGGGTGCGTCGCGGGCTGTGATGTGGGCAGCTTGAGCGGACCGTCATACCGGCCTCGTTGAAGAGACGGCAACGGGTAGTCCAGCGCCGAGCCGTTGTGGGCGAGGCCTGGAACGCTCGGCCGCCTTTCTCAAGGTGCCTCGGCCGAGAGCTGCCTCACCCGCCACGGTCGCTCCAGCCAGAACGTCTAGCGGTCGAAGTCCAGCTCGACCTTCTCCGTGACCGGGTGGGATTGGCAGGCCAGGACGTACCCTGCATCGACCTCGTCGGATTCCAGGGCGAAGTTGCGGTCCATACGGACCTCGCCGGTGACCAGGAAGGCGCGGCAGGTGCCGCAGACGCCGCCCTTGCAGGCGTAGGGGGCGTCTGCACGGTTGCGCAGGACCGCTTCTAGCAGCGATTCGTTGTCGTGGACCGGCCAGGTGCCGGAGCGGCCGTCGAGGGTGGCGGTCACGGCGCTGTGTGCGGGGGTGGCGACGGCGGGGGGTGCTGCGGCGCCGTTGTCGATATGGAAGATCTCTTCGTGGATGCGCGTGCGGGGCACTCCCAGGGCCCGAAGGGCGTGTTCGGCTCCCTGGACCAGGCCATGGGGGCCGCAGAGGTACCAGCCGTCGACGGAGTCGATCGTCAGCAGGGCGGGCAGGAGGGAGCGAAGCCGGGGCTCGTCCAGGCGGCCGGAGGGCAGGCCGGCTTGTTGCTCCTCGCGGGAGAGGGTGTGGATGAGCTGAAAACGCTGGGGATAGCGGTCTTTGAGGTCGGCCACCTCCTCCAGAAACATCGTCGACGCCGCCGTGCGGTCGCTGCGGATGAGGCAGAAGTGGGCGTCCGGTTGTTGGGCGAGCAGCGTGGCGGCGATCGACAGCACGGGAGTGATGCCGCTGCCGCCGACGATGCCGACGAAGTGGCCGGGGCGCGGGTCGAGGGTGAACCGGCCGGCCGGGGCCATCACCTCCACCGTGTCGCCGACCGCGAGTTCCTTGAGCGCGTATGCCGAGAAGGCGCCGTCCTCGACGAGTCGGATGCCCACGCGGAGCACCGGGTCGTCGGTGGCCGGGGTGCAGATGGAGTACGTGCGGCGGATCTCCTGGCCGTCGACCACTCTGCGCAGTGCGATGTGCTGCCCGGGGGTGTGCCGGAAGGTGGTGCGCAACTCGGGCGGGACCGCGAAGGTGACGGCCACCGCATCGTCCGTGAGCCGCTCGATCTCCCGGACCTGGAGCGGGTGGAACATCACAACTCCTTGAAGTGGTCGAAGGGTTCGCGACAGGACTCACAGCGGCGCAGTGCCTTGCACGCAGTGGAGGAGAACCGGCTCAGCAGGGTGGTGTCGGTCGATCCGCAGTGCGGGCAGCGGAGGGTGAGGTCGACGGCGACCGGTCCGCCGGCCGGTCCGGTGGGGCGTGGGGGTGCGATGCCGAATTCGGCGAGCTTGCGGCGGCCCTCGGCGGTGATCGCGTCCGTGGTCCACGGAGGGCTGAGGACCGTGCGGACCTCGACCTCGGGGATGCCGTGGTCGTGCAGCACCCGCTCTATGTCGGCCGACATCGCCTCGATGGCGGGGCAGCCGGTGTACGTGGGGGTGAGCAGCACCTCGACCCGGCCCGGCGCCGTCAGCTGCACACCGCGCAGGACGCCCAGTTCGGCGAGGGTGAGCACGGGCAGCTCGGGGTCGGGAACGGAGCCGGCCAGTGCCAGCAGTTCCGCTTCGAGGGCCGTGGTGGTCACCATGTCGCCCCCGGGTGGCTGCGGTGGAGGTGCTGCATCTCGGCGAGCATCCGTCCGAACGGTTCGGTGTGCAGGCCCTGGCGGCCCGCGCCGGCCGTCCAGGCGCCGTGCCGGGGGCCTTCCGGGACCGTGAGGGTCGCTTGCTCCAGGGTGCTGGTGATGCGTGCGGCCCAGCTGTCGTGCAGGGCCGCCCAGGGCACCGTCTCCAGGCCCTCCACCGGCTCGAACAGTTCGCCGGTGTAGCGCCAGAGGGCGTCCACCGCGCGTTGCATCCGGGTACGGCTCTCGTCGGTGCCGTCGCCCAGGCGCAGTGTCCACTGGTGGGCGTGGTCGCGGTGGTAGGCGACCTCCTTGACGGCCTTTCCGGCCAGTGGCGCCAACTCGCTGTCCGTGGCGGCGAGATGGTTGAAGAGCAGCTCCTGGTAGGTGGAGAAGTAGAGCTGGCGGGCGATGGTGTGGGCGAAGTCGCCGTTGGGCTGCTCGACGAGCTGGAGGTTGCGGAACTGCCGCTCCTCGCGCAGATAGGCCAGCTCGTCCTCGTCGCCGGCCAGGGAGAGCAGTATGCGGGCCTGGCCGAGCAGATCCAGCGCGATATTGGCCAGCGCGACCTCCTCCTCCAGGACCGGGGCGTGGCCGGCCCACTCGCCCAGGCGGTGGGAGAGGATCAGGGCGTCGTCCCCGAGGGGCAGGGCCGGGGTGGCGGTGATGTTCACAGGTGATGCACCCCGTCCGGGATCTCGTAGAAGGTCGGGTGGCGGTAGGGCTTGTCGCCGGCCGGCTCGAAGAAGGCGTCCTTCTCGTCGGGCGAGGAGGCGGTGATCTGCGCGGAGGGCACCACCCAGAGGGAGACGCCTTCCGAGCGGCGGGTGTACAGGTCCCGGGCGTTGCGCAGCGCCATCTCGGCGTCCGGCGCATGCAGGCTTCCGGCGTGGGTGTGCGAGAGGCCGCGGCGGCTGCGTACGAAGACTTCCCACAGGGGCCAGTCGCCGGGCCGGGGGGCGGTGTCCGCGGCGGCCGTGGGGGTCTCGGCGGGGCGTGGTGTGGTCATCGGCTGGCCTTCCCGTGCTTGGCCGCGTGTGCGGCGGCTGCCTCGCGCACCCAGGCGCCTTCCTCGTGCGCCTGCCGCCGGCGGCTGATCCGCTGTTCGTTGCAGGGGCCGTTGCCCTTGAGGACCTCGCGGAATTCGGCCCAGTCGATCGCGCCGAATTCCCAGTGGCCGCGCTCGTCGTTCCACGTCAGGTCAGGGTCGGGGAGGGTGAGCCCGAGGGCCTCTGCCTGGGGGACACAGATGTCCACGAAGCGTTGGCGCAGCTCGTCGTTGGAGTGCCGTTTGATCTTCCAGGCCATGGACTGCGCGGAGTGCGCCGACTCGTCGTCGGGCGGACCGAACATCATCAGCGACGGCCACCACCAGCGGTTCACCGCGTCCTGCGCCATGGCGTGCTGGGCGTCGGTGCCGCGGCTGAGGGTCAGCAGGAGTTCGTAGCCCTGGCGCTGGTGGAAGGACTCCTCCTTGCAGACGCGGACCATCGCGCGGGCGTAGGGGCCGTACGAGCAGCGGCACAGGGGGACCTGGTTGGTGATCGCCGCGCCGTCCACGAGCCAGCCGATGGCTCCGACGTCGGCCCAGGTCAGGGTCGGGTAGTTGAAGATCGAGGAGTACTTCTGGCGGCCGGAGTGCAGCTTGTCGAGCAGCTCGTCGCGGCTGGTGCCCAGGGTCTCCGCTGCGCTGTAGAGATACAGGCCGTGGCCGGCCTCGTCCTGCACCTTGGCCATCAGGATCGCCTTGCGGCGCAGGGACGGCGCGCGGGTGATCCAGTTGGCCTCGGGCTGCATGCCGATGATCTCGGAGTGGGCGTGCTGCGCTATCTGCCGCACGAGAGTCGAGCGGTAGGCGTCCGGCATCCAGTCCCGCGGCTCGATGCGCTCGTCCGCGGCCACGGTGGCGTCGAATACGGCCTCGCGAGCCGTCTCTTCCGGCGCGATCGTCGTCATGTGGTGCCCCCTCGCTGCTCCCGACCGACCGATCGTTCGGTTCAATGGTGAGTGGGCGGCTCTCGGGTGTCAAGCCTGTGGATAACGCGGGTGAGGGTGTGCCCGGCGTGGCCGCGTAGGTACCGTTCCGGAGCGGAGTTGGCCGCATGGATTCTGGGAACGGGGCGGGAATGCAGTCATACGGGGACGAATCGCGGCCATTGGCTGCGCTCTCGCTGCCCTCGCGGATCGTCATCGGTGTGGCGGCGTGTGCCCTGGCGGTCGTTGTCGCGATTCATCTCGCCATGATGTTTTTGCACGTCGCGCCGTCGAACACGCTCAGCCGACAGCAGGGCGCGCTGATCAGCGACTATGTGTATCCCGAGTACGAACAGAACTGGAAGCTGTTCGCGCCCAATCCCCTCCAGCAGAACATCGCGGTCCAGGTCCGCGGGCAGCTGCGCACCGAGGACGGCGCCGTGCGGACCACCGGCTGGACCGATCTGACCGCCCGCGACGGCCGCGCCATTCTCCACAACCCGCTGCCCAGCCACACCCAGCAGAACCAGCTGCGCCGCGCCTGGGAACTCTTCAGCAGCAGCCACAACGCGCAGAACCGCCCGGTCGGCCCCCGTGGTGAGCTGTCCGAGCGCTACATCCGGCGGCTGGTGCTGCTGCGGATGGAAGGTGAGTGGACCAGGGGCGGCGGCCGTGTCGAGCAGATCCAGGTCCGCTCGCAGACGACCGCGGTCACCCCGCCGCCGTGGAGCTCCGAGAAGATCAGCGACAAGCCCGTGTACCGCGTGCTGCCCTGGTGGCAGGTCACCGCAGACGACCTGCCCGAGGGGGCGAACCACCAGTGACGTCACCGACGCCCCAGCAGCCTCAGCAGACGCCGGACGACCGGCAGCCCCCGCACCCCACGGAGCCGACCGACGTGCCTCAGCAAGCACAGGCACCACAGACGTCCCAGGAAGCCTCCCCCTACGAGGAGACCCGCATCGAGCGCGCCATCGGCCGCGGCTTCGGGCGCGTCACCGCACGGGCACTGGCCCCGTACCAGACCGCCGTGATCCGGATCGGCTTCTCGGCGACCTGGCTGCTGTTCCTGCTGCGCGAGTGGCCGCACCGCGCGGTGCTCTACGGGCCCGACAGCCCCTGGAACCTGGACATGGCGCGCCGGCTCCTGGCCGGCAACCACGCCTTCTCGGTGCTGCCGTGGTCCGACAGCCGCGGCTGGTTCGAGTGTGTCTACCTCCTGGCCGTCGTGTCCGCCGCGCTGCTGATGCTCGGCTGGCGGACCCGCACCATGTCGGTGCTCTTCATGGTGGGCGTGCTCTCGCTGCAGAACCGCAGCATCTTCATAGGGGACGGCGGCGACAACGTCATCCACCTGATGTCGATGTATCTCGTGCTGACCCGGTGCGGGCAGGTCTGGTCGCTGGATGCACGTCGCGCCAAGAGGGCCGCGGCCGGTGCACCGGCCTCCGGCACGGACGCAGCCGCCGGCGCCCCTGCCCGTGACCTGCCCGGAGTCGTCCTGTGGGCCGTACTCGGCCTCGCTCTGGCCGTCGCCCAGCTGAACGGCGGCTACGGCCTCACCTGGTTCGGGAACGGCCCGTTCCCGCACATCGGCTGGAGCCTGGTGTTGTGGGGGCTGTGGCTGACCCATGGCCTGTGGTGGGCGGTGCAGCGGTACGCGCCCGGCGAGCCGCGGATCGTGCTGGACACCCTCGCCAAGCTCGCCCACAACGGCGCACTGCTGGTGATCATGGTCGAGGTGTGCCTGATCTACGCCACCGCCGGCTGGTACAAGATCCAGGGAAACCGCTGGCAGGACGGCACCGCGGTCTACTACCCGATGCACCTGGACTACTTCTCCCCCTGGCCGGGGCTGTCCGAGCTGCTCGGCAGCAACGGCGTGATGATCATGCTGATCACCTACGGCACGGTGATGGTGCAGGTCGCGTTCCCGTTCACGGTCTTCAACCGCCGGCTGAAGAATGTGCTGCTGGTCGTGATGATCTGCGAGCACCTCTCGATCGCGGTCCTGCTCGGACTCCCGTTCTTCTCGCTCGCGATGATCACGGCGGACGCGGTCTTCCTGCCGACGAATTTCCTTACCTGGCTCTCCGCGCGCGTCTCCGGCCTGCGGGAACGGCTGTTCCCACGCGGCCGGAAGCTCGGGCCGGCCCCCGGAACCGGGGACGGTGAGCCGCCGGCCCGTACGGAGCACGGCGGCGGTGGCCATACGCTCGTGGGGTGAGCAGCGAGAAAACCGCCCCCGCCGAGCCCCTCCAGTACGACGAGGGGTACGGGACCCAGATCGGCGTCGGACCGCACCCGGAGCCCTGGCCGCAGGACGACCGGCTCGACCCCGAGCTGCTCGCGCACGGCGACCGCCGCAACGTCGTCGACGAGTACCGCTACTGGACGCGGGAGGCGATCGTCGCCGATCTCGACACCCGCCGCCATGACTTCCATGTGGCCGTCGAGAACTGGGGCCACGACTTCAACATCGGCTCGGTGGTACGGACCGCGAACGCGTTCCTGGCCAAGGAGATCCATATCGTCGGGCAGCGCCGCTGGAACCGCCGCGGCGCGATGGTGACCGACCGCTACCAGCACGTCCGCCACCACCCGGACACCGCGGATCTCACCGCCTGGGCGGCGGCCGAGGAGCTGCCGATCATCGGAATCGACAATCTCCCCGGCTCCGTGCCGCTGGAGACGACCGAGCTGCCGCGGCGTTGTGTGCTGCTGTTCGGCCAGGAGGGACCGGGACTGACCGAGGAGGCGCGCCGGCACGCCTCGCTGGTCTGCTCGATCGCGCAGTTCGGCTCGACCCGCTCGATCAACGCGGGAGCCGCGGCCGCCATCGCGATGCATGCCTGGATCGGCCGCCATGCGCGGATCGAGGGGCCACCGGCCCGCTGACCGAGCGGTGAGAGGCCCGGGAGAACGCTCCGGGCCCCCGTCCGGCCCCGGGTGCCGTCATGCCTGTCGCCGCACCTCCACCGTCCGGAAGCGGTTTGCCACGAAGGCGCCGTCGCACAGCACCGCATTGGCCGCCGGGTTGCCGCCCGAGCCGTGGAAGTCCGAGAACGCCGCGGTCTGGTTCACGTACACCCCGCCGGTCAGATTCAGCGACAGCTGGGCGCACTCCTCCAGACAGGCCTCCTCCACCAGCTGCTCGACCTCGGCGGAGGTGGTGTACGCGCCGACCGTCATGGCGCCCTTGTCGCGGACCGTGCGCCGCAGCAGATCCACCGCGTCGGCCGCGGAATCGACGGCCACCGCGAAGGACACCGGGCCGAAGCACTCCGACAGATAGGCCGCCTCGGCATCCGGCTTGGCCCCGTCCAGCTTGACGATCACCGGGGTGCGGACCGTGGCCCCGGGGAATTCGGGGTTGGCCACCTCGCGGGAGGCCAGCGCCACCTCCCCGATCCCGGCCGCCGCATCGATCCGCTCCTTGACCTGCGGATTGACGAGGGCGCCCAGCAGGGCGTTGGCCCGCGCATCATCACCCAGCAGCCCGCTCACCGCGGCCGCGAGATCGTTGACGACCTCGTCGTACGACTTCGGCCCGGCGTCCGTGGTGATGCCCTCGCGCGGGATCAGCAGATTCTGCGGGGTGGTGCACATCTGGCCGCTGTAGAGCGACAGCGAGAAGGCGAGGTTGCCGAGCATGCCCTTGTAGTCGTCGGTGGAGTCGATGACGACGGTGTTGACGCCGGCCTTCTCCGTGAAGACCTGCGCCTGCCGGGCATGCGTCTCCAGCCACTCGCCGAAGGCGGTCGAACCGGTGTAGTCGATGATGCGGACCTCGGGGCGGACGGCCAGGGTCTTGGCCAGGCCCTCCCCCGGCTTGTCCACGGCCAGGCACACCAGATCGGCGGGGAAGCCGGCGTCTTCGAGCACCTCGCGGGCCACCTTGACGGTCAGCGCCAGCGGCAGCACGGCCCGCGGATGCGGCTTGACCAGCACCGGGTTGCCGGTCGCCAGGGAGGCGAACAGGCCCGGATAGCCGTTCCACGTCGGGAAGGTGTTGCAGCCGATCACCAGGGCGACGCCGCGCGGCACGGGCGTGAAGCTCTTGCTCAGCTCCAGCGGATCGCGCTTGCCCTGCGGCTTGGACCACGGAGCCTGCTGCGGGGTGCGGACCTGCTCGGCGTATGCGTACGCCACCGCCTCCAGGCCGCGGTCCTGGGCATGCGGCCCGCCCGCCTGGAACGCCATCATGAAGGCCTGCCCGCTGGTGTGCATCACGGCCTGGGCGAACTCATGGGTGCGCGCGCTGATCCGGGCCAGGATCTCCAGGCACACCGCCGCGCGCGCCTCGGGTCCGGCGTCCCGCCAGACGGGGAGCGCGGCGCGCATGGCCGGCAGCAGGACCTCCGCATCCGGATGCGGATAGGTGATGCCCAACTCCGGCCCGTACGGGGAGACCTCCCCGCCCGTCCAGTCGTCGGTGCCGGGCTGGTCGAGCTCGAACCGCTTGCCGCGCAGTGCCTCGAAGGCGGCCAGCCCGTCAGGTGCGGCGGTCTCGCCGTACGCCTTCGGGTGCTCGGGGTGCGGGGACCAGTACGCGCGGGTGCTGATCGCCTCCAGCGTCCGGTCGAGGGTCGGGCGGTGCTTCTCGATCAACTGCGCTGCGGTCATTTCGGCGGCCATCGAAGACCAACTCCTCGTCGAGCCGGGCGGAGAGTGGACAGGGGCTGGGTGCGCACAGGGCAACGGAGTTAGAGTAACCGAACGATCGGTCGGGGCAAGAGGGCCCGGCCCGCCTGTGGAAAAGTCGGTCGGGGAGGATCAGCTGGCATGACGGCAATCGGGACCAGCAACACCGTGGCAGTGGTGGGTACCGGCACCATGGGACAGGGCATTGCGCAGGTGGCGCTGGTCGCCGGCCATCGCGTACGGCTCTATGACACGGCCCCCGGGCGCGCCGGGCAGGCCGCCGGGGAGATCGTGCGGCGGCTGGACCGGCTCGTCGAGAAGGGCCGGATCTCTGCGGCCGGCCGGGACGCCGCCGCCGGCCGGCTCTCCCCCGCCGCGGAGCTCGCGGAGCTGGCCGACGCGGCGCTGGTCATCGAGGCGATCCTGGAGCAACTCCCTGCCAAACAGGAGCTGTTCACCGCCCTGGAGGACATCGTGGCGACGGACTGCCTGCTGGCCACCAACACCTCCTCGCTGTCCGTGACGGCCGTCGCGGGACGGCTGCGCCACCCCGGACGCTGTGTGGGCCTGCACTTCTTCAACCCCGCGCCGCTGCTGCCCCTGGTCGAGGTGATCAGCGGCTTCGCCACCGACGAGGCGGCCGCCGCCACCGCGTACGACACCGCCGCGGCCTGGGGAAAGAAGCCGGTGCGCTGCGCCGATACCCCCGGGTTCCTCGTCAACCGCATCGCCCGCCCCTTCTACGCCGAGGCCCTGCGCGCCTACGAGGAGCGGACCGCCGACCCCGCCACCATCGACGCGGTGCTGCGCGACGGCACCGGCTTCAAGATGGGGCCCTTCGAGCTGACCGACCTCATCGGGCAGGACGTGAACGAGGCGGTCACCCACTCCGTGTGGAGCGCCTTCTTCCAGGACCCGAAGTTCACGCCCTCCCTGGCGCAGCGCCGACTGGTGGAGTCCGGACTGCACGGCCGCAAGTCGGGGCGTGGTTGGTTCGACTACTCCGAGGGTGCCCGCCGGCCCGCACCGCAGACCGCCGGTCCCTGCCCGGCGCCAGCGTCCGTCGCCCTGCATGCGGCGCTGCCCGGCCCGGCGGCGGTGCTGCCGGAACTGATCGAGGAAGCGGGCGTCAAGATCACCCAGGACGGCGCGCCGTCCGGGCCGGAGGGCGTGATCCGGCTGCCCGGCGGCGCCTGTCTGGCGCTCACCAACGGCCGTCCCGCGACGAACCGGGCCGACGGCAGGTACATCCGCTTCGATCTGTCGCTCGACTACCGGGCCGCGACCCGGATCGCGCTGGCCGCCTCGGCGGAGGCCTCCGAGGCGGACCTCGCGGAGGCCGTGGGGCTCTTCCAGGCGCTCGGCAAACAGGTCAGCGTGATCGACGACGTGCCCGGCATGATCGCTGCCCGGACGATCGCAATGATCATCGACTTCGCCGTGGACGCGGCGGCCCGGGGAGTGGCGACCCCCGAGGACATCGACACGGCCATGCGGCTGGGCGTGAACTATCCCGGCGGCCCCCTGGAGTGGGCCGAGCGGCTCGGCGCCCGGTGGGTGTGGGAGCTGCTGGACGCGATGTATCACCACAACGCCGGCGGACGCTACGTACCGTCCTGGGCGCTGAGGCGCCGTGCGGACCTCGAGGAGTAGGTGCTCTAATCATGACCATGGCCAAGCGCGACACCTATACGCCCGATTCGCTGCTCGCGGTCGCCGTCGAGGTGTTCATCGAGCGCGGCTACGACGGCACCTCCATGGAGCACCTCTCCAAGGCGGCCGGCATCTCGAAGTCCTCCATCTACCACCATGTGCGCAGCAAGGAAGAGCTGCTGCGCCGCGCCATAAGCCGCGCCCTGGACGGGCTCTTCGGCGTGCTGGAGGAGTCGGGCGCGCTCCAGGGCCGGGCGATCGAGCGGCTGGAGCACGTCACCCGGCGGGTGGCCGAGGTGCTGATGGACGAACTCCCCTATGTGACGCTGCTGTTGCGGGTGCGGGGAAATACGGACACCGAGCGGTGGGCCATGGAACGCCGCCGGGAGTTCGACCACGAGGTCTCCGATCTGCTCAAGCGGGCCGCCGCCGACGGCGACCTGCGGGACGACGTGGACATCCGGCTGGCCACCAGGCTGCTCTTCGGCATGATCAACTCGATTGTGGAGTGGTACCGGCCGGGGCGCGGCGGCGCGGCGAGCCGTGACGAGGTCGCCGATGCCGTGGTGCGTACGGCTTTCGCGGGGCTGCGCAAGCCCTGAGGCGCCCGCCGGGTGTCCCTCGGGCGGCCGGGCAGGTCCCCGGCGGGGTCAGTCTTCCTCGGGCCCGAGGTCGGTCTCCTCGAAGACCAGCAGCGTGCGGGTGCTGAGCACCTCCGGTATCGACTGGATCCGGGTGAGAACAAGCTCCCGCAGTTCGCGGTTGTCCTTGGTGTGGACCAGCAGCAGTACATCGAAATCGCCGCTGACCAGCGCGATGTGGGTGGCTCCGGGCAGCGCTGTGAGCTGCTTGCGCACGGTGCGCCAGGAGTTCTGCACGATCTTCAGCGTGATGTACGCGGAGGCGCCCTGACCTGCGCGTTCCTGGTCGACCAGGGCGCTGAAACCGCGGATCACGCCGTCCTCCAGCAGCCGGTTGATCCGTGCGTAGGCGTTGGCGCGCGAGACGTGCACCCGCTCGGCCACGGAGCGTATCGACGCGCGTCCGTCGGTCTGCAGCATGCGCAGGATCGAGCGGTCGATGGTGTCCAGCGGGCGCGCGGGCGGGACGGGCGCGGCGCCGTCCGTCGGCGGCTGCCCGCCGGACGGTGTCTGCCCACCGGAATTGGCCATCTGTTCGTCCGGCATGTGCTCCCGCCTCCCCTTTGTGGACGCCCTGCCTTCATCTCAAGCTGTGGAGAACCGTTTGTCCACAGGCTGAACCCACCCGTAGCCAAAATGCATCAGCGACCGAACAATCGGTAGGGCAGGGCGAACCCGCCCTGACCGAATTCATCCTGCCCACCCGCCGTGCGCCCACCACCCCCATAAGGCGCATCGCGCCACCCCTTCGATCCGAGGAGGTGCTCGACATGACGGTCCTTGAGCAGCCCGGCAGCAGCAGGAACACGAGCAGCCTGGCCGGCCCGCCGCCCTCCTGGCGGCCGCGCACCGACCCCGCGCCTCTCCTGCCCGACGCGGAGCCGTACCGCCTCCTGGGGACGGGCGCCGCCGCCCGGCTCGACTCCGGACTGCTGACCCGGCTGTACGCCCAGCTGGTGCGCGGCCGCCGGTACAACGCGCAGGCCACGGCCCTGACCCGGCAGGGTCGCCTGGCGGTCTATCCGTCCTCCACCGGGCAAGAGGCCTGCGAGGTCGCCGCGGCGCTGGCCCTCGAAGAGCGGGACTGGCTCTTCCCGAGCTACCGCGACACCCTCGCCGCAGTGGTCCGCGGCCTCGACCCCGTCCAGGCGCTGACCCTGCTGCGCGGCGACTGGCACAGCGGCTACGACCCGCACGAACACCGCATCGCCCCCCTGTGCACCCCGCTCGCCACCCAGCTCCCGCATGCCGTGGGCCTGGCGCACGCCGCCCGGCTCAAGGGCGACGAGGTGGTGGCGCTGGCGATGGTCGGCGACGGCGGCACGAGCGAGGGCGACTTCCACGAGGCGCTGAATTTCGCGGCCCTCTGGCAGGCGCCGGTGGTCTTCCTCGTCCAGAACAACGGCTTCGCGATCTCCGTGCCGCTCGCCAAGCAGACCGCCGCACCGTCCCTCGCCCACAAGGCGGTCGGCTACGGCATGCCGGGCCGCCTGGTCGACGGCAATGACGCACCCGCGATGCACGAGGTGCTCACCGAGGCCGTGCAGCGGGCCCGCCGGGGCGGGGGCCCCACCCTGGTTGAGGCCGTCACCTACCGCATCGAGGCGCACACCAACGCCGACGACGCCACCCGCTACCGCAGCGAGGCCGAGGTCGAAACCTGGCGGGCACACGACCCGATAGCCCTCCTGGAGCGTGAGCTCGCAGCCCGCGAGCTGCTGACCGACGCATTCGTCGCCGACACCCGGGAGAGCGCCGAGCAACTGGCGGCCGACCTCCGGGAGCGGATGAACGCCGACCCGGAGCTGGACCCGATGGACCTGTTCACCCACGTATTCGCCGAGCAGACCAGCCAACTGCGTGCCCAGGCGGCCCAGTTGCGCGCCGAGCTGGACGCCGAGGACGCCGGACACACCGAGGACGCGGCGGGCGCCGGCGGCGGTGCCGAGGAGGCCAGGCCATGACGACCACCGTTCCGGCGACCACGCGCAAGCCCGCCACCATGGCGCAGGCGCTGACCCGCGCCATGCGCGACGCGATGGCCGACGATCCGTCCGTGCACGTCATGGGCGAGGACGTCGGCACCCTGGGCGGCGTCTTCCGGGTCACCGACGGCCTCGCCAAGGAATTCGGCGAGGACCGCTGCACGGACACCGCGCTCGCCGAGGCCGGCATCCTGGGCACCGCCGTCGGCATGGCGATGTACGGGCTGCGGCCGGTCGTCGAGATGCAGTTCGACGCGTTCGCCTACCCGGCGTTCGAGCAGCTGATCAGCCATGTCGCCCGGATGCGCAACCGCACCCGCGGCGCCCTGACGATGCCGCTGACCATCCGCGTCCCCTACGGCGGCGGGATCGGCGGGGTCGAGCACCACAGCGACTCCTCCGAGGCGTACTACCTCGCCACTCCGGGCCTCCAGGTCGTCACCCCGGCGACCGTTGAGGACGCCTACGGGCTGCTGCGGGCCGCCATCGCCTCCGACGACCCGGTCGTCTTCCTGGAGCCCAAGCGGCTGTATTGGTCGAAGGCCGACTGGTCGCCCGATGCACCCACCGAGGTCGCCCCGCTGGGGCGCGCCGCGGTCCGGCGCCGCGGCAGCAGCGCCACCCTGATCACGTACGGCCCGTCGCTCCCGGTCTGCATGGAGGCCGCCGAGGCCGCCCGGGCCGAGGGCTGGGATCTGGAAGTGGTCGATCTGCGCTCGCTGATGCCGTTCGACGACGACACCGTCTGCGCCTCGGTGCGGCGCACCGGGCGGGCCGTGGTCGTCCATGAGTCCAACGGGTTCGGCGGTCCCGGAGGGGAGATCGCCGCACGGATCACCGAGCGCTGTTTCCACCACCTGGAGGCGCCGGTGCTGCGCGTCGCCGGGTTCGACATCCCCTATCCGCCCCCCATGCTGGAGCGGCACCATCTGCCGGGCGTGGACCGGATCCTGGACACCGTCGCCCGCCTCCAGTGGGAGTCGGACTGGACCGCCGGAGGTGGTGAGTGATGGCCGTGGTGCGCGAATTCACCCTGCCCGACCTGGGGGAGGGCCTCACCGAGGCGACGATCGTCCACTGGCTGGTCGAGGTCGGCGAGGTGGTGGCCATCGACCAGCCGGTGGTGGAGGTCGAGACCGCCAAGGCGATGGTGGAGGTGCCCTGCCCCTACGGAGGCGTGGTGACCGCCCGCTTCGGCGAGGAGGGGTCCGAAGTCCCGGTGGGCGAACCGCTGGTGACGGTCGCGGTGGGGGCGGTGCCGGACGACCTGGCGGGAGCCGCACCCACTGCGGAGCCGGGCTCCGGGACGGGTACACAGGGTGGTGCGCCCGAGGCGGGCGCTGCGGCCGCGCCGCCCGCTTCCGCGACGGCCCCCGGTTCGTCCGCGGAGGGCACGGCGGACTCCGGGTCCGGAAATGTGCTCGTCGGGTACGGCACCGGTGCGGCGGCGGCGCGGCGGCGCCGGATCCGCCCCGGGGGAGCGAGCCCCTTGGGCGGAGCGCAGCGGGCGCCCGGAGGGGCGGCGAACGGACCGGCCGGGGCCGCACCAGCCGATCATGCACCGGGTGGCTCGGGCGGGGTGCACGCCGAGGCGGCCCACGTGGCGCCGGCCGGGGCAGCCGGTACCACCGGGGCGAACGGGATCGTCGGAGCCGGGGCGGAGGAGGCCGGCAGCCGTACGGTGCCCGTCATCTCCCCGCTGGTGCGCCGGATGGCGCGGGAAAACGGTCTGGATCTGCGTGAGGTGACGGGCTCCGGACGCGATGGGCTGATTCTGCGTACGGATGTGGAGTGCGCCATCCGGGAGCGGCAGGAGCGGGAGCTGCCGGGGGCTGCGCCCCTCCCCGGGCGGGCCGTGACGCCTGCCGCACCCCTCACCGGGGCCGGTGCCCTGCCGGACGAGGAGCGGATCCCGCTGAAGGGGATGGTCGGTGCGGCCGCGGAGAAGTTCAGCCGCAGCCGCCGGGAGATCCCCGAGGCGACCTGCTGGGTGGACGCCGATGCCACCGAACTCCTCGCCGCCCGCAGGGCGATGAATGTGCCGGGCGCCCCCAAGGTGTCGCTGTTCGCCCTGCTGGCCCGGATCTGCACGGCCGCCCTTGCGCGCTTCCCCCAGCTCAACGCCACCGTGGACACCAAGGCCCAGGAGATCGTGCGGCTGCCCGCCGTCCATCTGGGCTTCGCGGCGCAGACCGAGCGCGGCCTGGTGGTGCCGGTCGTACGGGACGCACATGCCCGTACGGTCGAGGAGCTGTCCGTGGAGATCGCCCGGCTCACCGAGACCGCCCGGGCCGGCGGGCTCTCCCTGGCCGAGCTGACGCACGGCACCTTCACCCTCAACAACTACGGCGTCTTCGGCGTCGACGGCTCCACGCCGATCATCAACCACCCGGAGGCGGCGATGCTCGGCGTCGGCCGGATAGCCGCCAAACCCTGGGTGCACGAAGGCGAGTTGGCCGTCCGGCAGGTCGTGCAGCTCTCGCTCACCTTCGATCACCGGGTGTGCGACGGCGGCACGGCAGGCGGCTTCCTGCGGTTCGTGGCCGACTGCGTGGAACAGCCCGCACTGCTGCTACGGACGCTGTGACCGGCGCGCGGCCGGTGGCGACGGCGGGCCGGCCGGCAACGGCGGGAGCGCCGGGCCGGCAACGGCGGGGCCGCCGCCAACCGCTAGCCGACCGCCAACGCCGAGAGCCGGCCGCCGCTGTGGCACAGCCGACACCCGCCGCGGCTCCGGCAGCGGTGTGATCCCCGTATACCCCTGGCCATACTCAAGGGGTGAACGACCACACCGACTACGACGCCATCGTGCTGGCCGGAGGTGCGGCCCGGCGGCTCGGCGGGGCGGACAAGCCCGCGCTGTCCGTCGGCGGCCGGCCCCTGCTGGATCGGGTGCTCGCCGCCTGCCCCGATGCGGCGAGCACCGTCGTCGTCGGCCCCGGCCGCCCGACCGCCCGGCCCGTCGTCCGTGCCCTGGAGGACCCGCCCGGCGGTGGCCCGCTCGCCGCGCTGGAAGCCGGCCTGCAGCACACCACCGCCCCCGTGGTGCTGGTCCTCTCCGCCGACCTCCCGTTCCTGACCGCAGCGACCGTGCACGACCTCCTGGCGGCGGCGGCAGGCGGCCCCGGATCGGGCGGGGGTGCCGCGCCGCGCGACGGGGCGATGCTCCGGGACGCCTCGGGGCGGGACCAGCCGCTGGTGGCGGCCTATCGGTCCGGGCCGCTGCGCCGGGAGCTGGCGCGGTTGCGGGCCGGGCACGGCACCCTGGCCGGTCTGCCGCTGCGTGCGCTGTGGGCCGAGTTGGTGCTCGAACGGGTTCCGGACGACCGGTCCACGGCCTCCTTCGACTGCGACACCTGGGAAGACATCGACGCGGCACGCGCCCGTATCAGGGAGCATGGCACCGTGCTGGACGAATGGATCACCGCAGTCAAGGCCGAACTGGGCATCGAGCTCGATGTCGACACGGCAGCGCTTCTCGACCTCGCGCGGGACGCGGCGCACGGAGTCGCCCGCCCGGCCGCCCCGCTGACGACCTTTCTGGTCGGTTATGCGGCGGGCCAACAGGGCCGGGACGTGCAGGAACTGACCGACCGGGCCGCCGCTCTGGCGAACCGCTGGGCGGCGGAGGCCGAGGGGACCGAAGGCGCGGCCCGGTCCGGCGGTGCCACCGGTGACGAAGCGAAGCCCGCGGAATGAACGACGGACAGTCGGGCGGCACGAGGGGCGAGCCGGCGGGCGCCACCCCGGACGAGGGGTGCTCCCTCGGTGGCGACCCCTTCGACGATGCGCTCGCGCTGGTCAACGGCCCGGGGCAGCCGCGCGTACGCCCCGGCGCCGAGGCCGCGACCGTCCGTACGCCGTACGCCGCCCGCGGGTCCGCGGCCGGCGAAGGCGGTGACGCCCCCTACACGGCCGGCGTCCCCTACACGGCCGGCGACCCCGGCACGCCCGCGACCCGGCCCCGGGCCGCCGGCGACCCCTACACGCCCGACGACCCGTTCGCGCCCGGCGACCCCTTCGCGTCCGACGGCCCCGGTGTCCACGGAAACCGCTCCGGCCCCACCGGCCCGGCCGGCGCCGAGGATGCTCCGTCTCCCCCGGCCCCCGGCCCCCGCTCCACCCCGGCCGCCGTCCCCTGGCACCTCGCCAGGGACATCGCCCGGAGAGCCGTGACCGAGCCGCCCGCGCCCCGGACCTCGGCGCTCGGCGCCGCGCTCGGCCGTACGCTCGCCGCCCCGCTCACCGCGCTGACCGACCTGCCGTCCTTCGACACCTCGGCGATGGACGGCTGGGCGGTCGCCGGCCCCGGCCCCTGGCGCCTCGACCACCCCGCCGACACCCCCGAAGCCGGTCCCCCGCCCGGCATCCTCGCTGGTCACGCCGCCACCGACGTGCTCCTCGACGGTCATGCGATCGCGATCGCCACCGGCGCACGCATCCCGTCCGGGGCCACCGCCGTCCTGCGCAGCGAACACGGCGAGGTCCGTGCGCCGAGCGGCGGCGGGCGGCGGCTGTACGCACCGCAGCCGGTGCCGCCCGGCCAGGACATCCGTCCGCGCGGCCAGGAGTGCCGCCGCGGCGACCAACTGCTGCCGGCCGGCGCCCTGGTGACCCCCGCCGTCCTCGGCCTGGCCGCGGCGGCCGGCTATGACGAGCTGACCGCCCATCCCCGCCCGCGCGCCGAAGTCTTCGTCCTGGGCGACGAGTTGCTGGACGACGGACTGCCCCAGGAGGGCCTGATCCGTGACGCGCTCGGTCCGATGCTCGCCCCCTGGCTGCATGCGCTGGGCGTCGAGACGCCCGCGGCGCGCCATCTGGCCGATGACGCCGACACCTTGTACGCCGCGCTCGCCGAGTCCACCGCCGACGTGGTGATCACCACCGGCGGCACCGCGTCGGGCCCCGTCGACCATGTGCACCCCACCCTGCGCCGGCTGGGCGCGGAGGTGCTGGTGGACGGTGTGGCGGTGCGCCCCGGCCATCCCATGCTGCTCGCCCGACTGGCCCCGGGCAGGCACCTCGTCGGCCTGCCGGGCAACCCCCTCGCGGCGGTGTCCGGGCTGTGCACGCTCGCCGAGCCCCTCCTGTGCGCGCTCGCCGCCCGCCGCCCCGCCCCGCCGTACCGCGTGCCGCTGGTCGCTCCCGTCCACGGGCATCCGCACGACACCCGGCTCGTTCCGGTGGCCTACCGCGACGACGAGCGGTACGGCCTGACGGCGGCGCCGCTGCACTTCCGTGGCCCGGCCATGCTCCGCGGGATCGCCGCCGCCGATGCGCTGGCGGTCGTTCCGCCCGGCGGCGCGAAGCGCGGGAACGGTGTCGAACTCCTGGAACTTCCCTGGTCGGCGGGCTGGTCGGCGGGCTGGGCACCGGACGCGCCGACGGACTGGAACGCCTCGGGGGAGCGGTAGGCCCGCCGCCACCGCGGGCCGCGCGGACGCGCCCGCGTCGTCCGATCCGGCGGGGTCAGTCGCTCGGCACCGCCTGCCGGATGGTGATCACGCGGTCGGTGAGCTCCAGCGTCGCGGCCTGCGGGTCGGTGTAATGCAGTACCCGGTGCCCCCGTACCACCGCCACGACCAGGTCTTCGAGCTCGCGGGGGGAGCGGCCCGCCTCGCTCCGGGTCACCGGCCGTTCGTCGAGGTCGAGCCCGCTCCCGTACGTCAGCAGGTCCTCCAGGATGGTGCCCACGTGCGGGCTGGCCATGGACATCCCCAGCAGCCGGCCGGCCGAGCTGGAACTGGTGATGACCAGGTCGGCGCCGCTCTGCTTCAGCAGCGGTACGTTCTCGTCCTCCCGGACCGCCACCACGATCGAGGCGTGTCGGGTGAGCTGGCGTGCCGTCAGGGTGACCAGCGCGGCGGTGTCGTCCCGCTGGGTCGCCACGACCACGCGCGCGGCGCGCTGCAACTCGGCCCTGGTCAGGGTGTCGGAGCGGGTCGCGTCGCCGTGCACCGCCACGAATCCGTCACTGCTGGCGGTGTCCACGGCGGTCTTCTGCGGATCTACCACGACGATCTGCTCTCGGGGGACGCCCTGTCCGATCAAGGTCTCGATGGTGCGGCGGCCCTTGGTCCCGTATCCGATGACGACGACGTGATCTCGCATGCGGGACCTCCAGCGGTGGATGCGTACCTGGTGCCGGGTGCGCGCGGTGAGGACTTCGAGCGTGGTGCCGACCAAAATGATCAGGAACAGTACCCGGAGCGGCGTGATGACCAGGATGTTGGTCAGGCGTGCGCCATCGCTGACCGGAGTGATGTCGCCGTAGCCGGTGGTCGAGAGGGTGACCGTCGCGTAGTAGGCCGCGCCGAGGAAGGTGACCTCGTCGTGGGCGTTGTCGCGGTACCCGTCGCGCTCGAACCAGACGATCAGGGTGGTGACGGCCAGCACCGCCAGCGCCATGAGCAGCCGGCGCAGCACCTGCTGGAGCGGCGGTGTCATCCCTTGCGCGGGCAGGACGATGGAGCGGCCGGCCTCCGTGTCGTCCTTGGCTTCGGCGCTCGACAGCGACCAGAGAGAGCGGAGGAGCGGGAATCTGGCGGTCCTGCGGCGCGGTTGCTGCTCGTCGCTCATCCGGCCGCCTCTCCCTGAACGGCTCGATCCGCGGCGGTCTGTGAGGGGGACATAGCCCCCATGCTCCGTGATGCGGAGGATCGTGCGCACACGGTGGTCACCGGACCGGCGGCGGACGACGGCGTCGCGCGGCCGGCGGTGCCCGGTGCGCCGAGCGCGCAACGGACCGGGCTCTGTGCAGGTGGGAAGGCCGGCCCGGTGGTGATCCGCGGGCCCCGCACCGTCGCCCTGTACGCGGACGACGAGTAGCCTCGCGCCCATGCGAGCGATCACTATCCCGGAGCCCGGTGGCCCCGAAGCACTTGTCCGGGCGGACGTGCCCGATCCCCAGCTGGCTGAGGGCGAGGTCCTGATCGAGGTCGCGGCCAGCGCCGTGAACCGCGCGGACCTGCTCCAGCGTCAGGGCTTCTACGACCCGCCGCCCGGCTCCTCCCCGTACCCCGGCCTGGAGTGCTCGGGGCGGATCACCGCGCTCGGCCCCGGTGTGCACGGCTGGGCCGTCGGCGACGAGGTGTGCGCGCTGCTCGCGGGCGGCGGATACGCCGAGCAGGTCGCGGTGCCGGCCGGGCAGGTGCTGCCGGTGCCGGCCGGCCTGGATCTGGTCACGGCCGCCGCACTGCCCGAGGTGACCTGCACGGTCTGGTCGAACGTCTTCATGATCGCTCACCTCCGGCCCGGCGAGACCCTGCTGGTCCACGGCGGCGCCAGCGGCATCGGCACGATGGCGATCCAGCTGGCCAAGGCGGTCGGCGCACGGGTCGCGGTCACCGCGGGCGGCCCCGAAAAGCTGGCGCGCTGCGCCGAGTTGGGCGCCGACATCCTCATCGACTACCGCGAGCAGGACTTCGTGCAGGAGATCCGCAAGGCCACCGACGGGGCGGGCGCGGACGTCATCCTCGACATCATCGGCGCGAAATATCTGCAGCGGAACGTCAAGGCGCTGGCGGTCAGCGGACGGCTGGCGATCATCGGGCTGCAGGGCGGGGTGAAGGCGGAGCTGAATCTCGCCGCTCTGATGGCCAAGCGCGCCGCGATCACCGGCGCCGGGCTGCGGGCCCGCCCGCTGAACGAGAAGGCGGCCATCGTCGCCGCCGTGCGGGAGCACGTCTGGCCGCTGATCGCCAACGGTCAGGTCCGGCCGATCGTGGACCGCACGCTCCCGATGGCGGAGGCCGCCGAGGCGCACCGCATCGTGGAGGCGAGTGCGCATGTCGGCAAGGTCGTGCTGACCGTCTGAGCCGACCGGAACGACCGCCCGGCCCGTGCCTTCCCCTCCCTCATGCCCGACGGGTAACCCGCCTGATATGTCTGAGATGCCGTGAATCTCATCACATGTGACGCTGGACGGGTCACTCGACGGCTCGGCACGGGAGGGGCATGTGGTCGCTCCAGGATTCCGTTCGCGCATTGCCACCGGTCTGTTGGTGGCTTCCGTCGTCCTGCCCGTTCCTCTGGGCGCCACCCCCGCGGTGGCTGCGGACCGACGGGCCACTCCGGTCGACCGCCCGTCCCTCCTAGTCCGCCCGGACGATCAGCGCGACGACGACGGCCGGGACGACTACGGAACCGGCGACTTCGGGCTGGGCGATTACGCCGACGATCTGGCGCCTGGCTCCTCGCCGGCTGACGGGCGGGGGACGGGCCGGGCGCACCCCGGGCACTCCGGGGCGTCCGCACGGGTCCCGGGGCTGCCGGACCACTTCCCGGGCCTGCCGCCGTACGCCCTTCCGGGGTCCTCGCACCGGCCTCCGCATCATCACTTCGGTGGACGTCGCGGGCACGGAGAGTGGCGTCACCACCCGCATCACCGGTTCGGCCCCGATTTCATCGGGCCGATGCCCCCGTTCGGCTTCGCGGGCCCCGAGGGCAGGGGCAGGGACTTCCCCCGGCGGGGGCATCACGGTCCGCCCGGCCCGGGAGGTCCGCCCGGTGCCGACCGTGGGCACTCCCTGCCCGGCCGGCACGCACCGGCGCGGAAGCACTCCAAGCCCGCGGGGTCCGCATCCCGTGGGACAGCCATCCCGGCAGGTTCGTCCGCCTCGCACCGCCACAACGTCGCTGACCGGCGGGCCGTGCGCTCCTATGACGTACTGCCGCCGCTTCCGACCGCCGTACCGAAGAAGGACGGTTCGGTACCGGACGGCGTGGACGGCGAAGCGGCTGCGACGGAACGTCCCTACGCCATGGAGACGCCCTCAGCCCCGGTGGAGCGGGTCCTGCCGATGGGGGCCGGTCTTGCCCTCACCGGCCTGGGGCTGGCCTTCTTCGCCCTTCGGCTGCGCCGCAGCTGAAGTCCGACGGTTTCACGTGAAACAGCCGGGAATCCCTTGTTTCACGTGAAACCGCGGCAGCTGCATCCCCTCGGAAGGGTGGATCACGTTCTCCAGGGGGCACGACCGTTCATAACCCCTGGTGCGAGAGAATGGCGGCATGGATATGCCGATGAACGAACGGTCGCAGGAGAACCCGCACGTCCTGGTTGTCGGCCCGGACGGCATGGCGCTCGGCAGCGCCGGCTCCGGTGGCGGGGACGGCGAAGAGTCCCGCGAGACGCCGGTGACGGACATGGTCGAACAGCCTGCGAAGGTCATGCGCATCGGCAGCATGATCAAGCAGCTGCTGGAAGAGGTGAAGGCCGCGCCTCTCGACGAGGCGAGCCGGGTCCGTCTCAAGGAGATCCACGCCAGCTCGGTCAAGGAGCTGGAGGACGGGCTGGCGCCCGAACTGGTCGAGGAGCTGGAGCGGCTGTCGCTGCCCTTCACCAATGAGTCGGTGCCGACGGAGGCGGAGCTGCGGATCGCCCAGGCCCAGCTGGTGGGCTGGCTGGAGGGTCTCTTCCACGGCATCCAGACCGCGCTGTTCGCTCAGCAGATGGCGGCTCGTGCCCAGCTGGAGTCGATGCGCCGTGCGCTGCCGCCCGGCGTCGCGGCGATGGACGGCGAGGAGGGGCAGCCCGGTCACGGCGGCGCCCGCTCGGGTCCGTATCTCTAGGGAATTCCCTGGAATCGTCGGTCGGGGCCGCCGGCGCACCGCACACGCAGACAGAAGGGGCCGGCACGCAGGGCGCGTGCCGGCCCCTCCGTCAGACACCGGAGACCCGTGGACCGGTTGCCGTCAGTCGCTGCGGCCGGTCGAGACGGTCAGGTCGATGGTCTGGTCCGTGTCCGGGTACCACCAGCTGACAGCGGCCGGGCTCTGATCCGTGACGGTGTTCTTGCCCCAGATCGAGCTGTCCTCTTCGTCGACGATCTTGTACTTCCAGCCGGCCGCCTCGATGCACTTCTTCACCGAGTCCAGGTTCTTGAAGCGGAACGACGGGACGAGGATCTTGCCCTTCTCGCTGTAGCTCTTGGTCGGGTGGGTGCACTCGGACGTGAGGATCGTCGCCGTCTTGTCCTCGGGCCGGACGCTCTCGGTGGGCGAGGAGTACGACGAGTACGTCGGGGTCGGGGTCACGTCCCCGCCGTGGTCCTCGCTGGAGCCGGCGCTCAGACCGATACCGATCGCGATCGCGGTGACCACGACCACACCGATGATCGCCGAGATGACGATCACCGCGGAGTTGCCCTTCCGGCCGCCGGGACCGCCGGTCGACGGCATCGAGGCCGTGACGGGCGGGGGCGGCGGGGTGTACGCCTGCGGGGGCGGGAACCCGCCCGCGTTGAACGGTGCCGGGGCGGGCGCAGGCGTGGGCGTCGGATAGGCGTTGTTCGGCGGCGGGGGCGTCGACGGCCCGAACCCGGCCGCCTGGGTCGGCTGATACGGCTGCTGCACGTTCGGCGGGGCCGGAGTGTGCGGGGCGCCGGAAGCGGTGGGGAACACCGCGGAGGAGACGGACGAGCCGCTGGTGCGTGCCGGCGGGCCCCCGCCGATGATCAGCGGTGTCGCGCCGGACTGCCCGGACCCGACGATCCGCAGGCATTCGTCCCGCATCGCCTCCGCGGTGGGGAACCGCTCATTGGGGTTCTTCTTCAGCGCCCGGGCCACCAGCGCGTCCACGGCCGCCGGCAGCGAGCTGTTGATGCTCGACGGGACCGGGGGCTCTTCCTGGACGTGCGCGTAGGCGATGGCGAGCGGGGAGTCCGCGTCGAACGGCAGCTGGCCGGTCAGCAGCTCGAAGAGCATGATGCCGACGGAGTAGAGGTCGGAGCGGGCGTCCACACCGCGGCCCAGCGCCTGCTCGGGCGACAGGTACTGCGGAGTACCGACGACCATGCCGGTCTGCGTCATCGACGTCACGCCGGACTGCATGGCCCGGGCGATGCCGAAGTCCATGACCTTGACGACACCGCGCTTGTTCAGCATCACGTTGCCGGGCTTGATGTCCCGGTGGACCAGGCCCATCTCGTGGCTGACCTCGAGCGCGGCCAGTACATCGGCCGTGATCTTCAGGGCTTTTTCCGTCGGCATCGCGCCATGTTGGGCAACGTCGGTGTCCAGGTCGGAGCGCAGCGGCTGGCCCGCGACGTACTCCATGACGATGTACGGCACCATGCCGCCGTCGAGCTCGTCCTCACCGGAGTCGAAGACCGAAACGATGTTGGTGTGCGTGAGCTTCGCCACGGACTGGGCCTCACGGCGGAAGCGCTCACGGAAGGCCTGCTCGCGGCCGAGCTCGGTGTGCAGGGTCTTGATCGCGACCTCGCGGTCGAGCACGCTGTCGTAGGCGAGGTGCACGGAGGCCATGCCACCCGCACCGAGAAGATCACGAAGCTGGTAACGTCCCCCGCCGACCGAACGGCCCTCGTATTGGCCCTGAGCGCCGTCCTGGCTCATCGCTCCGCTTCCCCCTACGCGCGCACTATCCCGTACGGATAGTGATCAAAATCTGGAATTCCGCAGCCAAGTCTGCCCCAGGGCCTGGACACGTCAAGCTGTGTGCCCGTTCCGTGACCAGATGCGCAAGATCACGTCACAGCCCACAGACAATTTCAGCACCGGATCGTCCCTGGTGAACTTGCCCGCGTTGGCTTCCGGCAGGTTTGATGGCCGGTCCACGACGGACCGATGGGTGCCGCGGAACCTGTAGCGTGCTCTAGCGAAGACCGATGACCTTACCGCTCTCATGCGGATCGATTCGACGGCGAGGACCGATGGCACCGACGCAGAGCCCCCAGGGCCCGTCCGATCCTGACGCCACCGGCTCCAATATCCCCGACGCACCGGAGATGTGGGGCAACGGCGGGCTGGTCGGCGACGGCCGCTACCGGCTCACGCGACGGCTCGGCCGCGGCGGTATGGCGGAGGTGTTCGCGGCCGAGGACGTACGGCTCGGCCGCACCGTCGCCGTGAAGCTGCTGCGTGCCGACCTCGCCGAGGACCCGGTCTCCAAGGCCCGCTTCACGCGGGAGGCACAGTCCGTGGCCGGGCTGAACCACCACGCGGTGGTGGCGGTCTACGACTCGGGTGAGGACCTGGTCGGCGGCAACACCGTGCCGTACATCGTGATGGAGCTGGTCGAGGGCCACACCATCCGCGATCTGCTGCTCAACGCCGATGCCCCGCCGGCCGACCAGGCGCTGATCATCGTCTCCGGGGTGCTGGAGGCGCTGGCCTACAGCCACCAGCACGGCATCGTGCACCGTGACATCAAGCCCGCGAACGTGATCATCACCAACAGCGGCGCCGTCAAGGTCATGGACTTCGGCATCGCCCGTGCCCTGCACGGCGCCCAGTCCACGATGACCCAGACCGGCATGGTCATGGGGACGCCCCAGTACCTCTCCCCTGAGCAGGCGCTCGGCAAGACCGTCGACACCCGCTCCGACCTCTACGCCACCGGCTGTCTGCTCTACGAGCTCCTCACGCTGCGGCCGCCGTTCACCGGCGAGACCCCGCTTTCGGTGGTCTACCAGCACGTGCAGGACATGCCGGTGGCGCCGTCCGAGGTCGCCGACGCGGTGCCGCCGGAGCTGGACGGCCTGGTCATGCGGTCGCTGGCCAAGGACCCCGACGACCGGTTCCAGTCCGCCGAGGAGATGCGCGGCCTGGTCCAGTACTCGCTGCAGATGCTGCACGAGCAGGGCGGCCACACCGGCACCTGGAACACCGGCCCGGTCGCCCTGCACGAGGGCGGTCACGGCGCGTCCATGGGCACCGCGGCCACCACGGCCCTGCCGCACCCCGACGCCGGCCAGACCACGGCCCAGCCGATCCTCACGTCCGGTATGCGCGACGACGACGGCGGCTTCGACGGCGGCCCCCGCCCGGCCAGGGGCGGCCGCGGCAAGATCTGGCTGATCGCGGCGCTCGCGGTGATCGCGATCGCGGTGGGTGTGGCCTTCGCGCTGCAGAACACCGGCGGCCAGGACAAGAAGAAGGACACCCCCACGACGCAGTCGCCGTCGCCGTCCAAGGACGACAAGACGAGCGAGCCGCCGACGGAGGAGCCGAGCACCCCGCAGACCGAGCCCGGCACCACGGGCGGTGACGGCGGCACGTACAGCCAGCCGCCGACCCAGGAGCCCAGCACGCCGGAGACGTCCGAGCCGCCCACCTCCGAGCCGCCGTCGTCGGAGCCGCCGACCTCCGAGCCGCCCACCGACTCCACCGGCGGGACGGCGGACGGCGGGACCACCGATGGCGGGACCGCGGACGGCGGGACCGCGGACGGGGGCACCGCCAACGGCGGAACGACCACCGGAACGGACAGCGGGACCACCACCGGCAGCGGCACGGACGCCGGCTCGACGCTCGGCCCGGCCGGCTGATGGGCGCCCCGCCGCGGTTCAGCGGGTGAACGCGTTCCGCACGGCCCGGTACTCGCGGGTCCACCACACGGCCAGTGCGGCCGCCGCCGGGAACTGGGCATCGGTGCGGCGGTCGCCGAGCTGGTAGCGCCAGGTGAGCATCCAGAAGTCGTTCAGCCGCTCCCACCACACCCGGTGGACGGCCGCCGCGAGCTCCTCGGCGCCGGCCCCGCAGGCGCTGCGGTAGGCGCCCGCGTACGCCGCCACCTTGGCCAGGTCCAGCGTCCCGCAGGGGCGTACGAAGAAGATCGCGGCGGCGCGTACCGCCTCTTCGGCGCGCGGCTGGACGCCCAGCCGGTCCCAGTCGACGATCGCGGTCGGCTCCGCGCCGCGGTAGAGGACGTTCAGCGGGTGGAAGTCGCCGTGCACCCAGCCCGCCGGGGGCTCCGCGCCGGGCGCCGGGCGGTGGTGTGCCAGCTCGGCCAGCAGCGCCCGGCGCTCCAGCAGACGGTGTTCGGCGAGTTCGTCGAAGCTGGTGCGCGGACGGGCGCCGCGGGCCAGGGCCAGCAGCTCCTCGATCGTCTCGAAGGTCCGCTCCGGGTCGGCGCCGGCGTCCGCGCAGGGCGGCCGGGGCGGATGCGGTTCGCCGGCCATGGCCTGCTCCAGGGCGGTGTGGACCAGCCCGAGCAGCGCGCCCAGCTGCCAGGACTGGCCGCGGGTCAGCGCCGCGCCGCCGAGGTGCCGGCCCTCGACCCAGGGGTGCAGGGCGTAGCAGCGGCCGTCGAGGACGGTGACGGTGCGGCCGTCCGCGTCGGCGAGGGGCGGGACGACCGGCAGGCCGAGCGCGGCGAGCCGGCGGGTGGCGCGGTGCTGGCGGGTGAGGGCGGCGCGGTCGCCGTCGAGATGGTGCTTGAGGAAGTAACGGCCGCGGGTGGTGGCGAGGAAGTAGCCGTGGTTGAGCAGGCCCTCGGCGACGGGCTCACAGGACAGCGGCGCGCCGGCGCCGGTGTAGTGGCGGAGCAGGGCTCCGAGGGTGTCTTTGTCGGGCGTCGCCGCCGTCCGGACTACAGATGAGCGCAGCACTCGTCAGATGTTAGATCAACTGCGTACGTCACAGGGGGCGCGCCGGAGAGCCTTACACAGAGTGCGCGCCCCGGAAGACCGGCACATCGGTGAGGTAGTGCATGGTCACGAACTCCGGCTCGACGCGCAGGAAGACGGGGGCGTAGGGGGCGCCGTCGGCCAGCCGGGGGGAGCTCCCGAAGAGTTGCCGCTCGACGGGGGTGGGCTCGACGACCCGGGCGGTGCCGGTGAACTGCACCGACCAGGTGTCGTCCTCGCCGCTGTTGACGTTGTCGGCCTCGTAGGCGACCACGCTGCCGTCCAGGGCCTGGTGGTAGCCGTAGCCCTGGTGCAGCCGCAGCACCAGCCGGCCGTCGAGGACGAGGTGCCGGGCGACGGCGGTGAAGGGCAGTGCCCGCCGACTGGCAGAGACGCGCCCGTACGGCGTGCGGCTCAGCAGCTCGATGGCACGGTAGTTGTCGGTGGGCATGGCACCACCTTGCCGGGCGGATCCGTCCGGCACGTAGGGGCCAGCAGCCCCGGGCGGCGGGGCCGATGGTCCTGAATCACCATGAGCCGGGCAGGGCGCATCCGCCACTCCCTTGGCTGCTCAGTGTCGTTCGGCCTGCATCCGCGCGACGTAGGCGGCGGCCTGGGAGCGCCGTTCCATGCCGAGCTTGGACAGCAGGCTGGAGACGTAATTCTTGATCGTTTTCTCGGCGAGGTGCAGCCTTTCGCCGATGGCACGGTTGGTCAGGCCCTCGCCGATCAGATCGAGGATCCGGCGTTCCTGGTCGGTGAGGTTCGCCAGCTTGTCGTCACCCTTGGTGGCGCTGCCGTCGCGCAGCCGCTCCAGCACCCGGGCGGTGGCCACCGGGTCGAGCAGGGACTTGCCGGCCGCCACGTCGCGCACCGCGGAGAGGAGTTCGTTGCCCCGAATGGCCTTGAGGACATATCCGGCCGCACCGGCCATGATCGCATCGAAAAGGGCTTCGTCGTCCGCGAAGGAGGTGAGCATCAGGCATTTGATGTCCTCATCCTGCGACCGGATCTCGCGGCAGACCTCGACACCGCTCCCGTCGGGCAGCCGGACATCGAGCACCGCCACGTCCGGGCGGGTCGCAGGGATCCTGACCAGGGCATCTGCGGCGGTACCCGCCTCGCCGACCACCTCGATGTCGTCCTCGACCGAGAGCATTTCGTGGACGCCACGCCGGACAACTTCGTGGTCATCGAGCAGGAATACCGTGATTTTTCCGTCTTCGCGCACCTTCCCAGTCTCACACATCGACTCTTCCCGTGCTCCAGGTCACCGATATAACGTGCCATTGTCCCGGCGGCCTGCAACGCTGTGACCAGGGGTTGTTCCAAGCCTTAGTGATTTACTTGGAAATCCAAGCAAAATCGCAGGTCAGCGCCGTTTCCACTTCGGCTTTGACAATGGGTAACGTGCAATGAGCAGGCCACTGTCCGGGAGCTTTGTTCCACCCGGATCCGGCCGCGATCGCACACACCCCGTGCGCCGTATCGGATACCGGGTGAGCCGCAATACGGCCACCGGCGGACCCCGGGGGCCGGACAGACGGAGGAGCAGCACGTGACCGTGGAAGGCACTGCGCAGCGGAAAAACACCCGCGGCAGCAGCAAGCGCACCACCGCCGCAAAGGCGACGTCGGCCAAGAAGGCGTCCCCGGCCAAGGCCCGGAACTCCGGCCGGCCCGAGCAGGCGGAGCAGGATCAGCTCGTACAACTGCTGACCCCCGAAGGGAAGCGGGTCGAGCACCCCGATTACTCGATCGACCTGTCCCCCGACGAGCTGCGCGGGCTCTACCGCGACATGGTGCTGACGCGGAAGTTCGACGCCGAGGCGACCACCCTCCAGCGCCAGGGCGAACTGGGCCTGTGGGCCTCGCTGCTGGGCCAGGAGGCCGCCCAGATCGGCTCCGGGCGCGCGCTGCGCGACGACGACTATGTCTTCCCGACCTACCGGGAGCACGGCGTGGCATGGTGCCGCGGCGTCGACCCGACGAATCTGCTGGGGATGTTCCGCGGTGTCAATCACGGCGGCTGGGATCCCAGTACCAACAACTTCCACCTCTACACCATCGTCATCGGTTCGCAGACGCTGCACGCGACCGGCTATGCGATGGGTGTGCAGAAGGACGGCGCGGATTCCGCGGTCATTGCGTATTTCGGTGACGGTGCCTCCAGCCAGGGAGATGTCGCGGAATCCTTCACCTTCTCCGCGGTCTACAACGCCCCGGTCGTGTTCTTCTGCCAGAACAACCAGTGGGCGATTTCCGAGCCCACCGAGAAGCAGACCCGGGTGCCGCTCTACCAGCGCGCCCGCGGCTTCGGATTCCCCGGCGTACGGGTCGACGGCAATGACGTCCTGGCCTGCCTGGCGGTGACCCGGGCGGCGCTGGAGCGGGCGCGCACCGGCCAGGGCCCGATGCTCATCGAGGCGTTCACCTACCGCATGGGCGCGCACACCACCTCCGACGACCCGACGAAGTACCGGGCGGACGAGGAGCGGGCGGCCTGGGAGGCCAAGGACCCGATCCTGCGGCTGCGGACGTACCTGGAGGCCGAGGGCATCGTCGACGAGGCGTACCTGGCCTCGATCGACGAGGAGAGCGAGGCCCTGGGCAAGCGGGTCCGCGACGCCGTCCGTGCCATGCCCGACCCGGACGACATGGCGATTTTCGAGAATGTCTATGCCGATGGGCATGCGCTCGTCGATGAGGAGCGCGCACAGTTCGCCGCCTACCAGGCGTCGTTCGTCGATGCCGGCGCCGCGGAGGAGAACTGACCATGGCCGTCTTCGAGAAGATCACCATTGCCAAGGCGATCAACGAGTCGCTGCGCGCCTCCATGGAGGCCGACCCCAAGGTCCTCGTCATGGGCGAGGACGTCGGCAAGCTCGGCGGCGTCTTCCGCGTCACCGACGGCCTGCAGAAGGACTTCGGCGAGGACCGGGTGATCGACACCCCGCTCGCCGAGTCCGGCATCGTCGGCACCGCGATCGGCATGGCACTGCGCGGCTATCGCCCGGTCGTCGAGATCCAGTTCGACGGCTTCGTCTTCCCCGCCTACGACCAGATCGTCACCCAGCTCGCGAAGATGCACGCCCGCGCGCTGGGCAAGGTCAAGGTGCCGGTCGTCATCCGCATCCCGTACGCGGGCGGCATCGGCGCGGTCGAGCACCACTCCGAGTCCCCCGAGGCGCTGTTCGCTCATGTCGCGGGCCTCAAGATCGTCACCCCCTCGAACTCCTCCGATGCCTACTGGATGCTCCAGCAGGCCATCGCGGGCGACGACCCGGTCATCTACTTCGAGCCCAAGCGCCGCTACCACGACAAGTCGCGACTGGACACCGAGTCGATCCCGGACCCGCTGCACAAGGCCCGGATCGCCCAGAACGGCTCCGACCTCACGCTGGCCGCCTACGGCCCGATGGTGAAGGTCTGCCTGGACGTCGCCAAGGTCGCGGCCGAGGAGGGCAAGTCGGTCGAGGTCGTCGACCTGCGCTCGCTCTCCCCGATCGACTTCGACACCGTGCAGTCGTCGGTGCAGAAGACCGGCCGGCTGGTCGTCGTCCACGAGGCCCCGGTCTTCTTCGGCGCAGGTGCCGAGATCGCCGCCCGGATCACCGAGCGGTGCTTCTACCACCTGGAGGCTCCGGTCCTGCGGGTCGGCGGTTTCCACTCCCCGTATCCGCCCTCCCGTCTGGAGGACGAGTACCTTCCGGGGCTGGACCGGGTGCTCGACGCCGTCGACCGTGCGTTGGCGTACTGAGGGTTTGAGGAGAGTTCGTGACCATGACTGCAAGTCCCGCCCGCGCTCAGCGCTTCCGCGAGTTCAAGATGCCCGACGTGGGCGAGGGACTCACCGAGGCCGAGATCCTCAAGTGGTACGTCCAGCCGGGCGACACCGTCACCGACGGCCAGGTCGTGTGTGAGGTCGAGACCGCCAAGGCCGCCGTCGAACTGCCCATTCCGTACGACGGGGTGGTGCACGAGCTGACCTTCGGCGAGGGCGTCACCGTCGATGTCGGCACCGTCATCATCTCGGTGGACACCGACCCCGGCGCCGGGCCCGCCGCGGCGCCGGCGGCCAAGGCGCCGCAGGAAGCCGCCCCCTCCGCCGAGGAGGACGCCGAGCCGCAGGGCCGTCAGGCGGTGCTGGTCGGCTATGGCGCCGCGCCGTCCTCGACCAAGCGCCGGGCTCGCAAGCCGCAGCCCGCGGTGCCGGCTCAGCCGGAGTCCGCGAGCGCCGGGCTCCAGGCGGAGCTGAACGGGCGGGCCACGCCCACGCCGATGATCACCCCGGTGCCCGTGCCCGCTGCGCCTGCTGCCCCCGTGGCCGCCGCGACCGCCGGCCGTCCGCTGGCCAAGCCGCCGGTGCGCAAGCTCGCCAAGGACCTCGGCATCGATCTGGCGACGGTCGCCCCGACCGGGCCAGACGGCATCATCACCCGCGAGGATGTGCATGCGGCCGCCGCCCCGGCAGCGGCGGAGGCTCCGGCCGGCGCCCCGGTGCCGGTGGCCGCGGCCCCGGCGGAGCCCGGCACCGTCGACACCGCCGCACGCGAGCGGCGGGTACCGGTCAAGGGCGTACGCAAGGCCACCGCGCAGGCGATGGTCGCCAGCGCCTTCACCGCGCCGCACGTCACGGAGTTCATCACCGTCGATGTGACCCGCACGATGAAGCTCGTCCAGGAGCTCAAGCAGGACCCGGACATGGCGGGGCTGCGGGTCAACCCGCTGCTGCTCGTCGCCAAGGCCTTCCTGGTCGCCCTCAAGCGCCACCCGGAGGTCAATGCGGCCTGGGACGAGGCGCATCAGGAGATCGTCTACAAGGACTACGTCAACCTCGGGATCGCGGCGGCCACCCCGCGCGGGCTGATCGTCCCGAACATCAAGGACGCCGGGTCCAAGACGCTCCCCCAACTCGCCGCGGATCTGGGCGAGCTGATCTCCACCGCCCGTGAGGGCAAGACCTCCCCGTCGGCGATGTCCGGCGGCACGGTCACCATCACCAACGTCGGCGTCTTCGGCGTCGACACCGGTACGCCGATCCTCAACCCGGGGGAGTCGGCGATCCTCGCCTTCGGCGCGGTCAAGCTCCAGCCGTGGGTCCACAAGGGCAAGGTGAAGGCGCGTCAGGTCACCACCCTCGCGCTGTCCTTCGACCACCGCCTCATCGATGGTGAGCTGGGCTCCAAGCTGCTCGCGGATGTCGCGGCGGTGCTGGAACGGCCCAAGCGGCTGATCACCTGGGGATGACCCGGGATGCGGAGCCGGGCGGTGCAGGGCGGCGTTTCACGTGAAACGCCGCCCTGCACCCGCCCCGGCCCCGTGGACGAACATCCGCTCGCGGTCCCCGCGCCCCCGCTCCGGCCGTACGTCAGCGGGTACGCCGGATACCGGCAGGCCGGGGTGCCGCCGGGCCGGCACCGTGGGCTCCCCTCGCCCCGGCTGACCCTGATCTTCACCCTCGATGAGCCCCTCACGCTGGCCGGCCACCCCGATCCGGCACAGGCACCGGGCACCTACAGCGCCCTCCTGGGCGGTCTGCACACCCGCCCTGCGATGATCACCCACCAGGGCCGTCAGTCCGGCATCCAGCTCGGCCTGCACCCGCTGGGCGCCGGCTGTCCGCCCAGCCAATGGCTCGCCGGGGAGTTCCGAAACGTCCAAGCCCCGGGGGGAGCCTTCGAGGAAGGCTGAGGTCAGCGGCCCCCCGGGGGCCGCCCACCCGATCCAGGAGGTCCGGCGATCATGTCCGACACCACACCCGCACCCCAGGTATGGCCGACGCTGCGGGCCCGCGATGCCCGCGCGCTGATCCGGTTCCTGGCCGATGCGTTCGGGTTCGAGGAGACCGCGGTCATCCCCGGGGAGGGCGGGCACGTCGAGCACGCCCAGCTCTCCTGGCCGGAAGGCGGCATCATGCTCGGCTCCGTCAGGGACGGGAAGGAGGATCACTGGCCGCTGCAGCCGGGAACCTTCGGGGCCTATGTCGTCACCGACCGTCCCGACGAGCTGTATGCGCGTGCCACCGCGGCCGGCGCGGAGATCACCGAGGAGCTGACCGTCACCGACTACGGCTCACGGGGCTTCGGCGCCCGCGATCCCGAGGGCAACCGCTGGTCGTTCGGTACCTATCGCGGCGAGCCGCGGACGCGGTAGCGAGTGGTACGGGCCGGTGGTCAGCCGCGGATGAGCTGCACAGCGCGGCTGAAGTGTCCCACCGGGCCGTCCTGGCCGGATTCGTCGGCGCGCGCGGCGGCGCGGGTCAGGGTGACACCGGCCCACAGGCCGGCCACGATCAATGCCACGACGACGGTGTTCCGCGTGCGGCGGCCGGCGTTCGTCCTGGGCTGCATGGTCCACTCCCCTTGGCTGTCCGAGCCTCCCCGGCTCTGCCTCTATTCACCCATGGAATGCGCGCCGATCCGTACGCGGCAGGTACGGACTCTTGTCAGTCTTTAGGTGGACCCGACATCCGCCTGAGGTCTGCCGCACGGCCGGCTCCGGCCACCCGGGGGCGGCCCCTCCCCTCGCCGCCGCCGGTCTGCCGGACGCCGGTGCGCATCACGCGCTTACCAGGGCAATCAGGGCCGGTCATGTCCGCATCGCGGACCGGGGTGTCGTACGTATACCTGTTGTATCTATCCTGTGTGCATGCCCTCTACATCCACACCTACCGTCCCCGCCCGGGAGTCCGCCACCAGACAGCCGCCCGCCGCCGAGCGGGTCTATGCGCATATCAAGGACGCCGTCCTGGACCGCCGCTACGAGGGCGGGATGCTGCTCACCGAGGGCGAACTGGCCGAGGCCGTGGGGGTGTCACGGACGCCGGTGCGGGAGGCGCTGCTGCGGCTGGAGGTCGAGGGTCTGATCAAGCTCTACCCGAAGAAGGGCGCGCTGGTGCTGCCGGTCTCCGCGCAGGAGATCGCCGACGTCGTCGAGACCCGGCTGCTGGTGGAGAAGCACGCCGCGGCCAAGGCGGTGCCCGCGAACGAGGAGCTGATCGGCGAGCTGACCGAGCTGCTGGAGACGATGCGGGAGCAGGCGGCGTCCGGCGATCTGGCCGCCGTCTCCGTCACCGACCGCGCCTTCCACGCCGCCATCGTGCGCAGCGCCGGCAATCAGATCCTGGACCGCCTCTACGACCAGCTGCGCGACCGCCAGCTGCGGATGGGTGTCGCGGTGATGCATGCCCACCCGGACCGGATCGCCAAGAACATCGCCGAGCATGCGGAGATCCTCGAAGCGCTGCGGGCCGGGGACGCGGACGCCGCGACCGACGTCGTGCAGCGGCACGTCAGCTGGGTCCGCCACCTCGCGCAGGGCGAGGCGCGATGAGCGCCGGCTCCGGACGCGCTGACGGCTCCGGCATAGGTGGCGGCTGCGCCCGGCTGCTGCCCGCCGACCCGCCCGGCGGCCCCAAGGCGATGGCCGTCTGGGGCATCGGCGTCGCGGTCTACTTCGTCGCCATCACCTACCGCACCAGCCTCGGAGTGGCGGGCCTGGACGCCGCCGAGCGCTTCCACATCAACGCCTCGGCGCTGTCGACCTTCTCCCTCCTGCAGCTGCTGGTATATGCGGGGATGCAGATCCCCGTCGGCCTGCTGGTCGACCGGCTCGGGCCCAAGAGGGTGCTGACCCTCGGCGTGGTGCTCTACACCGTCGGCCAGTTCGGCTTTGCGCTCTCCTCGTCGTACGGCATGGCGCTCGGCTCCCGTGCGCTGCTCGGATGCGGGGACGCGATGACGTTCATCAGCGTGCTGCGGCTGGGCTCCCGGTGGTTCCCGGCCCGCCGCGGCCCGATGATCGCGCAGATCGCCGCGCTGGTCGGCATGGCGGGCAACCTGGTCTCGACCCTCGTGCTCGCCCGGTTCCTGCACAGCTTCGGCTGGACCCCGACCTTCGTCTCCAGCGCCGCCGGCGGCATCGTCGTGCTGATCGTGCTGCTGCTGTTCCTCAAGGACCACCCCGAGGGCTTCGCCCCGCCGCCCCCCTCCGCCCAGCACACCGGCCTGGGGTTCGTCCGCCGGCAGATCGTCGAGTCCTGGCGTGAGCCCGGCACCCGGCTGGGCATGTGGGTGCACTTCACCACCCAGTTCCCCGCGATGGTGTTCCTGCTGCTCTGGGGCCTGCCCTTCCTCGTCGAGGCACAGGGGCTGTCCCGTGGCACCGCCGGTGAACTGCTCACCCTGGTGGTGCTCTCCAACATGGCGGTGGGCCTGATCTACGGCCAGGTCATCGCCCGCCACCACGCGGCCCGTACGCCACTGGCTCTGGGCACGGTCCTCGCCACGGCGCTGATGTGGGCGATCGTTCTGTGCTGGCCGGGCGCTCATGCGCCGATGGGGCTGCTGATCGTGCTGTGCACGGTGCTGGGCGCTTGCGGACCCGCCTCGATGATCGGCTTTGACTTCGCGCGCCCAGCCAATCCGCCCGAGCGTCTGGGCACCGCCTCCGGCATCGTCAACATGGGTGGCTTCACGGCCTCGATGACGACCCTGTTCGCCATCGGGGTCCTGCTGGACGCCACCGGCGACAACTACCGGATCGCCTTTGCCTCGATCTTCGTCGTGGAGGCGCTCGGTGTCTCGCAGATGCTGCGGCTGCGCCGGCGGGCGGTACGACGCGAGCGTGAACGGCTGGTGGCCAGCCGGGTGGAGGCGGTCCACGTTCCCGCGTGACGCCGGACGGCCAACTGGCCGGTGGGCGGGCCCGTTTCACGTGAAACGGACAGCGCAGTTTCACGTGAAACGGCTCACTCCGGGACCCACACCCCGTTCGCCGGTCGGGCGGGGGTGAGGGTGTCGGCCGGGTCCTGCCCGGCCCGTCGCCGCTACGGCGTGACGGCGAAGTTGTTCAGGATCGCCTCGGCCAGCTCACGGTCGCCGTCGATCTTGACCTGCTCGGCGACGGCCGCCGCACGAACCCGGCCGCAGGCCAGCTGGTGGAAGGTGTCCCAGTCCAGGGCGAACGTCACCGTCGGGCCGAGCGAGACGCTGCCGTCGATCGTGGCGTTGCCCTCGGCGTCGATACGGACCGTGCGCAGGAACTCCAGCGGTCCGCTGACGTCGAAGACCACCGCCGCATCGGCCGGCGCCTGGGCCCTCTTGGCGACGATGCCGGGCAGTGTCTTCACCAGCAGATCGCGCGTCACCTGCGCGCCGGGGGAGTCGAGGTTGCCGGGCTTGCCGAGGGCCCGGCGCAGGTCCTGCTCATGCACCCAGACATCGAACGCCCGCTGCTGCAGCACGAATTCCAGCGAACGGTCCTCACCGAGCGGGCTGTGCACCACGGCGTCCGGCTGACGGGACTCGTTGCGCAGCTGCCGGGAGCGGCGGATGACGGTGTATTCGAGCTCGCTGAGCATCTCCGGCGCGGTGTGGTGCCGGCGGACGTCGACCTGCACTTCCATCCGCCGCGCCGACTCGCTGCGTACGTGGTAGAGGTCGCGCGGCAGGGTGTGGATCGGCCGCGGGTCGCCCAGCATTTCGCATTCCAGGCCGATGACATGGGAGACGACATCGCGCACGGACCATCCTGGCAGGCCCGTCGCCCTGTTCCACTCGCCCTCGACGAGCGGAGTCACCAGCTCGGTTATCGCTTCTATGGAGTGAGTCCAGGCATCGATGGAGGACTGAAGGCTGGGATGGACGGTCACGGGACCCCTCGGACGGTTCGTACGCGGGCTGCTGTCTGTGCAGTTAAGTTACGCTGCGCACGGGCACCCCGGCAGTGCTTTCGGGTGACCATCGTAGGCCGATGTCTCCCGGCCGCAGAGGGGTGCGGCGCGGGGGCGGAACGTGCGCTTCTCAGTCCTCGCCGCGCTCCCGCTCCGCCAGCCGGATCACACCGACCGTGACGGCGATGAGCAGCGCCGGATCCGCCTCCCCCCGCACGACGTTGACCGCGTAGGTGTCGCGCACGGTCAGCCAGCGTCGTGAGATCTCGGCGAGCAGCTCCCCCTCGTACTCGATCGCGAACTCCCGGTCGAAGATCTTTCCGCTGACGTCCAGTTCGGTGCCGTCCACCAGCTCGACGCGATAGTGGTTGCGCAGCAGCGAGAGCCGCTTGCGCCTGATCGTGGCCAGCGGTTTGTCGTCCCGCTCGATGGTCATCGTGTCGCGCAGGCTGAGCATCTTCTTGCGGATGGTGACCAGCACCCGCCGCTCCGGGTCCTTCAGCTCGAAGGTTTCCCGCAGCCGCAGCGCCTTCCCGTCCACGAGGAAGGCGTGCCGCCCGTGCTCGTCCTCGATCCAGTAGTCGTCACCGATACCGAAAATGCGGTCACGGACCAGGTACTTACGCGAATGCGGGGCCGGCTCCCCGGGAGATTGCAGCATGGGTGACGTGTTCCCCAGGGGGCCTGCGGAATGTGCACGCACCGGAGTGACGTTGAATGTCCACATGGCTTCACGTGCACGCGTCCGCGCCCCCGAGCTGGTCGGCAAGGGCGGCTGGCTGAACACCGGCAACAAGGATCTGACCCTCTCCGACCTGCGCGGACGCATTGTCGTCCTGGATTTCTGGACCTTTTGCTGTGTGAACTGTCTGCATGTCCTGGACGAGCTGCGGGCGCTGGAGGAGCGTCACCGCGACACGGTCGTGATCGTCGGTGTGCACTCCCCGAAGTTCGTGCACGAGGCCGAGCACCAGGCGGTCGTGGACGCCGTGGAGCGCTATGGCGTGGAGCATCCGGTCCTCGACGACCCCGAGCTCGCCACGTGGAAGCAGTACGCGGTCAGGGCCTGGCCGACGCTCGTGGTGATCGACCCTGAGGGCTATGTCGTCGCCCAGCACGCCGGCGAGGGCCATGCGCACGCGATCGAGAAGCTGGTCGAGGAGCTGGAGGCCGAGCACACGGCGAAGGGCACGCTGCGCCGCGGCGACGGCCCCTACGTACCGCCGGAGCCGGTCGCCACCGATCTGCGCTTCCCCGGCAAGGCCGTCCGGCTGCCGCACGGCAGCTTCCTGGTCTCGGACACCACGCGCCATCAGCTGGTGGAGCTGGCGGCGGACGGCGAGCAGGTGCTGCGCCGCATCGGCTCCGGTGCGCGCGGGCTGACCCCCGATTCCTTCAACGAGCCGCAGGGCCTGGCGCTGCTGCCCGACGGCACGGTGGCCGTGGCGGACACGGTCAACCACGCCATCCGGGTCTTCGACCCCGAGAGCGGCGCGCTGGAGACGGTGGCCGGCACCGGCACGCAGTGGTGGCAGGGCTCGCCGACCTCGGGCCCGGCGCGCGAGGTGGCGCTCTCCTCGCCGTGGGACCTCGCCTGGTGGCGGGACCGGCTGTGGATCGCGATGGCCGGGGTGCATCAGCTGTGGACGTACGACCCGGCCACCGGCACGGTCGAGGTGGCGGCCGGCACCACCAACGAGGGCCTGGTGGACGGCCCGGCCGCCGAGGCCTGGTTCGCCCAGCCGTCCGGGCTGGCGGCGGCCGGCGAGCGGCTGTGGCTGGCCGACTCCGAGACCAGCGCGGTCCGCTGGGTGGAGCCCACCGGGACGGGCGACGGCTATGTCGTCCGTACCGCCGTCGGCACCGGCCTCTTCGACTTCGGGCACCGCGACGGCGCCGCCGGCCAGGCGCTGCTCCAGCACCCGCTGGGCCTGACCGCGCTGCCCGACGGTTCGGTGGCTATCGCGGACACCTACAACCACGCGCTGCGCCGCTTCGACCCCGCGAGCGGTGAGGTGACGACGCTGGCGACGGATCTGCGGGAGCCGTCCGCCGCGGTGCTCGTCGACGACGACATCGTGGTAGTGGAGTCGGCCCGGCACCGGCTGACCAGGCTGCGGCTGCCCGAGGAGGCGGTCCGCGTCGAGGCGGTGGCGCACCACACCCAGCGCGCGGCCACCCGGGTCGCCCCGGGCGCACTGCGGCTGAAGGTGGTCTTCCAGGCTCCCGCGGGTCAGAAGCTCGACACCCGCTACGGCCCGTCGACGCGGCTGCTGGTCAGCGCGACCCCGCCGGAGCTGCTCGCCGAGGGCGCGGGCGCGGGCACCGACCTCGGCCGCGACCTGGTGCTCGCGGACGGCGTGACCGAGGGGGTGCTGCATGTCTCGGCGATGGCCGCGTCCTGCGACGACGCCCCGGACATCGAGTACCCCGCCTGCCATGTGCACCAGCAGGACTGGGGCGTTCCGGTCGAGATCGCCGAGGGCGGGGCGGCCCGGCTGGGGCTGGTCCTCGCGGGGATGGACGCGGAGTAGACGCAGGACCGCCCGGGCCCGGTGGCGGCCCGGGCGCTCGGCCGGTCGCTGTGGTGCCGGGCTACTTCCCGACGCCGGCCGCCAGCTGGGCACCGTGGACGCTCGACGTCCAGTTGGTGACCTTGGTCTTGCCGACGGAGAGGTGCAGCCGCTTCTCCGCGAAGTTGACGGTGACCGGACCGTGCGTGACGGAGCTCGCCGAGACACCCATGAAGTCGATGGTCACCGACTTCTGCTCGGTGCCCTTGGTGGCCGCGGTGTTGGTGGGGAGGACCGCGTAGGCGTAGCCGTGGGCGGGCACGGTCAGACGGGTGCCGTCGAGGTGACCGGGTGTGCCCTGCAGCAGCGGCAGCGGGCTCTTGGCGTTGTTGAAGCGCAGCAGCGGGGCGTTGTACAGCGTGCAGTCGCGGCCGGCGGTGTTCTTGAACTTCACCGTGACGTGGCTGTCGGGGCCGCTCTGCTGGGAGAACGTGACCTTGTACGTGCTCGGGAAGCAGTCGGGCACCCGCCGCGATGCCGCCCCCGCTCCCGCCGCGGCCGCACCGCCACCGATGATCTTGCGCTTCTTGCTCTTGGAAGACGACGAGGACGACTTCGACACCGAGGACGACTTCTTCGACTTCTTCGACTTCTTCGACGAGTGGCTGTTGCAGCCGGTCAGCGCGAGCGAGCCGGCCAGTCCGAGCGCCAGTGCGGCGTACGCGGCGGAGCGGTGGCGGGAGCGGCGTGCGGTCATGGTTGGTTTCCCCCGTGGATTGCTGCGGTGTCAGCGAGGCGCGTCTGTCATGGGCACGGCCACGATATCCACTGCCGGAGGCGCGCCTCCATTTCCTTCGGGCTGACGCCGGGTTCGCCATGCTTGCGGTGCAATGCGGCCGCGCACTCCTGCGCGCGAGGGGCACTTCCGCTCCCCTGTGGCGGAAGTGTCCCTCGCATCACGCCCCGGACCGGATCCGGATCAGCCGGTGGCGTTTCACGTGAAACCCCGGGACGCCGCGTGGGATTCCGGCCCGGAGGTTCGTTGTCGCTGAGGTGCTCCGGGCCTTTGGGCGTGAGTGCCCCGCACCGGCGTAAGGAATCCGGGAGGGTACGGGCCGCCGGTCGAGACATGACGGGACGGCGGACACAGCAAAGGGCGCCCGCTGGGGGATGCGGGCGCCCTGGTTCAGGGACGGCTCACCGAAGGGTGGCTCATCAGCGCTGCTTCAACGGCGGCTCACCAGGCCGTCGCCTCGCGCACGTCCGGCTGCCAGTACGTCACCCAAGCGCTGTCGTCGACGTACGCCGCGCCGCCGGGGAGCGCCACGGCCGCCGAGCCGCCGATGCTGCCCTTGCCGTCGCGTCCGGGGAGGCTGACGGAGAGTGAGGTGGCGGTGCGGCCGTGGCGGCCGGAGCCGGCGGCGGACGAGGTCAGCACGCCCGCATAGCCGGTCTCGCCGGGGGCGAGGGTGACCACGGCCGACGGCTTGCTGGCCGACAGCTCGGGGAGCGGCGACGGTGCGTCGTCGAAGCGGAGGTCGGGGGCGAGGTGGAGATCGCAGGGGGCGCCGGAGGTGTTGGTGGCCGCCAGCAGCAGATGGTTGACCGGCCGGGTCAGCAGTCTGGCGACGATGCGGACCTTCGCGGCGCCGCAGGCGGTGTGCCGGACGGTGCCGTTGCCACCTCCGCCCGCACTGCGCGTGCTGACCGTGAGGCCGTCCGCCCCGGCCTCCACGCCGCCGTCGGTGCCGCCGCGCCCCGCGGATGTCTGCTGCGCCCGTCCGCCGTCGGCCTGCAGGCCGCCCGGTGCGGCAGCACCGCCGCCCCCGGACACCGGGACGTCGGCCTCCTGGGACTGCGGGTGGAACGGCTTGGCGGCGCTGGTCTGGAGCGGGTTGTCCTGGCCGCCGCAGGCGGTGAGGGTGAGCGCGGCGACGGCGGTCAGCCCGGCCGACGCGATCCGCAGCGTACGGCGGCGGACGGTCCGTCCCGTGCCGGGGCCACCGGTACCGGCCCTGGCACCGGTCTCCAGGACGGTCTCGGAGCGGGTGTGGCTGCGCGGCATGTCGGTCTCCCCCGGGTTCGGGTGGCCCGCACCGCGTCTGCGGTACGCCCTGCGGTCCGGCCTGAGGTCTCCCCCTGCGGCCTGATCACCAGACTGCGGCCCGCCGCTGCCGTGCCACTAACGTGCGCCTAACGCTCCCGCACGCGGGACGGACGCGGGCACGGTTCAGCCGCGCCCGTCGCTCCCGCTCCCCCCGTCACCCGGGCTGTTCCTGCCGGCCTCCCCGCTCTCGCCGTGCTCGTCCCGTGCGAACAACTGCGTCAGCGTGCTGATGGTGTAGACGTCGGTGGCCTCTTCGTCCACCAGATGCATCTCCGCGAGCCGGTCCAGGGCGTCCTGGGTGCGCTCCTGGTCGTACCCGGCGAGCGCCGCCGCCGCCGAGGCGTTGAGGTGCCCGTCCGAGGTCGTCGCGAGTGCGCTGAGCAGCCGGGCGTCATCCGCCGACAGCCGGGCGACGGACATCCGCAGCGCCGCCGCGACTCCGGCGTCCTCCGCCGACAGCAGCGCGAGCCGCCGCCGTTCGTCGTGCAGCGCCGCGGCCAGCCGGGCCAGCCGCCAGCGTGGCCGGGCGGTCAGCTGGGCGGCCGCGGCCCGCAGCGCCAGCGGCAGCCCGTCGCACAGGTCGACCAGTTCCCGCGCGGCGGCCGGGTCCTCGGCGACCCGCTCCGGGCCGAGCATCGCGCCGAGCAGCGCCGCGCCCTCCTCGTGGCCCAGCGCCTGGAGACCGACCGGCCGGGCGCAGTCGGTGGCGACCAGACCGTCGAGACGACTGCGGCTGGTGACGACCGTGGCGCAGTGCGGGCCACCGGGCAGCAGCGGCCGTACCTGCGCCGAACTGCGCGCATTGTCGAGGACGACCAGCAGCCGGCGCTCCGCGACCAGCGAGCGGAACAGCGCCGAGGCGGCCTGGGCGGAGCCGGGCACCCGCTCCGGCGGGGTGCCCAGCGCCAGCAGGAAGTCGCGCAGGATCTCGGCCGGCGCCGCCTCATCGCCCTCGCCGAAGCCGCGCAGATCGGCGAAGAGCTGGCCGTCGGGGAAGGCCCCGGCGTGCAGATGCGCCCACTGCACGGCGCAGGCCGTCTTGCCGACACCGGCCGGCCCCGCCACGACCGTGAGCGGGCTCTCGCCGGTCGTACGGTCCGTCAAGGCCGAGGTCAGGGAGGTGAGTTGGTGCTCCCGGCCCAGGAAGCGGGCCGGTGGGCGGGGCAGCAGCCGGGGGGCACCGGCCCGCGCGGGGCCCGATCCGCCCGTCGCGCCCGCCCGCGGACCGCTCTTCGCCGGTGCGGCAGCTGCGTCGTGCGTCGCCGTACCGCTGCTCCCCTGGGCAGGCAGCTGCGGCTCGCCCGTGGCGGGGGGCGCCGCGCCGGCCGTCGCGGAACGAGGCCCTCCCGCGGGCTCCCCGCCGGAAGCGCCCGAGGGCTGGGCCGCGGCTTTCCGCTGCTGCCCGGCCGCCTCCGCCCGCAGGATCTCCTCGTACGCGCCGCGCAGCCGCTCGCCGGGGTCGACGCCCAGCTCCTCGTTGAGCAGCCGCCGGGTGCGGTGGAACCACTCCAGCGCGTCGGACTGCCGTCCCGTACGGAACAGTGCCCGCATCAGCCCGGCGATCAGGCCTTCACGCAAAGGGTGGTTGACGGCCGCGGAGTACAGGATCGCGGCCGCCTGCTCGTGCTCGCCGAGCGCGCCGTACGCCCGCCCGAGTGCCTCCACGGCCGTCAGCCGGCGCTCCTCCAGCGCATGGGCGGCGGCCGCGAAGGGCGGGCTGGTGACCGTGCCGGTCAGGGCGGGGCCCCGCCACAGTCCCAGCGCCTCGCGCAGCAGTGGTACGGCATCGGCCGGCGCCGCCTCGGGGCGCGCCAGGGTCACCAGCTCACCGAACCGGTGGGCGTCGATCAGCTCCTCCGGCAGCCGCAGCAGATAGGCGGAGCCGTGCGTGGCCAGCTCGATGCCGTACGCCTCCGCACCGCCCTCGGCGAGCGTGGCGCGCAGCCGCGAGACATGCCCCTGGACGACCGTGCGGGCATGCTCCGGCGGCTCGTCCTCCCACAGGGAGTCGATCAACTGCTCCAGTGGAACAGTGGTGTTGGGTTGCAGCAACAGCAGCGCGAGCACACTGCGCCGTTTGGCGGGCCCGAGCGACAGCTCCGCGGAGCCGGTCGTCACGGCGATCGGGCCGAGCAGCGAGAAGTCCAACTCAGCCCTCCAGGAAGGCCGTCAGGGCGTTCGCCAGCAGGTACGGGTCCTCGGCACCGCACAGCTCACGCGCCGAGTGCATGGACAGGATCGCCACACCGATGTCGACCGTTGCGATGCCGTGCCGGGCCGCGGTGATCGGCCCGATGGTGGTCCCGCACGGCATCGAGTTGTTGGACACGAAGCTCTGCCACGGCACACTGGCCCGCTCGCAGGCCGCCGCGAAGACGGCCCGTCCGCTGCCGTCCGTCGCATAGCGCTGATTGACGTTGACCTTGAGGATCGGCCCGCCGTTGGGCATCGGGTGGTGCCCTGGCTCATGCCGGTCGCTGTAGTTGGGGTGCACGGCGTGCCCGGTGTCGGACGACAGGCACAGGGTGCCGGCGAAGGCCCGGGCCCGGTCCTCGTACGCACCGCCGCGGGCGAAGACCGAGCGCTCCAGCACCGTGCCGAGCAGCGGGCCGTCCGCGCCGGTGTCGGACTGGCTGCCGTTCTCCTCGTGGTCGAAGGCGGCCAGGACCGGAATGCCGGGCAGCTCGCGACCGCCGGTCGCCGCGGCGGCGAGTGCGGCCGTACCGGCGTGCACGGACAGCAGGTTGTCCATCCGCGGGCCGGCCAGCAGCTCCTGGTCGCGGCCCAGATAGGCGGGTGCCTCGATGCTGTGCACCATCAGGTCCCAGCCCTTGATGTCGTCGGCCGGGACGCCGGTCTCCTCGGCGACGAAGGCGATCAGATCGCCCTCGGCCACCTGACCCAGGCCCCAGATCGGCGTCATGTGGCGCTGCTTGTCGAGCTTGAGGCCGTCGGAATTCACCGAGCGGTCGAGGTGCACGGCCAGTTGTGGCACCCGTAGCAGCGCCCGGTCGATGTGGACGAGCCGGTGGCTGCCGTCCGCCAGCGTCACCCGCCCGCTGAGCCCCAGATCGCGGTCGAGCCAGGTATTGAGCAGCGTGCCGCCGTAGATCTCGACGGCGATCTGCCGCCAGCCGCGGGCACCGGTGTCCGGAATCGGTTTGACCCGCAGATTGGGAGAGTCGGTGTGAGCCCCGACAATTCGGTACGGAGTCGAGGGGCTCGCGCCCTCGGGCACGTACCAGGCGATGATCGCTCCGCCGCGCAGCACATACTTCCCGCCGCGCGTACCGTCCCATTCGTCGACCTCGGCGACCTGGTGGAAACCCGCCTTCTCCAGCCGCTCCGCCGCATTGGCCACCGCGTGGTAGGGCGACGGACTGGTGGCGAGGAAGGACATCAGGTCGTCGGTGTGGCCGCGATCGAAGCGGGCGGAGTTGGTCATGGATTCAGCATAAGGAGCCGGAGCGCGCATTCCTCGTGCGCATGCCTTGTGACTCCGTTCCCTTCCGGCCACGATTTCTGCGTTTCGGATCCGGATCTGCGCTGGAATGGGGAATTCCGCTTTATCTCCCGTTCGCTGGGTAGACGAGCGGATTACCGGCGGTACGGACCCGGACCGCGGCCGGCCCGCGGCCGGACAGGACGAAGCCCGCCTCTCCGGGGGAAGAGAGGCGGGCCACGCCAGTCTGGACGACCAGTCTGAGAAACCTGTAAGAACGCCGCAGCGGGCTGCGGACGGCGTTCCTAGAACGCGGCCTCGTCGAGCTCCATCAGCGACTGGTCGACGCTCTCGGCCAGACCGCGCTGGACGCCGACGCCCGGCAGGATGTTGTGCGCGAAGAACTTCGCCGCGGCGACCTTGCCGGTGTAGAAGGGCACATCCTTGGGAGACACAGCCTTCGCCGAGGCGTCGGCCAGCTTCCCGGCGGCCACGGCCGCACCCTTGAGCAGCAGGTAGCCGATGACGACATCGCCGGAGGCCATGAGCACGCGGGTGGTGTTCAGCCCGACCTTGTAGATGGACTTGACGTCCTTCTCGGTCGCCGCGAGGTCGGTCAGCATGGTGCCGACGATCGCCTCCAGGTCGGCAGCGGCCTTGGCCAGCTCGCCGCGGGCCTCGGCCAGCTCCTCGCCGCCGGTGTTGTCGGCGAGGAACTGCTTGATCTCCTCGGACAGGGCGGTGAGCGCCTGGCCCTGGTCGCGGACGATCTTCCGGAAGAAGAAGTCCTGGCCCTGGATCGCGGTGGTGCCCTCGTAGAGGGTGTCGATCTTGGCGTCCCGGATGTACTGCTCGATCGGGTACTCCTGCAGGTAGCCGGAGCCGCCGAAGATCTGCAGGGACTGGGCCAGCTGCTCGTAGGACCGCTCCGAGCCGTAGCCCTTGACGATCGGCAGGAGCAGGTCGTTGAGGCGGACCGCGGCGCTCGCGTCCTCGCCGGCGGCCTCCTTGACGAGGATCTCGTCCTGGACCGTGGCGGTGTAGAGCACCAGGGCGCGCATGCCCTCGGCGTACGCCTTCTGCGTCATCAGCGAGCGGCGCACATCGGGGTGGTGGGTGATGGTGACGCGCGGCGCGGTCTTGTCGGTGAAGGCGGCCAGGTCCGGGCCCTGCACACGCTCCTTGGCGTACTCCAGCGCGTTGAGGTAGCCGGTGGAGAGGGTGGCGATGGCCTTCGTGCCGACCATCATCCGCGCGAACTCGATGATCTTGAACATCTGGCGGATGCCGTCGTGCTTCTCGCCGAGCAGCCAGCCCTTGGCCGGGTGGTTGGCGCCGAAGGTCATCTCGCAGGTGTTGGAGGCCTTCAGGCCCATCTTGTGCTCGACGTTGGTGGCGTAGGCGCCGTTGCGCTCGCCCAGCTCGCCGGTCTCCCAGTCGAAGTCGTACTTCGGCACGATGAACAGCGACAGGCCCTTGGTGCCCGGACCGGCGCCCTCGGGGCGGGCGAGGACGAAGTGCACGATGTTCTCGGACATGTCGTGCTCACCGGAGGTGATGAAGCGCTTGACGCCCTCGATGTGCCAGGAGCCGTCCGCCTGCTGCACGGCCTTGGTGCGGCCGGCGCCGACGTCCGAACCGGCGTCCGGCTCGGTGAGCACCATGGTGGAGCCCCACTGCTTGTCCACCATCAGCTGGGCTATGCGGTGCTGCTCCTCGGTGCCCTCGTCGAAGAGCACACCGGCGAAGGCGGGGCCGGACGCGTACATCCACACGGCCGGGTTGGCGCCCAGGATCGTCTCGGCGAAGCCCCAGAGGAGGGAGCGGGGCGCGGTGGTGCCGCCGAGCTCCTCCGGGATGCCCAGACGCCACCACTCGGCGTCCATGAAGGCCTGGTAGCTCTTCTTGAAGGTGTCCGGAACCGGCGCGGTGTTGGTGTCCGGGTCGAAGACCGGAGGGGTGCGGTCGGCGTCGGCGAAGGACTCGGCCAGCTCGTTCTCGGACAGCCGGGCGATCTCGGACAGCACGCTCTTGGCGGTGTCGACATCCATCTCCGCGAACGGTCCGGTGCCGTACACGCTGTCGCGGCCGAGGACCTCGAAGAGGTTGAACTCGATGTCGCGGAGATTCGACTTGTAGTGGCCCATGGGTACGGCTCCGTAAGGGTTCGGGAGAGGGCCCCAAGGGAGGGACCTCAGACGCAATACCAGCTAGTAGCTAAATGATGCTACCCACGGGTAATAAGAATCAACCCCTTCCGCGCATCTGTGACGAGCGTCCCCCGGTGCGCCGCCGACTCAGTACGCTGTGCCGCATGTACGGCTACGACCAGAACGCGGGTGCCGGGCAGCAGCAGTACGGTGCGCCGCCCCCGCCGCAGCAACCGGCCCCCGGGGGTTACGGCGAGCAGCCGCTCTACCCCGAGCCGTCCCCGCCTTCCCTGGCCGATGCGGTGCGCGCCTTCACCACCGGCTCGACGTCGGCCGAGGACTTCCAGGGCATCTTCTCCACGTCCAAGATCTACTGCCCGCGCGGTGACAACCCCGGCTTCCTGGCGCTGCACAACACCCAGCAGCCGGTGATCCCGATGTTCACCTCGCTCAAGGAGCTGCGGCGGTACGCGGGCAAGGAGTCCAAGTACTTCGTGATCACCGGCGCCGAGGTCCTCGACCTGCTGCCGACCGGCTACGGCTTCGTCCTCGACATGGAGGGCGACCACCGGATGGTCTTCGACGCGAAAGCCGTGGAGCAGATGGTCGACTTCGCGATGCGGCGGATGTACGGATGATGCGGCGGATGTACGGATAGCGGCTGTACGGCGGCCGGGGCCGGTAGGGTTCCGGCCGTTTTTGTCGTGTGAGGGGGTCGGTCCCGGGAGGGGCCGGCCCCTTCGGTCGTGCGTCGGGCCGTGCGTCGGGCCGTGGTGATCCGCGGGCTGGGCCGCGTGCCGGTCCGTGTTCCGGGCGCGTGCCGCGACGTCCTCGTAACCCCTTTGACCTGCACATATGCAGGCGGGAATATCGCACCCCTTGCCAGTTGTTCAGTATTCAACTAAGTTGGGTGCGACCGAGGAGGCTCTGATGCCCGCTGTGACCGTAGAGAACCCGCTGACCCTGCCGCGTGTGGCGGCGCCCGTTGCGGGGCACACCCGTCCTGCGCTGGCCGTAGCCACCGCTCCGAGTGGATTCGAGGGCGAGGGCTTTCCGGTGCGCCGGGCGTTCGCCGGCATCGACTACCAGCACCTCGACCCGTTCATCATGATGGATCAGATGGGCGAGGTGGAGTACGCGCCCGGCGAGCCCAAGGACTCTATCAGTTGGGGGTGCACTCACTCCCGCGCTTCACTGGCCGGCGAAAACGCGCCAGGGAATGCGGCACGCCTTGCAGGTTGTTCAGTCTTCAACTAAGTTTGCTGCACGACCGAGGAGGCCGTCATGCCCGCAGTGACCGTAGAAAACCCGCTGACCCTGCCGCGTGTGGCGGCGCCCGCCGAAGGTGCTCAGCCGCGCAGTGTGCTGGCCGTCTCGACCGCCCCCAGCGGCTTCGAGGGGGAGGGTTTCCCCGTCCGCCGCGCGTTCGCCGGGATCGACTACAAGCACCTCGACCCGTTCATCATGATGGATCAGATGGGTGAGGTGGAGTACCAAGCTGGGGAGGCGAAAGGGACTCCCTGGCACCCGCATCGGGGCTTCGAAACCGTCACGTACCTCATGGACGGCACCTTCGTGCACCAGGACTCTCACGGTGGCGGTGGCGTCATCACCGACGGAGACACGCAGTGGATGACGGCAGGTTCCGGCCTCCTGCACATCGAGGCGCCGCCGGAGTCGCTGGTCATGTCCGGCGGCCTGTTCCACGGCCTCCAGCTCTGGGTGAATCTGCCGCGTGAGGACAAGATGATCCCGCCGAAGTACCAGGACATCCGGGGCGGCAACGTCAAGCTGCTGACTTCCGGAGACGGCGGCGCGCTGATCCGGCTGATCGCCGGTGACGTGGCGGGCCACGAAGGTCCCGGTTCGACACACACCCCGATCACCATGATCCACATGTCGGTGAACCCCGGCGCCTCGGTCACTCTCCCTTGGCGGGCCGACTTCAACGCCCTCGCCTACGGGCTCGCGGGTCTTGGCTCGGCGGGTGCGGAGCGGCGGCCCTTCCGGATGGGGCAGGCGGTCGTCTTCGGGCAGGGGGACTCGCTCACGATCCGGGCGGACGATGCCCAGGAGTCCCGTAGCGAGAACTTCGAGGTCGTGCTGCTCGGTGGGCTGCCGATCAGGGAGCCGATGATGCACTACGGGCCGTTCGTCATGAACACCCACGCTGAGCTGGCCCAAGCCTTCGAGGACTTCCAGGCGGGACGGCTGGGAACCATTCCCGCTGCTTGATTGCGAATGCTCCGCCCGTCTGTTCCCACAAGTGGGGACAAGTTCGCCAACCACGCCCCATGGCCGTAGGTCCTGCGGCGCCCGGGGTGTGGTCAGGCGTGCGAGGGCTTAGTGCCGTTGAGGTGGGAGCGGGCGGCGGCGGTGAACGCGTCGATCGCCTGTGTCATGCGTAGGTGCGCCGGCAGGCCAGCATCGGGTTGGCGTCCTTCTACGAGAGCGCGGAAGGCAGATCCCGGGCGGTTGCCATCCTTGGCCTCATCGCGTACCTGGTCGGCGTAGTGGATGACGTCGTTGGCGAGGACGGCGACTTGGTCTGGCCCTTCGAGGGAGACGGCAGCCGCAGCGCCATATAAGGGCTTGATTGGGACAGTAGCTCTGACCCGAACGGCGCGGCGTTCGATCTCATCCCTACCGTCCTCGAAGAACGAGTCAATGCCCATGGCGCTGTGCGCCTCTTCGAAGCAAGAGTTCCATGTGGTCTGACTGGCGTACGCGTTCGCAGCGGCGAGAAAACCGGTGTACGCGTCGCGCTGGTGCTGCCGCCGTACGGCATCCACGGGGCCGTTGTAGGCGGCGCGGCCCTGGACGCGGCCAGCTGCGTATGAGGCGGCGGCAGCGAGTACGGACACAGGGGTGGAGATGAGCGTGGCAACGACGGCGGGATCCATGACGGTGGATCCTGCCGCATCGGGAGCGCCCAGCATGGGCTATTCGGACTACTTGGCAGGCCGAGCGGCACAGCCAAAGATTGTCTGCCCAGCTCCAGGATTTGAACCAGGTCGAGCCGTTCACCGGGGGATGACCAGGTCGGTCAGCTCACTGGGTGAGGGCACCTTCCCGCGGTTGATTACGATCACTGCGACAAGTGCGACTACTGGGAGCAGGGCAGTAAGCGCAGCCTCGGGTAGCCCGGCGACGGAAGCGCCCGCCATGATCAGAACGACGACGCCCCCGACCGCTGCCATTCGCAGGTGCTCCCGGGGAACGACGGGTACGGCATCGCCTATCTGTTCGTCGTCGAGCAATTGGCCAACCCTTCCTTCTGCGTACCGCTCGGCGATCACCAGCAACATGACCGTTAGGTCGCGTAGCACTCGCCCAGGCTCGATGTCCTGCTCTGCTTCGGCCGCCCGCAACGCTCCGACCACCCGTGCTGCGTGGGCCTTGAGTACCCGCTCGTGATGATGCCGCGCCTTGCCTCGCCGCGTACGGTGTGCTCGCCAGATGACGCGCTCTACCTTCCGCATTGAAACCCTGGGAACATCGTCTCCGGGCTGCCTGGTTGCCCAATTCCGGTGCGCCCGGGCACACTGCACGGCGGCAACAACCAGTACGATCACTGGCCAGCACCGTACGTAGTCGCCAGTCCGTAGCTTCCGCTTTTTCTCCAAGCGTTCCCGGCGCTGACGCTGCTCTCCGCCCTCCGCCATCGCCGCGCCGAGCCTCTGAAGAAGCGGCGCCATGGACAGGCCGACAACGATCACCAGGACGCCACGCAGCGACTTAAAGACGTCAGTGGGGCCCTTCCACGCCTGAACGGTTCGTGGGATTGAAGTCACGGTCCGGATGAGGGCACGCAGTGGCTCCGCCGCCTCCCGGTCGCCTTCACGGGGGACATGGAGATGCCAGAAGGCTGCATAAGCCTCCGCGTTCCACACGATCAGCGCGAACATCACGAAAGCCACCAACGACATAGGCACAGTCAGCTGGGCCGCATACCACCACCGTGTCACCCACAGGGGAGTGTGCGCGGGTCCAGGCGGCATCGCGTCGGCTACTACCGCTGGCAGCACTTCCCGCGCTTCCGTAAGAAACACATCGGCTTGCCGCGTCGCCAGCTCGCCGCGACGCCGCTTGAGCTCAGCAACTACCCGGCGGTTCACGGGCTCAGATATGCATCGGCGAAGCCACGCCCGAAAGGGTAAGTACGACCACAGCGCGCCGGCTGTGACCAGTACGAGCACCTCAGCTACCACAACTACCACGGCCACGAATACCTTCACGTGGTGCAGTCTTGTCCATCGCTCGCTCGTGGGAGTCGAAACTGGCACGTAGGCATGGCGGGCGGTTTGTCGCTTGAGGGAAGCGGGGCCATTTGCAGTTCACCCGCTGCGGGTGGGGTGAGTACCGTTCTTGTGTCGAGCCTGAACGGAACCACAGGAGTCCATCATGCCGCGGGAGTTGGAAGAGCAAGAAGCCATCGGACGCCGGATCAAGCGTCGCCGACTCGAACTCGGCATGCCACAGGCTGATCTTGGTGCCGCCGTCAGGAAGACCCAGGGATGGGTGTCGAAGGTCGAACGGGGCCGACTCGAACTGGACCGCGCCGGGCTGATCAACGCGATTGCTGGAGCGCTGCACTGCCACCCCAACGACCTGATCGGGCGCCCGTACCCCGGCACTGTGGCCGAGAACCAATGGCAGACTGCTGCTTCCTCCATCCTGCGGGAGCTGCGCCGGTATGACCTGACGCCGGTCTTTGACGGGGTTCCCCGGCCGTCGGGGGAGCTGTGGCAGGAGACCGTTCGTCTCTACCGGCTGCGGGATGCTGCCGCGAACTCAGCGATCATCCGGAGCCTCCCCGATCTCTTCCGCGAAGCGCGCGCCCTGGCCGAGGTCTCTACCGGCCGCGAGCGAGAGGAGGCGTTCGCGATCTACGCGGTGGCATGCAAGTTCGCCCACACTGCGGCTCATGCCCTCGGACACGCCGAACTCATCGCCGTGTCGTGCGAAAGGGCGGTGTGGTCCGCGCAGTTGTCCGGAGACCCGTTGATGCCGTCGGTGGCCGACTGGATGCGGGTCTGGGACATGTGGGCCACCGCCGACTGGGAAGACGCCGTCACCCTCTCGGACAAGGCGTTGGCAGCCGCACAGGACGCCTACGACAGTGGCGACCCCTTGGCCCTGAGGGTGTGGGGCTCCGGCCAACTCCGGGCGGCTGTCAGCGCTGCCCGTGCCGGCCGTAAGGAGGAAACAGCGGACCGCATCCAGCACGCCAGGGAGGCGGGGGCGCGCCTCGACGGGCACACCGGTGCTGACGCCTTCGACCGCTACTCGTTGAACTTCTCCAGCGGGAACGTGGAGATCCACGCGATTTCAGTGGCGCTGGAGATGGGGGACCAGGCGCAAGCCATCAGCCTCGAACGGCGGGCCGAGCCGGGCCAGATCGATGCCCTGCCGAACTCCCGCAGAGGCCACCACCACATGGACATGTCCCGTGCGTGGCTGTGGGACGGGAACCGGAGCAAGGCCCTGGGCGAGCTGAGGAAGGCTGAGGGGCTGGCGCCGCAACTGGTGCGCAATCACCCGATCGCTCGGGCGACGCTTCGTCAGATCGTTTATGCCGAGCGGGAGTCCACGCGGGAGCAGCTGCGGGGGATGTCCAACCGATTTCACCTGGATGACCAGGAGCTATTCCACTGATTCATATTGGAGGGTAGCGGCGTCCTTACCGTCTGTTGCATGACGGAAGGACGACGCACCTCCCAAGACCGCCAGCGACGACGAACGCTGGCAGATGCGGCTTCTGGTTGGGAGCCCAAGCGCGGTGACCTCGCATACGACACCCAGAAGCACAGCGTGGGCGTCGTGGTCGCGCTGCCTGAAGACACCGGGACCACGGTCTACGGTCTCCGTCCTGATGGTGGCGGTGATGGTTGGACGGCGCCCCGTGAACGTCTGCGGGAGCGCTTCGATGTGGCGTTCGACGGCCTCACCCTGGATGAGGCCGCGATGCCCCCGGGCGGATTCCCACCCGACACGGGGTGCGCGTCATGAGCACCAGGTCTCTCGGCCTCGGGCACCTCGATCACCCGTTGCTGGGGCACCGGGTAGTTGACCACGCCCACGGTGACCGTGTCGGTGTCCTTCGGGCGCTCGCCCCGGAAGTGAAGGGCGACAACCTCGCCCCCGTCATCAGTGTTCCGGATACCCGTCCTGTGGCTTGGTTGGCACCGGAAACCGGCGGCCGGGAGTGGACGACAGACCCCACGGCGATCGAGGCGGCCCAGTGAGTGGCGCGCACGCAAGGCAGCGCCCTGCCCCGTCGTTCGGACTCGCGGTCTGGCGCCCGATCGCCGCCCTCGCGCTGCTGGGAGCAGGAGCCCCTGTGGTGGCTGTTGTCAGTACCGAGGGCGCCCGTAGCGCACCTGCCTCGGCCAGTGCTCCGGACGCCAGCCCGGAGCCGGCAGCGCCCCACCTCCCCGACAGGCCGCGCAGCTTCCCCTAGAGCCGCCCTGCGGCAGGGAAAGGCCCTCGCGCCCCAGATAGCCGATTTCCTGCCGCGGGGCCCACCACGCCGCCGGAACCGTGTGGGCGCTACCGGCGGCACGGGCAGGCCCGGAGTCCCCCCGACTCCTCGATGAGGGGCCTGCCCGCTGGTCGGCCACCCGGACCTCTCTGCCCCCGGGTGGCCGACCTCCATGACCCCCGCCCCGGGCGGAACACCGCCCGCAACCCTTGGACAGGTCGAGCGCCGTCCCGGGGCGGGTTCCGGAAGAGATCCGTTCGATACCTCGTAGGAGGAGCAATGCCGAACATGACCCCCGCCGAAACGGCGGGCGAAGCCACCACGTCCGGGCTCGTCAAGGCCCGCCGACGGATCAACGCGGCGCGTGAACGTGGTGCCACCCCGTCCGATGGCGGCAGCACCGGCCGCACCGACAACAACGACTGACCTGGAGGTCATGCGTTGTCGCCGCTGAATCTGGCGGCGCACCTGGGCCAGGACGAGTTCCTGGCCCAGGTGCTCCACCGCCACTACCGCCATGTACCCGGCGCTCTCCCCAACCTGGGCGAGCTGATCACCTGGGACGACCTCAACACCGTCCTGGCCACCCATCGCATGGACCCGCCCCGACTGCGGCTGTCCATAGACGGCGAGATGCTGCCGCAGCACCGCTACACCACGCCCGTCATCACCCGAAGGCACACCGTCTGGCAACGACACCACCCCGCCGAACTGCATGGCCGGCTGGCTGAGGGCGCCTCGCTCGTCATCGATGCCGTGGACCAGCTTCATCCAGGCGTCGGCCGCGCCGCGATGGAACTCGAAAGGTGGCTCCGGACCGGGGTACAGGCCAACCTGTACGCCTCCTGGACAGCCCGCGAGGGCTTTGGCGTGCACTGGGACGACCACGACGTGATCGTTACCCAGGTCGACGGATTGAAGCGCTGGAAGCTGTACGGACCGACCCGTACGGCCCCCATGTACAAGGACACCGAGGAGCCCGAGCCACCACCTTCGGAACCGCTCGTCGAATTAGTCCTGCGACCTGGTGACCTGCTGTACCTCCCGCGCGGCTGGTGGCACTCCGTCTCGGCCTCCGAAGGCGTGCACTCCCTCCACCTCACCTTTGGAATCCAGACCACCACTGGCGCACAGCTCGTCTCCTGGCTCGCGGATGAACTGCGTCGGCATGACGTGCTCCGTGCTGACCTGCCGGTGCACGCTTCGGCCCCGGCACAGGCTGCCTACCTGGCACAGCTCCGCAAGGAGGTGGCGACGGCCCTGGAGGATCCGGCGCTGATCACCAGGTACACCGCGATGCGGGACGGGGCGGACCTCACACGGCTGCGGCCGAGCCTGCCGCACATCGCCGGCGTGCCCGCGGATCCCGATATCCGGGTTCAACTGGCCACCGGACGCGCCTACGTTGAGCCCACAGAGCATGGCGTCACCTTCCGTGCCTGTGACAACGAATGGGACATGGCGACGGAGGCCGCACCGCTGCTCTGGTGCCTGATCTTCGCTGTTCCGGAGGCGGTATCACTCGGCGAACTGGCCGAGACCGCAGGTCTTTCCGTGGCCGATGCTGCGGCTCTGGTGACAGAACTGGTCAACGGGCAGGCCGCCACGGTGACGGGGAGGCACCTGTGAATACGGCATCCCTGGGGCTCGGGACCTACCGCGTGCAGCCTGCCTCCCTGGCTGACGCAGTGCGACTGGCGGCATCCGATCCGGCTACCGCATGGGTGGACACCGCCCCGAACTATCAGGCGGGCCGTGCGCAGACCTTGATCGCTTACGCGCTGGACGGGCAACCGGTGCCGGTCTCGACCAAGGTGGGGTTCTTGACCCCCGAGACAACGAAGGCCGCTCTGGCTGACGGGGTCTTGTCCACCGATGAGGCAGCGGCTGGGCATTGCCTGAATGCGGCATACGTTCACTGGCAGTGCGCGCGCAACCGCGTTGAACTGGGAAGGGGCCACCTGGACGCGGTCTTCGTCCACAACCCTGAGCGGGTGGCCACGAAGCCGAATGAGGTGCTGCGGGAAGCCTTCACGGCTCTGGAGGCAGAGGCAGCTGCCGGTGCCCTCGACAGCTATGGCGTCGCGACCTGGGACGGCTTTGACACCGGACTGCTGAACGTTCCCCATTTGGACCGGCTGGCCACGGAAGCGGCAGGCACTGCTGATCACCACCTGCGTGCGCTTCAGCTTCCCGTTTCCCTCGTCACCGCCACCGCGTTCCGGCTGGCACTGCACGGACGCGGGCCCATCGCGCAGGCAGGTCAACGAGGTTGGGAGGTGTACGCCTCCGCACCGCTGTTCGGCGGCGAATTGCCCAACCTGGCCACCCGCGACCTCGCTGATCTTGTGGGCTCAGAACTCAGCGTCACCCAGGCGTGTCTTCTGGCCGCAGCGTCATGCCCTGGAGTGACACGAATTCTCCTCTCCTCATCGGACCCCGCACACTGGGCGGAAGCGCGGGCCGCTCTCGAACAACCGCCGGTCTGTGTCGCGACGTTGCGAAAGGTGCTGGATGTACTCGCCGCCGACTGACCTGGATGACGAACGCCGAATGTGTCGGGAGTTCGCCCGGAGCGCGGACAGGCTCGGCGTGACTCTCGACGGCCCGGAAATCTGGGGCTGGCACGGCCGAACCCTCAGTAGCCACGCCGTTCACCCTGACCATGGCGAGTGTTGGTTGCGGATGATCTCTGCCCCGGAGGACAGGGCGGGGGGAAAGATCTGGGAGGGCAACCGTGAAGCCGCCGTTCTCTTTGACGGCCGTGTTCACAAACCGGTCCTCCATGGGGCCTCGCAGGACACTCGTGACGGCTTCGCTCACCTTGCCGAACTGCACAGCTTCGTGAGCGAACCGGTCTGCTCATCGTCGCCGGTACTGCGACAAGACCTCGACTTGCCCAGCTCCTGGTGGTCCTCCCTGCGTAAGGACCTTGAACAGGTCAACGGGATGCCCACGGAGCGCGTGGCCGTGCGGCAGGAATGGGTAGACCGAAGCGTTCCACGCTTCCTTGACCTGCCCGCTCCACGGATCACCGAGTGGGCCACCGCGCACGGTGACCTGCATGCCGCCAACCTCACCAGCGTTACGCCCGTCCTGCTCGACTGGGAGGGCTTCGGGCTCGCGCCAGTCGGCTACGACGCAGCCATGCTGCTGGCCTACTCGCTGCTCGCTCCCGGATTCGCTGATGGTGTCCGCGAGGCGTTCCCAGTGCTCGCGACGGAGTCCGGCCGCGTCGCACAACTCGTCGTCCTCACAGAGCTGATGCAGTCAGCGTCACGTGGCGACCACCCGGAACTCATCCCTGCACTTCGAGCCCTTGCCGCAGAGCTGTCCTGAGTCCTATCGCCCCGTTGATGTCCCTCAACCGGACAACAGCGGGGCTTCTTCGTGTCCGGACCTGCGCCACCGAAAGCACGCCACGACGCTCCCGCGCTGTGGGGAGCACTGGCCATGTATGTCTCGCTCTGCCCTCGCTGACCTCAGCTGCGTTGGTCATGACCCCGAACAGAGTGTTTGCTCTCCGGCTCCCCGCGCCATGTCGGGGCTGTCTGCTGCCCCTGGCGGGCTGTGCGGTGTGGTGCCGGCTGGGCTGGCGATCAGGCGCTGGGCTGGTGGCCGTAGCTGCCCAGATGTGCTGCGTGCCTGGGGCTGGCCTGTGTTGGCTCTGGCGCTGTTGGGGCTGCGTGCTGGCCTGTGGCCTTCGCTTCTCTCTCTTCGCGCGCCAGTCTCCGGGCTCCGCTGAGCGGGGCGCAGACAGGAGCGTGCGGCGTCCGGCGGCGGCGCGCGGCGGGCCGCGTCAGCGGACCGCCCCTTGATTCAGTAAAGAGGATTTGAACCGCGCTCTTGCCAACTTCTGCTTGGTGCAGGCGTGCTGCGCGTCTGCTTCGCTTCGGCCGCAAGTCGTGCGCTCCCTTGGCGTGAGGCAGGGCGAAACATAGCCGCACATCGCCGGTTAGCCAAACCGGCCTTTCTCCCTACGGTTGAGGTTCCCAGGGGCAGCCCGCAGTACCGGAATTCTGCCTGCCGTGCCCGAGCCGATTGGAGGTGAGTGCGATGCGTGGTCGCCCTGTTGTGAGTCTTGTTTCGGAGCGTTCGCGACTGCGGCGGCGGAACATAGCAGCAAATCCCCGGTTACCGAAACCGGGGATCGTGCGGATAGTTGAGGGTCTTCGCGGGACCAACCTGCGACACAAGGCGTTGCCTGTCCATACCTATCCGACTGGAGGTGATCACTCATGCCGTCATGTATCTGCACCGGTTCGCGTCACATTGCGCCGTGTGACCTGCGCCGCAATTTCTCGCGTTGGCGCCGTGCTGTTTCGTGGCGCTGGGTCCTGCTCGATCCGTCTGGACCCCGTTTCGATCCTGCTCGATCCGGCTGGATACGTCTGCGCCAGATTTTCGGGAAGCTGGGCTCGTTTGGTGCGGCCGGAAATCCGCTCTACCTTCTGGTCATGCCCGCCGAGAGCGTGTGCGGGCCGGTAATGGGAGGTGGTGTGTGGCATGCGGCAAGAACGTGTCTTCGCGGTTCAGTTGACCGTTGTGCAGCCCGGATGCCGGTCTGCCCGTGCCCTCTGGCGGCATCACTGCCGCGGGGTGACCGCTCATATCAGCGATTCCCGGTCTGGGGAAATCCGGCTCGCTGTGGATCCTTGAGGTGCACCCAGCCCCCTCGTCTGTGTCCAACCATTGGAGGTGATCATTCATGACGTGCGTGTGCGCTCGTCCCCTGCCCGGCTGCGGTTCGTTACCCGCCCTGCCCCCGTCCGCCGATGACCTTGAAGAGGGCTTAGCCCTGCGATAGAGAGCCGGTCGACGACTTTCTTGGTCAATCCGGATTCCGTCTCTACGGCTCTTTTCTCCCACCTCCTGGACCCGTCCGGGCGGGAAAGAGCAAGGGCCCGACTCCACTGACCTGGCCGGTGTTCCCGGCCCTTACCGCCCATGCCGGTGTCCATGCCGGCTACCGCGCGGTCTCCTTGGGACGTTGTTCCCGCTCACGCATTCCCCGGCTCTGCCGCGTTCTGGAGTGCGTGCATTTCTCCCGCCACACCCGCCGAGGGTTTATCCCATCGGTGCCGGGTGCTGGCTCGTTGCGCCCATTTTCCGATGCGGCGCCCAATCTGGAAGGACCACAACCCGTGGCTTTCATATCGATTCCCGTTCGCACCGACGGCATCACCTACTCGGTCGCCACCCCGTCCTCGCCCAAGATCAAGGACATCCGTACCGGGGAGGTCGCCACCCACCGTGAGACTGGCGAGACCCTGCACACGGTGCAGGTGCTGGCCACCGTGGACGGCACGGCCGACCTGATCAAGGTGACCGTTCCGCAGTCCAAGGTCCCGCAGGAACTGGCCATCGGCACGCAGGTCCGCCCGGTCAACCTCACGGCCAACCCCTGGGTGCGTCACGACTCCGGCAACTGCGGTGACGGTGTCACCTACCGCGCCGATGCCCTGGAGCCGGTCACGGCCGCGCCCGCTCCGGCCAAGACTGCGCCCGCCGCGGACCAGATCAAGGCTGCCGGGGGTGCCAAGTGAAGGACGCCTCCCTCGTCATCGACCCGACCGCGTACCCGGCCTTCCCTGTTGGCGACATGACCAACGAGGCCGAGCCGGACCCGCGCTTCACCACATCGCTCGTGCTGGACGTTGCCGACGTGCTGGCCCGTCACGGGTACCCCGAGCTGACCTCGGGCGCCGACCTGGCAGCCCTGCGGATGTACCTGCTGCGGTTCTGCCACATCGGCCGCTGATCCTCGTCAGCACCCGGTGGGCGCCCCTCCACCCCTGTTCAGGGGCGCCCACCGGTCCCCACCCCTCACCCACTCCCTTCTTTCTCACAGGAGTTGATCCCGTATGGGTTCCTCGCACACCTATCCACTGACCTCCTCCGATTTCGATAGCCCCAGCATGTTCAAGCATCTGGTCGAGATCACTGCGGGCGCTGCTGAGGCCGTGGGCTACCCGCCCCTGCGTCACCAGCAGGACCTGGAGCGCATGGCGGTCTCGCTGCGCACCTTCCTCTACGGCGACGCCGACGTTCCCCACGCCTGCGGCCCGTTCACGCAGGCTGGCCCCGGCTCACGTCCGGCTGCTCCCGCCTACCCCCTGACTGAGCGGGACAGCCTCGGAATGTTCAGCGACCTGCTCCAGTGGACGGTCGTCTGCCTTGAGCGCATGGGCTACCCGGACGTCCGGGACGAGCTGGACATTGACCACTTGGTGGTCTCCATGCGCACCTTCCTCTACGACGACCCGCACGCCCCCTATGCCTGCGGCCGCGCCCCTCGGGCCGGCTACGTGTCGGGGTCTTCGGACGCCGCAGCCTGATGGGCCCGCTGCACGACGCCGCGACGATCGCCCTGGCATTCGCCGGGGCGGTCCTCGCCGCCTTCAGTCTCTTCTCCTTCGGCCGCTACGTCGGCGCCGACAAGGACACGCGCGCCAACCTGCGCATGGCCTTCCACATGCGCCGTTCCTGGCGCCGGGTGGGGCCGATGATCAAGATTGCGGCGACCGATCGCACCCCCACGACCTTCGCCCAGCTCACTACCCCAGCCGGACAGCGGCCTGAGCCGCGCGTGGTGCTTCCGTCGCTACGCACAAAGGCAGACCGCACTGGCGTGACCATCTTCATGAACACCGTTCCTGGCATCGGCCTGGAACAGATGACGGCTGCGGCAACGGCACTGGCGGACGAATGGAGGTGTGCGCGGGTCTCGGTCGCAACCGAACGCCCCGGCCTTCTGCGCCTGCGGGCAGTGCGTTCTGATCCGCTGGCCAAGCCGACCCGTTATCGTCCCGACGGCGGACCTCCAGCGTCGCTGGTGACGTGGCTGCTGGGTGTGGACGAGTACGGCGAAGCGGTCCCCGTCGCCCTTTCCAACGTCCCCGGTGTGACCGTGGCGGGCTTGCCCGGATACGGGAAGACCTCCCTGGTCAATGCTCTGATCACCCGCTTCGCACCCAGTGACGCGGTGCAGTTCGCCGTAGTGGACGGCAAGGCTCCCACCGCGCTCAGGGGCGACTACGCCGATACCGCAGAGCGGCTGTTCGCCTTCGTCGGCGACGATCCGACCGAAGCCAATGAGCTGTTCCGGCGTCTGGTGCGACTCCTGGATGACCGCATGGAGCACATGCGCCAGGCTCGGGGCTCGAACAACTTCTGGGACAAGGGGCCTACTGCCGCGTGGCCGCTGGTGGTCCTCATCATCGACGAGGCCCACACATTCTTCCGCGACCACAAGGGCAGCGACTCGGAAACGAAGAAGCTCGCCACCCTGGCCGCGCAGAATGCCCGCTTGGTCGAAACTCTGGTCAAGCAGGGCCGGTCGGCGGGCATCCTGACCATCCTTGCCACCCAGAAGGCGACCGGCGACGCGATCCCCACGTTCATTCGCGATGTCTGCCCGGTGGGTCTGTCATTCGCTCAGAAGACGGCCGAAGCCGCCGTTGCCGCGCTTGGCGACGACATCCGCAAGTACCCGGATGCCGACCCGGTCACCTTGCAGGACCCGGCCTATGTCGGTGTCGCCTCCATGCGCACTCCGGGCCGCGCAGGCTTCACCCGGGTGCGCACCCCACAGGTCACCTCCGCTGACGCTGCGCGCATCACCGCCCAGAGCGCACACCTGACAGCCGATCCCGCAGAGCTGCTGCCCCGCGGTGGCAGCCCCGGCCCAACCGATTTCGCCAAGGCCGCCTAAAGCACACGGTGTTGACCTCCAGGAGGTGACATGGCCAGCCCCTTGCCGGCCTCCCGCTCCCCACCGCTGTGAACCACCCCGCCTGACGGCACCAAAACACCAGGGGCAGGACCTCAACGCGCTCACGTCCGGTCCTGCCCCTGGCTGCCCTCCCGGCTTCGCCACCGAACAGGACACCCCCACTATGCACGCCCCCGCCACCACCCCCATCTCGCACTCTCCGGCCGTGCGGGAACTGCTCGCCCTCGCTGCCGACGGCGACGCCTTCCACCACGTCCAAGCCCAGGTCGAACACGTCGCCGGATGCACCCGCCCCGTCCAGCTCACCGGCTACACCGCCACCCTCGACGCCACGACCGGTGAACCCCTGTCCGTCTACACCACCGCCGACGAACCCACCGGCCGCCTTCTGCTCGCCTGCGGCAACCGCCGCGCCTCCGTCTGCCCCGCCTGCTCCCGCCTCTACGCCGCCGACACCTACCACCTCATCCGCGCAGGGCTCACCGGCGGTAAATCCGTCCCCGACACCGTCACCACCCACCCCAAGGTGTTCGCCACCCTCACCGCCCCCAGCTTCGGCCCCGTCCACAACCGCCCCGGCAACCTCAAGCCCTGCCGCTGCGGCACCCACCACGCAGCCAATGACCCTGCCCTCGGCACCCCCCTGGACCCGGTCACCTATGACTACTGCGGCGCGGTCCTCTTCAACGCCCACGCAGGCGCCCTGTGGCACCGCTTCACCGTCTACCTGCGCCGCCACCTCGCTCAACACGCAGGGATCAAGCGCTCCGAGTTCGCCTCGGTGCTGCGCCTGTCCTTCGCCAAGGTCGCCGAGTACCAAAAGCGTGGTGCCGTGCACTTCCACGCAGTGGTGCGCCTCGATGGACCCGACGGCCCTACCTCACCTCCGCCCGCATGGGCCACTCCGGCTGTGCTGGCCGACGCGATCACCGCCGCTGCTGCCGGCGTGCGCCTCGTCATCGAATCCGACGCCTTGGGGAGCCATGAACTGGCCTGGGGCGACCAGATCGACGCCCGGCCCATCACCGCCACCCTCGGTGCCGACGGCACCCTGAGCGATGCCGCCGTTGCCGGGTACGTCGCCAAGTACGCCACCAAGGGCGCCGAAGCCACCGGCACCCTCGATCACGCCCTGTACTGCGTCCCCTGCAAGGGCAGTGGTCAGCGCTCCGACGGCTCCCATTGCCGCCCCTGCCACGGGTCCGGGGAGGGGCAGCCACTGCGCCACCTCGTTGTGGAGCGGCACGTGCGGCAGCTCATACGCACCTGCTGGCACCTTGGGCAGCTTCCCGAGTTCGAGCACCTGGGACTCTGGCGCTCTGCCCACATGCTCGGCTACCGAGGCCACTTCTCCACTAAATCCCGCCGCTACTCCACCACCCTCGGCGCTCTTCGCGACACGCGCCGCCAATGGCGCACCGAACAGGCCCGCGAACGCCTCGGGCTCATCGGCCCCGACATCCCCACCCTCACCACCGAATCCGCCTGGGCCTACCTCGGTACCGGCTACACCCCCGGCGAAGAACTCCTCGCCGCCACTGTCCGCCGCAACCGTGCCAACGCCCTCCGCCTCAAGGACGAGGGAGAGCAAAGCGAATGAGCCTGACTCTTGAACATCCGACTGCACCCTTGGTTCCGGGCCTTGGCGACGGTCGGGCGCCTCGCGAAGCGGTGGGCCACTTTCAGTTCGGACGTGTCATTGACAACCGGCCCATTGCGCTGCCGGACTGGCGCGTATCGACGGATGACCTGCGAGTGGCTGAGGAAGTCGCAGCCATCCTCGGCGGAACTTTTGAGGAGTGCGTGTCTCACGGCAGTGGCCCATTCGAGGTGGCAACGAAATCTTCCGTCGTGCAGGTCCTGATAGACGGCCCGTGCGGGATCTCCATGGACATGAAGCTGTGGGATGCGCGTGGCCTTATACATCACTGCGACGGGGCCGCCTTCTTGTCGCCAGTCGCAGACAAAGGGAGGCCCTGCGGGTGCCCTCGAACCATGTCTGACCGTAAGGAGCACGCGAAGTCAGGGCAGGGGCCGCAGCCGAATACGGTTCTGACCTTCAGGCTGGTTGGCGTGTCTGACCTGGGTTTCTTCCGGTTTCAGTCCTCCTCGTGGAGGCTCGCTGCCACGGTGCAAGACCTTCGTAGTGCGCTCGCGGCCCTCGACGGTCCGACTCTTTGTGAATTGTCACTTGAGAGGGTCAAGTTCCGAACAAGGAGCGGTAGGACGGTCTGTTACTTCAAGCCGACCCTTGAGGTAATCGGCCTGGATTGTGCGAATGAAGTGAAATAGTCGGCTCAACAGGAATCCCCACCGTGATTGTTCGCGGTGGGGATTCCTGCATGTTTGGTTCAGATGGTCAGGCAGTCACTTCGAATGCCTCGCCTGGCTGCTCGGCCTCCTGCTCGTCCGGAGCGTTCGGCGACCTGACGAACTGGATGTCCGTGCGTGTTTCGACGGGACTCGACTTGCCCGCGCCGACGGCCTTGGTGATCGTGATGCGCTCGACGAACAACTTCACGAAGGCCCGTCGGTCTTCAACCGGCGCCGTGTCCCACCAAGAGCCCGGTCCGATGGGATCGACGGCCGGTGCCCCTGGGGCCAGCCAGAGGTGAATGGGCAGGGCAGGTGTCGCCGCTGTTTCGAGCTCGGAGAGGCGCGCTTCCGTGCGTTCCGTGACACCCATTAGGCGGTCCTTGCGCTCCCGGAACCTGCGGCGGCCAACCGGGTCGTTGTAGTCGCCTGCTTCTTCCCGGTCGTACAGCTCCTCCAGGGCCTGCCGGGCATCGGCTCGCTCGGCAAGGAGGCTTCGGCGCTCGCCCGCCAGCTCCGGGTCTTCCTTCTGGGCTGCGTATCGCCGCGTTGCCTCGGCCAGAATGTCAGCGGTCTCGGGGTCGTCCTCGGCGCTCTGGATGATTGCGCAGATGCGCCGGGCAACGAACTGGTCCAGCGTCTTCTGGCTGATGGTGCAGTCGCCCTCGTGCTGGCCAGGAAGCACCCGCCTGCGTCGGCAACGGTACGAGCCCTTGTTAGGGGTGGTTGCGCGGTGAGAGGTCATGACCGCGTCGCACTCGCAGAACAGAATGTCCATCGCTGACAGGGTGGCGTGGCCTCGCGAGAGCCCCTTTCCTTGTCCTCGCCCGTCCAGCCACTCCTGGAGTTCGTGCCATTCCGCGGGGGGAATGATGGGCGGGTAGGCCATGATCGGTTCCATCGTTTCGGGATCACGCTCAATGCGGTAGCCCTCGATGGCGCTCGTCAGCTTGCCGTCAGCCCTGCGCTTGTAGATCGGGGTCGCTGCGTGCCCGGCAATGCGCGGGTCGCGGAGAATGCGCATGAGCGTCTTCGGGTCCCACACGCTGTCTTTGGTCTCTTTGCCGGTGGTCTGCCCCCTGGTGGGCACTTCATCAACCATCAATTGCGAGCAGATCCCCGTGAGCGACCCGGGGTGCCTTCGCCCTCCTCCCGGCTTGTAGGGCTCGCCCTTGTGCTTCTTGATGGTCGCCCACACGTCCTGGATCACGCGGACCTCGCCAGGCTCGTGTTCCAGTAGCTGGATGCCTATCGGCTTGCCCTCTGAGGTCACGCGCGTGGTCGGGACCATGCGGAACCCGTAGGGCGGCTTGCCTCCTATGTACCCGCCAAGCCCGACGGCCGTCTCCTTGGCACCCCGTACAGCGTCGCGCTTGTTCTTGCTCTCGCTGTGCGCGGCGTCAAGGCGCATGATCAGGTGGATGAGGTCCATAAGGTTGCCCCTACGAAATTCACCCTCAGTGAGACTGACGATCGTGACGCCGAGGTTCAGCAGCTCCGTCACGAGGGGGATGGCTTCCAACGGGTCCTGCCGCGTGAGCCGGCTCACGTAGTAGACGATGATCATGTCTATTCGGCCTGCAAGGCAGTCCTTGATCATCCGTTCGAAGTCCGGCCTCTCATCGCCTGTGAATGCGGAGATGCCCAGGTCTTCGTACGTGGTGATGCTGTCGGCCTCGCGGCGCCTCGCTTCGGCGACACCGGCCGTTCGCTGCGTGACTGTGCTGACCTCTGACTTGTTCGCCCGTCCCGCCGACTGACGCCCATACACAGCTGCGTGAATCGCCATGCCGGATACCACCTCAAGTCTCTTCCTCGGGGAGCAACATTAGCTCCCCCAACTGACGTAACCCAAGGGCACGCCCTGGCACCCGCACCGCGGCTTCGAGACCGTGACGTACCTGATCGACGGCACCTTCGTGCACCGCGACTCGCACGGGGGCGGCGGCGTCATCAACGACGGCGACACCCAGTGGATGACGGCCGGTTCGGGTCTGCTGCACATCGAGGCGCCGCCGGAGTCGCTCGTCCTGTCCGGCGGGCTCTTCCACGGCCTCCAGCTGTGGGTGAACCTCCCGAAGAGCGACAAGATGATGGCCCCGCGCTACCAGGACATCGGCGGCGGCCAGGTCAAGCTGCTGACCTCCGCCGACGGCGGGGCGCTGCTGCGGCTGATCGCCGGTGATCTCGACGGCCACCAGGGCCCGGGCATCACGCACACGCCGATCACGATGATGCATGTGACGGTGAATCCGGGGGCCGAGCTGACCCTGCCCTGGCGCAAGGACTTCAACGCCCTTGCCTATGCCCTGGCCGGACGCGGCTCGGCCGGTGCGGAGGGGCGCCCGTTCCGTATGGGGCAGGCGGTGGTGTTCGGTGCCGGGGACTCGCTCACGATCCGGGCGGACGAGTCCCAGGAGTCGCGCAGCCCGAACTTCGAGGTGGTGCTGCTGGGCGGGCTGCCGATCCGCGAGCCGATGATGCATTACGGCCCGTTCGTGATGAACACCCACGCCGAACTTGCCCAGGCCTTCGAGGACTTCCAGGCCGGCCGGCTCGGCACCATCCCCGCCGGCGAGCACTGACGCCGCGTCGGCAGCACGGCGGTGACGGGCGGCGTTTCACGTGAAACGCCGCCCCGGCTCGTTTCGGGGCCCGTACCAGGGCCTTCGGTCGTGGTGGACTGTCCGGGTGCGAAACGACTCGGACGAAAACCCGCCCGGCGCCGAGGGCGAACGGCCGTGGCGCCCGGAGCCGTTGCTTCCTGTCGAGGCCCGCCGCGCCGCCGCCTGGTGTCTGGTGACCCTGCTGGTCGCGACCGTGGTGGCCCTGGGGGTGTGGCTGTGCGTCGAGCTGAGCACGGCGGTCACCCCCGTCCTGCTGGCGCTGCTGGGCAGCGGGCTGCTCGGGCCGCTCTACCGGCGGCTGGTGGCGATGCGGCTCAACCGTTCCCTGGCGGCCGGACTGACCTGTGCCGTCCTCGTGGTGGTGGTCGGCGGCGCCGGATACATCGTCGTCAGCGCGCTGGTCGACACCGGTGACCAGATCATCGCCTCGCTCAGGAGCGCGGCCAAGAGCCTCTCGGAGCACCTCGGCGCGGCCGGTACCTCGCTCGACGATCTCGCCTCCCGGTCCAAGCAGCTGATCACCAAGTTCGGCGGCAGTGCGGCCTCCGGGCTGCTGGCGGGCGTCAGCGTCGTCGGCCAGTTCTTCGCCGCGTCGATCCTGGCCCTGCTGCTGACCTTCTTCTTCCTGCGCGACTCCGACAAGGCCGTACGCGCGCTGAACGACTGGGCCCCGGGCAGCTCCGGGCCGCAGCTGGAGCGGATGGCCCGCCGGGGTTTCCGGGGCATCGAGGGCTTCATGCGCGGCACCACCTTCATTGCCCTGATCGATGCCCTGTGCATCACCGTCGGACTGCTGATCCTCAGGGTGCCGGGCGCCGTCGGCCTGGGCGCACTGGTCTTCGTCGGCGCCTACATCCCCTACCTCGGTGCCTTCATCTCGGGCGCCGTGGCGGTCCTGGTGGCGCTCGCCGACCGCGGCTTCGTGATCGCGCTGTGGGCGCTGGGCGTCGTGGTGGCCGTGCAGATCCTGGAGGGGCACGTGCTGCAGCCGATGATCCAGAGCCGTACCGTCCAGATGCACCCGGCGACCGTGCTGCTGGCGATCACCGCGGGCGCCAGCGTCGCCGGGATCCTCGGCATGCTGCTGTCCGTACCCCTGGTCGCCGCCTTCTCCGGCGTGCTCCACGAACTACGGGTGCACTACGCCGCGGGCTCGGACTCGGACTCGGACTCCGGCGACAGCGGTCCGACTGCCTCACCGGCGTCCTCGTAGAGCTCGAACCACGTCGACTTGCCGTCCCCGCGCGGATCCACGCCCCAGGCCCCGGCGAGCAACTCCAGCAGCACCAGACCGCGCCCCGACGACGCCAGTTCGCCGGGGCAGCGGCGGTGCGGCAACTCGTCGCTGCTGTCGGCGACATCGACGCGGACGCGCCGGGCACCGCGCTCACCGCTGATCTCGGCGACCAGCAGGGCGTCCCCGTCGGTGTGCAGCAGCACATTGGTGACGACCTCGGAGACCATCAGCACCGCCGAGTCCACCTGGTCCGGATCGGCCCAGTCGTGCAGCACCTCACGGACCTGCCGGCGCGCCTCGGCTATCCGCTCCGGCTCGGCCTGTGCGACGGTGAGCACGGTGCGCCGGACGGGCCGGGCCGGCAGTCCGCCGGGGCCGATCGAGCAGCCGGCGCCGTCGCGGCGCAGCAAGAGGACGGCGATGTCGTCCTCACGGCGGTCCACCAGCGGTCCGGTGGTGTGATGGGAGGGCGGCCCGTGTACGGCCTGGACCAGGGCGTCGGCGAGCCGCTCCAGGCTCTCGTCGATCTCGCCGGGCTCGTGCGCCTCGATGGTGTCGCGCAGCCGCGCCCAGCCGGTGTCCAGATCATGGCCGCCGGTCTCGATCAGCCCGTCGGTGCAGACCATCATCGTCTCGCCGGGCTCCAGGACGAGCCGGGTGGTGGGGTAGTCGGCGTCCGGGACGATGCCCAGCGGCAGCCCGCCCGCGGTGGGACGGATCAGCACCGTGCCGTCAGCCAGCAGGATCGCCGGGTCGGGGTGCCCGGCCCGGGCGATGTCCAGCAGCCCCGTCGCCGGATCCACCTCGATGTAGAGGCAGGTCGCGAAGCGCTGGTCCTCGCCGTGGCCACCGGGCTCGGTCGCGTTGATCCCGGCCAGGAACCGGGAGGCGCGGGAGAGCACCGCGTCGGGGTGGTGCCCCTCGGAGGCGTAGGCCCGCAGCGCGATCCGCAGCTGCCCCATCAGGCCCGCGGCCCGTACGTCATGCCCCTGGACGTCCCCGATGACCAGGGCGAGACGGCCGGACGGCAGCGGGATCATGTCGTACCAGTCGCCGCCGACCTCCAGCCCGCCGCCGGTCGGCACATAGCGCGCCGCGACCGTCATGCCGGGGATGTCCGGCTGCACCGTCGGCATCATGCTGCGCTGCAGTCCCAGCGCCAGCTCCTGCTGCTCCTCCTGCATCCCGGCCCTGGCCAGCGCCTGGGCCAGCATCCGGGCGACGGTGGTCAGCACCGAGCGCTCATCGGGCGTGAAGGCCACGGGCTGGGTGAACGCCGCCATCCAGGCGCCGATCGTCCGGCCCGCGTTGACCAGGGGCACGAACGCCCAGGAGGTACGCCGGAAGGGCGCGGCCACCGGCCAGGCGGTGGGGTAACGGCGGCTGTACTCCTCGGGGGTGGGCAGATAGAGGGCCCGGCCGGTGCGGACGACCTCGGCGGCCGGGTGGTCGTCCGCCAGCGCCGTGCCGGCGGACGGCCGTTCCTCGTCGCCGTGGGGACCGTGGTGGCCGATGACCGACAGCCGGTCGCCCTCGATGCCGAAGACCGCCAGCCCGTCCGGCATGAAACCGGGCATGGACAGCCCCGCCGCGACCCGCAGCACCTCGGCGGTGGACCGTGCCTCGGCCAGCGCCCGGCCCGCGTCCAGCAGGAACGCCTCGCGGGAACGCCGCCAGTCGCCGGTGATCGGGGTGTGCGCGGCCGAGGTCCCGGGCTGGGGCTCGGGCACCTCCTGGAGGGTTCCGACCAGCTCGAAGCCGCCGTCGACGACCCGGGGACGGGAGCGGGAGCGGACGATGCGCTGCACCCGCCCGCGCTCGTCGACGATGCGCAGCCGGGCCTCGGCCAGCGTCTCCTCGGCGAGCGCGAGCTGAACGATTCCGTTGATCTCGGCGAAGTCGACGGGATGAAAACGCGAACGCGCCGCGGCTTCGGTCAACTCCACAGGGGTGGGGGGCAGCCCCAGCAGCCGGGCAGCTTCGGCGTCGAGGGTCACCCGTCCCGATGCGTTGTCCCAGCGCCACAGGCCGGTCGCGATGGCGGCCAGGAGATCCTCGGTGCGCATTGCCTCACTTTATGGGCGTTTGGAGCGGCCCGACCAGTGAGCTGGACGTGACCATCGTCCCAGTCGGGGCGGCCGCTCCCGGGCCGCGTGGCGCTGATGCGTATATGTCAACCAAGGCGCGCGGACCGGGACGGTAACCTGGAGCGGTTATGTCAATCCTGGGGTGGCCTTTCGGGTGATCCACGGGGAGAGCGACCGGGCATCCGCGCCCGTACTCCTTTTCCTCTCCCTCTCCCGACAACTCCTCACCTCGACCTCGCGACGACTTGGATGAGCGATGCATCGGTACCGGTCCCACAACTGCGGCGAGCTCCGAGCCGCGGACGTCGACACCGACGTCCGCCTCAGCGGCTGGCTGCACAATCGACGTGACCTGGGCGGCATCCTCTTCATCGATCTGCGCGACCACTACGGTCTGGTCCAGCTCGTCGCCCGCCCCGGCACCCCGGCGAACGAGGCCCTCGGCTCCCTGACCAAGGAGACCGTCGTCCGGATCGACGGCAAGGTCAGCGCGCGCGGCGCCGACAACATCAACCCCGAGCTGCCGACGGGCGAGATCGAGATCGAGGTCTCCGAGGTCGAGGTGCTCGGCGCCGCGGAGCAGATCCCCTTCACGATCAACGCGGACGACGGCGTCAACGAAGAGCGCCGCCTGGAGTACCGCTTCCTCGACCTGCGCCGCGAGCGGATGCACCGCAACATCATGCTGCGCACCGCCGTCATCTCCGCCATCCGTCACAAGATGGTGGCCCTCGGCTTCAACGAGATGGCGACCCCGATCCTGTCCGCGACGTCCCCCGAGGGCGCCCGCGACTTCCTGGTCCCCTCCCGCCTGCACGCCGGCAAGTTCTACGCGCTGCCGCAGGCCCCCCAGCAGTTCAAGCAGCTGCTGATGATCGCCGGCTTCGACCGCTACTTCCAGATCGCGCCCTGCTTCCGCGACGAGGACGCCCGTGCGGACCGCTCGCCGGGCGAGTTCTACCAGCTCGACGTCGAGATGAGCTTCGTCGAGCAGGAGGACGTCTTCCAGCCCGTCGAGCAGCTGATGACCGAGCTGTTCACCGAGTTCGGCAACGGCCGCACGGTCACCTCGCCCTTCCCGCGCATCCCGTTCCGCGAGGCGATGCTCAAGTACGGCTCCGACAAGCCGGACCTGCGCGCCGAGCTGGAGCTGGTGGATGTCTCCGACGTCTTCGAGGGCTCCGGTTTCAAGGCCTTCGCCGGCAAGCACGTCCGCGCCCTGGCCGTGCCGGACACCGGTGACCAGCCGCGCAAGTTCTTCGACCAGCTGGGCGACTTCGCCGTCCAGCAGGGCGCCAAGGGCCTGGCCTGGGTCCGCGTCGGTGACGAGAATGCGCTGACCGGTCCGATCGCCAAGTTCCTCACCGAGGACGACATCAAGGCGCTGGTCTCCGCTCTGGACCTGCGGCCCGGTCACGCCGTCTTCTTCGGCGCCGGTGAGTTCGACGAGGTCTCCAAGATCATGGGCGCGGTCCGGGTCGAGGCCGCCAAGCGCGCCGGCCACTTCGTCGAGGACGAGTTCCGCTTCTGCTGGATCGTCGACTTCCCGATGTTCGAGAAGGACGAGGACACTGGCAAGATCGAGTTCTCGCACAACCCCTTCTCCATGCCGCAGGGCGGCCTGGAGGCGCTGGAGACCAAGGACCCGCTGGACATCCTGGCCTGGCAGTACGACATCGTCTGCAACGGCACCGAGCTGTCTTCCGGCGCGATCCGTAACCACGAGCCCGAGGTCATGTACAAGGCCTTCTCGATCGCCGGTTACGACAAGGAGACCGTCGAGGCCGAGTTCGGCGGCATGCTGCGCGCCTTCAAGTTCGGCGCCCCGCCGCACGGTGGCATCGCCCCCGGCGTCGACCGCATCGTGATGCTGCTGGCCGACGAGCCCAACATCCGCGAGACCATCGCCTTCCCGCTCAACGGCAACGCCCAGGACCTGCTCATGGGCGCCCCGAGCGAGGTCGACGAGGCGCGCCTCAAGGAGCTGCACCTCTCGATCCGCAAGCCGCAGGTGAAGTAGCACGACCCGGGGCACAGAACCCCGGCAGGCTGAGGGGCGGCGTTTCACGTGAAACGCCGCCCCTTGCCTGTGCAAGGCCCCGTGGCGCGTCCGGGCGGGCGACCACGGACGGTGCGGCAACGGTCGGTGCGGGCGGGCCCGCGGCGCGGGCCGGGTGCCCTGACCGTTCCGCCCGGGTGCCCCGACCGCTCCATCCGTGTGGCCGGGGCCCGGCGCCGCCCGCACTCTGGTGCCCATGCAGCAAGCCAGCCTCCTCTCCGCGATGTCCGGCCTGGAGCCGAGGGCCCGTGCGGTGCGCTCCGCCCCGGCCCGTGACCTGTGGTGGCTCGCCGCCGTCGCCGTCGTCTTCACCGCCTGCCTGATCTACTCGGCCCTTGCCACCCCCGGCCTGGGATGGGACGAGGCGGTCTACGTCAGCCAGGTCGACCCCCACCGGCCGGCCGCGTTCTTCAGCGCCCCGCGGGCCCGAGGGGTCTCCTTCCTGCTCGCCCCGGCCGCCGCCCTGACGACCTCGGCCCCCGTGCTGCACTGCTATCTGGCGGTGCTCTCCGGCGCCGGGCTGCTGCTCAGCCTGTGCGTCTGGCGGCGCCTGCTGCCCGCCCCCGTACCGGCCCTGGGCGGTGCGCTCTTCGCGGGTCTGTGGGTCACGCTCTTCTACGGTCCGCAGGCGATGCCCAACCTGTGGGTCGCCTATGCCGCGCTCGTCGCCACCGGCTGCTTCCTGCGGGCCGTACGGCAGCCGTCCCGCCAACTGGCGCCCCGTGCCGGGCGGGGCGCGGCGCTGGGCCTGGCCGCCGCGGTGGCGCTGGCCGCGCTGATGCGCCCCACCGACGCCGTGTGGCTGGTCGTGCCGCTGTTCGCCGCGGCGCTGTGCGTACCGGCATGGCGGCGCCCTGCCGTGCTGCTGGGGCTGTTGGCCGGTCTGGCCCTGGGGTGCGCCGAGTGGGTCGCGGAGGCCTATCTGTCCTACGGCGGGCTCCTCGCCCGGCTGCGGCAGGCCGCGCGGATCCAGGGCGGCCTCGGCTGGCACCTGTCCTTCGACGACCATGCCCGGGCGCTCCAGGGAAAGACGCTCTGCCGCCCCTGTCATCTGGCGTGGGACCACCCGGTGGCGGCGGTGTGGTGGTTCCTGCTGCCGCTGGCGGTCATCGGAGCCGTCTGGGTGGCGCTGCGCGCCCGCGATTCCGGCGGCGCGCTGCTCGGATACGGGCCGGTGTGGCCGACCGCGCGCCGCGACGACCGGCCGCTCGGGCTGGCCCCCGTCCCGTCGGCCGGACTCCGGGCCCCCGCCGTCCCGGCCGACGGCACCGGTTCGGCCGAGGCGCTGTACCGCTACCGTCCGGCGTGGTCCGGGGTGCGTCTGCGCGACGGTGCCGGCCCCGTGCACCGGTACGGACCGGCCCCGCTCGTCCTGGCGGCCCTGGCCGGCCTCGGCCTCGCCGCCCCCTACCTCCTGACGGTGGACTACGCCGCTCCGCGCTTTCTGCTGCCCGCTTACGCCCTGCTGCTGATGCCGGCCGCCTGGTTCCTGTACTGGCTGACCCGGCTGCCGCGGCGCGGGCACGGCTGGGCGGTGGCCGCCCTCGTCCTCGTGCTGCTCGGTCATGAGGCGATCCAGCTGGTGATCGTGCACAAGATGGTGCGGAGCACCGTGCGGGCGCAGACCGGTATCGGCCGGGTCGCCGGGATGCTGCGCGCGGCCGGGGTTCGGCCGCCGTGCGTGGTCAGCGGCGAGGAGGCGGTACGGGTGGCGTATCAGGTGGGCTGCGCGTCCCGTCAGCCGTACGGCCATGACGCCGGCATCAGCCCCGCCGCGCTGGCCCGGCTGGGGGCGCACCGCCCGGCCGCCGTCCTGCTGCGCACCGGCGACAAGCCGCCCGCCTACGCCCGTGGCTGGCGGCCGGTCCCGCTGCGGCGGGTGCCGGGCCTGGAACCGCTGAGCGCGTATGTGTCACCGCCGGCCCGGCCGTGAGCCGGGGCGGAGCCGCGGGCCTTCCTGGGCCGCACAGGCAGGCGCCCGCCCGGCTGCAAGGGCCGGACGGGCGCGGGTGCTCGGGGGCGGGGAGGATTACTCCTCCGCGCCGCCGAAGCGCGCGCGGTAGGACTCCAGGTCCTCCTCGGTGATCTTCGCGAAGAGCACCGGCGGGACGGTGAAGGGCGTCCCGGCCGGCACCGAGGCCAGTGCCTCGGCCTCCTGCGGGGAGACCCACACCGCGGTGTCGTTCTCCAGGGCGAACGCGCCCCGCATCGCCTTGGCCGAGGCCGGAATGAACGGCTCGGAGACCACCGAGTACAGATGGATCAGGTTCATCGCCGTCCGCAGCGTCAGCGCCGCCGCGTCCTTGTCCGTCTTGATCTCCAGCCACGGGGCCTTCTCCTCCAGGTAGGAGTTGCCCGCGCTCCACAGGGCGCGCAGCGAGGCCGCGGCCTTGCGGAACTGGAGGGCGTCCATGTGGCGTTCGTACTCCGCCAGCAGCCCGGCGATCTCCGCGCCCAGCTTCTGCTCGGCGGCCCCGGCCTCGGCGCCCGCGGGCACCTCGTCGCCGAACCGCTTCCGGGAGAACGACAGCACACGGTTGACGAAGTTGCCGAGGGTGTCCGCCAGGTCCTTGTTGACCGAGGACGAGAACAGTTCCCAGGTGAAGGAGGTGTCGTCCGACTCCGGGGCGTTGGCGATCAGGAAGTAGCGCCAGTAGTCGGCCGGCAGCAGCTCCAGCGCGGCGTCCGTGAAGATGCCGCGCCGCTGGGAGGTGGAGAACTTCCCGCCGTAGTAGTTCAGCCAGTTGAAGGCCTTGAGGAAGTCGACCTTCTTCCACGGCTCGCGGGTGCCCAGCTGCGTCGCCGGGAACATCACGGAGTGGAACGGCACATTGTCCTTGGCCATGAACTCCGTGTACCGGACGTCCTCGGCCTCGTACCACCACGACTTCCAGTCGCGGCTGTCGTCGTCGGCGGCGTCCGCCCACTCCTTGGTCGCCCCGATGTACTCGATGGGCGCGTCGAACCACACGTAGAAGACCTTGCCCTCGGCCGCCAGCTCCGGCCACACATCGGCCGGCACCGGAACGCCCCAGTCCAGGTCGCGGGTGATCGCCCGGTCCTGAAGGCCCTCGGTCAGCCACTTGTGCGCAATGGACGAGGCCAGGGTCGGCCACTCCTTGCTGCCGTTGCCGTCCAGCCAGCCCTCGACCTCGTGCTGCAGCTTCGACTGGAGCAGGAAGAGGTGCTTGGTCTCCCGCACCTCCAGCTCGCCGCTGCCGCTGATCGCGGAGCGGGCGTCGATCAGATCGGTCGGGTCGAGCACCCGGGTGCAGTTCTCGCACTGGTCGCCGCGCGCCTTGTCGTAGCCGCAGTGCGGGCAGGTGCCGACGATGTAGCGGTCCGGCAGGAAGCGGTCGTCGGCGACCGAGAAGACCTGGCGGATCGCCCGCTCCTCGATGAAGCCGTTCTCGTGGAGCTTGCGCGCGAAGTGCTGCGTCAGCTCGACGTTCTCCCGGGAGGAGCTCCGGCCGAAGTAGTCGAATTCGAGCCCGAAGCCCTCGTAGATCGCCTTCTGCTTGTCGTGCTGCTCGGCGCAGAAGGCGTCGACCGACTGCCCCGCCTCCTTCGCCGCCAGCTCGGCGGGGGTGCCGTGCTCGTCCGTCGCGCAGATGTAGAGCACGTCGTGCCCGCGCTGGCGCATATAGCGGGAGTACACGTCGGCCGGGAGCATGGACCCCACCATGTTGCCCAGGTGCTTGATCCCGTTGATATACGGAAGGGCGCTGGTGATGAGGTGTCGAGCCATTGCCGGCTGCTCCCAAGTCGCTACGGTGAGTTTGGATTTGCTTTACGGAACGTCAATATCGTACTGGACGGGGTGGGGGTGCCCGCGCGGGCTTTCCCGGGTCCGATGAGGCCTGCCGCCGCGCCGCGCCCGGCGCTCAGCGGGCAGCCGCACCCTCCGACGGTCTGCCCCGGCGGCGTTCGGCCGGCACCCGCCCCGTCCGGCGCCCCCCGTCCTGCCGGGCCCCGCCCTCACACCGCGGCGTCCGCCGACTCCGCGTTCGCTGCCGGCATCGGGCCGTGCTTCGGGGCCCGGCCGTTGACCATCAGCCCGGCGACGAGGGCGGCCAGCAGCATGATGGCCGAGCCCACCCCGATGGCGACGGTGAACCCGTGCACCACCCCGCTCTTCACGATCCCGTCGCGCACCGCCGGGGTGAGCCCGGGGCCGGTGGTCTGCCGGGCCGCGGCCGCCAGCCGGCTCGCGATGAAGGTCGCACTCGTCGAGGTCGCGATCGTGTTCAGCAGCGCCGTCCCGATCGAACCGCCCACCTGCTGCGCGGTGTTGACCGTCGCGGAGGTGACACCGGAGTCGTGGGGCGCCACCCCGGAGGTGGCCGTCGCCATCACCGGCATGAAGGTCAGGCCCATGCCGAGACCGACGAGCAGCATGGCCGGAAGCACATGCGAGACATAGGCGGGCGCGGCCGTCAGGAACCTCAGCGTGAAGAGCCCCACGGAGGCGAGCAGCGCGCCCGGGACCATCAGGAACCGCGGCGGGATGCGGTGCAGCAGCCGCGCCGATATCTGCGTCGAACCGACGACGATCGCCGCCACCATCGGCAGGAAGGCCAGCCCGGTCTTCACCGGGGAGTAGCCGAGCACGGTCTGCAGGTAGTACGTCATGAACAGGAACATCCCGAACAGCGCGATGACCGCCAGCCCCATGGTCAGGAAGGCGCCCCCGCGATTCCGGTTCCGCACGATGTGCAAGGGCAGCAGGGGATGGCGGGCCCGGGTCTGCCACCACGCGAAGACGCCCAGCAGCAGCACGCCGCCGGCCAGCAGCCCGACGACCAGCCCGTCACCCCAGCCCCGCGGCTGCGCCTCGCTGCACGCGTAGACGATCGCGACCAGGCCGCCGCAGCCCAGCACCACACCGGGAACGTCCAGGTGGACGCGGTCCCGCTCGGGCTTGTCACGCAGGAACACGGCAGCGCCGGTAAAGGCGATCACCGCGACCGGCACGTTCACATACAGGCACCAGCGCCAGGTCAGGTACTCGGTCAGCAGCCCGCCGGCCATCAACCCGATGGCCGCGCCGCCGCCCGCGATGGCCCCGTAGATGCCGAAGGCCTTGCTGCGTTCCTTGCCGATGGTGAACGTCGTGGTCAGCAACGACAGTGCGGACGGCGCCAGCAGCGCCGCGAAGGCGCCCTGCAGCGCCCGCGCCCCGAACAGCAGCCCGGGGGCGGTGGCCGCACCGCCCAGCCCCGACGCGACCGCGAACCCGACCAGGCCGATCATGAAGGTCCGCTTCCGCCCCACCAGGTCGGCGATCCGCCCGCCGAGCAGCAGCAGCCCGCCGAACGCGAGCGTGTACGCGGTGATCACCCACTGCCGGTTCGCGTCCGATATCCCCAGGTCCCGCTGGGCCGAGGGCAGCGCGATGTTCACGATCGTCGCGTCCAGCACCACCATGAGCTGCGCAATCGCGATCACCACCAGCCCCCACCAGCGCCGCGGATCGGGCGGTGCCGACACCGCCCAGCTGGGAGTTGTGGGGCCGGGAGCACCGGCGGCGGCTCCCTCTTGGCTCGCGTCACTCATCACGACCGGCCTCGCTCGGCTGTAGGGCCACCCCGACCACCTCGCCGCCCACACCGGAGCAACCGGATCACACGGGGCTCGTCACCCATTCAGCGTAGGTAGCGGGGCGGGGGCTCGCCTCTCGTGCGGGCGGCCGCGGAGCCGGGGAGGGCGCGGGCGGCGGGCTCATGACAGCGGCCGCGGCCGGGCCGGTGGGGCCCGGCCGCGGCCGGTGAGGTGTCGTGAGCGGAGCGCGGAGGTCAGCTGTCCTTGAGGATGCCGGCGCCGCGGGCCTCGGCGAGCCACTCGGGGAACTCGACCATGAGCTGCTGGTAGAGCTCGTCGTGGGAGAGGCCGCGGGGGTCGCGGCCGGCGTGGAAGAAGCCGGCGTTGTCGACGACCCGCCGCTCCGGGACGGTCAGGTCGTCGAGCTTGCGGAGGAAGTCGAAGCCCTTGGCGTCCGGGTCACCGAAGCCGAGGAACTGCCAGAAGATGGGGAGCCCGGCCGCCTCGCAGAGCGCCTTCTCGGCGGCCGGCTTGGAGGTCGGGGCGCCGTCCGTCTGGAAGATGACGAACGCCGGCGCGGTGGAGCCGGACTTCTTGTAGTGGTCGACCACGGCGTTGATGGCCCAGTGGTAGTTCGTACGGCCCATGTGACCGAGACCGGCGTGCAGCTCCGCGATGCGCCCCTCGTAATGCGTGAGGTCGAGGTCGGCGGTGCCGTCGATGTCGGTGGAGAAGAAGACGACGGGGACGGTGGCGGCGTCGTCGAGCCGGGCGGAGAGGCCGAGGGCCTGCTCGGCGAGGTTCTGGACGGTGCCGTCCTTGTAGTAGTTGCGCATCGAGCCGGAGCGGTCGAGGACCAGGTAGACGACGGCGCGCTGGGTGGCGAGGCCGTGCTTGTCCAGGACGGCGGCCGCGGACTTGATGAGGCTGTCGAGGGCCTGGGGCGTGGCGGGGGCCTTCGTCTCGCTCGCCGCGGCGGCCACGGGGGCCGGCGTTGCCTCGGGTTCCGGCTTCGCCTCGGGCTCGGGCGCGGGAGCGGGCGCGGCTTCAGCCGTTGCCTCGGGCTCCGGCTCGGGCTCCGGCTCGGGCTCCGGCTCCGCGACGGCGGCAGCCGCGGGCTCGGACTCGGCGGCGCTCTTCGTCTCGGGCGCGCTCGTGGGCTCCGGGACGGCGGCCGCTGCGACGGGTTCGGGCTCGGCGGCCGCTGCCACGGGCTCCGGCTCCGCTGCCTCCGCGGTCGTCGCCTCCGTGGCCTCTGCGGCCTCTGCTTCCGCCGTCGGTGCTGCGGTGTCAGCGGTCGGCTGGGCGGGAGCCGCCGGCGCCGGGTTGTCGAAGGCCTGGCTCACGAGGTCGGAGACGGCGTCGGAGGAGGAGTCGGCGGAAGCGTCGGCGGCTTCGACCGGCTCGGCGGAAGCCGGCTCGGCCGCCGTGAGGGACTCCGCCGCAGACTCGTCCCGCGCCTCGGCCTCGTCCCGCACCTCGGCCTCGTCCCGCACGGCGGCCTCGTCCCGTACGGCGGACTCGTCCCGTGCCGCGGACGTCTCCGCCGCGCGCTCCGCCACATCGGCCCGGGTGCCCTGGGCCGGCAGCGTCGGGGTCGCCGGAGCCGGGTCGGGGGCCGGGGACTCCGCGGGGGCCGTCCGTGCGGCCGGGACCTCGGCTTCCGGGGCCGGGGTGGAAGGGGCCGGGGTGGACTCCTCGCGGGCCTCGGGAATGGTCGCGGACTCCCGTTTGTCGGCGCCGCTCGGGGCCGCGCCGGTTTCTTCGCGGGTCGCCTTGGAGCGACCGAAAGCGTTGCGCAGCAGACTCCGAATGCCCATCGGCGAACCTCTCTTGCGTGTGGTGGGTGCGGCGTTTGTCCGTGAAGCACGGACATGTCCCTGACCAGGACGGATACGTAAGGGTAGCGGCCGGGACCGGCCTCGTCGTGGGACCCCGCGCCTTGTGTGGTGGGCCATCCGGGGGTGTTGCGGGGGCGACTGGTTTCGGCCAGCGCGCCGTCGCCGCGTTCGTCCTGCGTACGAGGTTGCCCGGCCGGCCGGACGAGCCTCTCGGCAGTCCTGACGAGCCGTCCCGGCCTTCCCGGAATTGTTCCTCCGCCGTTCATCACGGCGCCGCGTCCCCCTCGAAGTGCCCCGCATCCCGAGCTGTTCGCAAACCGGATCCCGAGCGCATCGCCCACCGGATCCCGAGCTGTTCGTACATGGGGTGTCATGCGGCTTACCTCCCCCTTGGCGCCACATCGGACGGGCAGGTGTCGCGAACGGCCGCAGGGGGAAGGGGAGTTGATTCGGCCATGTGTGAAGTGGCGGGAGTTGTGGGGCCGGAAGCGATCGCTCCGTCCGCGGTCGTCCGGGCCTCCGCGTCCGTGCCACGGCCGCGAAACACCCGCTGACCTGGGCTCTTCGTGCTCCCCGCACCGTGCGCGCGCCGCACTCGCTCCGCCGTCGCGGGCTCCGTCGTTCCTCGTCGCACATCACGCCGCGGAAACGATGTGGCAAGAGCGAGGTAAGAACTAGGTCGTTCACGTATCCGATGCGCAGGTGTGCCCATCTTCTCCGGTGACCATTGTCCTGAGCCGCACGTTGTGCCTTAGGCGGCCGGAAGAAGGCAAGAACCCTTTCGCGGGTGACGGGAGATGTGGGCGCATGGGGCTGACCAGTCAGTCGCTCGAGTACACGGTGATCGTGCTGGCGGTGGCGAGTGTGGCCGCCACGGTGTGGCTCTGGCCCCGGTTGTCACGGCACGGGGTGGGCCCCGTCCTGGGCAGATTGGGAGCCATCGCGGTCACCCAGCTGTCGATCGTGTGCGCGCTCGCCCTCGCCGTGAACACCAACTTCGAGTTCTACGGCAACTGGGACGAGCTGCTGGGCAACAACGACAAGGCCCCGGTGTCCGTGAGCCAGGGCGGCGGTCAGTTCGCCTCGGTCGGCAACATGAAGGGCGGACTGATCCAGCCCGCGGGCCCGCAGGGCCTCGACCGCGTGTCCGGACTGCCCAAGGGGCCGGCGAACCAGGTGGGCAAGGTCGAGTCCGTACGGATCATCGGCCGCCGCACGCGTGCCATCAACCCCGGCTTCGTCTATCTGCCGCCGCAGTACTTCCAGCAGCAGTACCGCCGTCAGCGGTTCCCCGTCATGGTCGTCATCAGCGGCTACCCCGGCGGAATCATGAACCTCGCCCAGCACCTCCAGGTGCCGCAGAACGCGGGCCGGCTGATCTCGCAGGGCCGGATGCAGCCGACGGTGATCGTGATGGTCCGGCCGACGATCGCGCCGCCGCGGGACACCGAGTGTGTGGACGTGCCGGGCGGGCCGCAGGCCGAGACCTTCTTCACCAAGGACCTGCCGGACGCCATGAAGTCGACCTACCGGGTGGGCCACGACCCCAGTGCCTGGGGCGCGTTCGGGTACTCGTCGGGTGGCACCTGCTCGCTCCAGCTGGCGATGCGCAACCCGAAGGTCTACACCTCGGCGGTCTCGCTCTCGGGTGACTACGCGATCAAGGACGACCTGACCACCGGCAGCCTCTTCGGCCCGGGGCCGGAGGGCGCCAAGCGCGAGCGCGAGCACGATCTGCTGTGGCGGATGAAGCACCTGCCCGCCCCGCAGATCTCCGCGCTGGTGGCCAGCAGCCGCAAGGGCGAGGCGGATTACGGCGCCACGATGAACTTCATCCATGCGGCCAAGTCGCCGATGACGGTCGACTCGATCATCCTGCCGCAGGGCAGCCACCAGTTCACGACCTGGCGGCGCGAGGTCGTCCCGGCCCTGGAGTGGCAGAGCCAGCAGCTGACGTTCCCGCAGGACACGCAGGCCGTCGCCCCGTCGCGCAAGCCGGGAGCGGGCAAGGGCGGTGCCGCGGGGCCGCAGACCGGGCCGTCCAAGTCCCCGGCCCCGACCGACGACAAGGGCCGCCGGCGGGTGGAGGCGGAGCGCCCGCGGGGGTGAGCCGCGGGTGGGCTGAGCCGCGGGTGTGCTGAGCGCCCGCGCATCGCAGGACCTGAGCAGGGGCGCCGGAGTGATCCGGCGCCCCTGCGGTGTGTGGTGGCGCCGCCGCATGATCGCCCCTGCCGCGGGTACCCGCACGTCCCATCGGGGCGCACTGCCCGTGTCGCACACCGGGGAGCGACCGCATGGCGCGTACGCAACAGGGTGCCGGGGCGGGGTGGCCACCGGTGACCGGGCGGGGGACGCGGTGACCGGCGGCGGCTCAGCGGTGCCGGCCGTACGCGGCGGGGAGGGCGTCGCGACGCCGGCGGTACGCGGCGGCGGGGCCGGCTCAGCGGCGCCCGCTCCCTGCCGTGCACTACGGCCGGTAGACCATCCCCGGCTCCGGCTTCGCCGGGGAGAGCAGCTGGGAGACCGTGACCACCGTGTAGCCGCGCTTCTTCAGTTCCTTGAGGATGCCGGGGACGGCCGGCACGGTCCCGCGGTAGATGTCGTGCAGCAGGATGATGCCGTCGCGCTCGGTCTGTTCCAGCACCCGCTTGGTGATCAGGGCCGAGTCGTTGGTCTCGTAGTCCTTGGCGGTCACGCTCCACAGGACCTGTGCCACGCCGAGTTCCTTGCTGATCTTGGACACGTCCTTGTCGGTCCTGCCCTGCGGCGGACGCATCAGCTTGGGCGACTTGCCGGTGATCTTGCGGACCGCGTCCTGGACGCGGGAGATCTCGCGCCAGGCCGTTTCGGGCTTGACGTCGGTGAGGATCTGGTGCGACCAGGTGTGGTTGGCCAGCTCATGGCCCTCGGCGTCGATCCGCTTCACCTCGGCGGGGCGCTTTTCGATGTGGTTCTTGCCGAGCATGAAGAACGTCGCATGCACCTTCTCCCGCTTGAGGATGTCCAGCAGGTGGTTGGTGTTCTCGCTGGGGCCGGCATCGAAGGTGAGGGCGACGCACTTGGCCTTGCGGCAGTCGACCTCGTCGCCGCGCGCGCTCGCGGTCTTCCGGCTGTCCTTCGCGTCCCCGGCCGCGGCGAGCCGGGCGTCCTTCGCTTTCACGTCGGCCGCCGGTGCGTCGGCGCGGGCGTCGGCCGGGGCCGTGACGTCGTAGGAGGTGCAGCTGCTGAGGGCCAGGACCAGGGACGTGGCCGTCAGCAGCCCGGCTATGGATGTGCGGCGGGCCGCGGAAATCTGCTTCGGCATGCGGGTCTCTCCTCGGGTGCGGACGGCCGCCTACGGGCCCGTGACCTGCGTTCCGGGCAGGGCGAAGCCGACGCGTACGGGCCTGGCCGCGCCGCGCCGACCCGCGCTCACGGCGGTCGAAGGGACTCGGAGGTGACTATACACAGGCAGTACACATGCGATGTATACGTGGGGTGTGTACGCGAGGCGAGGAGGCAAGGGGAGCGGGCCGCGCGCCGGTCGGCGGCGGTCGTCCGCGGCCGCCCCGATCGGACGCGTCCGCCGCGACACTCCGCGCCCGCCGGGGTGGACTCGTACCGTGACCGCACCGCCTCCGGACGACTGCCTGGCCCGAAACGACTGGATCTGCGGCGACTATCTGAGTACCCGTCGGCAGATCCTGCTCGACGCGGTCGCCCAGCATCTCCAGCTGACGGTGGTCTCGGTGGCGCTCGGGCTGGTGATCGCGGTCCCGCTGGCGCTGCTGGCCCGCCGCCGGCGCTGGACGGCCGGGCCGGTGCTCGGCCTCACCACGGTGATCTACACCATCCCGTCGCTGGCGATGTTCTCGCTGCTGCTGCCGGTCTACGGGCTGTCCGCCACCCTCGTCGTGGTCGGTCTCGCCCTGTACTCCCTGACGCTGCTGGTCCGGAACCTCCTGGCGGGGCTGGAGGGCGTCCCCGCCGAGGCCAAGGAAGCCGCCCGCGGTATGGGCTACGGGCCGATGCGCCAACTGCTGACTGTGGAGCTGCCGCTGGCCCTGCCGGCCGCGATGGCCGGGCTGCGGATCGCCACGGTCTCCGCGGTCGCGCTCACCACCGTCGGCGCGATCGTCGGGTACGGCGGGCTGGGCAACCTCATCTACGCCGGCATGAATTCCTTCTTCAAGGCGCAGGTGCTCACCGCGTCCGTGCTCTGTGTGCTCATCGCGGTCGTGCTCGATCTGCTGCTGCTCGGCGCGGAACGGCTGCTCACGCCCTGGCGCCGGGCGGGCCGGCGGACGCGGGTGCGGGCCCGGGCCACCGCGCGAGGCGCAGAGCCGGCCGCGGCCCCCGGGCGGCGGACATGAACACCCTCTCGGCGGTCTGGACCTGGCTGACCACCGCCTCCCACTGGTCCGGCGAGAACGGCGTCTGGCACCGCCTCGAACAGCACCTGGTGCTCACCTTCGCCTGCCTGGTCCTCAGCGCCCTGATCGCGCTGCCGGTCGCGCTGACCCTCGGTCACCTCGGGCGCGGCGGCGCGCTGGCCGTCAATCTGGCCAACGTCGGCCGTGCGGTGCCGACCTTCGCCGTCCTGGTCCTGCTGCTGCTCACCCCGATCGGACGGTACGGTCAATGGCCGACGATCATCGCGCTGGTGCTGTTCGCCATTCCGCCGCTGCTCACCAATGCGTACGTCGGGATGCGGGAGGTGGACCAGAACGTGGTGCGGGCCGCGCGGGGCATGGGGATGACCGGCCTGCAGCTGGTACGCCGGGTCGAGGTGCCGCTCGCCTTTCCCCTCGTCCTGACCGGCATCCGGATCGCCGCGGTCCAGCTGGTGGCCACGGCGACGCTCGCCGCGCTGGTCGGCGGCGGCGGCTTGGGCCGGATCATCACCGCGGGGTTCAACCTGGCCAGCACCCCGCAGGTGGTCGCCGGTGCCGTGCTGGTCGCGGTGTTCGCCCTGTTGATGGAGGCGGCCTTCGAGCTGGTGCAGCGGTGCGCGCCGGGGTGGGTGCGGGGGCGGGCCCGGTGAGGGCGGCCGCGACGGCCCTCGCGGTCCTCACCGCGCTCGGTCTCGCGGCCTGTACCAGCGGGCCCTCCCTGGAGACCCGGTCCGCGATCACCGCCTCCCCCGGCGACAGCCATGACCTGGCCATCGGCTCGGCCGGCTTCACCGAGAGCGAGCTGCTCGCGCAGATGTACGCGGCCCTGCTCAACCACGCCGGCTACCGTACCCATGTCGTGACCGTCGGCAACCGTGAGCTGTACGAACCCGCCCTGGAGGCCGGGCAGATCGATGTCGTCCCCGAGTACGCCGCGACCTTCGCGGACTGGCTCAACGCCAAGAACAAGGGATCCGCGGCGGCCCCGGTCGCCTCGCCCGACCTCGGCGCCACGATGGCCGTGCTGCGTCGGCTCGCCGGCGCCCGCGGTCTGACCGCGCTCCCGGCCGGCCGGGCCGTCGACCAGAACGCCTTCGCGGTGAGCGCCGCCTACGCCCGCAAGCACCACCTCAAGACCCTCAGTGACCTGGGCCGGTCCAAGCTGCCGGTGCGTCTTGCGGCGGGCGACGAGTGCGTCCAGCGGCCGTTCTGTGCGCCGGGGCTGAAGAAGAAGTACGGGATCAACATCGCCGCCATCGACCCGAAGGGCGTGGGCACCACGCCCGCCAAGCAGGCCGTCCAGAACGGGCAGGACCAGATGGTGCTGACCACCAGCACCGATGCCACTCTCGACCAGTTCGGTCTGGTGCTGCTCACCGACGACAAGAAGCTGCAGAACGCCGACTACGTCCTCCCGGTCGTCAACCGCTCCCGCGCGGGCAGCGCCCGTGTGGCCGCCGCGCTCAACCGCCTCAGCAAGGTCCTCACCACCGCCGATCTGGCGTACCTCAACGAGGAGGTGGACAGCTGGCGGCGGCTGCCGGCGGATGTGGCCCGTAACTACCTTGAGTCGAAGGGGTTGTTGCCCAAGGGCTGAGGGGGCGGCGACGGGGGCGGTGGCAGCAGCAGCACGCACGGCTGGGTACGGCACGGTGGGCACGGCACGGTGGGCACGGCACGGCACGGCACGTTTCACGTGAAACGCCCGGCGGTTTCCCGGCCCCTTCCCGCTCCTCCCCACGCCCCCGCCGCGCTCACTGGGTAGGCACCGAATCCACCTCGGCCCGCTCCCGCCGGACGCCTCGTTCGCCCCTGCCCCCGATCGTGCGGCGCAGCGCCTCATGGAGTGTGGTCGGGGTGAGGACGCCCAGGAAGCGGTGGCCGTCCAGGACCGCGATCCAGCCGGCGTCGTGCTTGAGCATCTCGCTGAAGGCGTCCTTGAGGGTGCCGGTCACCGGTACCCAGGCCTCCATCCGGCGGGCGTGACCGGCGACCGTGCCGGCCGCTCCCACCAGTTCCTCCGTGCCCACCCAGCCGTGCAGTTCGCCCTCTTCGTCGAGCACCACCGCCCAGCGGGCGCCCTCGGTCCGCATCCGGGTCATGGCCTCCGCGGCGGGTTCGTCGAGCCGGGCGAACGGCGGACGTTCGAGGTCGGCGCGGTCGATGGTGGTGACCGAGAGCTGCTTCAACGCACGGTCGGTGCCGACGAATTCGGCGACATAAGGGGTGGCGGGGGCGCCGAGGACGCTGGCGGGGGTGTCGTACTGCTCGATCCGGCCCGTCCCGTAGACCGCGATCCGGTCGCCGAGCCGGATGGCCTCCTCGATGTCATGGGTGACCAGCAGCACGGTCTTGTGCATGGTCGCCTGGAGCCGCAGGAACTCCTTCTGGAGCCGGTCGCGGACGACCGGGTCGACCGCGCCGAACGGCTCGTCCATCAGCAGCACCGGCGGGTCGGCGGCGAGCGCACGGGCCACCCCGACCCGTTGGCGCTGGCCGCCGGAGAGCTGCTCGGGGTAGCGCGAGCCGTAGACGCCCGGGTCCAGGCCGACCAGGTCCAGGAGTTCGGCGGCCCGCTCGCGTGCCTTGGCCTTCTTCCAGCCGGTCAGAACGGGCACGGTGGCGGTGTTGTCGAGGACGGTGCGATGCGGGAAGAGGCCGGTCTGCTGGATGACGTAGCCCATCCGGCGGCGCAGCTGGACCGGGTCGACGCCGGCGATGTCGGCACCGTCGACGCTGATCCGGCCGTGGGTGGGGTCGATCAGCCGGTTGACCATCATCATGGTCGTCGTCTTGCCGCAGCCGGACGGCCCGACCAGCGTCACCAGCTCCCCCTCGCCGACCTCGAAGGAGAGGCCGTCAACGGCGGTGGTCCCGTCGGGGTAGCGCTTGGTGACGGAGTCGAACCGGATCATTGCGCCATTGAATCCCGTGGTCCGCGCCCCGACCCGTCATGCGCGCAATCGGGTGGGGACGAGGGCCGTCAGCGGGGGCGGGAATACGGACCGTCAGCCGGGAGCCGGGCACCGGCTCAGCCGCGGGCGCCCGCCGTCGGTTCCGGCTCCCCTCCACCGCCCGGCTCCGCTCCGTCGCCCATCCGGTACCCGGCGCCCGGCACGGCCTCGATCACCGGCGGGTCGCCGAGCTTGGCGCGCAGGGTGCCGAGCGTGACGCGTACGGAGTTGGCGCGGTAGCTGGGGTGCTCCTCCCATACCTCCTCGATCAGCTCGTCGCCGCTGACCACCGTGCCCTGGGCGCGCAGCAGCACTTCCAGCACGCCGAACTCCTTGCGGGACAGCGCCAGCGGCCGGCCGTCGCGGAGGGCCAGTCGGCGCCCGGTGTCGACGCGGACCCCGGCCCGCTCGATCACCGGCGGCCGGTCGGAGCGGGCGCGCCGGCCCAGCGCCAGCACCCGGTCGCGCAGCGCCTCGTACGCGAAGGGCTTGGTCAGCCGGTCGTCCGCGCCGGGCTCCCGGCGCCCGTCGGGGCCGGGCGCCGGGCCGGCCGCGGTGAGCTGCAACACCCGGGTCGGCAGCCCCTGTTCCACCACGTACCGGAAGACCTCGTCACCGTGCAGACCGGGCAGATCGCGGTCCAGGACGAGCACGTCGTAGGCGTCGCGCCGGAGCCTGTCCAGCGCCGCGCGGCTGCTGTGGGCGATGTCCACTGTGAGCTCCGCACGGCGCAGCCCCGAGACGATCATGTCCGCGAGGAACTCCTCGTCCTCCACCACCAGAACGCGCATGGCGTCATGTGTACCCGAGCTGCGCGTCCGGCTGCCGGAACCTCCTCCGCCGCGACCCCGCGGGCCGGGGAATTCACCACGCTGGGTCCGCCCGGCGGCCCGTCGGGCCCCGGCGCGGGCCGCGCCGCGCCCCCGGACCGGCCCCCGGACCGGCCGCCCGGACGGGCGGTGCGGCCCTCGGCGCCACCCGGTCATCGGGCCCGGGGCCAGGCGGCCCCTGCCCGGGGGGCCGTAAGAGTTGCTTCCGCCGCACCGCCTCCCCTCCTGCCACATCCGGCCCCACCGGCGTGCTTACGATCCACTTCGGCCACCGGTCGGAAGGGTGGAAGGGAACGCCACATGAGAGCCGTAGCAGTCAGCGCATTCGGTGAACAGCCGCAGCTCATGGATCTGCCACAGCCCGACCCAGGGCCCGGTGAGGTCCTGGTGCGGCTGGCCGCCGCCGGACTCAACCCCATCGACTGGAAGATCGCCGACGGGATGTTCGGGGATGCCGTGCCGGTCTCCTTCCCGCTGGTCATGGGGACGGACGGGGCCGGCGAGGTGCTCGCGATCGGCGCCGGGGTACGGCGGTTCACCATCGGCGACGCGGTGTTCGGCCAGTTCCAGCGGCCGCAGCAGGGCGGCGGTTCGTACTGCGAACTCGCCCTCGCCGACGAGGACCGCATCGCCCACGCCGCCCGCAGCGTCACCTATGCCACCTCCGCGGCGCTGCCGACGGCCGGCATGACCGCGTACAACCTGGTGGAGGAGACCCGGATCGGCGAGGGCAGAAGGGTGCTGATCGTCGGCGCGACCGGCGGCGTCGGCACCTTCGCCACCCAGCTCGCGGCCGGCCGCGGCGCCGAGGTGATCGCCACCGCGCGCCCGGCGAAAGCGGAGCTGATGCGCACGCTGGGCGCCGCGGAGACCGTCGACCACACCGCGGGGTCGGTCGCCGACCAGGTTCTGGCGGCCCATCCGGACGGTGTCGACGTGCTGATCGACATGACCGGTGGCCCCGAGGACTTCGCCAAGCTGACCCGGACCGTACGCGACGGAGGGATCGCCGTCTCGCTGATCGGCTCGGCCGACGCGGACGAGCTGACCGACCACAACCTCCGCGGCTTCAACTTCGTCAACCGCCCCTCCCCGCAGCTGCTGGAGATCCTCGCCGGCCAGGTCGACGCGGGCCGGCTGACGGTCCTGGTGGGCCGCGAGGTCCCCCTGGAGGAGGCGCCGGAAGCCCTCGCGGCCAGCCGCACCGGCCGGGCCCAGGGCAAGACGGTGCTGGCGATCTGAGCGCGGGTCACCACGCTTATGCGGCACGCGCGGCGAGCCGCCGTGCGCGCAGTGCCCGGGCCGCCGGTGGTCCGCCCGCGGCCAGTGCGGCGGTCAGGGTGCCCGCGCCGATGAGCAGCCAGACCCCGGTGAGCAGCGGATCGGTGAGTGCGTCGGCGTAGGCGCCCGCGGCGGGCCGGGAGACCATGGCCGGCAGCGCGTCCAGGGTGCGGCGGCGGATCAGCGCCAGCGCCACGGCCAGCAGCGCGGCGGCCGCCGCACAGCCCGCCCCGGCACCGATCAGCGCCCGCCGCCGGCGCCGTACCAGCACCAGCCCGCCGGCCAGACACAGCGCCGCGGCCGGCGGCAGCAGCCGTGCCCCGGCGTGCACGAGGTCGTAGGCCGCCCGGACACGCGGCACGTCCGGGGCCTTCAGCAGCACGATCTGCACTCCGGCCCGCGGCACCTGGCGCACGAGGTCGAGCCCCACGCCGTTGTGGGACAGCTGATGTCTGACCCGCTCCACGACGGGCGTGAGATCGAGCGTGACCGAGGAGCGGCCGGGTGCGGCCAGACTGCCGTCCAGGGTCCGGTGGGCGGTGCGGTGCACCCCGTTCCACATCGCCGGGAAGCCGCGGCCGGTGACGACCTGCCGCACCTGCCGGGTCACGTACTCGCGGATGCCGCGGGTGAAGTGGCGGCGCACCGCGGGGCGTTCGGCGCGGGGTACGGCCTTGAGCAGCCCGTCGAGCCGGACATGTGCCATCACGCCGTCCGTCACATCGCCGACGACCGCCTCCTGGACGGCGGCGTTTCCCGCCAGCGGCGCCACCGCCGCCACATAGCCGTCGGTCTCGGTCAGCTCGGCGCGCGCCCGGACGGCGGCCAGCCCCAGCGGCAGCAGCACCACCCCCACCAGCAGCAGCACCCCGCCGGCCACGCCCCGCCAGGCCGTCCGCGGCCCGCGCGGTGGCGGCTCCCCCGCCGGCACCCGCCCGCCCGGGCGTACGGGTGCGCTCGCTGACATCGGTGGGGTCCCTCCTGGCGGCAATCCGGTCGGCGTCCCTCGGCTCGGTCGGGCCCGGGGGAGTGCCGCCCGGCGCGCCCCGCGGCCTGCTCCCAGGCAAGTGGGAACTCCTGCCGTCCGCGAGCGGGGCCGGTGCCAACGGGTGACCGGGCGCGCGGCCCGCGCTCAGTGCTGTGCCGCGGCCCGCCGCCGCACCGCCCGCACCACACCCGGCCCGAGCAGCGCGACGGCCACGGCGCCCACCGCCCACCACACCCAGCCGTCGCCGCCCCCGCCCTCCGGGTGTGTCTCCGGCAGGTCGTCGAGATCGCCCGAACAGGCCGTGGGCGCGAAGGATCCGCCGACGTAGACGCAGACCGTCGCGGCGGCCCGCATGCTGCCGGGGGCCGCGGTGGCGGTGAGGTCGGTGCGGTCGCCGAGCACGGCGGTGGCGGTGAACACCTGGATGTCGTGCGCGGGGATGTCGGAGCGCCAGATCACCTTCTGCTCGCCGGTGCCCCGCCCTTCGACGGTGCCGCCGGGTGCGGTGGCGGAGGTCGTGGTGGCCGGCATCTCCTGTTCGATGCGGGCCCGGTGGACGTCGGTGGGCCCCAGGTTGTGCACCGTGATGCGGTAGTCGAGCCGTTTGCCGGCCTCGGTGTCGTCGACGCCGTCGGTCACCGCGACCGACACCGAAACGGCGGGCGGCGGTGCCTGCGGGGCCGATGCGACGGCGGACGGTCCGAGGAGCGTGGCGGCGCACAGCAGCGCGCAGACAACGGCGGTTCTCATGCCGTCATCGGAGCATCGCGGCCGCCGCACCGGCGGCAGACGGCTCCCTCCCCGGTCCGGGTTCACCCGAGTGAGGGGCGGCAGCGGGGCGACGTCCGGGCACGCGGCCCGTACGACCGGGCCCTCAGTGCGTGTGCGGCCCCGGCCGGTGCACCGGACCGTGGGCGTCCGCGCAGTGTTCGGCCTGCTGCTCCGGGGCGGGGCCGGGCCGCGGGCCGAGGGTCAGGACGTCGTCGGGCGCGCCCTGTTCGCCGACGTGATCGACCTGGAGGGTGGCATGGGTGATGCCGTACTCCCCGCTCAGCAGCTCCTGCAGACTGCGGCGGACCTTGTGGCAGTCACCGCCCGGCTCCACCAGGATGTGCGCGGACAGCGCCGGCTGCCCGGACGTGATCTGCCAGATGTGCAGATCGTGCACCTCGACGACCTGGTCAGCGGCGCACAGGTGATCGCCCAGCGCGTCCGGGTCGACCCCGGCCGGTGCGGCCTCCAGGAAGATCCGGCCGGACTCGCGCACCAGGCTCGTACCGGCCCGCAGCATCAGCGCCACGACCACCAGCGAGGCGATCGCGTCCGCCTGCCGGAAGCCCGTCGTCAGCACGATCAGACCGGAGACGGCGGTGGCGACGAACCCGAACAGGTCGGTGAGGATGTGCTGGTAGGCGCCCTCGACGTTCAGGCTGGAGCGGTTGGCCCGGGACAGCATCCAGGTGCAGATCAGGTTGATCACGACCCCGGCCAGCGCGGTGATCAGCACCAGTCCGCCGGTCACCGCGGGCGGCGTGATCAGCCGCTGGACCGCCTCGTACCCCAGCCAGACCGACAGCAGCAGCAGGGTGATGCCGTTGGCCTGCGCGGAGAGGATCTCGGCGCGCTTGAGCCCGTACGTGTACCCGCCGCGGGCCGGGCGCGCGGCCAGCCGCATCGCGATCAGGGCGAGCACGATCGAGACCGCGTCGGTGAGCATATGGGCGGCGTCCGCGATCAGCGCCAGGGACTGTGCCACCACACCGATGACGACCTCGATCGCCAGATAGCTGGTGAGCAGGATGAGCGCGCCGCGCAGCCAGCGCCGGTCGGCGTCCGCCGAGACTCCGTGTGCATGGCTGTGGTCGTGCCCCTGGCCGTGGGCGTGCTCGGTCATGGACGCCTCCCTCCTGGCTTGCTGCCACTGGCTCCTCCTGGGAAGCAAACCGCACTTCGGCGAAAGATCCAAAGGCTGCACCGGTGACCGTTGTCATTACCGTCGAACCGCCGATCGTGCCTGGTCAGAGCGGTGCGGGAGGCGGGGGAGGGAGAGCGGGAAACGGAGGCCGGGCGGCCGGCGCCGTACGGCGGGGCAACGGCCGCGGCCCGTCCGGCGCGGGTAGCATCCGGCGGCATGAGCGCTACGGGCGAGACCCGGCGGCCCGCGCCCGGCAGGGGCCAGATCATGGCGGTGCTCGGTCTGCTGGCCGCCGTCGCCATCCTGTACACCCACCACGACGGCCTGCCCTTCTGGCTGGGCGCCCTGACCGGCGTGCTCGCCGTCCTCGGCCATCTGGCCTGCTTCGACGCCCCGCGCGGCATCTGGCAGTGGCTGCCGGCGGTCCTCGGCTTCTGCGCGTCGTTCCTGTTCGCGGGGCAGTTCCTGCTCACGCTGCTGACGTGAGGCGGTGGGGCGGCCGACGGACCGCCCGAGGTCACACCGCGGCCGCCCCCCGCCCCACCGGATGCAGCGCCGCGTACTCCAGTGGTGCCGACGGATCGACCGAGACGTCCAGTGGGGCCGGTGCGGCGCCCGAGCGGACGAGGAGGTCGCCGACCGCGGCGATCATCGCGCCGTTGTCCGTGCACAGCCGCGGCGGCGGGACCCGCAGGGTGAGTCCGGCGGCCGCGCAGCGCTGCTGGGCCAGCGCCCGCACCCGTGAGTTGGCGGCCACCCCTCCCACCACGACCAGCGTCCGCACCCCGTGCTCGGTGCAGGCGGCCACCGCCTTGCGGGTCAGGACGTCGGCGACCGCCTCCTGGAGTGCGGCCGCGCCGTCGGCGACCGGCAGCGGGCGGCCCGCGGCGCGATGGCGCTCCGCCCACCGGGCCGCCGCGGTCTTCAGCCCTGAGAACGAGAAGGCGAAGCGCATCGCGGGCGGGCCGGTGGTGAGCGGGCGGGGGAAGGGGACAGCGCACGGATCCCCCGCGCGCGCTGTCCGGTCGATGGCCGGGCCGCCGGGGTACGGCAGCCCGAAGACCCGGGCGACCTTGTCGAAGCACTCACCGGCGGCGTCGTCCAGGGTGTCGCCGAGGTGCACGATGCGGTCGCGGGCCAGGTCGCGGACGAGCAGCAGTGAGGTGTGGCCGCCGGAGACGATCAGCACCACACAGGGGTCGGGCAGCGGGCCGTGGGCGAGGGTGTCGGCGGCCACGTGCCCGGCGAGGTGGTGGACGCCGTACAGCGGCACCCCCAGCGCGTACGCCAGGGACTTGGCACCGGCCAGCCCCACCTGGAGCGCGCCGGACAGCCCCGGGCCGCAGGTCACCGCGACCGCCCCGATGTCGGCGGCCCGCAGCCCGGCCTCGTCCAGGGCGCCGCGGACGACGGGGTTCAGGGCGTGCACATGCGCGCGGGCGGCGATCTCCGGCACCACACCGCCGAACCGGGTGTGCTCGGCCATGCTCGACGCGAGCGCCTGCCCGAGCAGCCGGCCGTCGCGCACCAGCCCGGCGCCCGTCTCGTCGCAGGACGACTCGATGCCCAGCACCACCGGTGAGCCCACTGACCGACCACCCCTTCTCGTTCCCGGCGGCCCATATTAGGCCGATTGCGCAAGTGGCAGGCAAGTGCAACCTATGTGCAATAAGGGGCGTGTGGTGCGGTGGAGGCTCCCCGCGGGCGGGGGCCGTCCGACCGGTCAGTAGAGTTCGGCTCCCGTCCCCCGGACCGGTTCCTGTCCGCCGGACCGGTTCCTGTTCCCCCGGACGGGAGCCCGTCCCCCCGGACCGGATCCCGTCCGGGGGAACAGGAACCGGTCCGGCGGACAGGAACCGGTCCGGGGGACGGG
>NZ_SDIF01000002.1 GCF_004122735.1 Streptomyces sioyaensis | reverse complement strand
CACTGCCACCCCCGACGACGCCCGCCCGATGGCCTCCGTCTGAGGGCACCCCACCAGGTCCGGTTACGCGCGGCTGCCGTTTCGCAGACCCCCTGCGAAACGGCAGCCGCTGGTGGGCCTGCCGGAAAAGTGTTTGACGCTCGTCGGCGTTCGGCGTCGGATGGCGTGCCATGAGCACAGGGCAAACGCATCCCAGCATGCATCCCGGCATGCATCCGATCGACGACGCCCTTGTACGGCGGCTGATTGCTGGGCAGTTCCCACAGTGGGCGGGGTTGGCGGTGGGGCGGCTTCCGTCCGGCGGCACGGTCAACGCCATGTACCGGCTGGGCGACGACATGGTCGTACGGCTTCCGCTGGTGAAGGGCGGGGCCAACGACGTGTCGATGGAACGAACGTGGCTGCCACGCCTCGCGCCCCACCTACCCACGCCCATCCCCGAGGTGCTCGGAGCCGGGCAGCCCGCCGAGGGGTATCCGTGGCCGTGGTCGGTGTACCGGTGGCTCGCGGGAGAGAATCCTGAGGCGGGGGCCCTGAGCGAACCTGGCCCGCTGGCCGAGGATCTGGCCGAATTCGTGGCGGCGATGCGGAGCATCACCCTGCTCGGCGCGCCGCAAGCCCATCGCGGCGGGCCAGTCGCCTCGCTCGACGCGGCGACCCGGACAGCAATCGAGGACCTGCGCGGGATCCCGCAGGAGGGCGTCGACTGTGATGGCGCTGCCGCTGTGTGGGAGGAGGCGCTGCGGGCCCCGGGCTGGGACGGCCCGCCGGTGTGGCTGCATGCCGATCTCATGCCGGGCAACTTGCTGGTGGACGGTGGCAGGCTGACCTCGGTGATCGACTTCGGATGCCTGGGGGTGGGTGATCCAGCGTGCGATCTGTTCCCGGCGTGGAATCTGCTGCCGGCCGATGCGAGGGAAGTCTTCCGCGAGGCGCTGGGCGTGGACGACGCAACCTGGGTCCGTGGCCGGGGGCGGACGCTCTCGCAGGCGCTGATCGCGCTGCCGTATTACCGGAGAACGAACCCGGCGATGGCGCAGAATGCCCGGCATGTGATCCGGACGGTGCTCGACGAAGGCTGAGGCATCCCACTTCGCGTGAGGGACCGAGCTGGTCATAGCCATTCGCTGATCGCTGCGACCAGCGCGGTGGCCTTGTACCGGACCGCGAGCTTGTCGTACGCGTGCCGGTGCCCGCGACCGCGGGGTCGGGGGCACCGGCGCGCCACCTGGGCACCAGAGCACCAGAGCACCAGAGCACCAGAGCACCTGGACGGACATGCCCTGCTCGGCACACCCTGATCCCGCCCGGCTTTGCATCTCCTTGCAAAGAGGCACGGCACCAGGCGGCTGCGGGCAGTGTTCGTGCTGGCTGTCCGCAGCCGCGCTGCTGGCATCAGCGCACGTGCACCGTCACCACGTCAGAGGCGTGCAAGCGCACGGGATTCTGGTCGTGCGGGCTGGTCAGGCCGTACAGCACCGCACGGAATTGCAGGTTGCCGCGGCGTGCGGACGTGCCGTGTGCAGTGACCCGCGCGTCGCCCTTGACCGCGGCGCTGCAGTTCTCCTGGTGCCACCCCTGGCCGAAGCCGTTCTCCTCCAGGCACAGCTGATGCAGGTAGCCGGCGCTGTCGTCGCCGCCGTGCGCCTTGACCGTGATGATCTGGCCGACATGCACCGAATGCGGTGCCGTGATGTCCACACCGCCCTTGGCGAACGCCGGCGCGGCGGCCAGCGTTACTGAGGCCAGGCCCAGCGCACCGATCACGGCCACACGGCCGCCCCGCGCCTTCACCCCGGACTTCTTCTTCGTCCTGGTCATGGACTTCCCTCCCGTGGATCTCCCCCCACATGGTGAGACCCACCCCGTTAACGAAGGCGCCTGGTGCGCCTCGCTGTTCACCCAGACGAGCTTTTCGCCCCGCCCGTTGCACTCCGCCCGGCGCCGTCACGGATCCACGACAAATCCCGCCAATCGTGCTGATCTCACATCAGTCGTCATGAGGAACAGGCCAACATCGAACCGGAACTGACGGGGTGTCGCCCTCGGTGACCTGGGCGCGGGGCCGATGCACCCCCAGAGCGCGGAGCCTGGCAACCCCTCTCGGGGTGGTCCGGGATCCTTCATCGGTCGCCCCACAGAGTCGACACACAACCATCGCTCGGTCTCGGCGGTCACACCGGTGCCAGTAGTCGTCCTCTCAGGAGCTCGAACGTGAAGCGCACCGCCGCCACCGCCTTGACCGCACTCGTCCTGGCCGCCGCCCTCTCCGCGTGCAGCAGCGACAACAGCACCAACGCAGCGCCGAAGAAGGCGGCGAAGACAGCCACCCCGACGCCGAGTGCCCCCTCCAAGGCCAATTCGGACGGCGAAGCCACCACAGGCACCCCTCCCAAGCCGAATGTCGCCGCGAAGCTTGGATACATCCGTGCGCTGACCGGCATCGACCCGGACATCGTCCACGGCAGGGAGGACAAGGCCGTCGACCGCGAGCTCAACCAGTGCCAAACGATCCACAACTTCCCCAAGGACAAGTCGAAGCAGACGAAAATGGCGGAGTTGCGGTTCACCTCACCCCGCCACCCCGAGGGGTTCGGCAAGGTCAAGGCCGCGCAGATCGTCGAGGCCGTACACGTGAACCTGTGCCCTAAGTTCTGACCCAAGCGGTCAACTGGGCGCCTGTATAACGGAGTTAGCGACTCCGGGGATCAGGGGCGTCCGGGACCGGGGGCGTCCGGGCACCAGGGGCGTCCGGGCGCCCGGCGGGGGCGTCCCGGCGTCGGTCTACCCGCCGGGACCCGCCGGGACGCCCCCAGTCGTCACGTATGGCGCCGGAACGACCTCAGGTCGGCACCGTGAGTCAGGGCTTGTACGCCTGCCGCAGGGCGCAGGTCCAGACGACGGCACGGGGGGTCGACGCGACGTCGACCGCGGAACCGCCTACGCGCTGGTCGTCGCTGACGGCGAACGCCTGGGCGTCGCCCTCCTGGGAGAGCCTGGGCAGCGCCAGCATGGGGCCGGTTCCCGGCCATATCTGGGCCTGTGTCGGGGGCGCCGTCTCCGGCGGGAACGGCCCGACCATGTGGCTGTCGAGAGCGGTGCCCACACTCACGTTGGTGGTGGGGCTGATGGCCTCGAAGGTGCCGCTCGTGCGCTCCCCGAGCAGGCCCGCTTCGCTTTCGGTGGTGTACGGCGGGAGCCACTGGGTGGGGGTCAGGGTGTCCAGCCGTGTGTAGTCATGGGTGCCCACGATCCGTCCGGCGCGGTCGATGTCCCGGGGGTACCAGAAGTCGTAGGGCACTCCCGAGGGCCAGAAACGCTGGAGCGGTACGGCCGCGGCCCCTTTCCTGGCGGGCCAGGTGACGCCCGCCGACCACGATTCGTCGTCCTTGACGGCCTCGCCCGAACCGGCGATCTGTCCGGCGTTGTTGATGGCGGTCACCGAGGTGAGCGAGTATCCGGCCGGGGGCGCGAGTCTGCGGTGGATCCGGGCCCCGTCCCATTCGAGACCGATGAGGACGTCCCCCTTGGCGCCGTTGCCGACGATCAGCCCCTGGTCGTTGACGTCCGCCGCGTGAGCCCCCTCCGGCAGCAGGGTCACCGTGCGGGCCCCGGCACGGAAGCTGAAGGCGGCGGTACGGCCCGCGCCCTGCAGAGAACCGACCATCAGGCCCTTCGCGTTGACCGCCGCGACCTCACCGCCGGTGAATCCGGCGGGCAGCGGTACGCGGTGTACCCGGGTACCGGTCCAGTACACGGGCAGGCCGCGCGAGGACCCCACCGCCAGCGCTCTCGGCCCGAGCCCCTTGACCTGGCTGCCTCCTGAACCGGGGAGGGAAGCCAGGATCTGGAGCGCCGGCCGGCAGTCCGCGGGCTTACGGGCGCCGTCGGCGTGCCGGGCGGGCGAGGCCGGCGCCGGGCTCGCCGTCAGCAGGGGTGCGAGGAAAGCGGTCGCGACAACCGTCACGGCGGCACGGATGTGTCTTCGTATCAAGGCCATCAAGGGTCTCCGTTTCCGACGACGCGGGAATGGCCGCGTCACCACTGGAATGAGCCGGTGGATGCCACGAAGGAACCGGCAGCACCGGAGTGGCGCAGTTCGGTCGGTGTACTCGGGGAAATTCGGCGCCGATCCGATCAGTGCAGATCGCGCTGCGGGAAGCGGTTGCCCCATCCCCCACCGGTTCCGGGCATGTCCCCGCGCCGATCCCTGACGTGCCGAAAGCTCCCCAACCTCTCGACGAGATGTCGCCCGACTTCACGGATGCTGCCGTGGCTTGCGCGGATCTTCAGGGCTCCGCCCGGGAGGTCAGGAAAACAGCCGGCCCGCGAAAACCGGACGGATTCCCGTTGGGGGATTTCTGCGGACCGGCCCCATTCCTACCGCACCCATGACTGTCCGGGACCGCTCCGTCGGCCAATGGCCGGAAGTCGTCCGGGAGTGTCCGGGTCCGTTTCCGACGAGTGGATCAGGCGCCTCGGAGCTGGGCGGATCGTCTCCAGCCGGACGTGAGCAGCGACGTGCAGGTGTCGGCGCTTGCGGCCAGGTCACGTCAAACACGTGCCGCCCCTCGGCCGGAGCACCCTCCGACCACCTCTAAGCGGCTCCGCTCGCCAGCCGCTGCGCCGCCCGCTCCCCGCGCCGGCCCACGGGCTCGACTCCCCATGCCGCACCCAGACCGGCCGGCGGCATGTCTACGTAGACCGACTCGTACGAACCGGCCGGGACGATGTACGTCTCGTGCCAGATCCCCACGCTGCCCTTGCTGCCCCGCACGCGGCGGTTGAACGCCGCCCACGCGGGGCGATGCTGCCCGCTCGGGTCCGAGGCGTAGGCGAGCAGCTTCTCGCGCGACTCCCAGTACTGCGCGACGGTGAACACGCGGGGACCGCCGCTCAGCACCCGGCGGGCCAGCAACCCACTGTCGCCGTCCCGGGAGAGCTCCTTGAGCATGCGCGGCATCGCAGCCAAGGCCGGCAGCCAGTGGCGTACGGCCCGCCAGCGGTTGATCCGCATCCCGATGAGGAAGACGACCACGTCGCCCTCCGCGGCGGCCGTGACCCGTCGCCCGGATATCGGCGCAACGCCCATGAGACTCTCCGTCCGTATTGGATAGCTACGCTATCCATGCTTGGATAGTGCCACTATTCAAGGGAAGGTGCAAGAGCATGCGGCTGGCGGAGCTGAGCGAGCGCAGCGGTGTGTCCACCGCCACGATCAAGTACTACCTGCGCGAAGGGCTGCTCCAGCCCGGGCGCCGGGTCTCCGCCACCCAGGCCGAGTACGGGGAGGACCACCTGCGGCGGCTGCGCCTGGTGCGGGCGCTGATCCAGATCGGCGGGGTTCCGGTGGCCGCCGCGCGCGAGGTGATCGCTGCCGCGGAGGACGAGTCGCTCGACCACTACCTACGGCTGGGCGCTGCGACCCGGGCGCTGCCCTGCCCCGAGGAGCCGGCCGAGGACGACCCGGCGGTGGAGACCGCCCGCCGCTCGGTGGAGGCGCTGCTGGAGCAGCTGGGCTGGTCGTCCGGTCCCGGCCTGGACATGCTCAACCCCGCCCACCGACGGCTCATCGACTCGGTCGCCGCGCTGGCCCGGCTCGGCTACCCCTGCGACACCGCGCACTTGCTGCCGTACGGGCAGCTGGCAGTGCAACTGGCAGTCACCGACCTGGACATGGTCGAGGAGCAGCCGACCCCGACCGGGCAGATCGAGGCGGCCGTCGCGCTTACGGTGCTGTACGAACCGGTGCTGCTGAGCCTGCGGCGCATGGCTCACGCGGAGGAGGCAGCCCGGCGGTTCTGAGGCGTCTTACGGTGCGCCAGACGAGATCAGCGCAGGCCAAGGGCCGTACTCTCGTTCCCTACTGATAGAGCGTCGGCCATAGCGCGTCAGCTTCACATGAGTCCTCTGCCCCGAGGATCAGAGGCTCCTTCAGGCCCAGTTGCCTCACGTTACGCGTTCGAGCAGTATGGCGATCAGGAGGTGGGCGATGGAGAAGCAACGCGGTTCCGGAACGGTCGCACCACGGACCCTAAAGGTCCATGTCCACGCGACGAAGGCTGCCAGCGTGCTTCCCGATCCCGAGTCATCGACCGGCTCCAGGTGGCATCAACACCCCATGCTGCGCCCCGCATTACCCAGCAGGGGCCGGTCCGGCAGCGTCCGGCGACCGTCACCCGGAGCAGATCAGCAGACAGCCAAGAAAGTTGGCTATGCATTACGTACACGACGTCTACTTCTACCGGTGTCCGAGCGAGGAGCGAGGCGGCACCATGACAACTCGGCAGGTCCGCAAGCGGTGCCAGGCGCTCGTCAGCGCGCTCGACCTCCCCAGACCCTTCTCCGTCGACGCTCTCATCCGCGAGCTGTCGGTGCGGCGGGGCCGGCCCATCCAGATCCACACCGTGTCGATCGGCTCCGCCATCAACGCCTGCGGGCTGTGGATCGCCACCGACGTCAGCGACAACATCTATGTCGAGGAGAAGACCACCAAGTTCCACCAGGAACACATCATTCTCCATGAGATCGGGCACATCCTGTGCGATCACGGCATCACTGACCAGGAGAACCAAGGCGCCCTCAGCACTCTGCTGCCCAGCATCAGCCCCGAGTTGATCAGCCGGCTGCTGGCTCGCACCAACTACACCACCGAGCAAGAACAGGAAGCCGAGCTCGTTGCCAGCCTGATCCACGCCGCCGCGGGGATGCTCACCCCCTCACCGTCGACAGGTGTGCGCGGCGCGCTCGAAGCCGCCCTCGGGATCCGCGAGTAGGAGCCATGCCCCCGTCTTCCCTCTATGCACTGGGCGAACGCGTCGAGCTCCTGGGCGCGCTGGCGCTGTGGTTGGTCATCGTCCTCCGCTGGCCCACAGCGCGCCGCTCTCACCAGCAGAAGATGCTGCTGATCGCCGTCATCGGGCTCGCCGGGTCGATCACCGTCTATCTCGACCCCGTGACCGCGGCCCTGAACAGCACCTTCACCTTCGCCGAGAGCTGCGGCCTGTTCATGAACGCATGGGGCGTTCTCAGCTCGGCCCTCATCCTCGACTTCGTCCTCGCGGCCATGTCCCGGCGCCACCCGTGGCTGATCTACGGACCGATGGTCCTCACCATCGGCGCCCTGATCGTGCTCAACGACACCATCGCGCCGCACGCCGGCTGCGTCACCACCGAGGCCGTCCCCTGGTACAGCCCCTTCTGGTGGCTCCTCGTCGCGGCCCACCTCGTCGGCACCATCCCCTGCGCCGTGCTGTGTATGCGCTACGGCCGCCGGGCCCGCGACGACCGGCCCCTGCGCACCGGCCTCCTGCTGCTCGCCGCCGGCTTCACCTCGTCCTCCGTGTTCTGGGTCGTCGTCCTGGCCTTCCTCCTCGCCCGCCCTGCCTGGCTGGGCGCACTGTTCCCGCTCAACATCGGTGTCACGGCCTGGCTGATGACCGCCGGGGTGTGCATGCCCCTGGCCCTCACCCTCCGCCGAGCGGCCCGCAACGCGAGCGCCCTGTGGCGCTTGCACCCCCTGTGGCGCGACCTCACCGAGGCCATCCCGCACGTCACTCTGGAGAGACCGCACACCCGGATCCGCGCGGTGCTCGGCGGCCCACAGGCGATCCACCTCCGGCTCTACCGCCAGGTCATCGAAATCCGCGACGTCCTACTCATCCTGAAGGACTACGTGACGCCCGAGGTGATGGCACACGCCCGGCGCCACGTCACCTCCCAGGCCCTGCCCGAAGAACAGATCGAGCCGGCGATCACCGCGTGCTGGCTGCACGCCGCCCTCTGGGCCAAGACGGCCGCGGCCACACCCCAGCCGAACCCGCTCGCCACCGAAAGCCCCACCCACGACGGCCTCCGCAGCGAAGCCGACTTCCTGCTCGCCGTCCTCCGCGCCCGCACACTCCCCACCGTACGCTCGTTCGAACTGCCGCCGGACGCGCGCACACGCCATGCCTCGACCACCCCCACGAAATAGGCGATTCCCGTGAAGCCCATGAAGCCCGTAAATCCCGTGAAGTCCATGACGGAGCAGCCTGCCAACACCCCTTACAACACCGGCATGTTGAGCAATGATGCCGACCGCGAGCGTGACCGCTTGGATTCCATCCAGCGCAGCGTCGACGCGTTCACTACCACCATCCTCGACGGCCTTTCCCTCGAAGCCTCCTGGAACTGCCTGGAACTGGGCGCGGGCGCCGGCTCCATCGCCTATTGGCTTGCCGACCGCTGCCCGAACGGACGCGTGGTCGCCGCCGATCTCGACACCCGCCACCTCGATACACACCGGGCCGCGAACCTGGAGGTCCAGGAAGCCGACATCACCAGCGAGGACTTCGCACCCGGCAGCTTCGACCTCATCCACGCCCGCTACCTGTTCTGCCACCTCGCGGAGCGCGACGAGATGATCGCGCGGGCCACCCGCTGGCTCTCCCCCGGTGGCTGGCTCATCGTCGAAGAGCCGTACCACCTGCCGGCCGACACCTCACCCTTCCCCCTGGTCCGGCGCATTCTCGACGCCTATCAGCGCACATACCGAGAGCACGGCGCCGACATGACCTGGGCCCGCGGCCTTCCCTCTCTCCTCGCTCGCAACGCGCTGACCGAGGTGGCCTTCGCCGCGAACCCCGGCTGCATGGGCGGACTCGACAAGGACCGCTGGCTCCCCCTCATCACCCAGGCAGCCCCCACCCTCCTCGCCGACGGTCTCCTCACCGAAGCCGACCTGGCAGAGTTCGCCACCCTGCTGAAGGACCCGGCGTTCATCGACATCCCGCAAGTCACCCTCTCCGCATGGGGCCGCCGAGCCGGGGAAACCCCGAACGCGCCGGCCTGAGCAGCAGGACGGGCACGGCGGCTCCTCCGCCGTGGGCGCGGTTCAGCCGTGCGTGGGTGTACGTGGACGCGACTCCGGGCCGGGCCGCGACCAACCGGTGCACGGCTCTCGGCGGTGCCGCGTACGCAAGGCGTGGGCCACCACCAGCAGCCATGCGCCTACGAGGAGGAGGTGCACCCGTTGCGCCACGCCGTGCCAGCCCGGGCGTCCGAACAAGGGGCCGACGGTGGCGACCGCGGAAACCAGGGCGCACGGCAGGATGACGGGGCCCCAGCGACGGATCGCAGGCACGGGGTCGGCCTCGCGGCGCGCAGCGACGGTGAGCAGAACCATCGAGGCGAAAATGGCCGTATGCACAAGAGCGCTGGCCGTCGTGTGCATCGGATTGACCACCTCGCAGCTTCGCTCCACCGAAGGCGCGCAACGCATCGGGAACAGTACATCCGCCACGGAGAAGGCACCGAAGGCGATCAACGACCACCAGCCGGCACCGGACCACCGCCCCGACGCTCGGCGCAGTGCCCACACGGCACCCGAAGTGACGCTGGCAGCGGCGATCAGCTCGATGACGGCGAACAACGTATGGAAGGGCTGATCGGTGGCGTAGAGCTCGCTGGCGTACGAGTGCCTGGCATCCAGGCCAGTGGGCAGCACGAACGCCAGCAACCAGTCGTTGTAGATCAGCCCGGTCAGCGCCAGCAGCAGCGCTGCGGGTACGTCGTGCGAAGCCTCGGAACGGGTCGGCTTCCTCGTCTGGCGGCTTGGGACGGCAAGATGCACGACTCTCCTTGTGCGCGCTCGCGGCTCTATGCCGTCATTCCACACGATTCGTACCCGATCGCCGGAGTCGCCCCGCCTACAGGTCGCAACAACGACGCCGCTCACCCTCATGACAGCCCTCGACCGTGACGCTCCCGACCCGCTGGCCGCCAACCTCGACGCGGCTGCGAACGACGCGGGCGACTCGGACGTCGCCTCTGCGATCCGTGACTCGCGCACGACGCACGTGCGTTGAGTGATGCGACGTCGCAGTTCGAGGCCGCAATCAACCGTCAGGACACCTCGCAGGCCGAGGTCTACAAGAATGCGTTCCAGGCAGCGCAGCAGGAGTGGAAGGACGACGCCGAGACGTACAAGTCGGTGTGCTCCTAGCGATCCGAGTCAGAGGTCCCTTGGCCATCCTGCGGGGCGGCGTCCCTGGTACTGCCTGACACGCCCCACGGGCGGCGTCAGGCCATCCAGAAGAAGACCGCCGTCATCCGCTTCTCCTGCAGGGTGGTGCCCCAGTAACGGGTCGCCGTGTGGATCAGGTTGGCGGAGTAGAGCAGCAGGCGGTTGGCGCGGTGCGGGATGCGGACGTCCTCGGTGAAGGAATCCGGCGCGACGAAGCGGGTGCCGAGGGCGTCGACCAGGTTGTTGTGCGGAGGAGCCACCTGGTTGCCTCCGAGGGTGCCGCCCGGGAGGGACTGCCGGTAGAAGCTGGTGCCGCAGTCCTTGGGGACCAGTGGGTTGAGATAGAGCACGGCCGCGTACCGGCAGAGGTTCCGCGAGTCGGTGTGGGGGCGGGGCTCACACTCACCCCCGCCGACGACCTGGACACAGTTGTGGTTGACGGTACCGCCGCCCGCGGGGCGTTCGGCCCAGATATTGGGGGCACCGGTCGCCTTTCGCACCAGCTTCTCGACATGGGCCAGTTCACCGGGTTCGAGCGCCGGCATGGTGCGCAGACCCGGCCAGCTCTCGGGCTTGTGAGGGTAGCCCTCGGTCCAGTCGTTCCTGGCCAGACAACGCTCCCGCACGGCGTCCGGGTCCGGCAATACGTCGTCCAGCAGCCAGTAGTCCCGGCCGCGGGTCGGCTTGCGGTACGGGAGCACGGGCAGGACCGAGGTTCGTAGAGGCATGCAGGGAACGTAGTTCGCGCCCCGTCAAGGGCTCGCCACCCAAGCGGTCAACCTTCGGTCAAGGGATGCTCATCCCGCGCTTGACCCTCCGCGCAGGTGAGCGCGGCACACGCTCATGGGCGGTGACTGGGACCAACGTGCCCTGGTGCGCGTGCAGTTGCGCGGATACTTCGGACGGGGTGCCGGCGGCGCGCCCGGAAGGATGGCGCCCGCACTTTCGACCGCGCCCACTGCACCCGGCTCTCGTTCCCTCAAGCGGGCGCGTCCAGAAACGGAACGACCATCCTGGCCAGGAGGGGAGAGTGCAGGATGTCGTAGTGCGTGGCGCCCGGCAGGATGGCCAGTCGGGCTGCCGGGCGATCGGATCCGTCCCAGCCGGCGTCATGTTCGCCGCCGCCGAGGAGGGCGTAGAACTCGACTGCATGCGCGGGTCGTACCGCGTCGGCGTCGGCGAAGACCAGCATCGTCGGCGCGGTGAGGGTCGCCACCTCGGACGTCCAGTCGTAGTCCTGCTTCTTCAACTCGGCGATCTTGCCGACCAGTACCGGCCAGTCCTGCGGCCGGGGCGCCAGCTGCGCGTAGAGCTCATGGACGGGTGCCTGCTTCATCGGCTCGGCAGCTTCCGCGCTCATCCGGTCCATCGCGGCCACCACCTCCGGGAACCAGCCGTCCCGCCGAGCGGGGGTGGATACCACCACCAGTCTGTGCACCAGCTCGGGGTGCTGGATCGCGGTACGCAGGGCTACGTCGGCGCCCAGGGAGTAACCCATCACGTCGGCCCGCCCCAGACCGAGGTGCTTGATCAGGCCGGCGATGTCGTCCGCCATCAGTTCGGGCCGCAGCGGGCGGTCGATGTCCGCCGTGCGTCCATGCCCTTGCAGGTCGACCAGGACGACCCGGCGCTGCTCGGCCAGGGCGGGCAGGACGGGCGCAAAGGTCTCGCCGGCCCCGAAGCCGCCATGAAGCAGCACCAGCGGTTCACCCGGGCCGGAACCGTGGCCCTCGAAGTACAGGGACAGCCCGTTGATCTCTGCGTAGCTCACCGCCGGACCCCTTTCACCCTCGCACGGTTGCCGCGGGGTAGACCGCATCGGCCGTCCTCACCCGTCGGTCCTTCCCCGCGCATCGGCCCTTCCCAGGGTGTCGCTCTTTCCCAAGGTGTCGCTCCTCCCCGGGCGCGCCTTCGGCCAACTCCGGGCAACCATGCGAGGCCTGCTCCCGTGCGGAGCAGGCACGATCGCCACAGGGCAGCTGGTCAGCCGCCCCCGGCCGGCACGACGTTGGTGGCCGCCACCGCGGGGCGCAGGGCCCGGGCGAGCCCGACGCCGTCGCCGACGGCCCAGAAGTGGGTGAAGAACAGGCGGGGTTCGTCGGTCAGACCGTGGTTGTGCAGCTCGACGAGCTCGGCTCCGGCACGGCGCAGGGCCACCAGGACGTCTTGGACTTCCTTGGCGATCAGGGCGCAGTCGCCGCTGACCGCGGCCCAACCACCGCCCAGCGGCTGGAAGTTGAACGCGCTGGTCGATCCCAGGCCCGGAGGGAGGACCAGGCCGCCGTCGGTGACGGTCTCGCGTCGGACGAAGATGGATTTGTAGATTCCGTCGTCGGTGGCGCCCTTGACGCCCAGCGCGGCATCGATGCCGTCGGTATCCAGGTCGACGGGCTGCGGCGGATCGGACGGCAGCGGGCCCGGGGTGCCGGTGCTGTCGAATGCCGCGCGCAGGCCGCGGGCGATGGCCACCGGGTCGTGGCCGTGCGCATGGACGTGGATCCACCAGATGTCGGGAGTCTGGGAGAGCAGATGCTTGTGAATCGCAGTCTGCTGGATCCCGTGCTCGTGCAGGATATCGGTGAACTTCTGCAGTTCGCGCTCGGTGACCACCACGTCGCCCATCAGCAGTGTGCTGCCGTCGGCGTAACGGACGAAGGACACATGCGAGCCCAGGGCGAGGGACGGTTTGATGGTGATCCTGCGGGAGACCACCCGGAGGTCCCGGCGTGGGAGCCCGGTGTGGTACATCACATTTCGCTTCATCTCGCCGGTGCGTCCCAGCGCCTGAGCCACGCCCGTCCAGTCCGACAGGGCGGTGTGCACCGGCTCGACCAGCCCGGGCCCGGCCTCCCCGGGGGCCCCGGGAGCCACGGCGCGAGCGGAGCTCGGCGTACCTGCCAGCATCGGCGCCAGAGCCGCCGCTGCCAGTACGCGCCGCCGCGGCGCACTTGCTCGCGGGGACGGGTAGGTGTCCTGCTGTCGTTCTCGGTCTCCAGCGGTCACGTGAGCACCTCCATGACGCGATGGAAGCACGGCGGGCCGAAGACCCCGTCATTGCCGTCATGGCTTGGGGCCAGCTGGGCTAAGCAGTCGTCGCGACGGGTGAACGGACGGGTGCGGGAGCGGTCCTACGTTGTCGCTCGCGGCTCGTACGCGGGCGTCGGCATCGTCCCGCGGACGGTCCGGTCCCCCGTCGGCCGCTCAGGTGGGGACGGTCCCCGGTCGGCGGCTCATGTGTGGTCCCGCAGCCGGGCCGCGGCGATGTGGTGCAGGTGGATCAGGATGTCGTAGCTGCGGCCGAGCGCGATGTCGTACGGGCCGGCCGGGTAGGCGGTGCCGATGCTGCGTGTCGGCCGGGCCGCGGCCAGCCACGCGCGGGCCGGGGAGCCGACCGTACGCAGGTCGACCGCGTAGTTCCGGTACCGCACCCGGTCCAAGGTGCGCTCGTTGCTGCCGGGGCCCGCCGGGCCGAACGTCCGCGGACGAATGACGCCGTCGGAACCCGTGTCGTTGAACGAGCCCTGGTCGAAGGTCAGACCGACGTTCACGTAGGCCGGCCCCAAGCTGTCGCGCAGGAACGCGCCCTGCGTCCGGGGGTATTGAGCGGGCTGTGGTGTCTGATAGGCGACGTGGCCGTTGTGCGCCGACAGCAGCATCTTGGTTCCCGTGTGCTGCTGCCACCAGACCACGTTGGCCGCCATCGCCCGGTCGCGGTAGCGCATACTCGCGGCGAGCTGTGCGGGGTCGTCGAAGGCGAAGGCGTACTGCCGGGCGGTCCGGTCGATGGCCCTCGCATTCTGCACGGCCCGGTCGAACGCCACCCGGTCCGCGCCCGGAGACCGGCGCATCAGCAGCCGAAGTGCTCGGCCGGTCCGGTCCGCCCTCTCCTTGCGCGCGGCGTACGGCGTGTCCAGATAGCGCTTCATGTATGTCCCCGTCGCCACGGTGGGACGCAGCCCTCGGTACAGCTCGTCGAAGCGGGCGCTCAGCTCCGGGTGGGTGCGGGCCACATAACCGGTGACCGCGTCGTACACCTCCGGTCCGGTCCAGCCGATGTCGTCGCCCATGAAGCGGACCGGGTCGTGCGGGTGGCGGACGTTGTACGCGCGCATCCACTCGATGAGCCGCAGATGGTCGGTGTTGTTCCACCACCGGTAGTCACCCTGGAACTCGTCGCTGCATCCGGCGGGCTTCCGTCGCGGGTTACGGAAAACCGTGGGGCGGGCACGGGGGTTGTCCCTAAGGCGGGACGCCCGGAACGGGCGATACGCAGGCGGTGGAACCCGGGATGCTCCCAGGCCCACCGGTTGACCTGCCGCACAGAGTCGATCGGGCTTCGGCTTCCGCTTTCGCTAAGGCAGATTCGTTGCCTTGCGGTGGTCGATGACCGAGTCGGGTCCCGGCGTCATGATCGTCTCGTGACCGTTCTCCGCGCGCACGCGGTAGGGCGGCGTTCCGTCCGGGCCCAGCACCTCGATGATCTCCACAACACGGTCGTGCTTCCCGACCACCCGGCCGTGGACCACGAGACGGTCCCCTTTGCTGGCATGCACTGTCGCGACTCCTCTCCACACCACCATGGGACCGGCTCTCGGGCCCACGGAGCCGACTCAAGCACACAGCGATGGAGAGGTCACGCAGAATCACCATGGGTGCACAGCAGGACCGTTCCCACGCTGGCGAGACGCCAGCGGCCGCCGGGGCGGATGCAGCCGCCGCACTACACACCGTTTGCCGGGCGTTTCGCAGGGCATATCCATTCGGCCATGGCCTTGGGGTCCGAATTGACCAGGGGCCGAATCGACCCGGCGTCTGAACGGGCGCCACAGAGGGGGGAACGATGAAGTCGGAGCTTGCGCGCGTGGTGCATTTAGTGGGTCGACTGCTGCGTGGAAGGTGGCCGTCGCGACTCGATCCCGCTGAGGTCCATCACCGGCACGCCAACCGGGATGCCCAACTCATCCATCACTACGTGCCGACACGACGTATCTGACGCCCTGCACCGTCTTCAAGGCAGCGCACCTGCCATCTGCGGGACACACCGGCACACGGCTTGCAGGACGCGCTCCGCACAAGGGTCCCCCGCCTCCCGCGAGGCAGGGGACCCTTCAGCTGTTCAGCTGATGTGAGCGGGGCTCGCGTCAGGGAGGGCGTTGGCCGGCCAGATGGCGTCGGGGAAGGCGGCGGCGTCGGAGTCGGTGTCGGGCAGGAGGGTGGTGAGCATCTGCTCGGCGGTCTTGGCGTTGTCGAGAGCGCGGGGCAGCATCACGCCTTCGTAGGCATCGAGGGCCTCGTCGATGGTGGGGTGGTCGATGACGGCTTGGGCGAGTTCGGCACCGTCGAGCAGGGCGAGGTTGGCGCCGACCCCGACGGGCGGCATCAGGTGGGCGGCGTCGCCGAGCAGGGTGATGCCGGGGACACGCTGCCAGGTGTGAGGAACGGGCAGGACGAACATGGGCCGGTTGACGAAACCGCCCTCGTTGTCGCGCACGATGTCCAGCAGACTCTCGTGCCAGCCCTGGTACTGGGCGAGGAGCCGAGCGCGTACGGCTTCGGTGTCGGCGAGGTCGAGGCCGGCGTGCCAGTCCTGGGGGGCGCGGAAGATGGCGTAGGCACGGACGTGTCCGTTGCTGTTGCGCTGCAACACCAGGCTGCGGCGGCCCGCCTTGGCCAACATGGTGCCGGGGCCGACCAGGTGGGCGATGCCGGGGTGACGGTGGTCGACGTCGTCGAAGTGGGCTTCCACCATCGTGACACCGGCGTAGGAAGGTTGGGCATCGGAGAGCGCGGGGCGTACCTGGGACCAGGCGCCGTCGGCACCGATGACCAGGTCGAAGTCCTCGGCGGTGCGGTCGTCGTGGTGCAGCCGGGCGCCGCTGTGGGGTAGCGGGGTGACGGCCCTTACGCAGTGGCCCCAGCGGACCGTACCGGGGGCGAGGGAGTCCAGCAGGAGGGTGCGCAACTGGCCGCGGTCGATCTCGGGCCGGCTCAGGTCGCCCTCGGCGGCCTGGTCATGGCGTATCAGGGTCGCGCGGCGGTCGTAGAGGCGCCACTCCTGGCCGTCCGCCCGGGAGAGCGCGAGGAAGGCGTCGAACACCCCGGCCGCGCGCAGCGCGACCTGACCGGTCTCCTCGTGGATGTCGAGGGTGCCGCCCTGCGGGCGGGAGTGGGGGTCGGCCTCACGCTCGAAGACCGTGACCGGCACGCCGTGCCGCTGGAGGACGCGTGCGCAGACGAGGCCGCCCGGGCCGGCGCCGACGATCGCGATGCGAGGGGTGAGGGGCATGGGTGGGCTCCGTTTCGCGGATGAGGAGAGGCGAGGAAGGGAGGCGCGGAACGCGACCCGGCCGCCGGCAGTGTGATGCCGGCCGGGCTCGCTCGCCCCTTCCACAGAAGCACAGCGGATACAAAAGTACAACTGCTCCGACTTTCTATCGAATCGCCTTTACGATCGAATCGCCTCAAGGGGGTAGAGTGGCGGCATGGCCGAGACAACGACAGGGCGCCGCGAGCGCAAGAAGGCCCGGACCAGGCAGGCCCTGGCGGATGCCGCACTGCGGCTGTTCACCGAACGCGGCTTTGACAACGTCGGTGTACGCGAGGTGGCGGAGGCGGCCGATGTCTCGCTGAGTACGCTCTTCAAGCACTTCCCCAACAAGGAAGCCCTCGTCTTCGACCTGGACGCGGACATCGAGAGCGCCCTGGTCGCGGCCGTTCGCGAACGAGCCCCCGGCCAGTCCGCGCTGCACGCCCTGCGCGACCACATGGTGCGCACCCGAACCGCCCTGCGGACCGACGACCCCATGTTCGTCCTCGTCGAATCCACCCCCGCGCTGCGGGACTACGCCCGGCGCATGTGGTCGCGCCACGAGAAGACACTGGCAGCCGCCCTCGCCGATGCCACCGGGCTCGCCCCGGACGACCCCGCCGTCGCCGGCCTGGCGCGCTTCGCCCTGGAAGCCCCCAGCATCGCCAACGCCGGCGAAGACCCGCCCCGGACCATGCGCGAGCTGTTCACCTTGCTGGAAGACGGCTGGGCCGCCACCCTCCTGGCACAACAGGAAGGCCACGCCGGCCAGGACAGGTGACCGGGGCCGGCCTGCCCACGGCTCCCCGCGGCGAATGACCTCCACCAGCGACTGCTCGGCGTCCCGGGGCGTCGCCGGACGTCCCGAGGCGTCTCCGGAGTCTCCGAACGCCTACGGACGCCGCCGGGCGCCGCGCCCAGGGCGGCAGTCACCAGCCATCACCTGTCCGCGCCCCAAGACCGTCACACCGCGCGCCAGCCGGACCAACGGGACACCACGATCTCCACCACTGGCCCCGCAGGCGGGCGATCGGCGTACTGCTGCCCGTACTTCTCGCTCAGGAGACCTACGTACCGCGCGGAGGCCGTCGAGGTCTCGGCCGGTGGCAGTACGGTGGCCGTGCCATCCGCCCGTGCCCACCACAGGAGGTCCCAGTCCTCGGCGTAGTCGTCCACGAGAAGGCAAACCTCCGGGTGTGCACGGATGTTGGCCAGCCGCTTCAGCTGGGCCGTGCGCTTCGGCTTGTGGTCGACGGCGAACACCACGGTGTCAGCGGTCGACACGGTGTCACCGGTCACGGCGAACACGACGGGGACCAGATGCGGGCGGACGGATTCGTCGATGGTGGCGAGGTGGGCGACCCGGGCCCGGGCGAAGCGCTCCCGCGCCTCACCCGTTGTCATTGCCGGCACTGCGGCTCCTGGCGGTTCACTGGAAGCGTCGCGCGAGGTCGGCGAGCTGGTCGAGGTACGGAAGCGTCTGTGCCTCCGGCTTGGTCGGCAGGTAGAACAGCAGCCGCTCCACGCCGAGTTGTGTGTACTGGTCGATGATCTCGGGGTTGTTCGGAACCCCGTAGACCGTCACCGGCACGTTCCGGCCCGCGACGCTCCGCATCCGGTCGATCTGCTGCCCCAATTCTTCGGGCGGGCCGCTGATGGCCAGCCAGGCGTCGCCGAGTGCGGCGACGCGCGGGAAGGCTCCTTCGCCGCCGCCCACATAGAGGGGCGGGTGGGGTCGCTGGACCGGCTTCGGCCAGGAGTAGACCGCGTCGAAGTCGACAAACTCCCCGTGGAACTCGGCCTTTTCCGCCGTCCACAGCTCGCGCATGGCCCGCAGCCGCTCATCCACGAGACGGCCCCTGGTACGCGGATCCGTGCCGTGGTTCTCCATCTCCTCCCTGTTCCAGCCGACGCCGACCCCGAAGATTGCCCGCCCGCCGGAGACCACGTCCAGGGACGCCACCTCCTTGGCCGTGGTGATCGGGTCCCGCTGGGCCACCAGGGCGATGCCGGTACCCAGCAGGAGGTGCTCGGTCACCGCGGCGGCCGCACTGAGCGCGACGAACGGGTCGAGGGTCCGGTAGTAGATTTCCGGCAGCTCGCCGCCGCCCGGGTACGGCGTGCGGCGAGATGCCGGGATATGTGTGTGCTCGGCGATGAACAAGGAGTCGAGCCCGCGCTCCTCGACGGCACGACCGAGCGTGGTCGGCGCGATGCCCTGGTCGGTGAGGAAGGTGGATACACCGAATTTCACAGCGGCTCCTTCGGTTCCGGGTGTGCGGTTTCGCGGCCCATGGCCAAGTACCCCGATCGGACCCGGCGCAACAGTCCGTGCGCCCGAACGGTGCACGGGGTGAACCCTTCTGCCGCCGTCCTGGGAGAGCTGTGTCAGCTGGTCTTGCCACGGAAGGAGTGCATCGCCTCCTGACCGGCGGTCAGGGCCTGGCGAGCGTCCCCGGCATGCACGACGAACGGCGGAGTGATCAGCACTGCGGGGACCCTGACCGACCAATTTCCTTGCAGGCATGCTTGAACCTCCTTTCGTCCAGGGATTCCTGCACGATGGGAAGTCCGATCGATGGGTCCATCACTGCCGCATGACCACTCCGTGACAGTGAGATCCCGCAAAATGTGATGACCCACCAGGGGCCGGCAGGGGCGGGGCCGAGCGCTCACGTTCGGCGCCTGGAGGGGAAGGCGTGCCCCCGGGCGGCTATGACGACGAGCAGCACCGGCGCCATGAGCAGCAGGATGCTCCACGGCAGGGAGGGGGGACCGAGCCGGTCGAGGAGAACCCCGCCGACGATGCCCCCACCGGCCATCGCCACGTTCCACAACGTGACCAGCATGACCTGGGCGGCGTCCGCCTGGTCGCCTCCGGCATCGCCCACGGCAGTCTGCAGGAGTGTGGGGACACCGCCCCACCCCAGGCCCCACAGGGCCGCCGCGACATAGACGAGTGCCGTGACGTCGGACAGCGTGGCGAGAGCGGCTGCCGCCACGGCGACCAGGAGGGTACAGGCGACCATCATGACCCGCAGCCGGCGGTGGACATGCACCCCCACGAACCAGATGCTCACCAGTGAGGCGACCCCGAAGACCAGCAGCACCAGGTCGGTTGCCCCACCCATCCCGAGATCGGCGAGGAACGTGGCGACATAGGCGTAGAGGATCGTGTGGGCCAGCACGAACACCAAGGTGACGAACAGGACGGGGCTCACGCCCGGGACCGACAGGGCCCTCAGGATCGGGCTTCGGCGCTCCTGCTGCCCCGGGAAGTCCGGGACCGTCGCCATGATCCACGCAATCACGATGACGGCGAGCACGGACATGGCCAGGAACGCCGCCCACCAGCCGAGCACCCTGCCGACGAAGGTCCCCGCGGGCACTCCGAGGGACAGCGCCACCGGGATGCCGGCCATGGCAATTGCCATGGCTTTCCCCTGTAGGTGAACCGCGACCATGCGGCGCGCGTACCCGGACAGCGTTGCCCAGGCCAGACCCGCTGCCACCCCGGCGACGAACCGGGCAACAAGGGTCAACGTGTAGTCAGGTGACAGCGCCGTGACGGTGTTCGCCACGACGAACACCACCATCGACGTGAGCAGCAACCGCTTGCGCCGCCACTTCGCCGTGGCCGCCGCCAGGGGGATGGCCGTGAGAAAGGTCCCGACCGCATAGATCGTCACCGACTGCCCCATCGCGGACTCGCTGACCCCGAGCGAAGCGCTCATCGCGGGCAGCACACCTGCCGGCAACGTCTCGGTCAGACTGGTGATGAACACGGCCGTGGCCAGCGCGAGCAGCGCCGGCAAGGGGAATTTCGGTTCATCGGTCCCTGGACTTCTCCCAAGTTTGACGGGCGCGTTGGCAGGGATTTGCGTGGTCATACCCATACCTCAAATCGGTAAATGAAAGCAGGGGGTGAATAAGCGCGTGCCGGTAAGGAATGGCGCGCCGTCGACGGGCTGAGGGACCATCAGAATTCGCGCAGGTCCAGCTGCTTTCACCCGCGGGGTCTTTCCGCTGCCTACTTGCCGTTGATGAAGGCGCGGGTGAGTTCCATGATGTGGGCTGGGGCGGCAACCCAGTCCATGTGGCCTTGGCCGGGAAGCTCGATCAGTTGGCTGCCGGCGATGCCGGCATGCAGCTGCCGGGATCCGTCGACCGGCACCATCTGGTCCTCGGCCAGCCCGATCACGAGCGTCGGTGCGATGACGTCGGCGAGAAGGGCACGGTTGTCGACCCGCGCGCACAGGTCGATCTGCCGGCCCATCCCCAGCGGCGGCCACTGGTCCTGCCGCAGGTAGTCGGCCAGGCCCTCATGGCCGACACCGTCCACCGCGGCCGGACTGTAGGCCGTCAGCTGGACGAACCGTTTGAAGAGGTCTCGCTCACCCGCGAACAGCTTGGCAAGCGTCGAGAAGTAGAACTGGTCCCGCGCCCCGGCGGAATGCACCCAGCCGCCGACGAGAACCAGCCGGCGCACCAGCTCCGGGTGGGTTGCGGCAACCGCGGTGGCCACGGTGGCGCCGAGGGAGAAGCCAAGCAGGTCCACCGGGCCGTCGACGGCCTCCCGGGCGACCGCGGCGAGCTGTTCGACGACCATCTCCATGGTCAGCGCGTTGCCCTCGTCGGTGGTGCGGCCGCTCCCGCTGAAGTTCGGCCGGATCACGGTCCGGTCGCCGCCGAAGTGCGGCACGAACCCACTGAAGAGCGAGTCGGCGTTGCCGCCCGTGCCATGGACGAGCATCAGTCCCGGCCCCTCTCCTGCGACCGCGTACTCCACCTCGGCGGAACAAACAGTGGAACAAACAGATGCAAATGGCATGAAACTCACTAAATCCCGACGAACAAGTCCTTTCCTGAAGCATTCCTCCACTCGAACCATGAGTCCAACACATAGATTTCATGACATCGATCGTCATACGAGATTGACCTATGGCGTAGCGACTCGCGCCACGCAGCTGCGGCATGCCCGCACTCCGAGCGAAGGCAGGTTGCTGGATCCGGCTCATCCGGCCGGCGGGAACCACGGGAGGTACCTCCTCGACCACCGCCGCTTCACCCCGCCGTATCGCATCGGCCGCCGGGCACCGGCGGCCGGAACATGGCGGTGCGCCGCAGGGCAGGAACCCTGCGGCGCACCGTGGCGGGTGGCCGGCGAGGCGGTATCAGCTCACCAGCCGGTCAAGGCCGGTCAGTGGCCGTGACCGTGGTGACCGCCGTGGCGTCCCCAGCTTTCGATGTCGACGATGCGACGGTGGTCGTTGCGCAGGGTGGCGGTGTCGTTGTCGTCCCAGATGTAGTTGCGGCGGTCCTGGTAGACGTCCCAGCGGGTGTCGCGACCGATGCCGGTGTGCACGCGGACCTGGCCGTGCCCGTTCAGCCAGAGGTTGCCGAAGCGGTAGGTGTTGCCGGAGCGGTCCGACAGGGTCCAGCCGCGGAGGTTGACCGGCCAGTGGCTGGTGTTCCTCACCGTCACGTACTCGGCGTTCAGGCTCCGGTTGGAGCGGTCATCACGCCCGGGGCTGTCGTACTGGATCGCACCGAGAACCACCCCGTGGCGGTAGTGGTGCCGGGCCGGAGCGTGGTGACCGTGGCCGGCCGCGGCGGCCGGGAGGACAGCGGTGGCGGCAAGAGCTACGGAGCCGAGGACCGCGGCGGCGATGCGTGAAGCGTTACGGAGCACGAAAACCCCCTGGATACGGCGCCCATGACGGGTCGCCGGAAACCGGATACCCGGCCGGTTTGGCCGGACCCCCACACAGTGACGCCTCGTCACCCCTTGGCAGAAGAAATCCGGTTTGGTGTTACAAAACATGGACATATGCACAACCACACCGCGCCAGGCGCACACTCCCCCGCGCCTACCAGCGCAAGTGCAACACCCCCTACACCCATCCAGACGCCCCAAGGGTTACCGCCGGTCTCACGGACGAGGTCCGGCGCCGCGATGCGGTGCAAGCACCTCGACGCGGCACAGGCCGGCCGACGATGCAGCCCGTTCCCTCGCGGTCATGTCACAGCGCGCGGGCATGTCACAACGCACGGGCATTCGGCGGAGGAACCTCCAGGCGGCGACTCTGCGATCCGCCGGGATGCCCCCGCGGGTGTGCCGGGCCGCGCGGGGGGGCCGGGCCGCGCAGGGATGCCGGGCCGCGCGCCGGAGCGCACGTACGGTGTTGGAGCCGGCGGACAGTGGTCACGGCGCTGTCGTCGGCGTGGCCCGAGCCGCGAAACGCGCTGCCTCCCTGGCCTCGAAACTTGGCCCTGACCAGCCCACCATTGGTGGCACGGGTACGGGTTACGGGTTCCGCCCACACGGCCGATGAGTTCCGCCTCGCCCCGTCGTCTACATGTGGGGAACCGTTCGGAACGTCCCCCTTCCGCGCCTGCGGGAGGCCCGAGATGAGATGACAAGGAGCGTGCACACCGTGGACCAGGAAAACGTGAGCGCCACCCTGACTGTCGCCGTGCCCGCCGCGAGGGTGTTCGCGGTGCTGGCGGACCCGACGAGCCATTCTGCGATCGATGGCACCGGCTGGGTTCAGGAGGCTGTCGACCGGGCGCCGCTGACCGAGGTGGGGCAGATTTTCCGGATGGCCATGTATCACCCCAACCATCCGAACGGTGACTACCAGGTCGCCAACAAGGTCCAGGTGCTGGACCCGCCGCGCGCCATTGGCTGGCTGACCGGGCAGGAGAAGGACGACGGTCACCTGGAGTTCGGCGGCTGGCTCTGGCGTTACGACCTTGCGTCGCTGGGTCCGTCCGAGACCGAGGTCACGCTCACGTACGACTGGTCGGCGGTGCCGCAGTCCATCCGGGAGTACATCCAGTTCCCGCCGTTCGACCCGGACCATCTCACCAACTCGCTGCACCACCTGTCCGAACTTGCCGACCCGACGTCCCGGGCCTGACGGCCGACGGCCAGCCGCCGCGCGCTGAGCGTCGACGCACGGAACCGCTCCCCGTAATATCCCGGCACGGCCTGCTGCGCCGGGCGTCACCGGCCTCGCCAACCCGAATCAGGGAGAACGCGTGTGGGAATCCTTTACTGACCTGTCCACGCCGCTGGTCGCCGACGCCTGTATGCGCCACGGCGTACCGCTGCGCGCCGCTCCGCCTGGCGTCAAGGCCGTCGTCCCCGGTCACCGGCTGGCCGGACGTGCGTTGCCGGTACGGCATTACGGCAGCGTGGATGTGTTCCTGGAGGCGCTCTGCCGGGCCGAAGCGGGTGACGTCCTGGTCATCGACAACGGCGGGCGGACGGACGAAGCGTGCATCGGCGACCTGGTGGTGCTGGAGGCCGAGGCGGCAGAGGTGGCGGGTCTGGTCGTGTGGGGGTTGCACCGCGACACCCCGGAGTTGACGGAAATCGGGCTTCCGGTGTTCAGCTACGGTGCCTACCCGCTCGGCCCGGTACGACTGGACGGGCAGGAACCCGAAGCGCTCCTGACGGCGCGGTTCGGCCCGCACTTGGTTGCCGACGACGACCTCGTCTTCGCGGACGAGGACGGCGTCCTGTTCCTCGCCGCCGCGGATGCCGAGGTCGTGCTGGCCACCGCACACCAAATCCGGCAGACGGAACGCGAACAGGCCCGCCTCATCCGAGCGGGACGGACACTGCGCCGGCAAACCGCCTTCGACGCCTACCTGGCACGGCGCAGCGCCGAGCCCGCCTATACCTTCCGGCGGCATTTGCGCAGCATCGGCGGCGCCATTGAGGAGTAGCGGAGTGGTGCGTCACGGAGGGCAGGGGGCAAGGCAGGTGCCCGGGTGCTCGCCTGCGATGTGACGGCCGAACAGAGGACCGCCACGAGCGTCCGCACCGTGCCAACCACTGACTTCGGCCGCGCCACCGCACGCCCCTTCCGCTCTGCCGCCAAACCTGCTCGGTGACGAGAAGCGGCCCAACTTGCCGATTCCGTAGTGAAGTTGTCGGGTTTTCCGGCTTTTCCTCCCCGGCCGCGTACGGCGTCTCCTCCCCCGGCCGCGGTTCCCCAGAGTTCGCGCTGGCAGGCCGGGCCCGGAAGCGTACACCCGTACGGAGGCCGACCGGCCACGACGCCGCATCGGGGCGGTGCCGACCGTTCCCGCGTACGGGCGACTTCGTGGGTGTGATCGTCAGCGTTCAGGTTGTGTACAGGTTTCGGCTGGGAGGGTCGGGCGGCGTGTGACCTCACGCCGCAGGTGACGTCGCGTACGCCGCCCACGCCAACACCCCCCGGAGAGATGGAATTGGAAAAGCCAGAAATCCTCACCGACCTGGATGTCGCCGGCACCAACAGGTACGTGATGAAGAAGCTGCCAGAGGTGACCCTGGCCTTCTGGATCATGAAGATCGCCGCGACCACGCTCGGCGAGACAGCCGGTGACCTCTTCGCGCAGACCCTCAAGCTCGGCTATTTCCTCACCACGATCGCCCTGTTCGTGGTCTTCGTGGTCACGCTGGTCGTACAGCTACGGTCCAAGCGTTACAACCCCTTCTTCTACTGGACCGTCATCCTGTCCACCAGCATGGCCGGTACGACGATGTCCGACTTCATGAACCGGGACGCGAGCGGCAAGTACCTCACCGGCGGGGCCACGTCGCTGGGCTGGGGGCCGCAGGGCCTGGGGATGGGCTACCCGACCGGTGCCGCGATCCTGATCTCGCTGCTGATCGCCATCTTCATCGCCTGGAAGTGCACCGGGCTGACGTTTTCCATCCGCGATATCGTCACCTTCCGCGCGGAGGCTCTCTTCTGGTCGGCGATCCTGGTGTCGAACACACTGGGCACGTCCATGGGTGACTTCTTGTCCGACAGCTCCGGGCTCGGGTACGCGGGTGGTGCACTGCTGGTCGCCGGCGTGCTCGCGGTCCTCGTCGGCCTCATGCGGGTCCCTGCCGTGCCGAACGTGCTGCTGTTCTGGATCGCCTTCGTGCTCACTCGCCCCCTCGGGGCCACCGCCGGCGACTTCCTCACCAAGCCCCTCGCCAAGGGCGGTCTCGACCTCGGTACAGCGGGCTCGTCGGCCGTCCTCCTCGCCATCCTGATCGGCCTCATGGGCTACGCCCACGTACAGGAGCGCAGGAACACCGTCGCACGGGACGAGGCCCTGACAGAGGCTTCCTGAGAACCGCTGTCGTCTGTCGTCACCGCGGCTCGCCTCTGGCGATGCCTGACACGCATGTCACGTATGCCACGTATGTGGGGTGTGGGGCCCGAGAGGTCGGCTCCGCACCCCACACGCGTCACAGCCATCAGTCACACCGGAGGGTCCGGAGGGTGGGGTCCGGCCCTGCGTCCGGCGGGGTGGTGCGAGGGGGCACGACCGCGCGCCTGTGTCCGCCACCGGACGGGAGACGGGGACAGTGCCCTCGTGAAGGCCGGTCGAGTGGAAACGGAAGAGACGCATGGCTGAATTCCTTACCGATGTCGAAACCCTGAGGGAGCGGGCCCGTCGCGAGATCGAGAAGGGGCCGGTCACCGATGCGTACGGAGCCGACCTGGAGCGTGTCCTGCAAGTGCTGAACGAGGCGCTGGCGACGGAGATCGTGTGCACGCTGCGGTACAAGCGGCACTACTACACCGCGTCCGGTCTCTATTCGGAGCCGGTCGCGGCCGAGTTCCTGGAACACGCCGCGGAGGAGCAGCAGCACGCCGACAGGGTGGCACAGCGCATCGTCCAGCTCGGCGGGAAGCCCGACTTCAATCCGGACACCCTGACGCGGCGGGCGCACGCGGGATACGACGCCAGTGCCGACCTGATCGAGATGATCAAGGAAGACCTGGTCGCCGAACGGGTGGCGATCGCCTCGTACACGGAGATTGCGAAGTGGCTCGGTGACGGCGATCCGACCACCCGGCGCGTGTTCGAGGACCTTCTTGCCCAGGAGGAGGAGCACGCCGACGACCTGCGGGGGCTGTTGGAGCGGATCCCGCAGGAGAAGAAGGGCTGACGGCGCGGAGAGAGGCGGCTGCCCACCCGGTCGGTCGGGGCTCGGCTCGGCGGCGTTCAGTGGTTCCAGCTGAGGACGAGGACGGCCAGGTCGTCGGTGTGCCGTCCGGCGTCGAGGGAGCGGGCGGTGCCGGTGAGATGGTCGATCAGTGCCGGCGGCGGCAGATGCCGGCCGCCCTCGATGATGCGGAGCAGACCGTCCGTGCCCAGGCGTTGACTGCTGTCGGTGGTGTGGCCTTCGACTAAGCCGTCGGTGTACATGAGCAGCGCGGCGCGCGGCGGCAGGGTGCAGTGGGTGGGGTGCCAGGAGCCCTCCCTCGGGAGCATGCCCAGCGCGATGCCGTGCCGGGCCTTGATTGGCCGGGCGGCCTCGACGGGCGGGATCAGCAGCGGTTCGTCATGGCCGGCGAGGGTCACCGTGGCCCGGTGGTGGGTGGGATCGAGGGTGAGGATCGCGCAGGTCGCGAACATCACCGCGGAGCTGCGCTCGGCGACCAGCACCTGCTCCATGAGCCCCAGGAGCTCGGTGTCGCGGTGTCCGCCGAGAATGAGGGAGCGCCAGGTGATGCGCAGACAGACGCCGAGCGCCGCGGCATCCGGGCCGTGTCCGCTGACGTCCCCTATGACGGCGTGCAGCAGACCGTCCGGGGTCTGGACGATGTCCAGGAAGTCGCCGCCGAGCAGGGCGTTCTTGCGGCCGGGCAGATAGCAGGTGCTGGCGAGCACGTCCGTGGAGCGCAGCAGCGGGGCGGGCAGCAGGCCGCGCTCCAGACGGGCGTTCTCCTGGGCGCGCAGTTCGTTCTCCCGCAGCCGGGCGGTGGCGCGTGCGGTGTGCTTGCGGTGCAGGGCGTAGCGGATGGCGCGTTCGAGGAGTTCGGGGGTGACCCGAGCCTTGGGCAGGTAGTCCTGGGCGCCCGCGGCCACGGCTTCGAGGCCCGCGCGGGTCTCGTCGAGGCCGGTGAGGACGATGACGGCCGCGTCGGGGCACAGGCTCTGCATGCTCTGGACCGCGCTGGTGCCCGAGGCGTCCGGCAGATGAAGGTCGAGCAGGACGCAGTCGGGGGTCCGCCCGGACAGATAGGTGCGTGCCTCGCCCAAGGTCTGCACCCAGGTGAGAGTGACGGGAAGTTGGGTGTCGTTGAGGTACTCCTCGACGAGCAGGGCGTCGCCGGCATCGTCCTCGACCAGCAGGACGACACCGGATCCGTCCGCGGTCTGCGTCGGGATGGCGGGGAGCGGCCCGGCGGAAGGGGTGGTCATGAGGCGGTCACTTCTCCCTGGAGGGCGGGCTCGGTGGTCGCTGGCGCCGGGATCGCGGGAGCGTGGGCGGCCAGGGTGAAGGTGATGCGGGTGCCGGGAGCGTGGTCCTGGTCCTGGTCGTGGTCGTGGGCGTGGTCGACGGCGATGGTGCCGCCGTGGTATTCGACGACCTTCTTGCACAGGGCCAGGCCGATGCCCGTACCCGGGTAGCTCTCCCGGGTGTGGAGCCGCTGGAAGATGACGAAGATCTTCTCGCGGTAGGCGGGATCGATGCCGATGCCGTTGTCGTCGACCGAGAACTGCCAGTGCTCGTCGGTCCGGCGGGCCGAGAAATGGACGACCGGAGGCTTGTCGGGCGAGCGGAATTTGAGGGCGTTGCTCAGGAGGTTCTGCAGCAGCATCCCGAGCTGCGTGGTGTCGCCGGGGATCGTGGGCAGCGGATCGTGGGTGACCGTGGCGGCCGACTCCTCGATGGCGATGCTGAGGGACTCCAGCACCTGGCCGAGCAGCGCCTCCAGATCGACGTCCGTGTGCTCGGCGTGTACCCGCCCGACGCGGGAGAAGGCGAGCAGGTCGTTGATGAGCGCCTGCATGCGGTTGGCGCCGTCCACCGCGAAGGCGATGTACTGCTGTGCCCGGTCGTCGAGTTGTGCGGCGTTACGGCGCTGGAGCAGCTGGCAGAAGCTGGCCACCTTGCGCAGGGGTTCCTGCAGGTCGTGCGAGGCGACGTAGGCGAACTGTTCGAGTTCGTTGTTGGAGCGCTGCAGCTCGGTGGCCTGCGCGTCCAGCTGCGCACGGGTCTCGTCACGGAATGCCAGCTCGTCCACGAGGCGTTGCCGCATGCCGTCGATGTCGGAGGCGAGGGCGCGCAGATCGGCCGGCCCGGTCCCCCGCACCGGCCGTCGGAAGTCGCCCCGGGCCACGGCGCGGACATCCGCGGACAGCGTGCCCAGCGGGTCGGTCACGGCGCGCCGGAGGCCGACCACGGCGAGCACGAGCAGCACGAATCCCACGGCTGCGAGGGCCGAGAAGATCCCGTTCTGGAGTGCCCCCACATCGCGAAGTTCGGCCCGCGCCCGGGCCCGCTCGTGCTCCAGATGACGCTGCTGGGTGCCGAGTGCGGCGCGTACGGCGGCGAAGCTGCGCAGGCCCTCCCCCGCGCGCTGGGCGGCGAGGCGGACGGGGCTGCCGCTCGGTGCGGCGGCGACGGGCCGGGCGATCTGCCGCTGCCAGGCCTCGGTCCGGTCCAGCACGCGAGCCAGGTCCTGCGCGGCGGGCCCGTGACGTCCGAGGAGTGCGCGCAGTCGGCCGGTGGCGGCCTTCTCCTGGGAGAGCCCGTCGTGGTACGGGTCCAGGAACTGCCGCTGGCCGGTGAGCGCGTACCCGCGGATGCCGGTCTCCTGGTTGATCAGCGCGTTCTCCAGGCTGCCCGCGGCGATCAGGGCGGGGCCGGAGCGCTCGACGAGGCGGCCGGTGGCGTCCGCGGCGCGCGCGTGGACCCACACACCACTGCCGCCGAGGACCAGCAGCAGCACCGTCGCCACCGCCACGCTGACGTTCAGCGCCCGGCGCGTGGTCCACGGCACTCCCGCGCGGGTGCGTCGCCGCGGCGGATCGGCGGCGGCCGGGCCGGCGGGCTCGTCGGCGTCTTCGGGGCCTACGCCGTGCGGGAGTTGCTGACTCATCACGCCTGCTCTCTGCTCTACCGCCCCGGAGGACGCGACAATGTGTAGGCACAAGCAGCCATAGAGTACAGAGAGTTGACAACAACGGTTGTCGAGACCGTACGAGCCGCCGTAGGGTCGCGCCATGGCCCGCGAGCAGCCCCACGTCCCGCTTGAACCCGAACGGATGACAGAGCACGCCGAAAGAGCAGTGCACCAGCTCGCGGACGAACTCGCCAGACACGGCTTTCCCCCCGCTCCCGCAACGGAGCACGACGACGGGACGACGGATCCGGTGCCGGCCGCCGACGGCAATCGCGCCCTGGCCCGGCTGCACGCCCTCGCCTACCTGGACCGTGCCGTCAGCCGCTGCGCCCGGCAACTGGCGCAGGAAGCCGCCGGGAACGGCGCCAACTACCCGCAGATCGGGCAGGCATGGGGCATCAGCCGGCAGGGAGCCCGGCGTCGTTGGCCCGGTCTGGTCTTCGCCTCCCGCCCCGCTTCACGTCCCCTGCCCACCCCCGATCACGGGAGCGCCGCCATGAACGCGTTGACGACCGACCGCCCTCACCGCGTCCTGCTCGTGGAGGACGACCCCGCCGACGCGATGCTCATCGAGGACGCCCTCGCCGCACGGGACATGGCCCGTTCCCTCAGCCAGGCCGTCGACGGGGTGGCCGCGCTGGAGTACTTGCGCGATCCGGCCAACGAACGCCCGGACCTGATCGTTCTGGACCTCAACATGCCGCGCATGAACGGCAGGGAACTGCTCGCCGTGCTCAAGGACGACCCCGACCTCTGCAGCATCCCGGTCGTCGTGCTGACCACGTCCGCCGCCCCCGACGACATCGAGGACGCCTACCGGCAGCACGCCAATGCCTATGTGACCAAGCCCGTCAACCTCGACGACTTCGTCCGCGCCGTGCACAGCATCGACGCCTTCTTCCTCGACACCGCCGCGAAGATCACCCGGCCCTGAAGCGGACCACGGTCGGCAGCCCGAACCGCATACGCCTCAGGTCGCATCCCGGCTCGGTCTCCGGGTGCGGGTGGAGGGCCGTATTCCGGCCCTGGGAGTGACGCGGCGCGGAGGAGTGGCGCCCTAGCGTGAGGCGTCCGACAGAGCTTCCGTCCCGAGGAATCACATGATCGAAGTAACCGGGCTGTCCAAGCGCTACGGCGACAAGAGAGCCGTCGACAACCTCACCTTCACCGTCCGCCCCGGCCTCGTCACCGGTTTTCTCGGTCCCAACGGCGCCGGGAAGTCCACCACGCTGCGCATGATCGTCGGTCTCGACCGGCCGACCTCCGGTTCCGCGCGGGTGTGCGGCCGGCCCTACCACGAACTGCCCACGCCGCTGCACACCGTCGGCGCCCTGCTGGAGGCCAAGGCCGTCCACGACGGCCGTACCGCCCGGGAACACCTCCGCGGGCTCGCCGCCTCCCACCACATCCCGCGGCAGCGGGTCGACGAGGTGCTCGCCATGGTCGGTCTGACGGCCGCCGCCCGCAAGCGCGTCGGCGGATTCTCGCTCGGAATGGGCCAGCGTCTCGGCATCGCGGCCGCGCTGCTGGGAGACCCCGAGATCCTCATCCTCGACGAGCCGGTCAACGGACTCGACCCCGAAGGCATCCAGTGGGTGCGGGAGTTCATGCGCGGCATGGCCGACGACGGGCGCACGGTCCTGGTGTCGTCGCACCTCATGAGCGAGATGCAGGACACCGCGGACCACCTGATCGTGATCGGCCGCGGACGGCTGGCGGCCGACAGTTCCATGGCGGACTTCCTGGCCCGCAGTTCCCACAACGGCACGGTGGTCCGCACCCCGCACGCGCCGCAGCTCGTTCCGCTGCTGCAACGCGAGGGAGGCACCGCCGAAAGCCTCCCTGGCGACGCGTCCCCGGACGGCGCGCTGCTCGTACGGGGAGTGGACGCGCGGCGGATCGGGGAGCTCGCCGGGCAGCACGGGCTGTGGCTGTACGAGCTGGCACCGCAGCGGGTCTCGCTGCAGGAAGCGTTCATGGAACTGACCGCGGACGCCGTCGAATACCGGGTGACGCACAGCGGAAAGGCCGCATGACCATGGCGACGACAACGACACCTGCCGCCTCCGCCACTCCCCGCAGCCACGGCACGGCCGCGCGGCGGCCACGCTTCGTGCACGCGGTCACCTTCGAGTGGATCAAGGTCCGGTCGATCCGCTCCACCTGGTGGACCCTGTTCGCGGCCTCCTTCATCACCGTCGGCGTGGGGGTGCTCGGGGGCGGGCACGCGCACTCGGGCGAAAGCGCGGCACTGGTGCTGCGCGAGATCTTCGTGGGGCTCCCGCTGGGCCAGGTGGCCATCTGCCTCTTCGGCGTGCTGGCAGCCACCTCCGAGTACGGCACCGGTTCGATCCGCAGCACCTTCACCGCCGTACCGCACCGCCCCCGGCTGCTGGCGGCCAAGGCCCTGGTGGTCTTCGCCGTGTCGCTGGTGACCGGGCTGCTGATCTCCTTCGCCACCTACACCGCTGGGTCCCTGGCACTGGGGACGCAGGTGGCACACCCGGCGCTGTCGGACGGGGCCGTGCTGCGCGCCGTGCTCGGTGGCGGCTGCTACCTGGGCGTTCTCGGCGTCCTCGCGCTCGCCCTGGGCCTGGTGCTCCGGGCCTCCGCGGGCGGGATCACGACTGCCGTGAGCGTCACGTTCATCCTGCCCATCGTGTTCCGCATGATGGGTGACTCGGGCCAGCCGCTGCTCAAGTGGTGGCCCACCGAGGCGGGGCAGCAGATCCTCCTCCTCATCCCCTCCCCGGAGAACCTGGCCCCACTACCGGGATTCGGCTACTTCGCAACCCTGACCCTGGTGGCGCTCATCGGCGCGACGGTCCTGGTCAACCGGCGTGACGCCTGACAAAGGGGCCATCTGACAAAGGGGCCGCATGGCGAAGCGACCGCATGGCAGAGAACCCGCATGACAAAAGGGGCCGGTGGCCGTCACGTACGCGACGGCCACCGGCCCTCCGGCAGGCCGGCCCGAACCGGGCCGGCACCGGACATCAATGAGGACGTGTAGGAAGACGTGCAGGAAACAGCTGACGTGTAGGAAACAATGGCGCGGTCAGTGGCCCGGGCGGCTCCCGTGCTGCCGGGCACACCGGCCCCGGCGGCGAGGAACACCGTTTGCTGTGACCGCCCGAGCAAGCAGGGTCAGGGGGTCGTCGATTCCGAAGTCACCTCCTGGAGAGGTCCGTTGGTTCACGAGAGGGCCTGAGGTCCGTTGGTTCACGAGAGTGCCTGGCGCAGTGCGGCCCAGCAGAGCAAGGCGCATTTGATCCGTGCCGGGTGGTGTGACACATCGCGGAACGCCGCGGCGTCGCCCAGATGGGACGGCCACGCTCCGGACTCCGGTGCCCTCTCCCGCAGCAGTGCGGCGATCTCCGTGTGCAGTTCCTCGGCCTCCCGGGCGGTACGGCCGATGACCAGATCGGCCATCACCGACACGGACGCTTGGCTGATCGAGCAGCCCTGGACCTGGTACGAGACGTCCTCGATGGCCGCCTGCTCCCCTTCCCCCTTCCGGCGCACGCGCAGGGTCAGCTCGTCCCCGCAGGTGGGGTTGAACCGCTGGACCTCGGCGTCGTACGGCTCCCGGAGTCCGCTGTGGTGCGGGGCCCGGTAGTGGGCAAGGATGATCTCCTGGTGTTCTGCCGTCAGGCGCACGCCACGGTCCCCCCGCTCCGCTCCGGCCCCGGCGCCGTGGCACCGAAGAGCGCTTGTGCCTCCAGAATCCCCGCGGCCAGCGGCTCGATGTCCGCGAGCTCGTTGTAGAGGTAGAAGCTGGCGCGCACACTGGCCGGCACGCCCAGCCGGCGGTGGAGGGGCCAGGCGCAGTGGTGCCCGACCCGGACCGCCACGCCGTGGGCGTCCAGCACCTGACTGACATCGTGCGGATGTACCCCGTCGACGACGAAGGACACCGCGCTGCCACGGTCGGCGGTCGTGGTGGGACCGAGGATCCGTACGCCGTCGATCGCGGACAGGGTGCCGAGTGCGGCCTCGGTGAGCAGCCGCTCATGAGCGGTGATGCGCTCCATCCCGACCGAGGTCAGATACCGTACGGCCGCGGCCAGTCCGACCGCCTGGGACACCATGGGCACGCCGGCCTCGAACCGCTGGGGCGGCGCGGCGAAGGTCGACTCCGTCATCGTGACGACCTCGATCATCGAACCGCCGGTGAGAAAGGGCGGCATGACCTCCAGCAGCTCACGCCGTCCGTAGAGGACACCCACGCCGGAGGGGCCGAGCATCTTGTGGCCGCTGAAGACCGCGAAGTCCACTCCATGGGCGTGGAAATCGACCTCGGCGTGCGGAACCGACTGGCAGGCGTCCAGCAGGGTGAGTGCGCCGACCTCGGCGGCTCTGGCGACGATCGGCGGTACCGGGTTGATCGTGCCGAGCACATTGGACTGGTGGGCGAAGGCCACCAGCCGGGTGCGCGGCGTGATCACCTCGTCGAGCCGGGAGAGATCGAGCCGCCCTTCGTCGGTCACACCGAGCCAGCGCAGGGTGGCGCCGGTGCGCCGGCACAGTTCCTGCCAGGGCACCAGGTTGGCGTGGTGTTCCATCTCGGTCACCACGATCTCGTCGCCGGGGTCGAGGCGGAAGCGCGCGGCCGCGTCGCCGGAGGTTGCGGCGTTGCTCATGGCGTAGGCGACGAGGTTGATGCCTTCGGTGGCGTTCTTGGTGAAGACCACTTCCGCGGGATGTACGCCGATGAAGGCCGCGATCTGCCCACGGGCCTGTTCGTAGGCCTCGGTTGCCTCTTCGGCCAGCTGGTGCGCGCCGCGGTGCACCGCCGCGTTCGACGTCTCGGCGAAGGTCCGTTCGGCGTCGAGGACCTGCACGGGCTTCTGGGACGTCGCACCGGAATCCAGATAGACGAGACGCTCGCCGCCGCCGACCGTGCGGTGCAGGATCGGGAAGTCGGCACGGATCTGCCGGGGGTCCAGGGTGCGGGCCATCGCGCTCATATGGACCCGCCGGTGGTGGGGCCGGTGGTGGGGCCGGAGGCGAGGTCGGTGAGCACCTTGTGAGTGGTCTGCAGGCACAGGCCCCGCGCACACACGGTCACGGAGTCGCTGTCCGCCTCGTCCGCGCGGTCCAGGAACTTGGGATTGAAGCTCTCGATGCGCTTGGTACGGACGCCCTCGGCGTAGTCCTCGGGCGAGGTCCAGCAGAGGTCCTTGTACGAAGCGGTCTGCTCCGGGATGACCGTGGGATCGTGGAGTTCCAGGATCGCTCCGAACATCAGCAGCGGTTCATAGAGCGGTTCGGGGTTCTCGGGGTCCTCGGTGGGCCGGTCGGCGACGTAGCTGAAGCCGGCCCCGACCATGGAGAACCGGCAGGTGCCCAGCGGCTTCTCGCGGGAGGCCGCCTCCATGGCGCCCTCGCAGCCGAGCTTGCGGGCGAGCAGGTCTCCCGCCAGGAACGAGAGTGCCGAGGACGGGTCGGGGACCACGCCGCGCGCTGCGGCCTCGGGTAACCGGACCACGGTCCGCAGGTCGTCGGCCCGCAGCTCCGTCAGATGGACGGGCACGAGGTCGGTGGCCGATGCGGCGATGCTGTCGAAGTAACATCGCGCGAATTCCAGTGGCAGCATGCTGGTGGGCGTGCTGATGACATTGGGGTGGGTCGGGTTACTGTCCGCTCGCCGTGTACCTGTCAATACACTTCGGCCATTCTTCGTGTTCGCCATAACGGTCATCTGAAACACCGGCTGCCAGAGGGTTCCGGGCGCCAGACATTCCGTCAGGGTTGCCGGGCCACGTGACCGAAATCCGGTCAACTTTCCGTCGAGTTCAGACTCCGCGTAGAACTTTGCCATGGGATTTCCTCTTGTTGACGGCATGTTACGTGCAGGAGGAATCTATGACCAGTCAGGACACCGGTCAACGATTGCTTTAAGACAGCCGGGGCAGGTCAGAGGCGCAGCCCAGCACCGCGGGCGCCCCGTTGGCCTGGCCTGATCACACATGCTCCGATATCGCCGGTGTTAAAGTCCGCAGAAGTTCCGGGACACAATGGCGATACGAATGAGAGAACGGACATACAGCATGGACGGTAACCTTCGGGAAGTATTCGACTTCATTTCTTTCACCGCTCGGCTACGGGAAGTTGAGCGGCATAACAATGCCACGCCCAGCCGCAAGGAAAGCGTGGCTGAACACTCGTGGCATCTGGCCCTCATCAGCTGGATCCTGCACCGCGAGTTCGAACGGGAAAGCGGCCGGTCGCTCGACCTGGAAAAGATGCTCAAGATGTGCCTGATGCACGACCTCGTGGAAATCGAGGCGGGCGACCCGTCGGCCTGGAGCACCCGGAACGGCGATGACAAGGCCCGGGTGGAGGAGGAGGTCGCCCAACGCCGCTTCGCACCACTGCCCGACGGGCTCGGCACCGAGTTCCTGAACCTGTGGCACGAGTACGAGGAAGGGGTCACGCCCGAAGCCCGCATCGTACGAGGGGTCGACCGGCTCAACCCGGCGCTCATGCGCCTTCTGACCGGCCAGGGATGGCAGGACGTCGGCGCGGACGCGGAGGCCCTGGACCGGCTCCAGCTGCCGCGCGTCCAGGTGAGCGAAACCCTCACCGCCCTCTACCAGGAGGTCAGGGACGCGGCCGTGAGCCAAGACCTCTTCACGCCCGCGCCCTGACGCCGGCGCCCCGCCTGAACAGCGGGCGGGGCCCGACTCCCACCGCTGCAACAACCCGCCCGCCGATACACAGGCCGTGCCGTCCAGCGAGATCGTGGCAGGCCTGACCAAAAGCGGTGTTGCCACCGCGCACGAGGCGTACGAATCCCGGCCGGTGGCCGGGCTTCCAGCACCGCACTGTGTTCGCGCACGTACGAAGGGTGACGCATGGGGGGGGGCGACGGTCGCGGTGCGGTCGAAGACGAGCCGTCGCGGCCGGCGCGGTGGTCCTGCCGGCGCGGCACTGGGAGCGATCATGCTGGCTGCCCGCATGTCAGCGCGCGGTAAGGGGCGCATCAGCCCGCCGGTGAAGCATTGCTCGTATCCGCAGCTCAGGAGCACGAGTATGGGAGGCGGCGGAGATGAGTAACGGGGTGAACACAGCACTTCCCGTGGAGGAGTCGGCACTCGATGCCCTCCGCTGGGCGAGTGGCCCGGCACCGTCTTCGGTGCAGCGTCCTCCGGCCCGGCCATGGCGGAACGTGGACCACCCCGCGGAGAGGGGCCCCCGGGCCGTGCTGGCCGTGCCCTCGCGCGAGCCCTATGTGCGCACCTGCCGCGCCTTCGCCGCGAGCGTGCTCTGCCGCTGGGGCGTCCCTGAAGCAGCGCGGGACTCCGCCGTGCTGGTCATCGACGAACTCGCGGTCAATGCCGTCCAGCACGGCCACGCCGACACCACGGTCGTCATGAGCCGGCTCGGCGAGATCCTCTTGATCTCGGTCACCGACTCGGGGACCACGGTGCCCCATTCCCGGGGCGGTACGGACAGCGATGAGCACGGGCGCGGTATGGCGATCATCGAGTTCCTCACGGAGTGGACCGAGGTGCACCACACCACGGCAGGGCGCCAAGTGCGCGCGGGGCTGCGTCTCTAGCGGAGCCTGGCGCGCCCCCCGGTCGAGCCGTTCCACCGGCGGGCTCTGCGTCGTCAGCCACGTGTCAGTGCCACGTCAGCGCCTTCTCAGGCCGGTCCTGACGATAGGGGTATCAGGTCTTGCTCGCCCGTACACCGGTCACCGGTAGGCGCGGCGGACCGCTGGCCCCGGAGGAGAGGGTGAAGATGACGGTTGATCCGGTCAGTCTCAATTTGCGGCGCTGGATAAGCGACAATGCGGATCGCTTTCAGCCCCCCGTCGGCAACAGGGAGTTGTGGAAGGACGGCTCCCAGTTCATTTTCATGGTGTCCCGGGGGCCCAACTCTCGTAACGACTTCCACATCAGCCCGAGCGACGAGATTTTCTACCAGCTCACGGGTGACATCCAGGTCGACTATCGGGACGAGGACGGACGCTTCGAGAGCGTGACCGTCCACGAAGGCGATGTCTTTCTGATGCCTGCGATGGTGCCGCACTGCCCGCTGCGTCCCGCCGGGACCTGGGGAGCGGTTATCCAGCGGGTGCGTACCGAGCAGGAGCCCGATTGCATCCTCTGGTACTGCAAAAGCTGCGGTGTCCGGCTCAACGAGACATGGTTCGGGCTGGCGGACATCGAGGTCCAGGTCAAGGCCGCCATCGATCGGTTCAACGGCAGCGAGGAACTGCGGACCTGCGCGAACTGCGGCAGCGTACACGACGTTGCCGGGCCGTTCGTGATGCCGCAGGGTGCCGCGGCAATCGGCGGTCGACGGAATGGAGCGTGCGGTCATGGCGCATAGTCAGGGACGTCAGGGCGTCGTCGCGGACCAGGCGGCGCCGCGTGGCAGGTATCCGCACGTCCGGCGGGTCGGCGACTTCGTCTTCGTCTCGGGTATCAGTTCACGACGTGCGGACAACACTCATATCGGCGCGGAGGCCGATGAGTTCGGCACGGTGCGGCTGGATATCCGCGCACAGACCCGCGCAGTGATCGAGAACATCGAACGGATACTGGCCACCACCGGCGCGGGTCTCACCGACATCGTCGATGTCACCAGTTTCCTGGTCAGCATGAATGACTTCGCCGGATACAACGAGACCTATGCGGAGTTCTTCACCTTCGACGGCCCCACGCGTACCACCGTGGCCGTCCATCAACTTCCGCACCCGCACCTCCTGATCGAGATGAAGGTCATCGCCTTCAGCCCGGCCGAGGGCTCGCGGTAGCACAACTGGCTCATCAACCGAAGGAGGATCGACCACATGGGTGCGCGCACTGCACAGGAGTACCTTGCGGGCCTCAACGACGGCAGAGAGGTCTGGATCGGCGGGGAATCCGTACAAGACGTCACTTCCCATCCTGCCCTGCGCCGCGGAGCGAGTTCGATCGGCGCCTGGCTCGACCGGCAGCACGAAGCGGAGCTGCGGGACGTTCTCACCTTTCCCTCACCCGAGTCCGGTGATCGCGTCGCAACGTCCTTTCTGCGCCCCGTGACCCAGGAAGACCTGGGCAAGCGTTCCGCCGCCTTTCTGGAAGCCGCACGCTGGAGCGGGGGAATGCTGGGGCGTACCCCCGACTATCTCAACTCCTCGTTCATGGCGCTGGCTTCCGCCTCGGAGTTCTTCACCGCGGTCAACCCCGAGTTCGGCCGGAATATCCAGGCGTACTTCCGCCACCTGCGGGAGAACGACGTCGTGCTCACCCACACCCTGGTCAATCCGTCGGTCAACCGACGGCTCACCGATCAGGGAATCCCCAGCGCACAGGTGGCCTTGCAGATCGTCCGGCACACCGACCGCGGCATCGTGGTGCGTGGGGCGCGGCTCCTTGCCACGCTCGGTCCGCTGGCCGACGAGCTGGTGGTGTTCCCCTCCACCTCGCTCAAGGACGACCCGTCGTCGACCCGTTACGCCTTCGCCTTCGCCGTGCCCTGTGCCACCAGCGGCCTGCGCTTTCTGTGCCGGGACAGCTACGACACGGGCCGGTCGGTCCTTCGACGCCCCGCTCTCCGCCCGGTTCGAGGAGATGGACGCCGTCGTCGTATTCGACGATGTCGAGGTTCCCTGGGAGCGGATTTTCCTGCTGGAGGACCCGTCCTCGTGCAACTCGGTGCATTCGGCGACGAATTCACTGATCCACATGATGCACCAGGTCGTCTGCAAGAACATCGCGAAAGCCGAGTTCATGGTCGGGCTGCTGTGCGCGATGACCGGCGCCAACCAGCGTGACCGCGCCCCGCAGACACAGGCGCAGATCGCCGAGGCGATGTGTGTGGTGGAAATGATGAAAGCCTGCCTGACCACGAGCGAGGTCAACGCCAGGGCCGACCAGTGGGGCACGATGACGCCCGACCGGATGCCGCTGGACGCCGCCCGCAACGTCTTCCCGCAGCAGTACCAGCGGTTGGTCGAACTGGTCCAGCTCCTCGGCTCCAGTTCGCTGATGGCCACCCCCGCCGAGGCCGACCTGACCTCGGCGATCGCCGGTGACATCGACACCTACTTCGCGTTGGAGAACCTCGAATCACCGCAGCGCATCGGGCTGTTCCGGCTTGCCCAGGATGCCGCCGTATCGGGCTTCGGCGCACGACAGGCTCTCTACGAGCGCTTCTTCTTCGGCGCACCGGAACGGGTGGCGGGCATGCTGTTCCAGGCGTACGACAAGGAACCCCTCACCAAGAGGATCTTCGACTTCCTCGGCCGTCCGGACGGCCTCGCCGGCCGCACCGACGGTTCGGGGCAGCGGGGCACGGCATCGGAGGCCGATGATGGACGCTGACTCCTTCCGCCGGGCGCTGGGCAGCTTCCCCAGCGGCGTGACGATCGTGACCACCTCCGATGCGGACGGCGAGGCGTGGGGCATCACGGTCAGCGCCTTCTGTTCCGTGTCCCTGTCGCCGCCGCTGGTGCTGTTCTGCCCGGCGGTGTCCGCACGCTCCCACGAGGTGTTGCGGCGGGCCGAGCGGTACGCGATCAACGTACTGCGGCCCGAGCACCGCACGCTCGCCCTGCGGTGTGCGAAGGCCGGCGCCGACAAGTTCGCCCGGGCCGGATTCCGTACCGAGGGCGGAGTTCCCGTCCTGCCCAGCGCGCTGGCCAGCCTGGTCTGCCGGGCATCCGCCCGGTACGACGCCGGTGACCACAGCATCCTCGTCGGCGAGGTCGAGAGCGTCCAGGTGAACGACGGGCCGCCCCTGGTGTACTTCGACCGCGAGTTCCGCGAGCTGTCACCCGCGCCGCTCCTCGCGCCACCCGGCCTGGTGGACCGCTACCGCGACCGGCCACTGTGCGAGGCGGACGGCGCCGACGGAAGCCATGCCGCGTGACAAAGTGGCCGCTGACCGGGGGTGTTACCCTTCTCACATGCGAGTTCAGCTGCTCGGACGGCTGGAAGTCCGCGAGGCGGAACAGCTGGTTCCTCTTGAGGGGCCCCGGCAGCGGACCTTGCTGGCCCTGCTCGCACTGCACAGCGGAATGGTGGTTTCCACCGACCGCATCCTCGCCGAGGTCTGGGGTGAGGACGTGCCCGCACACCCGGCGAACACGATCCAGGCTCAGATCTCGCGGCTCCGGGCGTTGCTGGGCAGCAAGCGGATCGCCACCGCAAGCGGCGGCTACACGCTGGACGTGGACCGCGAAGACGTCGACGTCTACCGGTTCGAGGCCCTGGTGGCGGCCGGACGCACGGCGCAGAGGGCCGGTGAGCCGGAGGCCGCTGCCGCCACCCTGTCCGAGGCGCTCGCCCTGTGGCGCGGGCCCGCCCTCGCCGATGTCCTGGACATGGACTTCGCCCGGACCGAAGCCGGTCGCCTCGACGAGTTGCGTCTCATCGCCCTGGAGAGCCGCATCGAGGCAGACCTCGCCGTGGGCCGCCATGCCGAGGTCGTCCCGGAGCTGTCCGCACTCACCGAGGCACACCCGCTCCGGGAGCACTTCTTCGCCCTGCTCATGACCAGCCTGTACCGCGCCGGCCGCCAGGCCGAAGCCCTGCGGGTGTTCCACAAGGCCCGCGCCCAGCTCGTCGACGAGCTGGGGGTCGAACCGAGTGAGGAGCTGCAGCGGCTGGAGCAGCGGATCCTGATCCACGACGCGGGCCTGCTCGGACCCGCTTCCGCACCGGTCCCCCAGGCAGCGCCCGCGGCCTCGCGCGCCACGGGCAATCTGCGCACCCCCTTGACCAGCTTCGTCGGACGTCATGACCTGCTCGGCCAGGTGCGGCAGTTCGTCCGTTCATGGCGGCTGGTCACGTTGACCGGGGCCGGCGGGACCGGGAAGACCCGCCTTGCCCTGGAGGCGGCCGGCGCCGCCGACCTGCCGCTGCCCGACGGCGTATGGGTGGTGGAACTGGCGCCGGTCTCCGAACCGGACCGGGTCGCCGGCGCGGTCCTGCAGGCTCTCGACGTCAGGTCGCCACCGTCTCCCTCCATGCAGGCGGCGCCCGCTCCGGGTACCGTACGGCCCGCCGTCGAGCGGCTGCGGCAGTACCTCCAGGAAAAGCAGCTGCTGCTGGTGCTGGACAACTGCGAACACCTAGTCGAGGCCGTCGCCGAGCTGGCGGAAGCGCTGCTGCGGGACTGCGGGCGGCTGCGCATCGTCACCACCAGCAGGGAGCCGCTGGGGGTGCCCGGAGAGATGCAGCTGCCCGTACCGCCCATGCGCTACCCGGGTGCCGCCGAACAGGACCCCGAGGCCATCGCCGGCCACGAAGCGGTACAGCTCTTCGTGGAGCGCGCCCGTGCCGTCAGTCCCGGCTTCTGTCTGTCCGAAGGGAACGCCGTACAGGCCGGGGAGATCTGCCGTCGGCTGGACGGTATTCCGCTGGCCATCGAACTCGCGGCAGCCCGCACCAAGTCGATGTCGCCCACGGAGATCACCCGCGGCCTGACCGACCGCTTCAGTCTGCTGACGGGAGGCTCCCGCACCGCGACAGCGCGCCACCGTACCCTGGCGGCGATGGTCGACTGGAGCTATGAGCTGCTGTCCGCGGCGGAGCGAGCGGTCTTCGACCGGCTGTCGGTGTTCTCCGGCGGTTTCTCCGTGGACGCGGCAGCGGCCGTCTGCGCCGACCTGCCGGAGATGGACGCGGCGGCCGTGCGGGACTGCCTCGACCGCCTGGTCAACAAGTCCCTGGTCACCGTCGAGGTGGGAACGGGCGACCGCGCGCGTTACGAGATGCTGGAGACGATCCGGGAGTACGGCACCGCACGGCTGCACGCCACCGACGACTACGGAAAGGTACGCGACCGGCACGCCGCGTACTTCCTCGCGGTCGGTGAAGAGGGCGGCAGACAGGTACGAGGGCCCGACCAGCCCGTATGGCTGGCCACCCTGCAACAGGAGACGGGCAATCTCGATACCGCCCTGGACTGGCTGCTCGGACGAGGGGAAGCCGAGCCGGCGCAGCGGATGGCAGGCGCGCTCGCCTGGTACTGGTGGATCCGCGCCGAGCACCAGAGCGGCACCCGGCGACTCCTCGCCGCGCTGGAACTGGACGGCCGCGAAACCTCGCCCACCGTCCATGCGCTCGCGCTCGCCTGGGCGTCCCACCTCGCGCAGAACGCACACGACCTCGACGCCGCCGTACGTCTCGGCCGCAAGGCGCTGGACGTCGGGACCGCCGCCGGCAGCTCCGACTCCGATCTCGCCCTCGCCTCGGCCTTTCTGGCGCACGCGCTGATGCGCCAAGGGGAGCACGCCGAAGCCGCCCCTCATATCGCCCGTGCCTTCGACGGGCTGGACGAGGCCACCGACCATTGGGTACTGGCGAGTTCCTACCTCGTTGCCGGACTCGGTGCTTTCTGGCAGGGCGATGTCGAACGCGCCACCGATCTGTTCACCCACGCCCTGACGCATTACCGCCGCAGCGGCGACCAGTGGGGAGTCCTGCGCGCTCTGTTCCGCCTCGGTGCGGTCAGCGAATGCCGCGGCCGCTACCGCGAGGCGACGGCGCTCGCCGACGAGGGGCTCGGCCTGGCCCGGCGGCTCGGGCTGGCCGAGATGGTCGCGGCACGGCTGGCCGACCTTGGGCGGCTGGCCATCCTCCGCGGCGATCGGGACACCGCCCGTGACCTGTTGCACGAGTCGTTGAACACCGCTGCCTGGATCGGCGCCGAAGAGCCCGCTGCCGGTGCCCGCAACAGTCTTGGCATCCTCGTGCGTGCCGACAAGGACCTGGAACGGGCCAGTGCCCTGCACACCAGCGCGCTGGAGTCCTATGAACGCATGGCCCTGTCCAGGGAAGCGGGGATGTCCCGTGTCTGCCTGGGCCTGGTGCTGGTCGACCTCGGCAAGACGGCGGAGGCACGGGAGTGCTTCGAGCGCGCCCTCGCCGCCGGCGAGTCGGTGCACGACCCCTGGATGCTGGCCATGGGCCTCGAAGCCCTGGCCCGGGCGGTCTGCCGGACCGACCGGCAGCGCGCCGCCGGACTGCTGGCCCGGGCACGGCAGATCCGCGACGAGACGGGAATGCCCACTCCGACCTGGCTGGCCGACGACGTGGACCGCACCGCTAAGGCCGTGCAGAGTTAGCCGCTACCGTCACCGACGCCGAACCGAGTGACTCGATCACCGCACGCACCTGCGCTCCCGGGCGCAGCGGAACCGCCGCGGTGGCACCGCCGGCGAGTACCACCCACCCCGCCCGCAGCGGCATCCCGGCCCGCCCGGTCAGCCGTGCCGCGGCCGCCAGCGAACGCCACGGGTCCCCGAGGATCGACGCGGTGGCCCCGACCTCGGCGGTCCGGCCGTCCACCTCCAGGAGCACGCCGAGGCAGTCCAGCGACGGCGGCACGGCCCGCCAGGCGCCGAGGACGAATCCGGCGGCGGACGCGTTGTCGGCCACCACATCCGCCAGGGTGAAGCGGAAGTCCGCATAGCGGGAGTCGATGATCTCCAAGGCGGGGGCGACCGCGGTCACCGCCGACGTGATCGTCTCCGGCGGTGCGCCAGGAGGTATGTCCCGTCCGATCAGGAACGCGAGCTCGGGTTCGATCCGCGGATGGATGTAGTGGTCCGGTGCGATCCGGTCGCCCTCCGGGACCAGCATGGCGCTGGTCAGGCGGCCCCAGATGACCTCGTCCACGCCCATCTGCGCCATCTTCTGGCGACTGGTGAAGCCCATCTTCACGCCCACCAGACGTTCGCCGCGGTCCAGCCGCCGGGCGATGGCCAGTTCCTGTACCGCGTAGGCGTCCGCGACGCTCAGCGGAGCTGCTTGTGAGGGCTGCGAGGTGACCTCACCCCGCCGGGCCGCCTCGTCGAGCCGCGCGGCCAGCCTTTCCTCGGGAGTCAATCCACTCATGGCGACCTCTCACGCGTCGAACTGCCGGAGCATCTTGAACATCAGGTCGGTGCCGATATTTCCGGGCCCGAGAACGGCGACCGGTACGGTCATGAGTGATTTCCCTTCGCGCACACCGCTCGTACCGAACCGAGCCCGGAGACACGCGCTTCGTAGACGGTTCCGGGCGCAACGCGGACCATGGGGCCGAGGGCACCGGAGAGGACCACATCGCCGGCGGCGAGCGGGTGGTCGGTCGTGGCCAGTCGGCGGGCGAGCCAGGTCACCGCGTTCACCGGGTGTCCCAGGCACGCCGCGCCGGCTCCGACAGACAGGGGTTCGCCGCCGGCCAGCAGGACCGCTCCGCTCTCCCGCAGATCCAGTCCGTCCAGGCGCCGTGGGGTCCCGCCGAGAAAAAACAGGCCACTGGAGGCGTTGTCGGCGACCGTGTCGACGATATCGATGTCCCAGGCGGCAATCCGTGAGTCGACCACTTCGATCGCCGTCACCACGTAGGCGGTCGCACGCATCACGTCGGCCGTCGTCGTCCATGCATCGGCGAGGCCGGTTTCCAGGACGAAGGCGACCTCCACCTCGATGCGCGGGTCGATCAGCCTCGTGAGATCGATTTCCTCGGCGTCGCCCACCGCCATATCGCCGAACAGCACCCCGAAATCCGGCTGATCGACACCGAGCTGCTGCTGCACTGCCGGTGAGGTCAGTCCGATCTTGCGCCCGACGAGTCGTCGTCCCTCGGACAGTGCGCGTCGCGTGTTCACTTCCTGAACCTCATACGCGGCCCCGACATCTCCAGCGTCCAGCAAGGTGCGGACCGGTGCACAGGGGAGATTGCTCCTGCGCGCATTCCAGAGCCGTTGCGCCGCTTCCGCGATGCCGTCGCTTTCCGTACTCGGAAGCATGCTGAGGGCTCCTTTCGGCATTTCCTTGGCTTGCCCGGATTCACGGTTCGGACGCCGGACAGCCACACCCTGCTCCCCGGTTCTGCTGCCGGCCTGACACGGCGCTGATGCAGCGGCCCGACCGCCCGCCCGGCGGCGTCAGCCCACCGTCAGGTGCACCTCAGCCAGGGGCCCGAGCATGGTCGCCACTCTCGACGCGCACAAAGGCCACGGACGGATTCCGACAACTGGTCGCGGGGCCTCGCGTCAAGAAGGAGGAAAGGTGCACCAGTTGCTACGCCTGAGTGATGAGGTCGAACAGGCCCTGCGGGAAGGGCGGCCGGTGGTGGCATGCGAGACCACCGTCATCAACCACGGGCCACCGTACCCGGGAAATCTTGAATTGGCGTGCGCCATCGACCAGGCGGTGCGCGACGGGGGCGCCGTACCCGCCACGATCGGAATTGCCGACGGGCACTTCGTCGTCGGGATGAGCGACGGCGAACTTGACCGGTTCGCCGGCACCAAGCACATTCCCAAGGCCAGTACACGGGACGTCGGAATGATCCTGGCCTCCGGCGGCCTCGGGGCCACCACCGTGGCCTCTTCCTTGTTCATCGCCGACCACGCCGGTATTCCGGTGCTCTCGACCGGAGGCATCGGAGGAGTGCACCGCAACACCTCGGTCACCTTTGACATCTCCGCCGATCTCATGGAATTGACACGTCGTCAGGTCGCCGTGGTGTGTTCGGGTGCCAAGAGCATTCTCGACGTGGGACTCACGCTGGAATATCTGGAGACGCTGGGGGTGCCGGTCATCGGCTATCGGTGTGCGGACTTCCCGGCGTATTACTGCACCTCCAGCGGGTTCCCCAATCCGCAGCGGACCGATGAGCTCGCGACGTTGGCCGCGGCCATCGACGTGCACTGGAAGGCCGGGGCGACCGGATCGGTGGTCGTCACCTCGCCCATCGAAGCCGAGGACGCGCTGGACAGCGACCGCGTCGAGCAGGCGGTCCAAGGCGCCGTGCAGGAAGCCGAACGCGACGGTGTGCACGGCGCAGCGATCACCCCGTACCTGCTGAAGGCCGTATCCGCGGCGACCGAGGGACGGAGTGCGGCGGCAAGCCGCGCGGTGCTGATCAGCACGGCGAAGCTGGCCGGACAGGTGGCCCGCGCCCTTGCGGACCGCCAGGAAGCCGAGCGCGGCCTGGGCCGTGCTCTTGGACCGGGACGGCAGGCCGGCCAGGCCGCCGACGTGTGGAAGCGAGTGACATGATGACCAGCTCCAGAACCAAGGCCGTTGGGGACCGGCGCGGGTACGCCCCCGCCTCCCGTACGGCAACGCTGCTCACGAGCTGCCTGGCGGTGTGTCTCGCCCAGATCGCGCTGGCCATGCCCGCGACCCTGAACGGGCTTTTCCAGGGGAGCCTGCATCCGGTCGGCTCCCAACTCACCTGGATCTCCGACGCGTTCTTGTTGCCCGTGACGGTACTGGAGCTGACCTTCGGCGTACTGGGCGACCTCTTCGGCCGCAAGCGGCTGCTGGTCGGCGGCGCGGGACTGCTGGCCGTCGGCGAGGTGGTGGCGGCTACGGCCGTGGGTGTCCCCCAGTTGTGGGCAGGCCAGCTCCTCGGCGGCCTCGGCGCCGCGGCGTTGTTCCCCACCACGCTCGCCATGGTGGCGGCCGGCACCCACACGCCGCGCGACCGGGCGCGGGGCATCGCGGTCTGGACCGCCTCGCTCTCCACCGGCGGGTTCATCGCCCCCGTTCTCGGCGGCATCTCCGGGACGTACGGTTCATGGAAGCTTTCCTTTGTGATCGTCGCCGCACTGGCCTTGGTCACCGCGCTGGTCTGCTGGCTGGTCGCCGAAGACTCCAGCTCGCCGGAGGGCCGCTCACTGGACTGGGGCGGCCAGATCACCATCCTCATCGGCCTGTTCGCCCTGCTCTACGCGGTGATCCAGGGGCCGACCGACGGCTGGGGTTCCCGTCCGGTGATCGGTGCCTTCGTCGTTGCCGCGGTGTTCCTCGTACTGTTCGTCTTCGCGGAGCACCGGGCCCGCACGCCTCTGTTGCGCCTTGACCTGTTCCGCAACCGCGCCTTCACCATCGTCTCGATCATCACCGTCGTCGGGATGTTCAGCTTCCTCGGCACCGCCTATGCGACCAGCATCCGCATCGGGGTGATCCAGCACCAGAGCCCGCTGCGGACCTCGGTGGCCTTTGTCCTGCTCGGCGGGTTCTCGCTGGTACTCACTCCGCTCATCTCACGGCTGCTGGAGCGGGCAAACCCCCGCTGGCTGCTCTCCGGCGGCCTGCTGCTGATGGCCGCGGGCGACTTCTGGATGGCGAGCCTGCACGTACGGGAGACCTCGCTCGGCGCATACCTCGCCCCCCTGGGCCTGGCGGGCATCGGCTATGCGTTCAGCATCGCGTCGCTCACCGCAGTCGCCGTGAACACGGTGCCGATCCGCTACGCCGGTATGGCCAGCGCATCGACCAGCCTGCTCCGGGACTTCGGTTTCACCCTCGGCCCGGCGCTCATCGGTGCGGTCGCCCTCGGCCATGCCGCCTCGGCGTTCCGGTCCCACCTGTCCGCCTCCTCGCTCGACCCGGCGGTGAAATCCACTGCCACAGAGGTGGCCCGGGCCGGCGGCCCCCTGGCGGTGAACTCGGTTCCGCCGGACTCTGCACCAGGTCAGGCGATAGCCCTTGCCCGGGACGCGCTCGGCCGGGGCTACTCGCTCGGGTACGTGGTCTGCGGGACGGCGGCGTTGGTGTCGTGCCTGCTGGCCGTGTCGGCCTTGCGGGGTGGCTGGAAAGACACCCCGCACACCGGGGAATCCCTGGCAGCGGGCACCCCAGCGGCTGCGGCCCCGGAACCGCGGTAGCAGGTCGACCGGGCGCACCGACAAGGTACGTCCGCTCCACCGCAACCTGCCCTACCCGGCAGGGAGTTGAGGACTTCGGCCCCGTACGCTGGTGCCGTCGAAGCTCAAGTGACCTCTCAAATGATCTCTCAAGTGATCTGGAGTCCGCGCATGATGCGAGAGCAGTCATGAGGGAAAGAACCGCGGCCGGTGTGGTGGAGGGCTCTGCCGGTCCGGAGGTGGTGCCCGGGCCGCCGGCCGGCGGCCTCATCATCTTCTTGAACGGCACGTCGAGTTCCGGCAAGTCCAGCATCGCAAAGGAACTTCTCGCGGTGCTCGGTGAGCCGTACTTTCACCTGCCCGTGGACGCCTTCCATGCCATGCGATCAGGACCGGAGCTTCCCCCGGACGACCTTGCCCTCGTACTCAAACGCACCTGGATGGGGTTCCATCGTGCGGTCGCCGGCATGGCTGCGGCGGGCAACAACGTCGTCGTGGACCACCTCTTCAGTGAGCCGTGGCGCCTTCACGACTGCCTCGGTCTGTTCTCCCCCCAGGACGTCGTCCTCGTCGGAGTCCGCTGCCCACTGCCGGAGCTGGAACGACGGGAGCTGGCCCGCGGCGACCGTCCGCCGGGGCTGGCCGCCCGCCAATTCGACCGGGTCCATGCCCATGGCGTCTACGACATCGAGTGCGACACCGGCAGTACGAGTGCGCGTGACTGCGCTCGGCAGATCAAGGAGTTCCTCGGCCGGCGGCCGACCCCCACCGCATTTGAACAGATGAGAGCGAGGCTTCCCGAGCTGCCTGCGGAGGGGTGAGACCAGCGTGGTGCAGGTCCGCTGACCCCCAACTTCAGGCAGGAAAACCGGGATCGACCGCAGGCAGCCGCAACCCGGACGGCTCTCCACTTCCCGGGGCGCACTCCCGGCTCCCCGCCCGCTTCCCCTACAACAGGCCGGCGATGCTGGGCGGTGCGAAGACGTGGCGCGCGCGGTGTTCCAGCACGAGGACGACCGGCATCTGCCGCGTCATGTCGGACTTGCACCTGTCGCAGCCCTGGTCCATGGCCGGGACTTCCGATGTGTGATGGGTGGCGATGTGCCGGGCGAGGTGGATCTGCGAGGACACGATGGTGTCGAAGGGGTCACAGTCCACCCCCGGTTCGCTCGCCGCCCGCGCGGCATCCACCACTTCGGGAGCCTGTTTCATCGCCTTGTAGAGATCGGTGCACTCTTGGCAGCTCCACATCCACGACGGAGGCAGTGGCCACTTCTCAGCGGGGTCAGTGGGGTCCGCGGGGTCCGAGTCCCTGGCATCCATGCGAAGCAGCGTAGCGACACCCGGGCGGTGCCGACAGGAGACCGGTCGAATCCCTCCCGGCATCAGCGTTCTTGTGACTGTCATTCCTGGGCGCGGGGCCGTCAGGTGGTGCCGAATCCGAGTCCGAGTCCCCTGAACCAGCTTTCCTTTCCACCGTCCTTTCACCACCTTCCACCGTTCCGGACGATGCGCTCTGGCTCGTCGTCCGCTCGTCGTCCGCATGTTCCGCGGGCCGTCATTCACTCCAGCGCCTGCGTCAGATCGGCCTCCGCCGGCAACCGGCCCGGGTGGGCGGGACGGTTGTCGCCGGCGGAGGCCGATGGCGTGTGGTGGAGCCCCCATGGTTCGTGGGTGCCCTGACCACCGGTTCGTCGCCCTCTACAATCCCTGAGGCGACCTGCCGCGGCTCCGGGAAAAGGCCCGGCTCACACCGGTCCGCCCCACCCCACCCGCGAAGGAACACACCCCACTGTGAAGAAGAGTGCGATAGCCGGCGGCTCCCTCCTCGGCCTCCTCGTCGTCGCCGGCGCCTATCAGGGGTTCGCCGTCAGCAGTGACCCGTTGACGCTCGCCGAATACCGGATGATCAAGGCCGGCAGCAGCGAGAAACTCCTCCGCAATTACGCCAATACCTGCCAGCAGGACAGCGAATCCGAACCGGGCGGTCGCTACCCCGTCACCTGGACGTGCTACGGCGCCGACGGGAGCAGCAATGCGGTGTTCTTCTACTCCGAGGGAGTGCTGTTCAGCAAGGCGGAGACCGGGCTCACCTAGGGTCGGTGGGGTGGGTGGCCGCCCTCGGTGTGCCTGCGTGGCCGGCGCATTCATCGCGCCATCGCCGGGCGCGGGACTCGTGCGCACGTCTCGGCGGACCTGAGCCATCCGGCGAGGTCGGCGCGGGCCCGGGACACCCGGGAGCGCACGGTGCCGATCGGGCAGCCGACGACGGCCGCGGCGTCCGCGTAGGGCAGGCCGACCAGCTGGGTGAGGACGAAGGCCTCGCGGCGCTCGCGGTCGAGGGTGTCGAGGAGTTCGCCCAGGGCCAGGCCGTCGTCGAATCCGGGTAGTCCGCTCGGCTGGCGGTGTTCGGCCACCGCCTGCCAGTCGTTGATGTCGGCGATCCGCGGACGGGCCGCGGCGGAGCGGTAGCGGTCGACCACCACCCGGCGGGCGATGGACAACAGCCAGGTACGTGCGCAGGAACGGCCGGCGAACTTCGGCAGACCGGTGAGGGCACGCAGAAAGGTCTCCTGAGCCAGATCGTCGGCCGCGTTCGTGTCCCCGCTCAAGTGGGCCACGAAGCGCCATATGTCCCGGTGGGTGGCGTGGACGAAGCGCTCGACGGCGTCGGGGTCTCCGTCCCTGGCAGCCAGGGCCAGGCCGGTCACCTGCTCATCGTGCGCGGCGGTCCGCTTGTAGGGGGACGGCCCGGTCGGAGCAGCAATCATGCGAGAACATCCTTCGGAGGCAGCGGGACCGCACCAGGGCATGGCAGAGCAGCGCCCGGGGTCCCGGTCGGGAGTGCGGAGCCCTCCGGTTTCGCGCGAGGTCTACGGCGACGAGCGAAGCGCTGAGGGCGAGGCGCGAGGCGCGAGGGTCGATGCGGTTGGGGTCGCGTCGTCCACGAGCACGCCCTTGGGCGGGCCGGAGGGCTTAAGGACAGCGGCCGGCATGTCGCGAGCGGGTGACAGGCCGGGAAAGCCTGCCGTGCGGGTATGCCGGCGCTTCGTACGTCACCTGGTCAACGCAGCCGATAGTCAGGAGAGTTGGGGGATTCGGGAGGGCGGCGGCGCTGGGGTTCGGTGGCGTACGGTCAGCAGCAGACCGGGAGCCCCGGTGGGCCTCTGCGGGAGACGACGTGGTGCAGGAGCGCGCCGCGCGGGCGCACGGCGGGCGTGTCGGCCCGTACCCGGCGCGCGGGCAGCCGCAGGCCGGTCGGGTCCAGCGTCCGCAGGACCAGCAGCAGGGGTGCGAACAGCGCCGCCGCGAAGCTGCGGGCGAGCTGGAACGCGGCTGCCTCGCCGCGCCAGAGCCACAGGCCGCAGAGGACCGCGGCCAGCGTATGGGCGAGCAGCATGCCGAGTGACCCATGGGCGGATGGCGTCAGGTCCAGGTGGCCCGGGTGGGCCATGGCGCCGGCGGTGGCACTGGGGTGCCCCGTGCCGGGCATCGTGGTCGTCTTTGCCATGTCGGCCATCCCGCGCATGGCATCCATCGGGGTGGGCAGCGGCGGGCGGGTGGCCGTGGGGCCGAGATCGGTGTGGGGCAGGAGGCGAAGTGCCGAGGCCGGTGCGGGGACGGGTGGGCCGGGTGCCGTGGCGTGGTGGAACAGCCCTGCCGCCCACTGCCGTTCGGGCATGTCACCGGCAGCCTTGACGGCGCCGGCGCAGGAAGGCGAGAGGTCGAACAGTGTGTGCAGCCCGAGCTGGGCGAGGACCGTGGCGCCGGTGATGGTCAGGCCGCCCCGTTCCCGTCCGGTCAGCCACCATCCGGCCGGGCCCGTCGCGGCGAATGCGGCGAGCACGGCCCACCACGGCAGCGGCTCCGCGGCCATCAGCGCATGCCCGAGGGCCGTTGTCGTCACGCAGACGGCCGCGAAAGCCGCGGCGCGTACGGCGCGTGAGACCGGCCCGGTTGTCATGGCGGCCATGCTGCCATTCCGGCCTGTTGTGCGGGCAGGGTTGCTCATGTGTGAACAAGATCTTTCGCCACCGGTCGACAGGTTGGCTATGGGTCCTGTTATCGGTCCTGACCTGCGCCGCGGTGCGCGGGGTGAGCAGCGCGTCCGATAACTGCCGGATTCGTTCGCCGCACCCTGGGGCTTGTTGGGGGGGAGGCTGCTGGGGTCGTGGGTGGGGCACCGGTGTGCGGGTGAGGCCTTCGTTCCGCAGGGTGGGGAGGGACGAGCGAGGGCAGTGGGCGTCGGGAACTGACCACCGGGCCCGTACGACTGACTGGATCGGGTCCCGCGGCGGGGCCGGAGGGTCAGGAGGCGTGTGGTGCGGGTGCGGCGGGACAGCGAAGCGGAGGACGCCGGGGCGGAGGGCGCCGGGCCGGAAGGGGGCATACCCCGGCGGCCCCGGCCGCGGGGCGCGGGCACGGGGGTGACGGTGTTGCTGACGTCCGCCATGGCGTTCTCGATGATGCAGCTCTTTCTGATCGGTGCGCTCGGGCCGCGCCTGGTCGGCGAGTTGGGGCTCTCCCGTACGGTGCTGGGCCTGACCACGACGGCGGGGTTCGGCGCGGCGGCGCTGCTGTCGCCGGTGGCGGGGCGTCTGGTGGACCGGGTCGGGCCTCGGCGGTGTCTGGTCGCGCTGTTGCTGCTCGCCGCGGGATCGCTGGCGCTGATCGGGGCCGCGCCAGGGGCAGTTGTGCTGCTGTCGGCCGTCGCGCTGGGCGGTCTGGCGCAGGCGCTGGCCAACCCGGCGACCAACAAGGTGATCCTTGCGGGGTTTCCGGCCGAACGGCGCGGGGCGGTCACCGGGCTCAAGCAGTCCGGCGTCCAGGTCGGTGCCTTCGTGGCGGGGCTGCCGCTGTCGGTGCTGGCCGCGGGGGTGGGCTGGCGTGGTGCGGTGTGGACGGCGGCCGGTGCGGCGGCGCTGGCCGCGGGGTGGGCGGCCCGCGTCCTGCCGCCCGACCCGCCGCGGGTCGCCGCCGGTCCGCGCTCCGCGTCGCTCACCCGGGGTGCGGTCGGGCGGTTGGCGGGGTTCTCGATGCTGCTCGGGTGCGGCATCGCCTCCGTCAACACCTATCTGGCGCTGTTCGGTGCACAGCGGCTGGGCCTCCCGCCGGTAGCGGCCGCCGCGTTGGTGGCCGTCCTCGGAGTGGCGGGCATCGGCGGGCGGGTGGGGTGGTCGCGGGCCGCCGGGCGGCCGGGGCGGGCGCGGGCGCTGCCCGGTCTGCTGGCCGCCGGGGCGGTGGGCGCGGCGCTGCTGCTGGCGCTCGCGCTGGTGCTGCCGTTGCTGGTGTGGCCGGCCGCGGTCGCGGTCGGGTCGTTCGCGGTGTCGGCGAATGCGGTGTCGATGGTGCTGGTGTTGCAGAGCGCCGCACCGGGACGCGCGGGAGCGGATTCTGCGCTGGTGTCGGCGGGCTTCTTCGCCGGCTTCGCGGTGGGTCCGCCGCTGTTCGGCGCGCTGGTGTCGGCGTGCGGGTACGGGCCGGGCTGGCTGCTGGTGGCGGTGGAGTTCGCGGCGGCCGCGGTGGTGGCCGTACCGCTGAGGTCGCGTGAGATCGGGGAGGCGTGATGGGGAAGGCGGACGACCAGGTGCAGGTGGCGGCAGGCACGGCGAGCGGAGCGGGCGACTGGGCCGGGCGGGCGCTGGCGGCCGTGCTGGAGCGGGTCGCGCGGACGGCGGACGAGGTCGGGGCTCGGTTCCCCCTGCATGCGGATCCGGAGACCGGTGCGTGGACGACCACCGGGCGGGGTTCGTGGACGGGAGGCTGCTGGGCCGGGCTGCTGTGGTTGCGTGCGCTGTCCTCGGGCGCCCCGGAGGACCGGGCGGCGGCGGCCCGCTGCACCGAGCGGCTCGGGTACTGGACCGCTCAGGACACCGCCACCCGGGGTCTGGTGCTCTGGTACGGCACCGCCCTTGCCGCCGGGCCGGGCGGTGACGAGGCGGCGGCCGCGCTGCGGGACCGGGCGGCCCGGGCCTGTCTGGCCGCGTACGAGCCGGAGTGGGGCGTGGTGCCGTGGGGTGGCGCGTTCGGCGGTCCGCGGCTGCTGGCGCGCGCGGACGGCGTTCCGGGGCTGGTGCCGCTGCTGGCCGGTGCACCGGGCGGCGGACGGGCCGCCGCCTACGGGCATCTGACCCGGCATCTGGCGTTGTGCCTGGCCGAGGATCCGCCGCGGCCGGCCTGGCAGGCCCGGCCGGACGGCACCTGGGCGGCGTACACCGAGCCGGCGCCCGGCTGGAGCCGTACGGCGGGATGGCTGTTGCTGGGGGTCGCGGACGGGCTCTGGCACCTCCGGGAGAGCGAGCTGTGGGAGGCGGCCGGACAACTGGTGGCGCTGCGTACGGCGCCCGGAGCGGCGCTCGTCCCGCCGGCTCAGGACGGTCCGGGGGGCGCGGGGCAGCCGCCGGGCCCGCCGGACACCTCCGCCGCCGCGATCGAGGCGGTGGCCGCGCTGAAGCTGGCCGCCCTCGCGCGGGCCGCGGGCCGCGGGTCCGAGGGCGACCGTCTGACGCGCTGGGGGCAGCGGATTCTGCACCGGCTGAGCGTGGCGCATCTGTCCCCCTCGGGCGCGCTGCGCGACGGCTGCTACGACGCCGCCCGCGGCCTCGCCTCCCGCCATGAACTGGTCTGGGGGGACTTCTTCTTCGCGTGGGGGCTGGCGCTCCGCACCGGGCTGGTGGAGCCGTTCACGATGTGACGCCGACGCCGGGTGCCCCGGGGTGATCGCGCAGCACCCGGCGGGCCACCGACGCGATGTGCAGCTCGTCGGGCCCGTCGAGCAGCCGCGCCGCACGGCCCGTGCGGAACAGGCCGGGCAGTGCGGTGTCCGGCCCGAGGCCGGCCGCGCCGTGCACCTGGATCGCGGCATCGGCGACCTGCTGCAGCATCCGGGCCGCGGCGACCTTGGCGAGCCCCGTCTCCAGCCGGGCGGAGCGGCCCGCGGCCAGTTCGGCCACCGCCTCGTGGACCAGTGGCCGGGTGGTACGGATGGCCAGCAGGGAGTCGAACACCAGCTGTTGGACGAGCTGACGGTCGGCCAGCGGGCCGGAGCGCTGGGTGCGCGTGCGGGCCCGGGCACACATCAGGTCGAAGGCCCGCTCGGCCTGTCCGAGCCAGCGCAGACAGCGCAGGGTGCGGCCCAGCCCCAGTCGTTCCCCGGCGATCCGCAGCGCCTGGCCGCGCGCGCCGAGCAGATGGTCCGGGGGCACGGTGACGCCGTCGAGGGCGATCTCCCACTGGCCGCCCGCGCCGAGGACCGGCAGTTCGCGCAGCACCCGGAACCCGGGGGCGGTGGTGGGCACCAGCAGCAGGGACAGCTCCTCGTCGCCGTCCGTACCGCCGGTGCGGGCCAGCACGGTGACCAGGTCGGCCTCGCCCGCGCCCGAGATGAACCACTTCCGGCCGTGCAGGGTCCAGGTTCCGTCGGGACCGGCCACGGCGCGGGTCGCGCTCTGTGCCGGGTCGGTGCCGGGGGTTTCGGGTTCGGTCATGGCGTAGCAGGTGCGCAGCTCGCCGGCCACGATGCGCGGCACAAGTCGCTCCCGGACCGGGGCACTTGCGTGCCGGCCGAGCATCAACACGTCCAGCAGGGGCGCCGAGCCGAGGGCCGCGGGGCCGTGGCCGCTGGCTCCCTCGGCCTCGGCCAGGTGCGCGTAGTGGGCCAACGGCAGTCCCTGGCCCCCGAATTCGACGGGCAGCGGCAGTGCCCAGAGTCCGGCGGCCTTCGCCTCGTCCTGGAGGGTGCGCAGCGCGGCGGCGGCGTCCGGGCCGCCGGCGTCGAGGACCTGCTCGCGGGGCATCACCCGTTCCCGTACGAACCGGTCGACCCGGTCGCGGAGTTCGAGCACCCCGGGCGGGCAGTCCGGCCGCCCGGACGCGGGGCTCCCGGGACGGTCCGCTCGCGCGGGGGCCGGTGCGCACGACGTGCCCTGCTCGGAATTCATGGGGTTCACGGCTTTCCTCCGCATTCACCGGGAACTCGGTGAACCGACAGTCCGACTTACTGGCCGTGGAGTTGGTCGGCCCCAGGAGTCGTCCGGTTCCCGCCAGTCCATACCGCCCACATCCGTCCGTCCACATCCATCCGTCCACATCCGTCAGCCCACATCCGTCCATCCACGTCCGTTCAGGTCCGTACGAGACGTGCGGCGCGCTGCCGCCGCCGGAGAGGAATGCCGTGGGACACCCCACTGTCATCGGTGCGATGCGACCACTGGAGGAGGTGGACATTCAGGTCTCGGGACCGGCCGCGCTCACCGCACCGTCGCTGGGCACGCTGCGGGCACTCGGTGCGCGCATCGACGCGACACCGGCCGGTGCCTCCCCGGCCGCGCCGTCGGGCCCCGCACGATTCGCGGCCACCGGACGCCTGCTGGGCGAGGTCACCGCGTACACCGCCTGGGCCGACGTGCTGCCGGACGCGGACGCCGCCGACGAGGCGACCGTCCAGGCCGCCACCGGAATGATGCATGTGCACGGCAGACGCGACGGGGCCCCGCGGGGGCTCGCCGTCGACTACGCCGCCACCTGTGCGTCGGTGCTCTCGGTACAGGGCCTGCTCGCCGGACTGCTGGGCCGGGCCCGCGGCGTCAGCGACGCCGTGCAGCTGGGTACCGGGGCCGACCGGGCCGCGCTGCTGACGCTGTCCCAGTACCTCGCCGCGGCGAACGCGCCGGAGGCGGAGGCCGTGCCGTCCGCCCCCGGCGGCCCGCCGTTCACCGCCTCCTGCGGCACGGCCTTCGAACTGGAGGCACTGGAGCCCGGCCCCTGGGCTCGGTTCTGGCGCGCACTCGGTGCACCCGAGGACGCGATACGCGCCGGATGGCGTCCGTTCCAGTTCCGGTACGCCACCGCCTGCGCGCCGCTGCCCGAGCCACTGCACGAGACGGCGCGCGCCGTGTCCTGGGCGCGGGTCCGGCAGGCCGCCGCGTCCTCGGGGGCCGAGGTGTGTGCCGTGTATCCGCTGACGGGGCACCCGGAGGCGGGTTCCGGCGGGCCGTGGACCGTGACCCCGCGGGACGAGCCGGTGAGCGCGCCGGCCGACCGCGGCACTCCCCCGGCGGCGCTCCCCCTCGCCGGTCTGACCGTGCTGGAAGCGGGCCGCCGGGTCCAGGCGCCGCTCGCCGCCCATCTGCTCGGCCTGCTCGGCGCGGACGTACTGCGGATCGAACCGCCGGGCGGGGACCCGCTGCGCGGCATGCCGCCCTGCTGTACGGATGTCTCCGCCCGCTGGCTCGCCCTCAACCGGGGCAAGCGTGCCGTCGAGATCGACATCAAGTCCCGTGCCGGGCAGGGCGAGTTGCGGGAGCTGGCCGCCGGCGCGTCGGTCTTCCTGCACAACTGGGCGCCGGGCAAGGCGGAACGGTTCGGGCTGGACGCCGATCGCCTCGCGTCGGTCAACCCGGGCCTGGTGTACGCGTACACCAGCGGCTGGGCGGACCGCCCGCTCCCCGATGCCCCGATGGGCACCGACTTCATGGTGCAGGCCCGTACCGGCGTCGGCGAAGCGGCCCGCCCCGTCGACGAGCCGCCCGCCCCTTCCCTGATGACCCTGCTCGATGTGCTCGGCGGACTGCTCGGCGCCGGAGCGGTACTGGCCGGTCTGCTGCTGCGCGAGCGCGCCGGCCGCGGGGTGCGGGTGGAGTCCTCGCTGCTGGGCGCCGCGGAGCTGCTCACCGCGCCCGCCGTGCACCGGGCCGCGGGCGGCCGGGCGCGGCGCCGCCCGGCCGGGTTCCGCCATCCGCTGCCGACCGCCGACGGCTGGCTGGCCCCGTCCGATGCCGCTTCCCGTACGGCGGCCGCCGCCTTCCCGCCGCTGCGGGACCTGCCCACGGATCAGGCGGTTGCCGCCCTGCGGGCGCGGGGCCACTGCGCCACCGCCGTCACCACCGACCTTGCCGCGCTGCCGGCCGACCCGCGGGTGGGCGCGGCCCTGACCCGCGACACCCACGGCTCCCTGGTCGTCCCCTCGCCCTGGAGGTTCCTGTGACACCCCGCTTCCACGACCTCGTCCCGGCCACCCTGCGCCGCACCTGGGCCGCCGAAGGACACTGCCCCGACCTGGATCTGTACAGCCTGTTCCGCGCCCAGCGGGTCGCCCGCCCCCACGACACCGCCGTGATCGACGCACAGGGCGCGATCAGTTACGCGGACCTGGACCGCCGGGCCCGATGTCTGGCCGCGGGACTTGCCCGGACGGGCATCGGCTCGGGCGATACGGTGGGCGTCCAACTCCCCAACAACAGAGAGGCGGTGGCGGCCGACCTGGCCCTTGCCGCGCTGGGGGCCGTCGCCCTGCCGTTTCCCGTCGGGCGCGGCGGGCGGGAGGCGCTGTCCCTGCTCGGCCGCTCCGGTGCGCGGGCCGTGCTCACGGCCACCGCGTACCGTGGCCTCGCGCCCGCACGGGAGCCGGCCGAACCGATCCGCCCCGCCGGAGCCGGCGGCGAACTCCCCGCGCTGCACACGGTGATCGCGGCCGGCCCCGGCCCGACCCCCGAGGGCTGTCTGTCGCTGGACGCGCTGCTGGAGACCGAGGCGGCCGACTTCCGGCCCGCGCGTCCCGACCCCGATGCGGCCGCCCGCATCCTGGTGTCCTCCGGCTCGGAGGCCGAGCCCAAGATGGTGGCGTACTCCCACAACGCGCTCGCCGGCGGCCGCGGCAACTCGCTCGCGTCACTGCTGCGGGACGGCACACCACCACGCTGTCTGTTCCTGGTGCCGCTGGCCTCGGCCTTCGGCAGCAGCGGCACGGCGGTGACCCTCGCCCGGCACGGCGGCTGCCTCGTCCTGCTCGACCGGTTCACGCCGGACGCCGCCCTGGAGGCGATCCGCGCCCACCGGCCCACCCATGTCATGGCCGTGCCCACCATGGTGCGCATGATGCTCGACCGGCCCGCGACGGAGCACGAACGGCCCGCCGCCCCCACCGCGTTGGTGCTCGGCGGTTCCGCGCTGGACGCGGCCACCCGCGAAGAGGCCCACCGGGTCTTCGGCTGCGCCGTCGTCAACCTCTACGGTTCCGCCGACGGCGTCCACTGCCACGGCGGTCTGACCGGGCCGGCCGGACCGGAGACCGGGCCGGGGATCGTGGTGGGCCGGCCCGACCCCGGTGTCTGCGAGATCCGCATCGCCCCCCTCCAGGGCGGCGCTTCCGGTGACGCGGGAGAGATCCTCGCCCGCGGTCCGATGACCCCGTTGTGCTACGTCGGCGCGCCCGAGCTGAACATGCGCTACCGCACGGCGGACGGCTGGGTCCGTACCGGTGATCTCGGCCGGTTCACCGACGACGGGGCCCTGCGCGTGGTCGGCCGCCTCAAGGACATCGTGATCCGCGGCGGCGCCAACGTCAGCCCCGCCGAGGTCGAAGGAGAGCTCTCGTCCCATCCGGACATACGGGACGTGCTGTGCGTCGGCGTCCCCGATCCGCTGATGGGGGAACGCCTCGCGGCCTGCGTCGTCCCCAGGCCCGGCCGGCAACCGACGCTGGAGAGCCTGTGCGCCCACCTGGACCGGCTCGGACTGGAACGCCGTAAGCACCCCGAGCACCTGCTGCTGATCACCGACGACCTGCCACTCACCCCGGCCGGCAAGCCCGACCGCGCGGCCCTGCGGGCCCGGGCCGCCGACGCGTTTCCCGCGGACCGGACACGGGCCGGCTGACAGTCGAAGAGCAAGGGCGGGGGAAGGGCCGGACCTGCCGGCTCTTCCCCCTCCGTGGTGCGGGGTCAGATGCTGGGGCCGGTGAGGTAGCGGCCGCAGGCGCAGTCGAGGGCATCTTCGTGGGTGCCGGCGAAGCCGCTGGTGGGCAGGATGGCGTCTTGGTACTTCATCGGTGCTCGCGAGGTAGAGGGCTAAGCCCCAGGTACTGGCGGATCCGCCGTAGCGCAGACGCATCCGTTCGCCGTCATTCAATCGAGGCGTTCTGACAGCGAACCCAGTCGTTCAGGCTTCCCTGTCAGCGAACCTGGTCGCTCTTCGGCCCGATGCCTTTGATCCTGGTCGGAGTTCCGTCCGGGGCGAACGAGTGGTGGAAGGTGAAGGCGTGCGGCGCGGAGCCGTGGTCGTGGAGGTGTGTCAGCCTCGAAACCCCGTCCTCCCAGGTGGGTATCACGTCGTCGGAGACCCACCAGAACACGTAACTCGGGTGTTCTGCCCTCTCGAACCAGTCGTAACGCCTGTTCAGCGCCTCACGGTGCAGGCCGGTGTAGATGGCGTCGAAGGCGGGGCGCAGGCCGGTCCAGAGCGAGAGGGTCGCGGCCAGGGCGGTGGTTTCCACCGTACGGCCCTTGCCGTACCAGGTCGGTACGGCGAACTCTCCCCATGCACCCCAGTCCGCCTCGAAGTGTGAGCCCCGGTCACCGTCTGCCGCTTCAGCATGAGCGAGGTATCCGGGGTGCTGGCCGATCTTCCGGTAGATGGCCTCACCAATGTCGTAGAACTCGTTCGTGAGAGGTGCGGGATCGGCGAGAGGTGACTTCAGAACGCCGAATGTGTACAGAGCAAGATGAGGCATGTGTCTCTCCCTGGTTGGGGTACCTGGTGTGGACCCTTTTCGGTGGCTGACGCATGGGGGCGAGGATCCGTAGGGCGTGACCAACTCATCCCGTCGCGGGTGGCTCAGCCTGAAGGAACTCCTGTGCGACCGTGGGCGATCGCCGAAGACCAGGTGAAGGTAGCTGCCTCTGCGGGCCTTGTCGAAGTTGCGTTTTCCCTGTCCAAGTGGCCTCTTGCACCGGTCATTGCGGGGCTGGGACGGGGACGGGCGGGGCAGGCTGCGGGGTACCAGTGATCCACGTCGGCCGATCGGTTCGCCCGCCGTGCCCGACCGCACCCCCTGTCCGATGGCCCCGAGTGCCGCCGAACGCGTGCGGTTGAAGAAGATGGCCTACGGCCACAAGACCGAGCACCGGTCGAAGACCGCTACAACGCCACGGCACAGCCGTTCCAGTGGAGGTTCACCACCTCCGACCTGGACGATCTGCTGTTCAGGCTCGACCCGTCCCTATCAGAGCTGCCACCATCGTGACGATCGTCTCCGGGTGTTCCTCGACCACGAGGTGCCCCGCATCGGGGACGGTGTCGACCACGACGCCGAGGTGGCGGGAAGCGGGCGAAGTCAGCCGGGACGGTGGCAGGAAGACATCGTGCTCGCCGGTCGCCACCACGTTCGTCACCCGCCGGGACCGGGCGAGTATCACGTCAGGGAGGGGTGCGGGCGCCAGACTGGAGCGGCAGGATCGGGCGAGGAGGTTCATCCAGGTAACGAGTTCGGCGGACGGTTGCCGGTCGGGCCCGTGCATCTGGCGCAGCAGTGTCGCGCTGCGGGCCTCGGTTGGGCGGGCGAGCCAGGGGAGTGTGGCCGCCAGGACCCGGCCAGTGACCTTGAGTCGGGTCAATCCGGCGGGAGAGGCAAGTACGCGCCCGATGAGCTGCGGGACGTCGCAGGCCAGCGCTATGCCGCCACCAAGTGAATGGCCCACTACGACGGTTGGCCCCGGGCTGATCTCGTCCAGTACTTCTTGAAGCCACTGCCCGTACCGGACCAGCCGGTGTTGCCCGGGACGCTCGGCGGAGCTGAGTCCTGGCTGTCCGGGCACATCTACGGCATAGGTGGGCCAGCGTGCCGCCAGCGCAGTGACCAGCGGAAGGCTGGCGGCAGCGTTGAAGTTGGTGCCGGGAACCACCACCACACGGGGTGTGAGCTGCTGCGGACCGGCTTCCTCTCCCGCGGCGACGACATGGGTTCGGCCGGCGCATGTGGTCAGTGCCATGGTCCGGTGGGACACCGGCCATCGTGCGAGCCGATCGGTGCACCACCTTTCGACATCCCGATGAGCAGCAGCACTCCTGTAGATGGCGGTCATGCCGGCACTGTCCCACGCGACATGCCGTCCCCAGCAGCGTCCCTTGACTTCCGGACCCCACGAGTGGCGGCATTGCGCGGACTTCGCGTGGCCCCACGAACGACTATGAAGCCGTGTCCGATGACGATTCGCGATCGAGAGCAGGTACTCAACCGCGCGAGAACGCCCTCTCCATCTGTGTGGCGGCCTTGGCGTACACGGCCAGCAAGTCGAGGTCCTTGCCCGGGTAGTTGACGATGTTCAGCTGCTCGGCGCCCGAGCCGGGCAGTACGGTTCCGGTCGACATGTTCTCGTTCTCCAGGACGAACGCGGGCTTCTTCGCCGTCAGCGCCGACAGCCGGCCGGGGGTGACCGCCTCCGGTCCGTACGTGCCGACCACCCGCGCGCCCGCCAGATCGGCCGCCCAGGTCGTGAACTTCTGCGCCGCGACCGTGGGAGCCTTGCCGCCGGGCCAACTGGCCTTCACCTGGCGGCCGAGGGATTGCCAGCGGGCGGTGAAGGTGGAGTTCCACCTGGCGGCGGCCGGTTCGGTGCCGAACTTCTTGCCCAGCTTGGTGACCTGGGCCTTCGTCGTCGCGGGCGCGTTGTCCAGGGTGACCTCGACCAACTTCGCGTGGGAGCCCGCCGCCTCCTTGATCCGTCCCGCGAAGGGCTCGAAGGAGGCGTACAGGACGTAGTCGGCTCCGGAGACCGTGGCCAGGTCGGACGGCTTGAGGTCGTAGTCGGGCGCATGCCGGACCGACGCGGGGACGAGGGACTTGACGTTCTTGGCCCCGGCCGCCTTGGCCAGCGCCGCCTCCCAACTGGAGGTCGCGACGACGACCGGGCCGGACGACCCCTTTGCGGCGTCCTTGTCGGTCCCGGCTCCACAGCCGGTCAGGCCGGTCAGCAGGAGCAGCCCCGCACTCAGTGCGGTGACGGGGCGGAAGATGCGGCGGGCAGGCGCCATGAGCGAGTTCTCCGTTCGGGGATGAGATGCGCGACGAGGGCGACGGCCCCCGCGGCGAGGACGAGTACCGGGCCGGGCGGCAGGTCCCAGGCCAGCGACAGCAGAAATCCGGCGACGTTCACGACGACGCCGATGCCGACCGCCCACGCCGTGATCGACACCAGGGAGCGGCCGAGGCGACGGGCGGCGAGGGCCGGGAGCAGGGTCAGGGCGTCCACCAGCAGCGCGCCCGTCAGCCGGATGGCGCCTGCCACCGCGACCGCCACCAGGACCAGCAGCAGCACGGTCAGCCGCTGCACCGCCACCCCGGAGCACTGCGCCAGCTCCCGGTCGTGCAGCAGCAGCGCCAGGTCGCGGCGGCGCCAGACGAAGAGCGCGGGGACCGCCAGCGCCAGTGCCCCGAGCACGGCCAGGTCGGCCGGGCGCACCGCCAGGATCGAGCCCCACAGCAGCGCGAAGGCGCCGTTGGCGTTGACCCCGGAGAGCGCCAGCAGCAACAGCGCGGCGGCGATGGCCAGGCTCATCAGCAGCCCCATCGCCCCCGACAGGCCGTCCGCGGTCCGCGCCAGCGGCGCCACCCCCGCGCCGGCCAGCGCACACGCCACCAGCGCACACAGCACCGGGTCGAGACCCACCAGTTGCCCCACGGCGATCCCCAGCAGCGCGACGTGCATCATGGCGAAGCGCACCGGCATGATGTCGAGACCGACGATCACCACCCCGACGATCGGCAGTCCGAAGGCGGCGAGCAGCAGCCCGCCACCGGCCCGCTGCACCGGCACCAGTTGCCACAGCTCACCGATCTGCCCGAGCGCGCTCATGACACCTCCCGCAGACGCCCGGCGGCCATCTCCCACGTCCGGTCGCAGCGCGCGGCCATCGCCCGGTCGTGGGTGACCACGAGCAGCGTCACCGACAGGGTGGTGAGGAGTTCGGCGGCCTCCTCCTGCCCCGCGAAGTCCAGCGCCGCGGTCGGCTCGTCCGCGAGCAGCACCCCGGCGCCGGCCGCGACACAGCCCACCGCGCGCGCCAGGTGCATCCGCTGCAACTGGCCGCCCGACAGACTGCTCAGCGGCCGGTCCGCCATCATGCCGACGCCCAGCCGCCCGGCCGCCTCCGCCGCCTCGGCCGGGGATCCGCTGCTCGCCAGCAGCTCACCGGCGAGCAGCGGGAACCGCCCGGCGGCCGGACGCTGCGGAATCCATGCGCAGGCCCGCCGCCGCCATGCCCACTCGGCGGCGGTGCGCGTGCCCCGCCCGCCGACCAGGATCTCCCCGTCGACCCGCCGGTGCAGGCCGAGCACCGCGCGCAACAGGGTCGTCTTCCCCGAACCGTTGGTCCCGGTCAGCGCGATCCGCTCACCGGGCGCCACATCGAGATCGACCCCCTGCACGGCCTCCAGCCGGCCGTGCCGGCACACCACGTCCCGAAGCCGCACCGCCAGGCCGGCCCCACCACTTCCGTGCCGCGCCTCAGCGGGCCGCGGCCTCTTCGTGCTCCATTCCACAGCCCACCAGTCGGCCCACGGGGCTGCCTGGTTCCCGCCGTCGGAAGGTGTTTCCGGAGACGTGAGGCGCCTCCGCACCACGGGGCCGCCCCGCGAGCCGGTGCCCGGGCCGCGCACCGCGGCCGGGCCCGGTGCGCCGCCTCGGCGCTCGGAAAGCCCGTGACGTGCCCTGCGGCCCGGCGGTCCGGCCCCTGGCCGGCCTGGGGATGTGCGCCCTGGCCCGGCCCCGCGGGCCGTCTCCGTCCCGGACCGCCACCCCGTGTTCACTTCCGGGTCGCGCCGGGATTTGCCCCGGGCCAGGGGCAGTGTGCGACAGTGGGCCGTCCCGGTCGGCCGGGCGCGCGCGTGCGCAGCCGCTGGCGGGATCCCCACACTCAGACAGATGGTTCCGGCCGCGTCCTGCGCGCGTCCGGGCCGAGCCCCTCCCCTACGGCCTTCCCCAGAGAGCGATGCAGGCAACGACTCTTGTTCCCCGGACCGCGGACCTGTTCAACCAGGGCCTGGAGCTCAAGACAGGTGCTGCCCTGCTGCGCTTCGGCGCCGCGCGGCAGCACCCGTCCGACCGGATCAGCTGGACCGGCCACGGCGCCGTCGCCTGGCTCGACGGTTCCCGTGGACACATGTGGAGCGTCGGCGAACCGGATGCCGCCGCCGGACTCGTCCTGCGCGCCGCGCTGGGCCGTCCCGACCAGGTGCGGGAGTTCACCGGTCCGCGCGGCACCGAGGCCCTGACCGGCCGCCTGCTGCCGGTGACCGATGTCGTCGAGTGGGTCTTCCGCTGGACGCTGGAGGAGCCGCCGGTCCAGCGGGCGGAGGAGCGGGTCGTGGTACTCGACGAGTCCCACCACGAGGAGCTGCTCGCCTTCCTCAACATCCACAGCCCGGCCCACTCGACCGGGCCCGGTTCCGCCGACGTCAGCCTGTGGGCCGGCATCCGCGACCCCGACGGGCGGCTGGTGGCCTGCGGTGCCCTGAGCAGTCTGCGGGACAGCGGCGCTCCGCTGATGGCGTCCGTCGCGACCGACGCCTCCCAGCGCGGCCAGGGCCTCGGCGCGGCGCTGACCTCGTGGCTGACCCGGTATGCCGTACGCCGGTACGGGTTCTGCACGCTGTGGCAGCTCGCCGACAACGCCCCCGCCGAGCGGCTCTACACCCGCCTCGGTTTCCGCAACGAGGACCCCTGCGTGTCCGCCCGGTTCGTCGCACCCTGACCGGCGGGCCGGAGGAGCCCGCAACCCACTCCTCCGCCGCCACATCCTCCGCCATTTCCCCTGCGTACGGCGGGAATTGACGGCCGCCTCCGGCATCGCCGGCGGTACGATCCGACCCTCAGGAGGGCCGTCAGCGCGGCCTGCCGACGAAGGGGAGGACACAGTGGTGTCGGAGGAGTTCGACTACATCGTTGTCGGGGCGGGGTCGGCGGGCTGTGTGCTGGCCGCGCGGCTGTCCGAGGACGCGGACAGAACGGTGCTGCTGCTGGAGGCCGGGCCTGCGGACACCCGGGCGGAGATCGCCGTACCGCCGGCGTGGCCCACGTTATTCGGCACCGAGGTCGACCACGCCTACACCACGGTGCCGCAGGAGGGCACCGGCGGACTGGCCCATCCGTACCCGAGGGGCAGAACGCTGGGCGGGTGCAGCGCGATCAACGCGATGGTCTTCCTCCGCGGACACCGCAACGACTTCGACCGCTGGGCCGCCGCCGGGTGCGCGGGATGGGATTTCGAGGCGCTCCTCCCCTACTTCCGGCGGATGGAGACGGTCACCGGGAAGGATCCGAAGTTCCGGGGCGACAGCGGCCCGATGCGCCCCGCGCCGGCCCGCCCGGAGGACGCCAACCCGGTCTCCCAGGCCTTCGTCGACGCCGCGGTCGCGGCGGGCCACCCGGCCACCGACGACTTCAACGGCGCCGGCCAGGAGGGCGCCGGCTGGCACGACCTGAGCATTGCCGACGGCAGACGCCAGAGCACCGCGGAGGCCTATCTGCACCCGGTCCGCACCCGACGGCCGAACCTGACCGTCTCGACCGGGTCCCGCGCACACCGCCTGCTCCTCGACGGCGACCGGTGCACGGGGGTGGAGTTCCGCCGGGGCGCGGAGACGGTCACCGCGTATGCGCACGCCGAGGTGATCGTCAGCTCCGGCGCCATCGATTCCCCGCGCCTGCTGCTGCTCTCGGGCATCGGCCCCGCCGAGGAACTGCGGCGGACCGGGGTCGAGGTGCACCACGATCTGCCCGGTGTGGGACGCAACCTGCACGACCACCCGCTGTGCCCGCTCGTCCACGAGGCGAGGCGTCCGATCCCCGCGGGGCGCACCAACCTGGCGGAGACGTCGTTGCTGTGGCGCAGCGATCCGTCGCTGCCGGGCCCTGACATGCAGCTGATGTTCGCTCATATCCCTTACCACCCGCCGACGATGCAGGCACCGGCGAACAGCTTCGCCCTCAGGGTGATGACCGTGCCGCAGAGCCGGGGCTCGGTGCGCCTGGCCACCGCCGACCCGGACACCCCGCCGCTGATCGACCCGAACTTCCTCGGTACGGAGTCGGACGTGCGGCGCATGCTGTACGGCATCGAGGTGGCGCGGGAGGTCACGGCGGCGGGTCCGCTCCGCCGGTGGCGCGCACGAGAGGTGCTTCCCGGCGACCACGTCACCGGAGAGGCGGAGCTGCGCGCCTTCCTGGCGCGGGCCACCGGCACGTACTTCCACCCCGTGGGCAGCTGCGCGATGGGGACGGGCGCGGACGCGGTGGTCGCGCCGGATCTGACCGTGCACGGGCTGACGGGCCTGCGGGTGGCGGACGCGTCGGTGATGCCCACGATCGTCTCGGTCAACACGAACCCCGCGACGATCATGATCGCGGAGAAGGCCGCCGATCTCATCCGCCGCACGGCATAGACCGGCTGTACGGCCGTCCGTCCTCCCCGCGACCGGTCGAGGGACAGGGGCGGGGAGGACGGAGGGAGGACGACGGGAGGGCAGAGAGCCGGGCTCAGTGGGGCCGTTCGGGCCTCGCGCGCAGGTCAGCCGTCCGAAATCTCGGAGAGCCGGAAGGGTCCCGCGGCACCGGGGCCGAACATGACGGGCAGGTTGCGCCCCAGCGGCACCACGACGACCGGCTCCTCACGGTACTCCCGGAGAAACTTCTCCAAGGGCTCCCAGATGAGGCTCCGGTATCCGGACTCGCTCCTTTGGCGTTCGAAGGAGAGGGTCAGCGCAGACTCCATGACGGAGACGCTCACGGCATCCACTTCCAGCCACTCTCCGCCGATCCAGGCTTCGAGTCTCACGTGCGACATGACGCAAGGGTGCCTTGTCCGACACGTCGCTGGCAATCAGCGACGGCGCACCCCGGCGTCCGCGCGGACTCGCCTCCCGCACTCCGCACCGTGCGAGGGTGTCCGGTCCCCGCAAGCCGGACCGCCGCCGGCCGCCGCGTCAGATGCCGGGTGCGGACACCCGGGTGTAGCTCTGCGGGGCACTGGTGCCGCCGGGGCCGACCACGGTGACGTTCACCGGCCCGGCGGCTCCCGCCGGGGCGTCGGCGACGATGTGGCTGTCGGAGACGATGAGGAAGGCCACGGGGACGGTGCCGACGAGCACCGTGGTCGCTCGGGAGAAGTGGGTGCCGGTGAGGGTGAGGGTGTTTCCGCCGGAGGTGGGCCCCTGGGTCGGGGCCAGCGTCGTGACGACGGGAGCCGCGACGTAGGTGTAGGTCACCGGGTTGCTGGTGCCGCCGGCGGTGGTGACGGTGAGGTCCACGGCGCCGGCGACCCCCGGGGGAACCACGGCGGTGATCTGGGAATCCGAGACCACGGTGAACGAGGTGGCGGCGGCGTTCGCGAAGCGGACCGCCGTGGCCTCGACGAGGTGGGCGCCGAGCAGGGTGACGGTGTTGCCGCCCGCGAGCGGGCCCGAGAGCGGTGCGACGGCGGTGAGAACCGGGGCGTTGACGAAGAAGTAGGAACTCTGGAGGGTGCCGGTCCCGCCCGGAGTCCTCACCGTGATGTCGACGGCCCCCGCAACCGCCGCCGGCGCGACGGCGGTGATCTGGGTCGGCGAGAGGACCGTGAAGGACGTCGCCGGGGTGGCACCGAAGTCGACCTCGGTGGTTCCGGTGAGGTTGGTGCCGGTCAGGGTGACGGTGTTCCCGCCCGAGGTGGGCCCCTGATTCGGGCTCACGGCGGTCAGGGTGGGGGTCACGGAGTAGGTGTAGGAGACCCCGTTGCTGGTGCCGCCCGGGGTGGTGACGGTGACCTGCACGGTGCCGTTCCCGGGAGGGGCGACGGCGGTGAGGACGGTGTTGGAGACGACGGTGAAGGAGGTCGCCGGCGTGGCGCCGAAACGTACCCCGCTGGTGGCGGCCAGGCCTGTGCCGGTGAGGGTGACCGTCGTCCCGCCGGCCGCGGAGCCCGCGTTCGGACTCACCGACGACAGCACGGGAACGGAAGCCGAGGTGTACGTGAACGCCACCCCGTTGCTCGTCCCTCCAGGGGCCGTCACCGTCACCTGGACGGTGCCGGAGCCCGCCGGCGCCGTGGCGGTGATCTGCGTCGCGGAAACCACCGTGAACGACGCCGAGGCAGTACCGAACTGCACCGCGGTGGCACCGGTGAATCCCGACCCCGACAACGTCACCGACGTCCCACCGGCCGCCGGGCCCGCACTCGGACTCAGCGACGACAGCACCGGAACCGACGCCGAAGTGTACGTATACGCCAGCCCGTTGCTCGTCCCCCCTGCGGTCGTCACCGTCACCTGGACGGTGCCGGAGCCCGCCGGCGCCGTCGCTGCGATCTGGGTGGAGGACACCACCGTGAACGACGCCTGGACCGCACCGAACCGCACCGCTGTCGCGCCCGTGAACCCCGCCCCCGACAGCGTCACCACCGTCCCGCCGGCCGCCGGACCCGCGCTCGGACTCAGCGCGGAGAGCACGGGTGCGGAGGTGGTGGCGTAGCCGTAGGTAACGAACTGGTTGCTGGTGCCGGCCGAGGTCGTGACGGTGACCTGCACCGTTCCGGTGCCCGGCGGGGTGACGGCGGTGATCTGGGTGTCGGAGTCGGCGGTGAACGAGGTTGCCTGTGTGGCGCCGAAGCGCACGGCGGTGGCGCCGGTGAATCCGGTGCCGGTCACCGTCACACTGGTTCCGCCCGCGGTGGAGCCCGAGGTGGGTGAGACGGACGTGACCGTGGGCGGGGCGGCGGCCAGCGGCCGCGGGGCGGAAGCGGACGGCGGATTTTCAGAGGGATGCACGGCCATGGTCCTTCGCGGGCGGGCGCCCGGGCCGGCACCGGCGAAGAGGTACCAGGCCAAGGCTCGTCAAGGGAGAAGAGCGGGGCCCGGGCAGGGCAGGACGCACCCTGTCCGGGCAGGCTGTCCGGGCGCCTGGGAGCGAACCCGAGGCGGTCGGCGGACCGGGCGGGAGGTCAGATACCGGGTCCGGCCACGTAGGTGAATGCGCCGGTCGCGCTGCCACCGTTGGTGGTCACGGTGACGGTGGCGGGTCCGGGCTGGCCGTCCGGGGTCGGCGGGCTGACGACTGACAGGCTGGTGTCGTTGAGGACGGTGAACGCTGCGGACACCGCACCGAAGGTGACGGACTGGGTGGTGCTGAGGTTGGTGCCGGTGACGGTCACCACCGTTCCGCCGGTCGGCGGACCGGAGTTGGGGTTGAGCGTGTCGACGGTGGGCGCGTCGACGTAGGTGTAGGTCAGGCCGTTGTTGGTGCCGCCGGCGGTGGTGACGCTGACACTCACCGGCCCGGCCGCCGCGCCCTGCGGCACGGTGACGGTCAGCTGGCCGTCATTGACCACGGTCGGGACCGCGGTGGCGCTCCCGAAGTGCACCGCGGTGGCGGTGGACAGCCCGGTGCCGTTGATGGTGACGGTGTTGCCGCCCGCCGTGACGCCGGTGAGGGGGCTGAGGCTGGATTTGAAGGGCGGCCCGATGTAGAAGAACGACAGCGGGTTGCTGGTGCCGCCGGGGGTGGTCACGGTCACCGGTACCGTCCCGGTGCCGGACGGGGACGTGACGGTGACCGAGGTGGCGGTGTTGGCGGTGATGGTGGCTGTCTTGGAGCCGAAGTGCACGGCGGTGGCGCCGGCGAGGTTGGTCCCGGTGATGGTGACCGTGGTTCCGCCTCCGGTCGAGCCCTGGTTGGGGGAGATGGGCATGGCATGGCCTCCTTGATCGAGGTGTGTGAAGGGGGTGGAAACGCGGCCGGCAGGCTGCGTTCGCCGCCGGCTGTGGTGTGAACTGCCTGGTGGAGCATTCGGCCGAGGGCTCGGCCGGCCGTCATGAGCAGCCGGGGACGCTGCCTGACGGAGCACAGTTGTCCGGGGTGTTGCCGCTTACCTGGGTGCCCGACAGCAACACGCCGCCGGAGTTGACGTAGATCCCCCCGCCTCCGAAGGCGGCGGTGTTACCGGTGACGGAACTGGAGTTCAGCGTGATGACACCGTTGTCGTTGTAGAGGCCGCCCCCGGCGACGGCGTTGTTGCCGGTGACGGAACTGAGGCTCAGGGAGACCGTGCCACCCAGGTTCGAGATGCCGCCTCCCGGATAGGGGAACACGGCGCTGCCGCCACGGACGGTGATCCCGACCGCGTCCAACTGCCCATGAGTTCCGGGCACGTTGGCGGATCCCTCGACCTGGAGGATGCGGAACGGCGGTGCGCCCGGACCCCGTTCGATGATGTTGCCCAGTCCCGTCATCCGGATCGGAGTAGTGAGGGGCGGCAGCCCCACGGGTCCCATGGGACTGGTGCCGTGCGCACCGGTGATCCGGTACGTGCAGAACGGAAACAGCGCCAAGGTGTCGCCGCCGGCTGCGTTCGCCGCCGTGATCGCGTTCACCAGGGCGGATTCGCTGCACAGCACAGCGGTCTGGGCGTTCGCCGGGGCCGGTACCACCGCAAGCCCTACGGCAAGGACACCGACACCGAGAAGCGATCGCAGAGTGCGGACGGTTGGCATGACGCCCCCGGAGAGAGATGGCGTGAGCCGCCGGGCCCCGATGCCACGCACCGCACGGGTTGGTGCGTGCAAGCCGTCCCCGCGGGAGCGCGCAGCACCACGGCGCCAGGGCTGCACCGATTCCCTGCACGCTCAAGTGCTCAGTGACGGCAGGCCAGTTGCCGCTCCACGAGAGGGACGGGCGGGCCCACCGGACTGGAACGAAGCCAGTAATCCATCTGTGTGGGCGTACCAGCAAGAACCTTGACGCCACGTCACCCGATCGGCAGAGCGTGCATCGGCTCGATTACCGCACATCAGCGGTGCCTCCGGGACCTTCCCGGGGGCACCGGAAGAAGCTGGGCCGTACGAGTGAAATCGGCCCTCTCCCCTATTGCCGGGGCGTCCGGTAATGGGTCAATCGTGCCAGCCGCGCGACGGGCCGCCCACTCCTTTGCACGGGCCAGGATCAGCCATGCCATCCGATCCCAGGCGGGCCCCGCCCCATGCACCTCCCTCCCTGTACGTGGTGGTCATGGGCTTGGGCGTGCTCTCGCAGGAGGCCTCTTATGCGCCATCTCTCCAGGCTGTCATTCCGCCCCGCGGCCAAGGCGGGCAGCGCCCCGGCCGGCCGTACGGATGCGGAGCCGCCAACGGGAGACGGCGGGAGTTCCAGCCGTGGACGGTTGCCCTCGTTGACCGGTCTGCGTTTTGCCGCCGCGGGCGGTGTCGTCTACACGCACTGCGCCTTGCTGCTCAACCCTCACCTCGCCAGGACGCTCGGGCCCGAGGTGTGGGTGGGCGCGAGTTCGGTATCGCTCTTCTTCATCCTCAGCGGATATGTCCTCACCCATTCCGCCCGTCCGACGGACACCGCGCGCTCCTTCTGGCGGCGGCGGGCCGCCAAAATTCTGCCCAATCACGTGCTGACCTGGGGCGTGGTCGTGACCGCCCTCGCCTTCGCGGATACGGCGGCCACCACGAGCGGTTCGGGAATAGTGGCCCACCTCAGCAGTCTCTTCCTGGTGAACACCTGGGTACCCAGCCAGCGCTTTCTCTCCGCGGGTAACCCCGTTTCCTGGTCCCTGGCCGCCGAGATGTTCTTCTATCTTGTCTTCCCGGTGCTGCTGCCATGGATCAAGCGGCTGTCACGGCGCGGACTGCTGATCGGCGCGGTGTCGGCCATTGCCCTCGTCTGGGTCTGGCCGCTGTTCTGCGCGCTGGTCCTCAACCCCGAGGGGCACTTCTTTCCCGGGTACTGGTTCTTGTACATGCTCCCGGTCACCCGGCTGCCCGAGTTCGTGCTCGGCATGATCGTGGCTCGTATCTCCGCCGCGGGAATCCGGCTTCCCCGCATCGGCGTGCTGCCGGCCGCGTTCGGGGTCATCAGCGCCATCATCGTGAACGCGTCCCTTCTGCCGCACACCTTCCTGTACGCGGCCTCGACCGTGGGCTCGCTCGCCGTGCTGGTCCATGCCACCGCGGAACTGGATCTGCGCGGCAGAGCGTCGCTGCTGCGCACCGCGCCCCTGGTGTTCCTCGGTGAGATCTCCTACGCCATGTATCTGGTGCACCTGCCGGTGCTGGGGCTGATGTACCTGGGTCTGACGCACCGGGGCTGGAGCGCGCTCGCCGCGATCCTGGCCGCACTCCCCGTGATCCTTCTGCTCTCGTGGCTGGTGTACGCGGGAGTGGAGCGCCCGTGCATGCGGCGCTTCTCCTCGCCCCGCGCCCGTCGTCGTGGGCGTCCTCGGCTGGCGGCGGCGCCGTGAGGCTCCTGTCGGCCGGCGGAACCGATCCGGCCCGATGACGAGACAGCCACGGAACAGCCGACCTCGCGTGTCGCCCGCGCCTCCCCCACCCGCAGCACCGCTCCCCCGCAGGACGACAGCTGAAAGAGGCTCCTGATGAAGACGCGAAGCGAGCAAGTCGCCGCCCACCGGCCCCACTACCAGGACGAACTGGCACACGGGCTGGCGAGGTTCTTCGAGCCGCCGCGCAGTACGTGCCCCTGGTGCACCTCCCCCCGACTGCGCGAGCGCCTGCGCACCACCAATCACCCCCAGCGCAAACCGGGCAGCTTCGTGCTCGACACGTGCCACAACTGCGGCCACGTCTTCCAGAACCCCCGACTGAGCTCGGAGGGCCTGGACTTCTACTACCGCGACTGTTACGACGGCCTCGGTGAAGCCACGATGGCGCGGATGGCCTCCTCGCCCCTCGCCGTCAAGCTCTACCGCAACCGCGCCCGCGCGATGCTCCCCTTCGGCCGCCCGGCCCGTTGGCTGGATGTGGGCACCGGCCACGGCCACTTCTGCGCCGAGGCCCGGCGCCTTCACCCGAGCACCGAATTCCACGGGCTGGACTGGGGCGAAGGCGTCGAGATCGCCGCCCGTACGGGCCGCATCTCCCGGGCCTACCGCGGTTCCTTCACGGGCCTGGCGGGGCAGCTCGCCGGCCACTACGACGTGGTGAGCATGTATCACTACCTGGAGCACACCCTGGCGCCACGGCATGAACTGACCGCCGCCCGGACGGTGCTCCGGCCCGGTGGCCACCTCCTGGTCGAAGTCCCCGACCCGCAGTCCACCGCCGCCCGGTTGCTCGGCCGGTGGTGGAGCCCGTGGCTCCAGCCCCAGCACCTGCACCTCATTCCGCTGGACAACCTCCGCGGCGCACTGACCGAGCAGGGCTTCACCATCGTGGCCACCGACCGGAAGGAGCCGCACATCCCCACCGATCTGACGTCCGCGGCGGTGAATGTGCTCAACTCCGTCCTGCCGGGCGAAGACCTGCCGTGGCTGCCGAAGAAGCCGAGCCCGCTCGGCCGGGGCATCCGTGCGCTGTCCCTGCTCGCCGCCGCGCCCGCGCTGCTCGTGCTGATCGGGCTCGACCTGCTGCTGGCGCCCCTCACCCGGCGCACCCGGCTGTCCAACGCGTACCGGGTGGTCGCCCGACGAGACTGACCACGGGGCGCGAAGGAGCGCGGGGTTGCGCGGATTAGTCCGCCCGGGTGACGCGGTGCGCACTCGCCCTCTTCGTCCCCCGGGAGACGGGACACTGCCGACCATGCACATCCTGATCGCCACCGCAGGTTCACACGGAGACGTGGCTCCCTACACCGGCCTCGGGAGCCGGCTCCAAGCAGCCGGCCACACGGTGGTGATGGCCACCCACACCCGCTCGGCCGCACACGTCCGCCGCAGCGGGCTGGGCTTCCACCCGCTTCCGCTCGACCCGTACGCCACCTCGGGAGCCGGGCACGAGAAGCCCGGCTGGCCCGGCGGCAAGGGCCCCGGTTACCGGCTTTCCAAGGTCCAACAGGTCCGGCTGGCAAGGGACTTGGCCCCCAAGATGGCCGACGCGCTGATCGAGGCCGGTACGTCCGGCGTCGATGTCCTGCTGTTCTCCAGCAGCGTGGCCCCCTTGGGGGTGGTGGCCGCGGCGGGTCTGCAACTGCCCAGCGCCGGCGTGTTCTTGCAGCCCCTCGCCCCCACCCGGGAGTTCCCGCCCGTCATCGCCGACCTGCCGTCGCTGGGACCGCTCGGCAACCGGGCCGCGGGACGCTGCGCCCAGTCTCTGCTGGACCTGGCGTTCGCTTCCGGGGTCAAGCACCTCAAGCGGCAGTTGAGTGTGACGGCCGGCGCACTCGCCCGACACCGGGAGACCTGGCCGGTGCAGCACGGTTTCAGCCCCGTGGTGGTGCCGCGGCCCACGGACTGGCGGCCGGGAATGGAGGTGGCGGGCTACTGGTGGCCGTGGGAGGCGGCTGACTGGACACCGGATCCCCGGCTGGCGGACTTCCTGCAAGCCGGCCCGCCGCCGGTCTATGTGGGCTTCGGCAGCATGCCCCTCGACGAACCCGAGCGCTTCGGGCGCCTCGTGGGCCGGGCCCTGCGGCTCGCCGGGGTGCGCGGAGTGGTGCAGACGGCGTGGGCCGGTCTGTCGGTCGACGGCGATGACGTACTGACCGTCGGCGAGGTCCCGCACGCCCGGCTGTTTCCGCGGATGGCGGCCGTCGTTCATCACGCCGGCGCGGGCACCACGGCGGCCGGCATGCGCGCGGGGGTGCCGGCGGTCCCGGTGCCGATGATGCTCGACCAGTCGTTCTGGGCGTCGCGCCTCACCGCGCTCGGGGTCAGTCCGGGACGGGTGCCGTTCCGGCAGCTCTCCGCGGAGCGTCTCGCGGCGGCCATCCGTAAGGCCGTGGAGGAACCCCGCTACCGTCACCGCGCCCGGCAGCTCGCGGCGTTGCTCGACGCCGAGGACGGTGCCGGCCGGGTGCTGACCGCGGTGGAACGGCTGGCGGAGCGGGGCCGGCCGGGAGGCTGAGCGGCACGCGGGTGGCCGCGGGCCGGCTACTGCTGAGCCCGGGGCGGCCGGCCGGATGCGCGCAGTTCGCGCCACTGCGGGGCCAGGACCGACCAGATCTCCATGTCGTGGCGGACGCCTCGGTACGGATTGCTTTCGCGCAGCACGCCGTCCCGGACCATGCCGAGCCGCTTGGCGACGTTGATGCTCGCGGTGTTGGAGGCGGCCGCGATCCACTCCACGCGGTGGATGCCGCGCTCGTCCACCGCCCAGTCGATGAGCAACCGGATCGCGCGGGTGATCAGCCCACGGCCGGCCGCCGCCCCCTCCAGCCAGCAGCCGACCTCGCAGGTACCCGACGCGGCGTCGAAGGTCCGGAACAGCACGCCCCCGACGAGCACACCGTCCTGCCAGATGCCGTAGAGACGACCGCTGTCGGCTGCCGCCTTGTCCGCGTAGGACTGCAGGAACGCCGTGGCGGAGGCGAGATCGGTGGCGCGCTCGGCCAGCGCGATGTACTGGCCGATGTACTCACGGCCCCGGTCGATGTGCGCGAGGTACTCCTCGGCGTGCCAGGGCTCCAGCGGCCGCAGCTCGGCACCGTCCGCACCCAGCGATATCGCAAACACCTGATTCCCCCCGCAGTACACCCGTAGGTCGACGTTCCTGCCGCACGGTGCGGATGCCGCCCCTGCGCGGCACCCGGAATCGTCCCACAGGGGTGGTCCCGGGCGTCCCGCGGCTGCCCGTTCGCGACGTTGCGCCGGGGATTCAAGTGCGGCTGTGGTCGTGCCGATGGTGTCGACGACGAAAGGGACTGCCATGAAGAGATCGATGCGCACGGCGATGGTGTGCTGCGTTCTGCTGCCGCTCTCCGCCGCGCTGGCCGGTACCGCGGTGGCCGACCCGGGAATCCGGGGCGGCGTGGGCGCGCTGGGCAAGGGAAGCCTGCTGTCGCTGCTGACCACGGTGGGCCTCTGAAACGGCGGCGGAGGGGGACGGCCGGACGCGCTCAGCTGCCCTGGTGCTACGGCCTGTTCGATGGGTCGGGGTCGGAAAGGCCCTGGGCGGGGCTGGGTGGGCGCAGGACGCCGTAGACCGACCAGACCACCGAGACCAGCGGGACGGCGACAACCGCTCCGGCCACTCCCGCGGCGACACTGCCGCAGATGACGGAGAGCGCCACCACCATCGGATGCAGCCGGACGGCCCGGCTCATCACGAGCGGGTGCAGCACATGGCCTTCGAGCTGCCCGATGAGCACGATCAGCAGCACCACGACCGCGGCGACCAGCGGTCCTCTGGTGGCCAGCGCCACCACGGCGGCCACGGCCAGCGCGATGGGCGAACCCACCAGCGGGACGAAGGCGGCGAAGAACTCCAGGACGGCCAGCGGGACGGCGAGGGGCACCCGCAGCACGAACAGCGCCACTCCGACGAGCACCGCGTTGGTGGCGGCAACCACCACGATGCCGCGGGTGTATCCGGTGAAGGTGGCCCACGCCGCGCGCCCCGCGAGACGCACGGGATGGCGGCCGCGCACCGGCAGCTGGCCGCCGAACCAGGCCCACATCCGGTCGCCCGAGTACAGGAAGAAGACCGAGCAGAACAGCGCCAGCACCCCCACCGTCAGCACCGCCACCAGCCGGCCCACCCCGCTGAGTGCCGTGTTGATCAGCGCGGCCCGATGGCGCGCCACGAACTGCGACACCTGCGCCTGCACATCGGAGAGGGTCCCCGGCCGCAGGTGGAAGGGCGGCCCTTCGAGCCACCGCCCGATCCTGGCCACACCGCCGTCGAACTCCCGGCGCAGCCCCTCCCACTCGCCGGCGACATTCGCCCCGATCAGGCTCAGGACGGCGAAGAGGACCAGGATGGCCAGCAGCAGACCGACCACGACGGCCGCCGACCGCGGCATCCAGCGGTGGAGCACACTGACCAGCGGCTCCAGCAGCGCCGTCATCACCAGGGCCAGGAACACCGCCAGCGTCACCAGGTGGAACCGTCCCAGCGCCGCGAAGATCAGGTAGACGGCCACCCCCACGACGATCAGTCGCCAGGCGTACGCGGCCGCCAGCCGGAGCATCGGAGAGATCTCCGTGGCCTCCCAGGAGCTCCGGTCCGGGGCACCGCCGAGCGGCCGGCGCGCGCCTGCCTCCCACGCGCCGCGGGCGGTACGCGCACCGGCCCTCCCCGCCCTGCCCCCACGGGCGGCGGAGGAGCGCGCACGCTGCCTGCCGGATGGGTTGTGCACCTGGCCGCCACCGCCTCCCACCCCCCTGCCCAGGGCCGGACGGGGGACGACTGCCCGCGAGAGACAGGCTTCCGCCTCCGCGCGTACCCAGACGGGTATCACCCCGGGGTGGTCTTCGAACGTGGGCGGTCGTGCATTCCCCCGAAGGCATGCGGCAGCGGGAGGACCGCGGGCGGCCGGTCGGGACGGCCGCGCCGGGCCGCGCTCGGGCGGCGGAAAATTTTCCGGCCGGTCGCGTCACCGTGTCGATCCGGGACGGGGCCGTTCGTATAGAGGGTGAGAGGCCGGCGAGACGCCGGCGCAGCGATCGGCCGAGGAGGCACACCATGACGCATTACCTGCTCAGCATCTACCAGCCGGACGGGCCCCCGCCGTCGGCGGAGTTCCTGGAGCCGATCATGCGGGACGTGGAGGCCGTGAACGCCGAGCTCAGGGCCGCCGGCGCCTGGGTCTTCTCCGGGGGGCTGCACCCGCCGAGCACGGCCACCGTGGTGCGGCAGAAGGACGACGAGATGCTGATGACGGACGGGCCGTACGTCGAGGGCAAGGAGCACATCGGCGGATTCACCGTCATCCAGGCACCCGACCTCGACGCCGCCCTCGAATGGGGCCGCAAGCTCGCCCGCGCCACCACCCTCCCCATCGAGGTCAGGCCGTTGCAGCACGGATCCTGCGGGTGACATCCGGCATGGCGAAGGCGACCGCGTGGGACGTGGAGCGGGTGTTCCGCGAGGAGTACGGCCGTGCGGTCGCGGTCCTGGTCCGCGTCTTCGGTGACATCGACGTCGCCGAGGAGGCGGTCCAGGACGCCTTCACCACGGCGATCGAACGGTGGCCGTCCGCGGGGCTGCCCCCGAGCCCGGCGGGATGGATCATCACCACGGCCCGCCGTCGGGCCCTCGACCGCCTGCGCCGGGAGCGGTCCCGCGAGGACCGGCAGGCGCAGGCCGCGCTGCTGCACGCCGCCGGGGAACCGGCCGAGGAGGGGCCCGTGCGCGACGACCGGCTACGCCTGATGTTCACCTGCTGCCATCCTTCGCTCGCGCCCGCCGCCCGGGTCGCCCTGACGCTTCGGCTGCTGGGCGGGCTGACCACCGCGGAGATCGCCCGGGCCTTCCTGGTGGCCGAGCCGACCATGGCGCAGCGGCTGGTCCGGGCCAAGGGCAAGATCCGCGATGCGCGGATTCCGTATCGGGTGCCGACCGATGCCGACCTGCCGGACCGTCTGCGGGCCGTCCTGGCCGTGGTCTACCTCATCTTCAACGAGGGCTATGCGGCCGGTTCGGGTGCGGCGCTGGTCCGCGCGGACCTCTGCCGGGAGGCGATCCGCCTCGGTCGACTGCTGGCCGAGCTCATGCCCGACGAGCCCGAGGTGCTGGGCCTGCTGGCGCTCATGCTGCTGACCGAGTCGCGGCGGACCACCCGCACCGGACCGCAGGGCGACCTGGTGCTGCTGGCCGACCAGGACCGCAGCCGCTGGGACCGCGCCCTCATCGACGAGGGCCAGGCCCTGGTCCGGCGGTGCCTGCGCCGCAACCGGCCCGGCCCGTATCAGATCCAGGCGGCGATCAACGCCGTCCACAGTGACGCGCCGACCGCGGCGGCCACCGACTGGGCGCAGATCCTGCAGCTCTACGACCAGTTGCTCGCGCTCGCCCCCAGCCCGGTCGTGGCCCTCCACCGTGCGGTCGCGGTGGCGGAGGTCGAGGGACCACAGGCGGCGCTCGCGCTCGTCGACGGCCTCGCCCTCGACCGCTATCACCTCTTCCACGCCGTCCGCGCCGATCTGCTCCGGCGGCTGGGCCGCACCGCCGAGGCGGCCGCGGCGTACGAGCGGGCGATCGACCGCACCGACAATGCGGCCGAACGCCGCTTCCTGCAGCGCCGCCGTCAGGCGCTGCCTCCGGTGCACGAGGAATGACCTGCGCGGGCACGGAGGCAGCGGGCCGGATCCGCGACTGCCTTGGTCGGCTGTCCCGGCGGCGAGCCGCTCAGGTCAGCTCTCGTGCGCGGGTCTCCGGCAGCGCCAGGACGCACAGCAGCGAGAGGACCGCCATCGCGCTGAGGTACCAGCCGACCGACGCGGAACCGAACGCCGACTGGAGCCGGGTGGCGACCAGCGGAGCGACCGCGCCGCCCAGGACACCGCCCAGGTTGTAGGCGAGCGAGGCGCCCGAGTAGCGCACCCGCGTGCTGAACAGCTCCGGCAGGTATGCCCCCATCGGGCCGTACACCACGCCCATGCAGAACAGCGCGCCCCCGACGCCGAGGGCGATCAGCACCGGCTGTGCGGTGTCCAGCAGGGGGAAGAGCACCAGTCCCCAGCCGGCCGCGAGGACACTGCCGGCGAGGATCAGCCTACGGCGGCCCGCCGCGTCGGAGCGGGTGGCGGCGAGCCAGGTCCCGGCTGCCAGGAAGAGGCAGGCGACGAGGGAGAGGCCGAGCATGGTGCTGCGGGCGATGCCGAGGGTGCCGGTGGCGTAGGCGAGACAGTAGGTCGTCGCGGTGTAGAAGAGGCCGTAAGCAACGATCATGCCGCCAGCGGCCAGCAGCAGTTCGCGCGGGTGGGTGCGCAGCACGTCGACGACGGGCACCCTGGCGGCTTCCTGGGCGTCCCGGACCTTGGTGAACACCGGTGTCTCACTGATCTTCAGACGGACGAACAGGCCGACGCCGACCAGCAGGAACGACACCAGGAACGGCACCCGCCAGCCCCACGAGCGGAACGCCGCGTCGTCGAGTACCGACGACAGCAGCCAGAACACCCCGGTGGCCGCGAAGAACCCCACGGACGGGCCGAGTTGCGGGAAGGCGGCGTACAGCCCGCGCCGGGAGCGCGGCGCATGCTCGACCGCGAGCAGCGCGGCGCCGCCCCATTCGCCGCCGAGCCCGATGCCCTGGAGGAAGCGCAGCAGGGTCAGCACCACCGGTGCCCAGATCCCCCAGGTGCCGTAGCCCGGGAGCAGTCCGACGCAGGCGGTCGACAGACCCATCAGCAGGAGGGAGACCACCAGGACGGATTTACGGCCCACCCGGTCGCCGAAGTGGCCGAAGAGCACCGAGCCGAGTGGCCGTGCGGCGAAGGCCACGGCGTAGGTCGAGAACGACGCGAGGGTGGCGTTGACCGGGTCGAGCGTCGGGAAGAACGCCTGGTTGAGCACGAGCGCGGCGGCCGTGCCGTAGCAGTAGAAGTCGTAGAACTCGATCGCCGTCCCGATGAACGAGGCCACGGCCACCCGCCGCAGGCTCTCCCCACCATCCCCACCCGTCTTCGCAGATCTCTCTGCTGGTCCCTCTGCTGACGTCTCTGCCGACGTCTCTGCTGATGTTGCCTCACTGGTCATCAGCGCACTGTCACGCTGGGTGCAGGGGCCGGTCAAGAGGAACCGGGGCCTGTCCCGGCTGCTGAGACGGCGTCAGGCCCACGGCAGGGGACGGGCCGTGGCGCTCTTGCAGGGCGGGGAGGTGATGGTCACTGTGGACGGACGTGGCCCTCGGCCGTCGGCACGTACGCACCAAGTCTGGAGTGAGCGTGGCTTCTTTCGTTCTGCCTCATGCCCTGCACGGCACCGGGCCGCACAAGGTCATCGCCGTGCACGGGTGGTTCAGCGACAGGTCGGCCTTCGACCCGGTCCTGCCGGATCTCGACCGGGACGCGTTCCAGTACGCGGTGGTCGACCTGCGGGGCTACGGCGAGGCACAGGGCGCGGCCGGCGCGTACACCACCGGCGAGGGGGCGGGCGATGTGCTGGCGCTCGCCGACCGGCTGGGCTGGGACCGGTTCTCGGTGGTCGGACACTCGATGGGCGCCGGCGTCGCCCAACGGGTGCTGGCCGCGGCACCGCGGCGGGTGCGACGGCTGGTCGGCATCTCCCCGGTCCCGGCGTCCGGGCTGCCCCTGCCGCCGGAACAGTGGGAGCTGTTCTCCTCCGCCGCCCATGCCCCGGAGAACCGCAGGGCCATCATCGACCTCACCTCCGGCGGGTGCCGCCCGGATGCCTGGCTGGACCGGATGGTGCGGCATTCGGTGGAGCGCAGCGATCCCACGGCGGTCCGGGCCTGGCTGGATTCCTGGTCCGGGGAGGGGTTCGAGGCCGAGGTCGACGGCTCGGCGGTGCCGGCGCTGGCGGTGACCGGAACCCTGGATCCGGCGCTGACCGCCGAACTGACGCGCCGGACCTGGATGCGCTGGTACGCCAACAGTGAGCTGATCGAGCTGGTATCGGCAGGTCACTATGCGATGGACGAAACACCTCTGGAGCTGATCCGGGTCGTGGAGGACTTCCTGCGTGCCGACGGAGACGACGACGGCGGCGGTGAGGGCGACGGCGAGGGCGACGGGCCGGGCGCGGGATGACGGGGCCCGCGGCCGGCGCCGGGGAGCCGCGGCTGCCGGACGTATTCGACCCGCGCGGTTATGTGGACGGTCTGCCGCACACGGCGTACCGGCTGCTGCGCGACCGGCATCCGGTGGCCTGGCAGGAGGAGCACGAGGTGCTCGGCTGGCCCGCCGGTCCCGGCTTCTGGGCGGTCACCCGCCATGCGGACGTCGTACGGGTCCTGAAGGATGCCCGCACCTTCTCCTCCTGCCTGGGCGCCACCCAGATCCGGGACCCCGACCCGGCCGATCTGCCGTTCATCCGCCGCATGATGCTCAACCAGGACCCACCGGACCACGGCCGGCTGCGGCGTGCGGTCAGCCGTGCGTTCACCCGCGGCCGGATCGACCGTTTCGGCGCGGTGGTGCGGCAACGGGCGCGCGGGCTGCTGGCCGCGGCGGTCGATACGGCACTCCGGGAGAACGGGGTGTGCGACCTCGTCGGCGCCGTCACCGACGAATTCGCCCTGCTCAACCTCACCGATCTGCTGGGCGTGCCGCCCGGTGAACGCGGGCTGCTGCTGGACTGGACCCGGCGCGTCATCGGCTACCAGGACCCGGACGAGGCGGCCCCGGTCCAAGCGGGCCCGGACGGGCGGCCCGCCGACCCCCGCTCCCCCGCGATGCTCCAGGACATGTTCGCCTTCGCGCGGGAGCTGGCCGCCCACAAGCGGCGGCATCCGGGCGATGACGTCATGACCACGCTCGCCTCGGATGCGGAACTGGCCGTGCCCGAGCTGGAGATGTTCTTCTTCCTGCTGACCATCGCCGGCAACGACACCGTCCGCAGCGCGGCCCCCGGCGGGCTGCTGGCCCTGGCCCGGCACCCGGAGGCGTACCGCGGGCTGCGCACCGGAGCCCTGGGGATGCCGGCAGCGGTGGAGGAGTTGCTGCGCTGGCATCCGCCGGTGCTCAGCTTCCGGCGGACCGCGGCGTACGACACCGAGTTGGCCGGGCGTTCGGTGCGCGCCGGGGACAAGGTGGTCGTCTTTCACGGTGCGGCGAATTACGACGAGCGGGTCTTCGCCGCCCCGCACCGGCTGGACCTGACCCGCGCTCCCAATCCGCATGTCTCGTTCGGCGACGGCCCGCATGTCTGCCTGGGCGCACACCTCGCCCGGCTGCAATTGCGGGTGCTGTACGAGGAGACCTGCCGTCTGCTGCCCGCTCTGGAGGTTGCCGCACCACCACGGCGGCTGGTGTCGAACTTCATCCATGGGCTGAAGTCACTGCCGCTGCGGCTGGTGGACGTGGCGTCTTCGTAGCCCCCGGCGCCCGGAATCCGTGCGCTACCGGTGCGGTACGGGGCCGTCCGGGAGTGACCGCGGGTCGGGTGCCGTCTGCAACAGGGCGGCGGTGAGGGCGTGTCGGGGAGCGGTGCGCAGCCGGTCGGCCGGGCCCTGCTCGACGAGCCGGCCCGCGTCGAGCACGGCGAGGTCGGTGGCGAGGGCCGCGGTGTCGCGGCCATGGGTGATGAGGACCAGGGACAGGTCCGGATCGGCTCGCAGCAGGCCATCCAGGTGGGTGAGCAGGCTCCGCCGCGTGACGGTGTCCAGGCCGGAGGTGATTTCGTCGCAGATCAGGACCCGGGGGCGGGCCAGCAGGGCGCGGGCGAGCGCGGCGCGTTGCAGTTCGCCGCCGGAGAGCTCGGCCGGGGTGCGGCGTACGAGGTCACCGGCGAGGCCGAGGGAGCGCAGGGTCCGCTCGGCGTCGGCCGTGGCCTGGGGCCGGGGGCGGTGGCGCAGCCGGATGGCGCTGCGGGCCACCTGGTCGAGGACCGGGCGGTGGGCGTCGAAGGCGGCCCGGGCGTCCTGGAAGACGTACTGGACCGCGGCCAGTTGCTCGCGGGTCCGGTCGCGGAGGCTGCGGGGCAGGACGGCGCCGTCGAGCAGGACCTGTCCGTCGTAGGTCCGGTGGAGTCCGGCCAGGCATCGGGCCAGGGTGGTCTTGCCGCTGCCGGAGCGGCCCATGACGGCGGAGCAGCCGGGCGGGAGCCGGAGTTCGGGGACGTGCAGGACGGGGGACGTGCCGTGGCGGGCGGTGAGACCGCGCACCTGGAGAACGGTGTCCCGGGGCGGGGCGGCGATCCCGGCAGGCTCGGCGGGCTCGGCGGGCTCGGTCCGGGTGAGGAGTGCGCGGGTCCAGGAGTGCCGCGGGGAGCGCCAGAGCTGTTCCGGCGGGCCGGATTCCACGATGCGGCCGGCGCACAGGACATGGACCTCGTCGGCCAGTGACCGTACGACCTCCAGGTCGTGGCTCAGCAGCAGGACCGCGATGCCCTGCCGGGCCACGGCGGCCAGTTGGCGGGCGATCTGCTGCTTCGTCAGGGCGTCCTGGCCGGTGGTCGGTTCGTCCGCGACAAGGGTCCCGGCGCCGGTCAGCAGGGCCTGGGCGAGGACCATCCGCTGCTGCTGGCCGCCGGAGAGCTGGTGGGGGTAGCGGTGCAGCAGGGTGTCGCCGTCGGGTATCCGGGCCCGGGCGAGCGCGCGCAGCACCCGCTCCCGGACGGCGGGGCGGCGGGCGCGGCGCGGCAGGTGACGTACCTGGGTGCGGGCGATGTCCTGGAGGAGGGCGGCGACCGGCCGGGCGGGGTTGAGGACGGTGGCGGGGTCCTGGGGGACATAGCCGACGAGGGCGTCGGGGACCCGCACCTCGCCGGTCACCGTGGCGCCGGGCGGGTACTCGTGGAGCAGGGCGCGTCCGGTGGTGGTCTTGCCGCTGCCGGAGGCGCCGATGAGCGCGGTGATCCGGCCGGGTGCCAGCCGCAGGCTCACCCCGTCGACGAGGGCGCGGCCGCCGACTTCGACCCGCAGGTCCTGGATCCGGGCGGTCTCGTTCTCGGTGTTCGCTGTCACGGCGTGGGCTTCTCCCATCGGCTCGGCCCGGGGTACGGATCGTCGGCAGGGGGGTGGTCGGGCCGCGGTTCCCGTGCCGCTCGCGCACCGCGGGCACGTCCGGTGAGGGCGGCGTCGAAGAGCAGGTTGGTGCCCATGGTCAGCGCCACGATCAGCAGGGCGGGCAGCGCGACGGCCCAGGGCTGGACGAACATGCCCGTGCGGTTGCGGTCGACCATCACCGCCCAGTCGGCGGCGTCCGGTGCGGCGCCGACGCCGAGGAAGGCGGCCGTGGCCACCAGGTACAGCACGCCGGTCAGCCGCACCCCGGCGTCGGCCGCCAGGGTGCGCAGCGCCGAACGGGCCACATGGCCCAGGGCCGTCCGCGCCCAGGACTCGCCCTGCATGCGCAGCGCCTCGACCACGGGACGCGAGGCCGCCTCGGCGGCGGCGGCCCGGACGGCCCGGGCGGCGTCCGGGATGTTGACCAGGGCCACCAGCAGCGCGATCCCCGCGGCGCCGGGCCGTATGACCGCCGCCACCAGCAGGATGAGCAGCAGCGACGGCACCGCGAGCAGGACGTCCAGCGGCCGCATCAACAGCTCGTCCAGCCACCGGCGGTGGGTCAGCGCGCTGAACAGGCCCAGCGGCAGTGCCACCGCGTAGGCCAGCGCCGTCGCGGCGAGCGCGGCCACGACCACCGGGCGGCCGCCGAGCAGCACCTGCCGCCAGACGTCCCGGCCGACGAAGTCGGTGCCGGCCAGGTGCCCGCCGCCGGCGGTGAAGGAGGCGGCGTGCGGTCCGGGCTCGCCCGCGAACAGCGGGCCGAACAGGGCGAGAAGCAGCGGTACGGCGAGGATGGCCAGGGCGCAGGCCCAGCGTCCGGCGCGGCCGGGCCCCCGGCGCGTCACGCCACCACCCCGGCTCGGGGCGTACAGCGGAACACGACCGTGTCCGCGGCGAGGTTGAGGACGACGGCGGTGCCGGCGAAGACGACGGCCAGGCCCTGGAGGACGGGGACATCGCGTTCCGCCACGGCGTTCATCAGGACCGTGCCGAGTCCGGGAATCACGAAGAGGGCCTCCACGACGATGACTCCGCACAGCAGCCAGTCGACCGTGCGGGCGAGCTGCTGGGCGGCGGGTGCCAGGGCATTGGGCAGGGCATGGGCGTAGCGGATGCGGACACCGGGGATGCCGTAGCGGCGGGCGTGCGCGATGTAGGGCGCGGCCAGGGCGTCGATCATGCCGGCCCGGACCAGCCGCGCCAGCGAGCACACCGGCCGGGACAGCAGCACCAGCACGGGCAGCACCAGCACCGCGGGGTGGGCGAGCAGCTCGCCGCCGTAGCCGACGGCGGTCGGCGGCAGCCACCCCAGGTGCAGCGCGACGACGGTGACCAGCAGCACCCCGAAGGCGAACTCCGGTACCGCGTACACGGCGAGGGTCACGGCGCTGATGAGCCGGTCCACGAGCCGTCCTTCGTACCGGGCGGCCAGGACACCGAGGCCGCCGGCGAGCGGGACGAGCAGCAGCAGGGTGAGCGCGGCGAGCAGCAGGGTCGGGCCGAAGCCGTCGGCGAGGTAGGAGCTGACCGGCCGGCCGGAGACCAGTGAGCTGCCGAGGTCGCCGTGCAGCAGCCCGGCCGCCCACGCGCCGAAGCGTTCGGCGGCGGGCCGGTCCAGGTGCATGGCCTCGCGGAGGGCCGCGATCCGTGCGGGGTCGGGCTGATCGCCGGCGAGGGCCACCGCGGCGTCGCCGGGCAGCGCCTCGGTGAGGGCGAAGACGAGCAGCACGACGGCGGCGGTCTGCCCGGCGCCGAGCAGCAGCCGGCGGAGCAGCCAGGACCGCAGACCGGTCACGCGAGCCACACCTTGTCGAAGCGGGCCCAGTCGAGCGTGTTGGCGGGGGCCCGGCGGTCCACCCCGTGGACGGTGCGGGCGGTGCCCAGGATCCAGTCGGCGAAGCCCCAGACCAGGAAGCCGCCCTCGGCGTACAGCCGGCGCTGCATGCGGGCGTACACGGCGGCCCGGTCCTTGGTGTTCCGGGTGGACTGGGCCTGCTGGTAGAGCGCGTCGAAGTCCTTGTGCCGCCATTGGGTGGCATTGGTGGTGGAGGCGGTGAGCAGCCGCTGGGAGACGTGCGATTCGAGGGGCATCGCGCCGGAGCGGTAGCAGCACAGGGTCCCGGAGTCGAGGGTGTCCTGCCAGTAGCTGTCCTTGCTGCCCATCGCCACCTTCACCCGCACTCCGGCCTTGGCGGCCTGGTCGCGGAAGATGGCGGCGGACTCGGTGAATCCGGCGGCGACGGCCGAGGTGTCCAGGGTGACCCGGAGCCCGTCGGCGCCGGCCTGCTTCAGCAGATGGCGGGCCCGGTCGAGGTCGGGTGTGCGTTGCGGCAGGTCGTCCGCGTAGAACTGGTATCCCTTCCCGAACAGGTCGTTGCCGATCTCGCCGGCTCCGGAGAGCGCGCCCTGGACGAGTTCCTTGCGGTCGGCGAGGAGGAAGAACGCCTCGCGCACCCGCCGGTCGTCGAACGGCGGCCGGTCGGTCTTCATCGCGAACGCCTGCATGGCGCTGTTGCGCAGCCTGATGATCTCGATCTGCCCCTTGCCCTCGTGTGTGCGGGCGGTGGTCGGGGTGAGCTCATGGGCGTATTCGACCTGGCCGCCCAGGAGGGCGTTGAGCCGCGCGGACTCCTCGTTGGCGACCAGGAATTCCAGGTGCTCCAGGTGGGGCGGGCCGTCCCAGTAGTCGTCGTGGCGCCGGAAGACGGCGGACCGTCCGGGTGCGAAGGACACGAAGCGGAAGGGGCCGCTGCCGACCGGTGCGGTGAAGTCCTTGGTGCCGTCGGGGACGATGTAGGCGCCGAACGCGGCGAGCAGATTCGGGAATTCGGCGGTGGGCCGCTTCAGGACGAATGCGACGGTGCGCTCGTCGACGGCCCGGCTGGCGGTGAGGTCGAGGGGCTCCAGCGAGGCCTTGGCGCGGAAGGCCTTTTCGGGGTCGGCGATGCGCCGGTAGCTGTAGAGGACGTCCCGGGCGGTGACCGGCTTGCCGTTATGGAAGGACGCCTTGCGCAGGCGCACCGTCCAGCGGTCGAGGCCGGCGTTCGGCTCCCAGGACGCGGCGAGCCGGGGCCGGGCGGAGAGGTCGGCGCCGAAGTCGGCGAGCTTGTCGAACAGCGCCTTGGCGCGGGCGACATCGGCGAAGAGGTTGGCCTGGTGCGGGTCGAGGGTCTCATTGGCGCCGCCGCCGGCGAACGCGGCGCGCAGCCTGCCACCGCGCCGGGGCCGGCCGCCGGCCGCGGCGTCACCGGAGGCGGCGGGGCCGGTGCATCCGGTGAGGGCGAGTGCGCCGAGGCCGGCGGCGCCACCGGCGGCGAGGAAGCCGCGGCGGCGCAGGCCGGGGAAGCGGGAGTGGGGAACGGGACCGTCGTACATGGCGGTTTCCTTGGTGTGGGCGGGCGGAGGAGAGGTCACGGCGGAGGCGGGGCGTCAGATGCTTTCGGTCAGCCGGGCGACGAGGTGGAGCCGGTCCCCGTCGGCGGACGTTCCCGGCGCGGCGCCCTCCTGCCAGGCGGGCACCGTCCGCGGCCCCGGCCCGTCGTGCAGTTCGAGGACGTGGAAGCCGTGCGCGGCGAGCACCCGGTGCAGTTCCTGCGGGAAGAGCAACCGCCATGCGGAGCGCTGCTCGTGCGGCGGGGAGCCGTCGTCGGCGGTCCAGACGCGGGTGCGGCGCAGGAGTTGGGCCGTGCGGTCGACGGACAGTGTGGTGGTGGAGGTGTAGGCGGTGCCCTGCCAGGTGAAGTCGTGTACGCCCGGGGCGTCGAGCAGCTCCGTCCGGCCGAGGAAGAAGGCGCCGTTGCGCATTTCGGCGACGAGCAGTCCGCCGGGCACCAGACCGCGCCGGCAGGAGGCGAGGAAGCCGTCGAGGTCGGCGTTGGTGTGGCAGTAGAGCAGGGCGCTGTCCAGGCAGACGACCGCGTCGAAGGGGCCGGCCGGGAGGTCGAACCCACGCAGGTCGGCCCGTATGTACGTGGGCCCCGGGTGGTGGGTGCGGGCGTACGCCAGCATCGCGGCGGAGAGGTCGGCGCCGACCACGCGGCGGCCGGCCCGGTGCAGCTGCGCGGCGTCGCGGCCGGTGCCGCAGCCGAGGTCCAGGACGCGTCGGCCCGCACGGTGCCGTCGCAGACAGTCCTCGGCCCAGCGGCCGGCCAGCCGATCGGCGTCGGGGAAGCGTGCCTCGTACAGCTCCGGGTTGTCGGTGAGCAGGTTGGCGCTGGTCATGGTCACCCTCTCTCCGTCGCCCGGGCCGGCCCGGCCGTCGTCGCCTCGGCCGTCGTCGCTTCGGCCGTCGTCGTCCCGTCCGGCGCGGTCGCGGCGGGCACTTCCGCCGGCGCGGGCCGGTCCGTCTCCTCCCCCGTCGTCCGCCCCGGCAGCCCCCGCAGCCGGTGCAGCCAGGTGACTCCGGCCGCGGAGAGCAGTCCGAAGGCCAGGCAGCACGCCCACGGCAGCCAGGGCGTCCGCATCCGCGACCCGGTGTCCATCGCCCAGCCGACAACGGTGTTGCCGACCGCGGCGGCGACGCCGGAGACGACGTAGAACAATCCGAAGTAGGTGCCGGTGAGTTCGGCGCGGCCGAAGGCGGGGATCAGCTCCATCACGAACGGCTGGGCGATCATGACGCCCAGATAGAGCAACAGCGCCCCGGCCAGTACCGGAAGGGCCCGCAGCACGGCTTCGCCGGGGCCGCCGGGCGGCGCGTCCAGGCCCGCGACGACCATCGGCGGGACGAAGGCCAGGCCCATCAGGACCAGCCCGGCGCCGATCCACCGTGCCCGCTCCCCGCGTTCCTTGAGCGCCCGCGTGAGGCGCATCTGGAGCGCGAGGTTGGCGAGGGTGCCGACGAGGAAGACCAGGCCGGCCGCGCCGTCCCAGCCGGTGGCCCGCCGCGCGCCGTCGGGCAGCAGCAGGTACAGCTGGTTCTGCAGGGTGAACATGCCGACCATGGCCAGTGCGAAGGCCAGGAAGACGCGGTTGCCGAGCACCTCGCGCCAGTCGGCGAGGACCCCGCCCGCCGCCGGGGCGACCTCGCAGGCGGGCAGCACCAGGGCCTGGGCAACGGTGAGCACGGCGAAGAGCGCGGCGGCGGTGAGTGCGGCGACCCGGAAGTCGACGAGCAGCAGGGCGCTGCCGAGCAGCGGCCCGACCAGGGCACCCGTGGTGGCGAAGACGTTGAAGAGGGCGAACGCCTCGGCCTGCCGGCTGCCCGCCTGCTGCGCGAGGAAGGCGCGCACGGCGGGGTTGAACAGCGCACCGGCCAGCCCGCTGAGGACGGACGCGGCGAGCAGGACGGCCAGGCCGTCGCCGAGCGCGAACAGCCCGAAGCCGAGGGTCCGCAGCGCGCAGCCGGCGATGATGACGCCGCGGGCGCCCAGCCGGTCGGACGCCGAGCCGCCGATGAGGAACAGCCCCTGCTGGCTCAGATTGCGCACGCCGAGCACGATGCCGACGACCGCCGCGGACATCCCCAGGTCTTCCCCCAGGTGCACCGCGAGGTAGGGAATGAGCAGATAGAAGCCGGTGTTGACGCCGAACTGGTTGACCAGCAGCAGGCGGATGGCGAGCGGGAAGCCGCGCAGCTCGTGCCAGGTCTTCACTGGGGGGTCTCCTGTCCGTGGGCCGGTGTGCCCGTCGTCCGGTGCCGGCGGGCCGGGCGGACGCCGAGGCCCGGGCCCCGGCCGGCGCGTACGGTGCCGTCCGTGCCGCCGATGCCGGTCCAGGGGTCGTGGGCGAGCAGCAGATGGCCGTCGAGGTCGGTCCAGCGGGCGCGGTCGGCGAGGTGGACGGCCGGCGCGAGGCCGAGCGTGCTGGCGGTCAGGCAGCCGAGCATCAGCTCGGTGCCGGTGCCGGCGAGCAGGTCGGCGATGCGCAGCGCGGCGGTGACCCCGCCGCATTTGGCGAGCTTGACGTTGATGCCGTGCACCCGGCCGGCCAGCCGCCGGGCGTCCTCCTCGCCGACCGCGTCCTCGTCGGCGATGACCGGCAGCGGTGACCGTTCGGCGAGCCCGGCCAGCGCCTCGGGGTCTCCGGGGGCGAGCGGCTGCTCGACGGCCTCGACCCCGAGTGCGGCGTAACGGGGCAGCAGGACATCGGCCAGGGCCGGGGTCCAGGCGCCGTTGGGGTCGAGCAGCAGCCGGGCGTGCGGGGCGGCGTTGCGGACCGCCAGGACGCGGTCGAGGTCGTCGTCGGGGTCCGGGACACCGGCCTTGATCTTGAGGACGGAGAAGCCCTGCCGGGCCAGCCGGGCAGCCTGCTCGGCGGCCGCGCGGGGCGAGGTGATGCCAAGGGTGCGGGCGGTGGCGGCACTTGGCGCCTCGGGGGTGCCGAGCAGCCGGTGCACCGGGCGGCCGGCGCGCTTGCCGACGAGGTCGAGCAGCGCGGACTCCACCGCCGCGGTCACCGCCGGCGGCGTACCGGGCGCGGGCAGTTCGCCCGCCCGCAGCGCGTCGAGCGCGGTCTCGGGGGTGGCGCATCGGGCGAGGTCCGACGCGACGTCCCGCAGCCACCGTTCGATGGTGGCGGCGTCCAAGCCGTAGTACGTACTGGTGACGGCCTCTCCGTAGCCGCGGTGCCCCTGGTGCTCGACGGCGAGCCAGACGGCGTCGCGGGCGGCCATCGTGGAGCGGGAGATCCGCAGTGGTTCGGCCAGTTGAAGTCGTACGGTGCGGTGGCGGATCTTCACGGTGTCTCTTCCCGGGTGGTGCGGCGGTCGGGGCGCGGCGCCGCGGTGGCGGAGGGCGCGCGGGGCGGGCGCCGGCCGGTGGGGTCGGGCGAGCCGTCGTCAGCGGGGGTGAGCGGGTCGGCGACGGTCCGGCACCGGGTCCACCCCGTCGCCTCGGCGGCCCGTGGGTGCGGGATCTCGACGGGGCGGGTGGCGGCACGGGTCAGGTCCAGGCCGTGGGCGGCGGCGAAGTCGTCGTCGTAGACGCTGTGGAGGTAGCGCTGCGGCCCGTCGGGGAAGACCGTGGCGACCACGGCTCCGGGGTGGACGCGCGCGGCCCATGCGGCGACGAGGGCGGCCGCGCCGGTGCTCCAGCCGCCGCTGACGAAGTTGCCGGTGGCCAGCCGGCGGCAGGCGTCCGCGGATTCGGCGGGGCCCACCCAGTGCACCTCGTCGAAGGCGTCGTAGGCGACGTTGCGCGGGTGGATGCTGCTGCCCAGGCCCCGCATGAGCCGGGTCCTGGCGGGCTGGCCGAAGATGGTCGAGCCGGTGGCGTCCACGCCGATCAGCCGCAGGTGCGGCCAGTGCCGGCGCAGCGGGCCGATGACGCCCGCGCTGTGGCCCCCGGTGCCGACGCTGCACACCAGGATGTCGAGGTGGTCCAGTGCGGCGGCCAGCTCGGCGGCGAGCGAGGCGTAACCGGCCACGTTGTCGGGGTTGTTGTACTGGTCGGGCCAGTACGCGCCGGGCAGCTCGGCGCGCAGCCGGCGCAGCCGGGCCAGTCGGGCCGCCTGCCAGCCGCCCTCGGCCGCCGGCCGGTCGACCAGTTCGAGGCGGACGCCGTAGGTCCGCAGCAGGCGGCGCATCGACGGCTCCAGCTCGGTGTCGCCGACCAGCACGACCGGATGGCCCAGCGCCTGACCGGCGAAGGCCAGTCCGATGCCGAGGGTGCCGGAGGTGGACTCCACCACGGGGGCGCCGGGCGGCAGTTCGCCGCGTTCCCGGGCGCCGAGCAGCATGGACACCGCTGCGCGTGCCTTCATGCCGCCCGCGCCGAGCCCTTCGAGCTTGGCCCAGAAACCGGGGTGCGGGCAGGGCAGGTCGGTGGTGACCCGGGCGAGCGGGGTGCGGCCGAGCAGGCCGAGCAGCTCCCGGTTGCCGGTGGGGCGAAGGAGGGCCGTGGTCACCGGGCGGCTCCGGGTGCCCGGTCGCGGTAGCGGTGGATGGTGCCGGGCCCGCCGTCGAGCCAGAAGAACGGGTAGGGCTCGGCACATACCGCGCTCACCCCGGAGCCGAGGAAGCGCGGCAGCACCGCACTCCCGGTCTGCGCAAACATCACCAGGGGCGTGCCGTGCCGCAGTGCGTGGTCCCGTAGGGGCTCGAAGCTGCCGTTGCCCAGGGTCATCCCGGAGGCGAGCACCGCGTCGCAGCGCTCCAGTTCGGCGAGCGCGTCGGTGCGTACGGTCTCGCCCCACTCGGTCGTGCCGCCCTTGAGGTCGCAGGGCACGTACGACATGCCGCGGGCACGCAGCGCCGCCAGCAGCGAGTTGACCACTCCGACCACCAGCACCCGCGCGCCGGGCGGGGCATCGAGCAGCCCGGTGACGGCCCGGGCCCTGGCCCGCGACTTCCGCAGGGACGATCCGGCCGGCAGGGACCAGGGCCGCGCCCCGTGCGCCGGGGTGTGCGGCAGCACCTGCATCAGGTACGCGTCCAGCGCGGCCACCCGCACCGGGCGCAGCGGGTGTGCCAAGAGGCGGGCGACGTCGGCGCCCACACAGTCCTCGACCGCGGCGTCCGGCAGCGCGCCGGGCTCCACGGCGCAGGAGCCGACCGCCGCGTCCAGCCGCAGGCTCAGCACTTCGTTGCGGTAGCCACCGCTGCGGCCCTCGTGGCGTACGGCCTGCCGGGTGCTGAAGGCCACGGTGATCCGCCGGGTACGCGGGTCGGGCCCGAACTCGCCGTCGAGGACCCGGGTCACCAGGTCGTCGTACGAGGCGGCCGGCGCCGGGGTGGTCACGACGGGGGTGCGGGTGAGTGCCGTGTTCATCGGTTCACCACCCGCGGGCGCAGCCCGGACAGCAACGTCTCGACCCGGCGGCGGGCGGCCGGGCCGTCGGCATCGCCGGCCATGACGTGTCCCAGGTATGCGTTGTTGCTGCCGGTCTCGTTGACGGCCCGGCCGGGCTCGGCGAGGTGGAGTTCGAGCACGTCCGGCGCCTGGCGCACGAGGTCGCCGCCGTCGATCTCCGCCAGCACACCCGCGTTCTGCGGCACGAGGAAGCCGATCGCTGCGCTGCGCAGCCCGGTGTCCCGGGTCCGCAGATCGGGCCGCTGTCCCAGCGCCACGTCGACCGCGGCGGCGGCGAGGTCGATGCCGGTGACGTGGCGGACGAGTTCGGTGATGCGGTTGCCGGCCGGCCGCGGGTTGACCTCGACCAGCCGTGGCCCGTCGGGCGTCAGCTTGATCTCGGTGTGGGCCACGACGCCGTCGAGGCCGAGCGCCGCGATCGCCCGGCGGGCGGTCTCCCCGGCCGCTGCCGCGTCGTCCGCCGGGATCTCGGCGGGGAACATGTGGCCGGTCTCGATGAAGGCCGGTGCCCCGCCTACGCTCTTGTCGGTCACCCCGACCACCTGGGTCTCGCCGTCGAACGTCACGGTCTCGACGCTGACTTCGGGCCCCTGCAGCAGCTCTTCGAGGAGGAGCACGGGCGCCCGGCGCTGACCGCGCGCATTGACGGGGAAGTCGTCGAGCGCGCGGCAGGCGGCGACCAGCTCCGCTTCGTCGTCGATGCGCCGGACGAACATGCCCGCACACAGGTCGACGGGCTTGAGCACCAGCGGATATCCGATCTCCGCCGCCGCGACGGCGGCCGCGGACCGGTCCACGCAGACCGCGAAGCGGGGGCCGGGCAGCCCGGCGGCGGCGAGCAGCCGCCGGGTCACGTCCTTGCGGCAGGCGGCCTCGACCGCGGCGGGCGCCGGGCCGGGAAGGTCGAGGCGGCCGGCGATCCGCGCGGCCGTCGGGAGGTAGTAGTCGCAGGACGTGAGCACCCCGTCGAAGCCGAGCGCGGGGTGCAGCCGCTCGACGTACGGCAGCAGGGTGTCGAGGTCGTTGGTGTCGGCGGTCAGCACGTGGCGGGCGCCGAGCAGCGGGTGGGCGGTGCCCTCGGGCGCGGTGCGCAGGTAGTGGTGCAGATCGCGGGTGAGGAAGGTGAACTCGTGTCCGGCTTCCCGGATTGCGCGCGGGAGCAGCCTGCTCATCGCGCCGACCCAGCTTTCGACCATCAGCAGATGAGCCACGGTTTCCCTTCGTCGCGGGCGGTGTGGGGCGTGGTGGTGGCACGTCCCCGGGAGTGGCGGAGCCCCGGTGAGAACCGCCGGGCTTGACCGAGCCACACTGTAAACGATAATCATTTTCAACACCAACGCCAGCCTCCACACCCTCCGCCCCCGCTCTGCTTCCTCGCCCTCCGATTGCGAGATCCGTGATGTCTGCCGCACGCCGCACGGGACTGCTCTGCGCCCTCGCGGTCACCGTCGCCGCCCTCCCGGCCGCCCCGGTGCACGCCGCTCCCCCGGCCCCCGCCCTCCACTTCGGTGCCTGCCCGGACTCCGTACCGGCCCCGCCCGCCCCCGACCGCGTCGAATGCGCCCGTCTGCACGTCCCGTTGGACCGCAGCCACCCGGACGGCAAGCAGCTGCGCCTCACCGTGTCCCGCGTCCGCGCTTCCGGACCGGCGTCCGAACGGCGCGGCGTCCTGCTGGTCAACCCGGGCGGGCCCGGCGGCCCCGGCCTGGCCTACGCCGTGACCAAGCGCGCCAAACTGCCCGAGCGGGTGCGCCGTTCGTACGACGTGATCGGCTTCGATCCGCGCGGCACCGGCCTCAGCGCACCCGCGGACTGCGGGCCGATGGGCGGTCTCTTCGACAGCCCGGGGCCGGATCCGGTGCCGACGGGGCGGACGGCCGAGAAGGCCTACCTCGACGGGCTGCGGCGGACCGCGGACGACTGCGCCCGGGGCATCAAGGACGCCCTGCCGTATCTGTCGACCACGGAGACCGCCCGCGACATGGATGCCATACGGGCCGCGCTCGGCGAGCGCCGCATCGGCTTCCTCGGCGTCTCGTACGGCAGCTACCTCGGCGCCGCGTACGCCGCCCAATACCCGCACCGGGTCGGCCGGATGGTGCTGGACAGCGTCGTCGGGCCCTGGGAGTGGTACGACTTCGATCTCCGCCAGAGCCGGGCGCTGGTGCGCCAGCGGGCGGTGTTCTTCGCGTGGGCGGCCCGCTCCGCGCGGCGGTTCGGGCTCGGTGCCGACGCGGCGGCGGTGCGCGCCGCGTACCAGCGGGTGCGTGACGGGCTTGCGCGGCGCCCCGTGCACGGCTTCGGCGCGGCGGAGTTCGACCGCACCGTGTACCGGGCACTGGGCCGCACCGAACGCTGGGCGGGCCTCGCCGAGGGCCTGCGCGGCTACCTGCGTGACGGCACCGTCGGGCCGCTTCGCCCGACAGAGCCCTTCGACGGCGCCGCGTCACGTACGTATGAAGCCGCCAACCGCACCGTGAAGTGCGCCGACGGGCCGGCGCCCACGCCGTCCCGCGTCCTGGCCGACATCCGGCGGATGCGGCGGCTCGCCCCGCGGCCGGTGCTCACCGGCATGGAGGCCTCGGTGTGCGCGTACTGGCACCACCGGCCCGCACACCCCACCCCGCTCGGCAGCCCCCAGGCCCCGCCCGTTCTGCTGATCGCTTCCGCGCACGACCCCGTCACCCCCATCGAAGGGGCCCGGGCACTACAGCGGCGGCTCCCCGGTGCACGCCTGGTCACGCTGCACGACGACTACTCCCACGGCGTGTTCGCCAGCCGGGGCAACCACTGTGTGGACGATGCGGCCGCGGCTTATCTGGTCGACGGCAGCGTGCCGCGCACCGATGTCCACTGCACGGGGCCCGGACTGCCCACCCCCTGACCGGCCCCGTACCGGAGCCCCGCAGTGCTCCGGTTGCCGCACGCTCACACCCCGCCGCGCTCGATGAACAGATGCCGCGGACCGCGCAGTACCGGGCTGCGCCGGTACTCAGGCGGGTCCTCGACCAGGCGCGGGGTGTCGAGGTGCTGGAGGAGCTCGTGCAGCGCGATCTGCGTCTCCAGACGGGCCAGCGGCGCGCCGAAGCAGCTGTGCACCCCACTGCCGAAGCCGAGGTGCTGGTTGTCCTCGCGCGCCGGGTCGAAGCGGTCGGGGTCGGAGAACCGCCGGGGGTCACGATTGCCGGAGGCGAGCATCAGGATGAGGGGGGAACCCCGCGGAACCGTGATGCCCGCGACCTCGACGTCGGCCAGCGGGGTGCGCTGCGGCAGCATGTGGACGGGTGGCTCGAAGCGCAGCAGCTCCTCCACCGCCCTGGGCATCAAGGCGGGTTCGCCGCGCAGGCGCTCCAGCGCCTCGGGGTGGCGCAGCAGGGTGAGCATGCCGTTGGTGATCAGGTTGACGGTCGTCTCGTGCCCGGCGATGAGCAGCAGGACGGCGGTGGTCATGGTCTCCAGCGGGGTCAGCTGCCCGCCGGGGCCCGCGTCGTTGACGAAGGCGGAGAGCATGTCGTCGGACGGGTGGCCGCGGCGCCGCTCGGCGAGCTCGCCCAGATACAGCCCCATCGCCTTCCGTGCCTCCGTGCCGGCCCGCTGCCGCTCCACGGGGTCCTCCCCGGGCGTGGGGTCGAAGCCTGCCACGATCGCGTCCGACCACAGACGGAACCGCGGCTCGTCCTCGGTCGGTACGCCCAGCAGCCGGCAGATCACGGTGACCGGAAGCGGATAGGCGAAATCGTCGACGACATCGATCCGTTCCCTGCCCTGGAAGCCGGCGATGAGGTCCCGCACGATGCGGGTGATCTCCTCGTGCATGCCGTCGATCCGGTCCGGTGTGTGGGGCGGGCCGAAAGAGCGCATCGCCAGGCCGCGCAGCCGGTGGTGCTCGGGGTCGTCGAGTCCGATGAAGGACGGCGGCAGCGCCTCCGCCGCGCCCGCCGTCTCGTCCGGTGCGGTGCGGTGGCGCCGGTCCGAACTGATCCGAGGGTCGTGGAGCAGGGCTGCGATCTCGTGGTACGTCCCGACCAGATAGCTGCCGTCGTCCTGTCGCGCCACCCCGTTCTCGCGGAGTTCGGCGTAGAGCGGATAGGGGTCGGCACGGTGCGTGTAGTCGGTGATCCGCTGGAACAGGGTGTCCGCAGCCATGGGCGGGGGCTCCTCATCGCTAGGGCGTGGCGGTGTGGTCTCAGCGGGCCGGCCGCAGCACGGTCAGGCGCCGGTCCGGCAGGTGGCCGGTCAGGGCGACGGTCGGACCGTGCGAGAGCACCTTGGGGTCCGGTACGTCGGAGGGCATGGGCACCGGGGACTCCCGCTGGTCGGCGGCGCCCGGCGGGGGCGGGAACGGCGCTGCCGTCTCGATCAGGCGCTCGTAATACTCCAGCGACCGGGCCTGGTTCACGCTCACGGCCGCGGTGACCCGCCCCCGGTAGCCGTAGACGGCGACCAGCCGGGCGTCCTTGAGCGAGCCCTGGGCGATGACCACCTGGTCGGAGAAGGTGGGCACCCCGACAGACTTGATGTTGAGGCCGAACTGGCTGGACCAGAACGCCGGTACCGTCAGGTGCGGGCGTCGGCGCGGCCCGGGGTTGACCATGTTGTGGGCCGCCACCTCCGCTTGGGCCACGGCGTTGCCCCAGTGCTCCAGGGAGAGCAGCTGATACTCGAAGAGCGGGTGCGGGAACCGGGCCACATCACCGGCGGCGAAGATGTCGTCGGTGACGATTCCGTACATGTCGAAGGCGCGGCACCCCGCGTCGCAGGTCACGCCCCGGGGGCCCGCGGCGAGCCCCGATTCGGCAAGCCACTCGGTGTTGCGGACCGCGCCGAGCGCGATGACGGCGATGTCGGCGTCGATCCTCGTCCCGTCGGAGAACTGAGCGCCGGTGAGCCGGTCGTCGCCCTCCAGGGCGGTGACCGTCACCCCGCAGCGCAGGTCGACGCCGTGCGCACGCTGGAGCTTCGCCGCAAGCTCGCCCAATGTCCCGCCGAGCGCGCCGACCAGAGGCGCCGGCCCCCGCTCCGCAACCGTCACATCGAGTCCGCGCTCCCGACAGGCGGACGCGATCTCCGAGCCGGTGAACCCGGCACCGACGACCAGCACCCGGCGCGGTCGGGCGTCCAGACACTTCGCGAGTCCGACCGCGTCCTCCCTGGTGCGCAGGGTGAACACCCCGTCCATGGCGGCCTCGTCCAGGTTCGGCCAGGGCCGGGCACGGGTGCCGGTGGCGATCAGCAGCCGGTCGAAGGGTACGTCCGCACCATCGGCGAGGAGCACCCGCTTCCCGACCGGGTCGAGCCCGGCGGCACGCACACCGAGCTTCCAGTGTGCGTCGAGCCGACGGCGCTGCGGCAGCCCGGTCCTGTCCGCGGGTACCTTCCCGAGCAAGACCTGTTTGGACAACGGCGGCCTGTCGTACGGGGGATGTTCCTCGTCCCCGATCAGGGTCAGCGAGCCGGCGAAACCCTCCGCACGCAGCGTCTCGGCCGCCCGCAGACCGGCGAGCGACGCTCCGACGACGACGATCCGGCCGCCGCGTGATTCACCGAGCACCGGCGCCTGCCTCCTCGCCCACGAGGATCGCCTGCACCGGACATGCGGCCACGGCCCGCCGCACCCGTTCCCGCTGGTCTTCCGGGACGACCGGGGTGTACAGCAGGCTCTCCTCGCCGTGCATCGTGAAGACGCGGGGGGCCAGGAACGCGCACTGCGCATAGCCCTGACAGCGATTGAGGTCGACGACGACATGCATCCCGAGCCACTCCTCCCGCTGCCGGTGCCCGTCATACCCGTCGCCTCTGTCTACTGCCGATCCCGGTGCGGCGCAGGCTATGCGGGGCCATTCGGGGGGGTTGCGCAGAGTGCTCGGCAAAGGCGGCCCGAGGGCCGTGAACCCGGTCATTTCCAGGAACGGACGCGAACGGACGGGAACGGACGGCGGCAGGGCACCGACACCCAACGCGAACGCCGCCCCCCACACCCACTCCCACTCCCACACCCAACAAGACATGACACCGAACAAGTCCATGACACCGAACAAGGCCATGACGAGCCTTCGATCAAAAGCCTCAAAGGAGTGAAAAACGGGTGGAGTTCGGTTCTACGGCGCGACGGCCCGCGGGGCCCCTGCCATCTCCCGGATGGCTCATTACAGACTCTTTTCTTCCCTGCTCAGAGAGTCTGGAGAAGACCCCAACTCCCCGCAGCGGAAGGCGGGTTCGGCGGCAACATTACTCTCATCGACCAAGCACCCCCAGGACAAGGACAAAAGACCTTGGGTTAATTGCGGAGAGAGATGAGTAACATCCAGCCAACCGCAGATCGATCAGGCGAGAGAGAGCAGGCTGTTGTCATGTCAGACTCGGAGTTCGCTGCACAGGTTGCTGCCAAGCTGGAGCGCATCACACACGACATCGACGAGCTGCAGAAGCTCAGGGCGAAGCTGGAGGACATCCAGCTGCACCTCGGAACTCCGGCACCGGAGGAACCCGTCGCGCCGCAGCCCGCGGAGGCCGACCCCGAGGTGGCGCCGCCGGTGACGGTACCCGCGGCACGACGACCGGACGCCCCCGCGCCGAAGGCGAAGCCGGCGAAGAAGCCGGCGAAGAAGGCCCCGGCCAAGGCGGCGCGGAGCGCGACGAAGCCCCCGGCCAAGGTTGCGGGCGGCACGAAGAAGACACGGAAGGCCACGACGTCCCGGGTCAAGGCCCGCCAGAAGAACTCCACTCGCGCCGACCGCGTGCTCGCGCTGCTCGACGAGCAGCCGCGCACCGTGGCGGAAGTGACCAAGCTGCTGGGACAGGAGCACCCGGACCACGGCGCGCCGGAGACCGCCGTGCGCAACACCCTGGAGACCTCGCTCGTCGCCAAGGGACTGGCGCACCGCAGCAAGCAGGGACGCAGCGTCTTCTACTCCCGCCCCGCCCCCGCTCCCCAGGCCGGTACCGGGACCAAGGCGAAGGATGCCGTGGAGGCCGCCGAGGAAGCCGCGCCCGCCTCGGCCTGACCCGCGTTCCCCGATCCCGTCTGCCACCCAGCCACCCCGCGGCCGCCCCGGCTGCCGCAGCCGGCGGACGGGACGGATCAGCCGACCGTCCGAGCCGCCGGCGCAGGGCTCGGACCGGCCGACCGGTGTCCGGGGCGTGCGGGCCCCGGCAGCCGCGTGGCGGGCCGGAGCGTGCCGAAAACGGCCGCGATCGGACCGCCGCAGCCGCGGTCCTGACGCTGTCGGCGGGGGTGCGCCGAGGGGGCTCTCCGGATGTATCTTGACGAACCGGCCTCGACCGATCTTGACTGCCAGGGTCCTACTCCCAACCGGGCCCCACCTCGGGTAATGCCCCCCTCACCGAAGGTCACGAACATGACGGTTGAAGCCATCGCCACCTCGGCCGCCACCGCCGCCACCGAAGTCGGGCAGTTCCTGCTCGGCGATTCCTTTGCCTGTCTCGCGGGCCGGTCGGCCTGGCGACAGGGGGGCATCACGCACCGCCATTACACCTGGTTCGGGGATGATGCGGCGGCCGAGCAGATGGCGGCCGATCTGCAGGCGTATGTGGAGGCGGTGGACTGGGCCGCCAAGCCCTTCACCAGCTTCGTGGCCACCTTCTCGGGTCCGCTGCAACTGGAGGAGACCGAGTTCGAGCAGCTGCTGTGGCAGCACCTGCAGGCGGTGCACGACCATGACAGCCGCTCGCACCCCTGGGCCGAGGGGTACGACCCCGACCCGTCGTCAGGTGCGTTCGCGTACAGCGTCGCCGGGCACCCGTTCTTCGTGATCGGGCTGCACGAAACCCACCGGCGCATCGGCCGCCGCCCGCCCTTCCCGATGCTGGCCTTCAACTCGCACGACCAGTTCAACCGGATCAAGGCCGCCGGCCTGTGGGACCGGCTGCAGGAGAAGATACGCAAGCAGGACATCCTTCTGCAGGGCGACATCAACCCCAATCTGCTGGAGTACGAGAAGCTCTCCGAGGCCCGTCGCTACTCGGGCCGGCCCAAGCCGGCCGACTGGGCCTGCCCGTTCTCCGCGCGGGTCTGAGGCCCGACGACTCCCTCCGACAAGCGGCCGGGCCGGGCGGCCCGGCCGACGCAGGCCCGCCACCGCACGTGGTGCGCTGCCACCGCACCACGTGGGCCGCCGGCAACGGCCGGCGGCCGAGCCGTCAGGCGGTCGACTGCGCCGGCTCCGCCGACTGCGCCCGCACGGTGCCGTAGCGGGCGAGCTGACGGTCGTGGAGGCGACTGAGGAGCAGGAGCGAGACGACCGCTCCGAGGAGAGCGCAGGCCATGTCCCATTGGGTGTCCCAGCGGTCCCCTTGCGTGGCTAGGAAGGCATCGGCCGCGGCCCCGCGCGCCAGCGCCGTCCACCACTCGATCAGCTCGAAGAACGCGCTGAACGCCAGGCATGCGCAGACGGTCAGCGGAGCCAGCCAGGCGCTGCCGCGCAAGGGGGAGGTACGGATCAGCAGCTCCCGTACCAGGATGGCGGGCACGAAGCCCTGGGCCAGGTGCCCGAGGCGGTCGTACGGATTGCGGGAGAGGTCCAGCGCGTCCTGCACCCAGTGACCCAGCGGAACCTCGGCGTAGGTGTAGTGGCCGCCGACGATCAGGATCAGCGCGTGCAGGGCGAGCAGACAGCACAGCAGCGGGCTGAGCGGGAAGCGCCTCCAGACCACGACCAGCAGCGGCAGGCCGACGATCACCCAGCAGGTCTCCATCAGCCAGGTGGGGCGGTCGTGCGGGCTGAGGCCCGACAGGGCCAGGGCGAGGAGCACGGCCGCGGCCAGCGCGGGCGGGAGCATGCGGGGAACGGTCATGGCCTTCACGGATCAGCCTCAAAGCGTGGGGTACGGGTCGGCGCGGTCCACCCAGGGGAGCGGGCAGACCGCGGTCCCCACGTACGGCGCGTACGGCGGCCCTCAGCCGTCGCAGCACCCCGTACGGGACCGGGTCGGTCCGACCCGCCACGCGCACTCATCCGCTTCAGCGTCCCGGCGCGCCGCGGGCGCTGTCATGAGTACCGCTACTCAGATCCGCGCCCGGCGCTGGCGGGCCATGGCCGCGGCGGGACGGCCCGCCCTACCTGCTCGGAAACATCTTCGAAGCGCTGGTCAGGCAGGGTCGGGGGCCTTGTGAGGTCGCGCCGCGGCACGCCTCCGGTCCGGCCTGCGCGGCGTCAGGTGTGAGCGCGCCGGTCGCCCACGCACAGCGCCCAGATGATGACGACGTCGATGGCCAGAAGGGTGAGGGCCCAGAGCGGGTAGTGCGGGATCCAGAGGAAATTCGCGACCGCGCCGAGGCCCGCCAGGACCACCGCGACGATGCGCGCCCAGGTCGCTCCCTTGAAGAGCGAGAGGCCGGCCAGCACGATGACGATTCCCAGGATCAGATGGGCCCATCCCCAGCCGATGACGTCGAAGCTGAAGAGATAGTGCCGGGTGGTGACGAAAATCCTGTCGTCGAAGATGGCGGAAATGCCCGCCAGAATCGTCATGGCACCGCCGAATACCAGCAGCACCGCGGCAAACCTCGTCCACCCGGTGACGGATCTACTTTTGGTCATGGCTCGCCTCGTTGCGGAAGAGTAGCTGCTGACCGGCCACCTGCCGGGGTGCGCTGGGAACCCTTCCAAGGTTCCACGGGTATGTTCCCGGCGCATCTCACCTCCGGGTCTGACGATTTGACCGCACTGGAGCAGCGAGGCCGCGCGGCACAGAAGGCTGCACTGCGCACCCGCCCCGGCCGGCTCCGGGAAATCGGCATGCGGCCATCCGGCCGTCCGGGGGATCCGGCACTGTCGCCGAGTGTCCCGGTTCTCCGCACCCACGGCCCTTTTCCCCAGGTCCGCCGCTCCACCAAAATGCGGGCGGCTGCGCGGGGCGGTGCAATGGAGACCGTGGGCCGCGGATCTGGCCCGATGCGCCCGGAGCCGCACGCCAGGGCAGGGTGCGAGCCGGAGAGTGAGCGAGGTGTCCCCGTGAGTGATCAGGACTACGAGCAGGAGAGGCAAGGCGGCGAAGCCGATGCCGGACCGCCTGCCACGGATCCGCCCGACGACATGAGCATCAAGATCGCCCAGCTGAAGAAGCTGACCGAGCTGAAGGATCAAGGAGTGCTCACCGACGCCGAATTCCAGGCGGAGAAGCGCAAGCTCCTGGAATCCTGACACCCCGCGGAGGCCACGGGGCTCCGCGGGCTTCGTAGCCTTCACGCTCACCTCACACCGCCCCCGCCGGCCGGCCGTCACACCGCCGGAAACTCTGGCTGGACTGCGCCAGTCTCCCGAGTGACGTGCACATGGCGCATATACGATCGGATGTCCCCCTACGGGAAGGCCATCCCCCATGAAGAAGACATCCGGTCGCAGAACCAGCTGGCTCCTGCTGCTCGCCCTGGGCGGCCTGGCCGCGTTAAGCGTGCCGACCGCGAGTGCGGCCACCCGCATACCGCGCACCACCGAGGACGCAGGACGCGCACGAGGATGCGTCATGGTGTACTTCGACCTCGGCGAGACGCTGGTGCACACGGCCGAGGACGAGAGCGTGCGGTACATGCCGGGAGCCGCCGAGCATCTGCGTGCGCTGCGTGCCCGCCACATTCCGGTCGGCCTGATCACCAACGTGCCGCCCTCGTGGGGCGCCACGGACGCGGCGCGTGCGGCGAAGCTGAAGGAAGTGATCGACAAGGACTGGGCCGACACCCGCCCGTTCGCCTGGTCCGACTTCGGGGACCGGATCTTCACCCCGCGGACCGAGGCCGAGCGGAAGCCCGCGCCCGCGCTGTGGGAACGCGCCAAAAAAGCCGCGGGCCACTGCCGGGTGGTCTACCAGGCGGAGACGCCGGACGAGGTCCAGGTGGGCAGGTCCGTCGGGTACGTCTCCTACCAGGCGGCCCGGCCGCACTGGCCGGCGTACCTGCCGGTGCGGTTGATCGCCGCACTGGCTCATCTGCCCTACCCGAACGCGGGCTCCGCCAGGGTGAGTTGAGCCTCGCGGCCCCGCTCGGTCGGTCAGGCAGCCGAGCGGGGCCGCCGGTCATCTCGTGACTGTGCGGCGGTAGCGTTCCAGCCGGTCGGCGAGTTCGGCGGGACGGGACAGCATCGGGAAGTGCCCGCCCTCCATCTCGTCGGGCACCGTGCCGAGGCGGTCGGCCACCACGGTACGCAGGAACGGAGCCGGAAAGAGACGGTCCTGACGGCACAACAGGAACCGGGTCGTCACGGGCGGCCAGGACGTCATCGGCCAGGGCCGCGTGGCCGGGGTGTCCGACTGCCGCCGCCAGCGGACCGCTGCCTGTGCCGCCAGGGCCGGCGGCAGATCCTGGAAGAACGGATCCGCCGCGGAGCCCGGCACCGCCGATTCCGGCATCTCGCCCTGCGCCGCCCCGGCCCCCGCCCGCTGCGCGGCCCGCCCGGCCCGTCTGACCGCGGAGTCCGGGTGCCGCGTCGCCGCCCACCACTCCCCCGGTGTCTCCCCGGGCACGGGCACCATCGCCGCCAGCAAGACCAACGCGTCCACCGGTACCCGGGCACAGACCAAGGGCGCGGTGAAGCCGGCAAAGGAGTGCGCCACGAGCGTCAGCCGTCGCCGCCCCGCAACGGCGTCCACGACCGCGTCCGCGTACTCCTCCAGCCCGGCCGTATCGTCCTCGCACGGCAGCTCCACGCTCACCACGTCATGGCCGCGGGCCCGCAACTCCGCGTCCAGCAGATGCCAGTGCCATGGGCCACAGGCGGCGCCCGGGATCAATACGAAGGTCGTCACCGCACGCATCCTGCCACCCGCCGGACCGGCGCCGGACTCATTCCTCCTGGGTCGCCCCCCGGCAGACCGTGCACACGATGCGGCGGGCCATCGCCGGCGCGGTGGTCTTACCGACACCGTGCACCCGCACCACGGTCTGTGGTGCGGACAAGGCGTGCTGCTCGCACAGGGCGGCGCCGCAGTTCCGGCAGATGGCCACCGCGGGGGCGTCGCCGTCCGGCACACAGTCATAGCAGTTCATGGCACATTCCGATCTCGTGGGAGGGGCCGGCGCGGGCCCCAGCCGCAATGTACGTCGCGGTACAGGACGGGAGCGGGAAGAGCGGTTCCGGGTCGGGGCGGACTCACCTGGCCGCCCCAAGAGGACGTCCCACGAGACGCTCGGAAGACGAGTCGGAAGACGGCCGAGGAGAAGAACCCGGTCGGCCGGGCCGGTGACGGGGTGCCGGACGCCGCGCTGCCCTGAGCGAGACGCTCAGGGCAGCCGGAGACGGGACGGGAAGCGGGACAGGCAGGGCGTGTGCCGTCAGTCGACCGGTTCATGCGGGATCGGCTGGTCGGGGTGGACGCCCGCGCCCTGGGGACCGCCGGCCCGCCCGGTGCCGGCCTGGTCGGTGTCGGGGATCGTTTCGTCGGGGCCGTCGGTCTCGTGCTCCGACAGTTCGGGGTCCCACGGGTCGGGCACCGAGCTGTCGGCATCGGCCTGCTGGCTCGGCAGATCGTGGGGCAGCGGGGAGTTGCCTTCGCCGGTCGTGTCGTTACGGGGCATCGGTGACGTGCCTCCTCGATGGGTGGATCCGGTGTCCTGGCCCGGTACCCGTCTTCCGCTTCGTCATGCTCGGCTGCCGACACGGTTCGGGAGGCCGCCCGTCACCCGCCGCACGGCCCTTCCCGCCATGAGGCCCCGCAGCTGACGGTGCGTCCACAGAAGTTGTAGCGGAGATCGTCTTCTGTACGGGGGAGATAAGGAAGGAGACGCTACCGTCTGGTAACAACCGGAGCCGGGCGGCTGGTCAGCGCCCGGCTCTCCCCGTCACCGTAAGAAGGAAAGCTCTTGGCTCCTCACCGGCTCCGACGCCTGATACCGGCGTCCGTCGCCCTGACGACCGTGTGCGCGGCGCTACCGACCTCGTCGGCGTACGCGGCGGACACCCCGCCCACCCCGCACCTGGACTCCATCGAGCGGTCGCTGCGCGAAACCTCGCCCGGCCTCGAAGGTTCGGTGTGGCAGCGCACCAACGGCAACCGGCTGGACGCCCCGGGGGACGACCCCTCCGGCTGGCTGCTGCAGACCCCTGGCTGCTGGGGCGACCCCGCCTGCACGAACCGCACGGGATCCCGGCGGCTGCTCGACAAGATGACCCGCAACATCGCCGACGCGCAGCGCACCGTGGACATCTCCTCGCTGGCGCCGTTTCCCAACGGCGGGTTCGAGGACGCCATCGTCGCCGGCCTCAAGGCGTCCGTCGCGGCGGGGCACTCTCCCCGGGTACGCATCCTGGTCGGTGCCGCACCGCTCTATCACCTCAATGTGGTCCCCTCCCGCTACCGGGACGAACTGATCGGCAAGCTCGGCGGGGCGGCCAAGAACGTCACGCTGAACGTCGCGTCGATGACCACGTCGAAGACGTCCTTCTCCTGGAACCACTCCAAGCTCCTGGTGGTCGACGGGACGACGGCCGTCACGGGCGGGATCAACGGCTGGAAGGACGACTACCTCGACACCACCCACCCGGTGTCGGATGTGGACATGGCGCTCACCGGGCCGGCCGCCCGGTCCGCGGGGAAGTACCTCGACACGCTGTGGGGGTGGACCTGCCAGAATTCGTCCAACCCGGCCAAGGTCTGGCTCGCCACGTCGAACGGGGCGTCCTGCATGCCGTCGCTGGAGAAGGACGAGGACTCCGCCCCCGCCGCGCCCGCCGGCGACGTCCCGGTCCTCGCGGTCGGCGGTCTCGGCGTCGGCATCAAGGAATCCGACCCCTCCTCGGGATACCACCCGGACCTGCCCACGGCCCCGGACACCAAGTGCACCGTGGGGCTGCACGACAACACCAACGCCGACCGCGACTACGACACGGTCAACCCCGAGGAGAACGCGCTGCGTTCGCTCATCGCGAGCGCGCGCAGCCACGTCGAGATCTCGCAGCAGGACCTGAACGCCACCTGCCCGCCGTTGCCGCGCTATGACATCCGGACCTATGACACGCTCGCGGCCAAGCTGGCCGCCGGCGTGAAGGTCCGCATCGTCGTCAGCGATCCCGCCAACCGAGGCGCCGTCGGCAGCGGGGGCTACTCGCAGATCAAGTCTCTGGACGAGATCAGCGACACCCTCCGCAAGCGTCTCCTGGCCCGCACCGGCGACAACGAGAAGGCGTCGCGGGCGATGTGCAGCAATCTGCAACTCGCCTCTTTCCGCAGCTCGGACAGTCGCACCTGGGGCGACGGCAAGCCGTACGCGCTGCACCACAAGCTGGTGTCGGTGGACGACTCGGCGTTCTACATCGGCTCCAAGAACCTCTACCCGGCCTGGCTGCAGGACTTCGGCTACATCGTCGAGAGCCCGGCCGCGGCGCGGCAGCTCAAGACCGAGCTGCTCGACCCGGAGTGGAAGTACTCCAAGGGTGCGGCGGTGACCCCGGCCGGGTGCTCCGGCCAGGCGGGCTGACCGGACGGATCCCGGGCAGGAGCGGCCGCACCCGCTCCTGCCCGAGCGACACCGGAATCGACACCATCAAATTGCCACGGAAGCGGTACCAGCGGTGAATTGCGGGCAGTTCCGACATTGCGCCACCCTCGCATACTTCACCGACGCCGACCCGAATTCCACGGTTCCGTGACATCCGTCATAGCGCGTTCACACCCTTACTAAGCGGAGTAGTAGGAAGCCCACTGGCGACATAAGAGATTTGTCCGTCTTGGCGCGGGCATATCTCGCACCGGGTGCGGCGGCATTCGACCCGCGCGGGAAATGCGCCCGTGTATCGCATGCATAACGACTTCTGACGGGACAACAGGAATTCCCGGTGCCGCCGGGAGCGGGACCAGCACGCCCGCATACCCGTGGCAAGGGTCGTGCGGCACTACGAAGCGCGGTAGTACGTGCCCTTTGTTGCCTTGCGTACACGGCTTCCCAAGAATGACGAACCGCACGGCGTCTCCGCAGTTCAGACGCGGGATTGCGCCGAGCTCGCCCGCGTCAGGAGGGCGCTTAGGCAATTACCGAGTGAGGTCACGCATGACGAAACATCGCAGAACGCGGCGCTACCGGAAGATAACCGTCGCCGCATTCGCCATCGGCGCCGTGGCCGTGCCCTCCGCGGCCATGGCCTGTCTGAACGAGCCCGGGCAAGCGGGCGGCCGGTACCACGGTCACTGGCAGAGTGCGGGATACCACCATCACTGGTCGGGAAAGCACGACTGGAGCGGCAAGTGGAGCGGTAAGCCGACGGCAGGCGCCTCGAAGGCGGCCACCCCCTCCCCGAGCGCGTCGAAATCCAGCGCCCCGGCATCCGGAGACACGGCCCAGGTCGTGAAACTCGTCAATGCCGAGCGCAGCAAGGCCGGATGCGCACCGCTGACCGTGAACGCAAAGCTGACGAAGGCCGCACAGGACCACAGCCAGGACATGGCCGCCCACAAGAACATGTCCCACACGGGTTCCGACGGCTCGTCTCCGGGCGACCGGATCGCCAAGGCCGGCTACAGCTGGAGCGCCTACGGCGAGAACGTCGCCTACGGCTACAGCTCCCCCGAGAGCGTGATGCAGGGCTGGATGACCAGCCCCGGCCACAAGCGCAACATCCTCGACTGCTCCTTCAAGGAGATCGGCGTCGGCCACGCCCAGCCCGGCGACTACTGGACGCAGGACTTCGGCGCGGCCCAGTAGCGAGCTCGGGTACTCGGCGCGGCCCGTAACGAGCTCGGGTGATCCGGCCGGCACTCCCCCGGCCTCGCCCCCCGGCCTCGTCTCCCCGCGGTCCGTCCGCCGCACCCGCACGGCGCATGAGACCCCCGACCGGATTTCCGGCCGGGGGTCTCTGCCGTGCCCTGGTAGGGGTAGGGCCCGGGACCCTACCGGCAGGCCCTACAGCAGATCGGCCGCCGAGTCCGCCAGGCGGCGGCGCGCGGCGCGGGCCGCGGGCAGGGCCGCGGCCGCTCCGGCGACGATCACCGCGACGGCGATGACCAGCAGCAGCACGGCGAGGGCGGGGCGCTGGGCGATACCGGTCCCCCAGCCACTGGTGCTGCCCTGGAGATTGATGAGCCACTGAGAGACGAGGACGCCCAGTCCGGTACCGGCCAGTGCGGCTGCCAAGGTGACGAAGGCGGTGGCGGAGACGATGACGGCGGTGATCTGACGGGGAGTCAGGCCGACGGCCCGGAGGGCGAGCAGATCTCGGCTGCGGTCACGGACGCCCACACCGACCGTGGTCGCCAGTTCCGCCAGTCCGATCAGGATCAAGACGGCGATCAGGCCGACGGCGACGGCACGGACCACCGACAGCTGATCGGCGGGGTTGGGCGTCTCCCGCACTTCGATCCGGCCGGCGGACGCCTTGGTCAGGGAGTCCCGCACGGCGCCCGGGTCGGCGCCGTGGTGCAGGACCAGGTTGTAGAAGTCCGGGTGGGACGGGCCCGTCGGGGGCGCGCCGTCGCCGGTCGCGCCGTCGCGCAGGGTGTCCAGGCTGGTGGAGACGACCCGGCCGCCGTCGGCCGTTTCGATGTTGCGGCCGACGATGTGCAGGACGTACGGACGGCCGGCGACGGTCATCCGGACCCAGTCGCCGACATGGGCGTCCAGGAGATCCAGCAGCCCCTGCCCCGCGACCGCTTCGTCGGGGCCGCGGGCGGCGCGCCCTTCCACGACGGCGAAGGGGTAGGGCTGGGTGTCCGTACCCAGCCCCCGCAGGGTGATGGTCCCGGTCTGCCCCGGTACGAGGGCCTGGACCTCGGCACCGGGGTAGGCGGTCAGCTGCTGTGGTCGGGAGGAGAGGAGTTGGTGCAGCTCCCGGTCGCCGAGGCTGTCGGAGCGCGCGGTGAGGGCCGCGGGCAGACCGACGTTCTCGGGGTGCGAGGAGAAGCGGTCCAGGGTGGTCCAGGCGCCCAGCGCCACGGTGATGAGCAGCAGCGGGACGGCCAGCCGTGCCACGGCCGCCGACGAGCGCAGCGGGTGGTGGAAGGCGCTCCGCCAGCCGAGCACCAGTGCCGGGGGGACGCGCAGGCCGAGCGCCCGCCGGGTCAGGCCGTGGCCCCGGCCGCCGGCGACCGCGGCGGCGCGGGCGACCGGCACCGGCGGCACCCGCCCGGCCCGCCATGCGGCCAGACAGGTCGCCGAGCCGATGAAGACCACGACACCGCCGGAGATCACGAAGGACAGCCAGGTGTGCCCGGGAAGCTGCTGCCACACGGCCCTCGCCTCCCCGATCCGGCCGGGCATCAGGCTGCCGAGCACCTGGGTGCCCAGTGCCCCGAGGGCGACGCCCAGCAGGGCGAAGAGGAGGTGCAGGGCGAGGAACATCCGGACCACCTGGCCGGGTGTGAACCCGATGGCCTTCAGGATCGAGATGTCCCGGAGGTGCCCGCGGATCCGGGTGCTGATGGCGCCGCCCACCGCCAGCGCGGCGGCGAGCAACGCGCCGAGTCCGAATCCGCCGAGCAGCCGGCCGAGGAGCTGGTTGTCCCCTTCGGCTTCGGCCCTGGCCTGCCGCCAGGTGGAGACATCGGTGATCTGGTCGGCGCCGAGCTGGGTGACGGCCCGCTGGACCACGTAATCGGTGTCCGCGGGGTCGGCCAGCCGGAGCCCGATGGTGCGGCCGCGCATGTCCTGGCCGGCCGTCGAGGCCGCGAGGGTCCCGGGGAGCACCCAGGCCACCCCCGGGGACTCACCGGCCCGGAAGCTGACCTCGGCGGTGTCCGCGACGCCCACCACGCGCAGGTGTGCCCGGAAGCCGCTCAGCACGAGGGAGTCCCCGGGCTTGGCCCACATCGCGCGGGCCACCGAGCTGTCCAGGACGATGCCCTTGGTGGCGCCCGCGTCGGCTGCCGGGTCGAGCCAGCGGCCGGCGACGACCCGGGGCGCCGCGGTGGCGGGGCGCCGGTCGGTGCCGCGCAGCTCCAGCGTCGCCTTGGCGCCGCCGGGCTGAAGGCTCGCGGTGGTGCGGACCGTACGGAAGGGGCCGGAGGTGGCGCGTACCTCGTCCAGGCCGGCGAGCGAGCCGGCGGGGGCGCCGGCCTGGGTGTGGATCCAGACGTGGGCGCCGGAGGACTGGGTGAAGACCCGCTGCCAGGGGTCGGTCGCGTACGCGAAGAGGGTGGTGGCCAGCAGCAGCGACATGGTGATGCCGGCGGTGGCCAGCACGATGAGCACCGCCGCGGGGCGGTGTGCGCGCAGATGCGCCTGGGTCCAGCGGGCCGCTGCTCGCACGCCGGTCAGCCCTTGAGCTTGAGGACGTCGGCGACCCCGGCCTCGGGGCGGTGCCGGCCGCCGCCGAGGTGCGCGTCGTCGACCACCTGGCCGTCGAAGAAGCTGATCACCCGGTCCGCGGCGCTGGCCATCCTGGCGTCATGGGTGACCAGCAGGATGGTCTGTCCGCGCTGGTGGAAGCGGGCGAGCAGCCGCAGCACCTCCCTGGTGCCCTTGCTGTCGAGGCTGCCGGCGGGCTCGTCGGCCAGCAGCAGGGTGGGGGTGTTGACCAGGGCGCGGGCCAGAGCGACGCGCTGCTGTTCGCCACCGGACAGCTCGCCCGGTGTGCTGTTCTCCTTGCCGGTCAGGCCCAGCTCGTCGAGCAGCTCGCCCCGGGCGGCCCGGGCCTGCCGGGGGGACCGGCCGGCCAGCAGCGCGGGGAGTTCGACGTTGTCGGCCACGGAGAGGTTGGAGACCAGGTTGAAGAACTGGAAGACGATGCCGATGTGGTTGCGGCGCAGCTCGGCCCAGCGCGCCTCGCGGTAGCCGTCGACCTGGCGGCCGTCGAGCCAGAGCGCGCCGCTGTCGGGGCGGTCCAGGCCGCCGAGGAGATGGAGGAGGGTGGATTTGCCGGCGCCCGAGGGGCCGGTGACGGCGACGAATTCCCCGCGTGCGACGGTCAGGTCGACGCCCCGTACGGCATGGACGGGGGCGGCGCCCTCCGGCCGGTAGGTCTTGACCAGGCCGGCTGCCCGGACTATCGGGCCGGACGGCTCGTCCTGGTTCATTCCAACTCCTCTTGACAGCGCTCCAGCCAGTCGAGATCCGCCTGTAGGTGCAGCATCGCGCCCTCTATCAGCAACTGCGCGACCCGGTTCTCCCGGTCCTCGCCCGCGGCGAGTTTCGACAGGTCACGCATGGTGTTGAGGTAGTGGCGGCGCTGCTTGTTGATCAAGGCGATCTGGTTGGCGGTCCCGGTGTGGGGGGCCAGGGCGAGCTTCATGAAGAACTCGTCCCGAACCCGGGGCTCGGCAGTGGACTCCTCGAACCAGGCGTCCACCGTCTCGCGGCCCGCCGCGGTGATCCGGTAGATGCGCTTGTTCGGACGGTCCGACTGCTCGACGTCCTCTCCCTCGATCAGGCCCGCCTTCTCCAGCCTGCCCAGGGTGACGTAAATCTGGCCGACATTTGGCTGAGGGTATGCCGCGCCCAGGAGGTTCTCAAGGGCTTGTTTGAGTTCATAGCCGTGTGCGGGTCCGCCGACCAGCAGAGCCAGGAGTGGCAGCCGCACGCTCTCCCTCTCCCTCTCCGCCCTACTTGCCTGTCATCTGGGCTCGTCCGACTGTGAGCCGGGTCGCTTTCGCATCTTCCTGCAGCATCTAGTATCCCGCATGGCTAACAGGTATACATGGGGCGGGCTGTCGGTCCGTGTCCGTCGACGCCTGGTGTGAGGAGGAGCCCATGCGGTGGAAGCATGCCGCGGGACGGGCCCTGCTCATCTGCTGCCTGTTGTTGGCGGGCAGCACCGGAGCCCGGGCCGGGGAGCGGGCCGACGACTCGGACGGGCGCGGTCCCCTCACCCTGGTGACGGGCGGCGACCTCACGGGCTATCTCCGCGGGGTCCTCGACGGCTGGAACGACCGGCACCCGCGCGAAAAGGTGACCCTGGTCGAACTGCCGGACGCGGCCGACGAGGTGCGCGCCCAGATGGTCACCGAGCTGCGCTCGCACAGCTCCCGCTTCGACGTGCTCAACATCGATGTGGCCTGGACGTCGGAGTTCGCGGCCGCGGGCTGGATCAAGCCGATGGACGGCGCGCAGTTCCCGCTCCGGCACTTCCTTCCTCCCGTGGTGGACACCGCCACCTTCCGCGGCCGGCTCTACGCGGTCCCGTACGTGACCAATGCGGGACTGCTCTACTACCGCAAGGACGTGCTCGACCGGGAGGGTGCGCGGCCGCCGCGCACCTGGGCCGAGTTGAGGCAGCTGGCGAAGACGGTCGCGCCCAAGTACGGGCTGGACGGCTATGCGGGTCAGTTCCTGCCGTACGAGGGGCTGACCGCCAATGTCGTGGAGGCCGTCCAGTCGGCGGGCGGCACGGTGCTCGGGGGTGAGGGCGCGCGGGTGACGGTGAACTCCCCCGCGGCCCGCCGGGGGCTGTCGTTCCTGCTGGACGGGGTGCGCGAGGGCTGGATCCCGCAGCGGGCGCTGTCCTACAAGGAGGAGGAGTCCCGCAAGGCCTTCCAGGACGGCCGGCTGTTGTTCCTGCGCAACTGGCCGTACGCGTACGCGCTGGGCAACGCCCCCTCCTCCAAGGTGGCGGGGAAGTTCGGCGCGGTGCCGCTGCCGGGTCCCGACGGGCCGGGCTCCAGCGCGCTGGGCGGCTCCAATCTGGCGGTCAACGCCAACTCCCGGCATCAGAAGACGGCCGCCGAGCTGATCTCCTATCTGACGTCCGAGCCGGTCCAGCGCCAGGTGCTGACCAAGGGAGCGCTGCCTCCGGTGTGGGCCGATCTGTATACGGATCCGGCGCTGGTGCGGCGCTTCCCGTATCTCCCGACGCTCCAGCGCGCCGTGCTGGCGGCCAAACCGCGTCTGAAGAGCCCGCAGTACGACCAGGTGAGCCTGGCGGTGCAGGCGGTCATGCACGATGCGCTGCTCCACCGGCGGAGCACCTCGGCCACCGTCGCGCGGCTGACGCGCGAGCTGGGCGCCCTCGTCGACCGCGGCTGACCTCTCCGAGTCACCGCCACCCCGCTCGTACTTACTTGTTAGGTACAGCCTGGCATCCCAATCCCCCACAAATTCGGGCATCTCGCACCGAGTTTCGTCCATTTCGTTGACATCGAAAAGTCATGCCTACTTAACATGCATGCATAACAGCGAAATGCAGCCGCACGGCATGCCCAGGCAAGAACGGGATCACGGCAGATGCTCATAGCCACGGCAGGGAACGGCTCCTCGGCCGACTCCACGCCCTCCCCCTCGCTCCCCGGTCCGGCTTCCGCCGCGCCCTCGGCCGACTCCGGGGACACCGCCCGGCACTGGTGGCGCGATGCGGTCATCTACCAGGTCTACGTCCGCAGCTTCCTCGACACCACCGGCGACGGGATCGGCGATCTGGCCGGTGTCCGCACCGGACTGCCGTACCTCAAGAAGCTCGGCGTGGACGGCATCTGGCTCAGCCCCTGCTACCCCTCGCCGCAGCACGACCACGGCTATGACGTCGCCGACTACCGCGATGTCGACCCGGTCTACGGCGACCTCGCCGAATTCGACCGCCTGGTGGCCGACGCCCACCGGCTGGGTCTGAAGGTGCTCCTGGACATCGTCCCCAACCACTGCTCCAGCGAGCACCCGTGGTTCCGCGCCGCCCTGGCGGACGGCCCCGGCAGCCCGGCACGGTCGCTGTTCCACTTCGCCGACGGGCGCGGTGTGGACGGTGAGCTGCCGCCCAACAACTGGCGGGCGATGTTCGGCGGCCCCGCCTGGTCCCGCGTCAAGGAGGCCGGTTCCGCTTCCGAGGCTCCGACGGGCCAGTGGTACCTCCACATGTTCACGCCCGAGCAGCCCGATCTGAACTGGCGCAACCCGGCCGTGGCCGCCGACTTCGAGGACGTGCTGCGCTTCTGGCTGGACCGCGGGGTCGACGGCTTCCGGATCGATGTGGCCGCGGGGCTGTTCAAGCACCCCGAGCTGCCCGACTCCCCCGACCCGGCGGCCGATGAGCGCACCCGCGACTCGGTCAACCCGCTGGCGTGGAACCAGCCCGAGGTGCACCAGGTGTGGCGCGACTGGCGCGCACTGTGCGAGGAGTACACGGCCCGCGACGGCCGCGACCGGCTGCTGGTCGGCGAGGTCTCCGTACGGACGCCGAGCGAGCAGGCCGCGTACGTCCGGCCCGACGAACTCCACCAGGCGTTCTTCTTCCACCTGCTGACCGCGCGCTGGGACGTCGACACCTTCCGCCGGGTGATCACCGAGGCGCTGACCGACATCGCGGGCACCGGCTCCACGGTCACCTGGGTGCTCAACAACCACGACCAGGTCCGGACCGTCACCCGCTATGCAACCGAGCCCGGCGGCGGCGTGGAGGGGATCGCCGCCGGGCCCGGGGGCGGGTTGGGCCCGGCGCGCGCCCGGGCCGCCGCGCTGCTGATGCTGGCGCTGCCCGGCGCGGCGTACGTCTATCAGGGCGAGGAGCTGGGCCTGCCGGAGGTCGTCGACCTGCCGGACGAGGTCCTCACCGACCCGATCTACCACCGTACGGGCAGCCGGCAGCACATCCGCGACGGCTGCCGGGTGCCGCTGCCCTGGTCGGGCCACGCCTCGCCGTTCGGCTTCACGAGCGGGACCGACGCGGCCCGGCCCTGGCTGCCGCAGCCCGCCTGGTTCGCCGAGCACGCCACGGACCGGGCGCTGGCCGACACCCGCTCGTTCTGGCACCTGTACCGCGAGGGGCTGCAGCTGCGCCGCAGCCTCCCCCAACTCGGCGAAGGCACGCTGCGCTGGCTGGACTCCCCGTCCCAGGTGCTGGCGTTCGTCCGCGGTGACGGCCTGGTCTGTGCCGTCAACTTCGGCACCGAGCCGGTATCCGCCCCCGCACCGGGGCTCCCCCTTCTCGCGAGCGGCGACTGCCCGGCGGGCACGCTCCCCGGTTCCACCGCCGCCTGGTGGATGCACGCTCCCGAGGCCCAATAGCTCCACCCCCCGTCCCCCCCCCGCAGTCCTCCCGAAGGGAACCCACCATGAGACGACCCGCAGTACGACACACCCGCATCGCCGTCTCCGGCGCGGCCGTGCTCGGCCTGGCGCTCTCCGCGACCGCATGCGGCGGCGGAGTGTCCGCCGGAGGCGGCAAGCAGGAGCTCAACGGCCAGAACGTGACCGTGGCCGGCGTCTGGACCGGTGTGGAACAGCAGAACTTCAAGAAGGTCCTGGACGCGTTCTCCCAGAAGACCGGCGCGAAGGTCAGCTTCACCTCCACCGGCGACAACGTCTCCACGGTCATCGGCAGCCAGGTCGAGGGCGGCAACGCCCCCGACGTGGTGATGGTCCCCCAGGTCGGCGTGCTCCAGCAGTTCGCCAAGAAGGGCTGGCTGGCGCCCCTGTCGCCGGCGGTCTCCGCCGCGGCCAGCCAGAACTACGCCAAGGTGTGGAAGGACTACGGCACGGTCGGCAAGACCTACTACGGCCTGTACTTCAAGGCCTCGCACAAGTCGACCGTCTGGTACAGCCCGGAGGCCTACTCCCAGGCCGGGGTCAAGCCCGCGAAGACGTACGACGAGATGCTGAAGTCGGGCCGGACACTCTCCGACTCGGGCCTGCCGGCGTTCGCCGTCGCGGGCGAGGCCGGCTGGCCGCTCACCGACTGGTTCGAGAACATCTATCTGTCCCAGGCCGGCCAGGACAAGTACGACAAGCTCGCCGCCCACAAGATCCCGTGGACGGACCCCAGCGTGGTCAAGGCGCTCACCGCGCTCGGCAAGCTGTTCGGCGACAAGAACCTGGTGGCCGGCGGCGGATCGGGCGCGCTGCGCACCGACTTCCCCGAGTCCGTCCAGCAGGTCTTCGGCCCGAACCCGAAGGCGGCCTCGGTGTACGAGGGTGACTTCGTCAGCGCCCTGGTCACCGACGAGCTCCACAAGCAGGTCGGCAAGGACGCCAAGTTCTACCCGTTCCCGGCCGTCGACGGCGGCAAGGCGCCGGTGGTCAGCGGCGGTGACGCCGCCGTGGTGCTCAAGGCCGGCAAGAACAAGAAGGCCGCGATGGAGCTGGTGAAGTACCTGGCGAGCCCGGAGGCGGCCAGCGTCTGGGCCAAGGCCGGCGGCTACATCTCGCCCAACAAGAAGGTCCCGGCGGACGCGTACCACGACGAGGTCACCCGCAACGCCGCCCAGTCGCTGACCGACGCCGGGAACTCCGTCCGCTTCGACATGTCGGACCAGGCGCCCGCGGCCTTCGGCGGCACCCAGGGAGCCGGCGAATGGAAGCTGCTGCAGGACTTCCTGCGCGACCCCTCGGACCCCACGGCGACCGCCCGCAAGCTTGAGGCCGCCGCGGCCAAGGCGTACGGAAAGTAAGGACCAAGGCCAGATCCATGCCTGTCACCTCCCGCGCGGTGCCGCCCGCCCAGGCGCGCGGCACCGCGCCCCACCCGCCTCACGGCGCACCCGGCAGTTCCGGTGCCGCCGCCGTGCGGCGCTCCGTCCGGCGCCGCCGGCGGATCGCCGCGATATTCCTGTTGCCCGCACTGTTGTTGCTGGGCGCCCTCGTGGCGTACCCCATCGTGTTCTCGGTCGTCCGCAGCATGTACGACGCCTCCGGGAACACCTTCGTCGGGGCCGACAACTACACCGCGATGTTCCAGGACCCGGCCACGCTCCGGGCCATCCGCAACAGCGCGATCTGGGTGGTCTTCGCCCCCGCGCTGCTGACCGGACTCGGCCTGGTGCTCGCCGTACTGACCGAGAAGATCCGCTGGAAGACGGCGTTCAAGCTGCTGATGTTCATGCCGATGGCGATCTCGTTCCTCGCCGCGGGCATCATCTTCCGGCTCACCTACGAGCAGGATCCGCAGCGCGGCGTGCTCAACGCGGTCGCCGTCGGCATCCACGACCAGTTCCAGGGGCAGTCCGCCTCCTTCCCGACCGCCAAGGCACGCCTCGGCGACAAGCAGCTGACCAAGGGGCACGACGGCTCCTACCGCACGACGCACCGCACCGGCCCGGGCCACATCGCCAACCTCGGCCTCGTCGGTGTCGCGCCCAAGGACATGCCGTCGACGGCACGCCCCGCCGCACCGGCCGCCAAGTCCCCGGCGGGCAGCGACGAACTGCGCGGTGTGGTCTACCTCGACTTCACGCCCGGCGGAGGCGGCACCCCCGGCACCGTGGACCGCGCTGAACGCGGGCTGCCGAAGCTCACCGTCGAGGCGGTCGACTCCCACGGCAAGGTGGCGGCCACGGCCACCACCGGCCCGGACGGCTCCTACCGTCTGCCGCATCTGGCTCCGGGGTCCTACGCCGTGCAGCTCCCCGCCAAGGATTTCGCCGCCCCGTACGGGGGCGTCCCCTGGCTCGGCCCGGCCCTCATCACACCCGCCATCATCGGCGCGTACATGTGGATCTGGACCGGCTTCGCGCTCGTCCTCATCGGCGCGGGGCTCTCCTCGATGCCACGGGACGTGCTGGAGGCCGCCCGGATGGACGGCGCCAACGAGTGGCAGGTCTTCCGCAGGATCACCGTTCCGCTGCTCGGCCCGGTCCTGGGCGTGGTGTTCGTGACGATGGTGATCAACGTGATGAAGGTCTTCGACCTCGTCTACATCATCGCCCCCGGTCCCGTACAGCAGGACGCCAACGTCCTGGCCCTGCAGATGTGGCTGGTCTCCTTCGGCGGCGGCAACAACCAGGGGCTCGGCAGCGCCCTCGGCGTGCTGCTGCTCCTGCTGGTGGTCCCGGCCATGGCCCTCAACATCCGACGTTTCCGCAGGAGCCAGTCATGACCACCGCTCAGGGAACCGCCGTGCCCCGCAAGCGGGCGACCGCACGGCCGGTGAAGTGGCTCAGCCGCGGCGTGATGCAGCTGTTCCTGCTCGTCATCGGTCTGGTCTGGCTCACCCCCGCCGCCGGGCTCTTCCTCTCCTCCCTCCGCTCGGAGGAGGCGAACGCCGGCAGCGGCTGGTGGACCGCGCTCACCGCACCCAGCCAGCTCTCGCTGGACAACTACACGACGCTGCTGAAGGACTCCGGCATCGTCCAGGCGTTCTGGAACACCGTGCTGATCTCGGTGCCCACCACCCTCGCCGTCGTGGTGATCGCCGCGCTGGCCGGATACGCCTTCGCCTGGATGGACTTCCCCGGCCGCGACTGGATCTTCCTGGTGGTGGTCGCCATGCTGGTGGTGCCGGTGCAGATCGGTCTGCTGCCGGTGGCCAAGCTGTTCGGCGCACTCGGGCTGTTCGGCTCCATCCCCGGCGTCGTGCTGTTCCACACCGCCTACGGGCTGCCGTTCGCCATCTTCCTGCTGCGCAACTACTTCGCGGAGATCCCCAAGGAGATGCTGGAGGCCGCCCGGATGGACGGCGGCGGGGAGTGGCGGATCTTCTCCCAGCTGGTCCTGCCGCTGGGCCGCCCCGCCATCGCCAGCCTGGCCATCTTCCAGTTCCTGTGGGTCTGGAACGACATGCTGGTGGCCCTGCTCTTCGCCGACAACGAATCGCAGCCGCTGACGGTGGCCCTGCAGTCGCAGATGAGGCAGTTCGGCAGCAACATCGGGGTGCTGGCGCCCGGCGCCTTCCTGTCCCTGATCGTGCCGCTGATCGTGTTCTTCGCCTTCCAACGGCACTTCGTGCAGGGCATCATGGCCGGTTCGGTCAAATAGCGGGCCCGGCCGCCGTTCCGTACGGGGCAGCCTCGACGCCGTGATCGGACGGCGTCGAGGAGCGCCCGTGCGGGGGCCGGATATCCGCTCGCCCCGCGGCCGGGAGCCGGTTACGTTGGCGCGATGTCTGAACTGCGCACCGAGCGGCTGATACTCCGGGAGTGGCGGGCGTCCGACCTCGCCCCCTGGGCGGCGATGAACGCCGATCCCGAGGTCCGGGCACACTTCCCCGAGGTGCTCTCGCGCGAGCAGAGCGAGGTAAGAGCCGCCGCCTTCCAGGCCGATCTCGAACGGCGCGGCTGGGGGTGGTGGGCGGTCGAGGTGCGCGCGACCGGAGAGTTCATCGGCTTCACCGGACTGGATCCGGTGGACGACGACCTGCCGTTCACGGGCGTGGAGGCCGGCTGGCGGCTGACCCGCTCGGCCTGGGGACACGGTTACGCCACCGAGGCCGGCCGCGCCGCGCTGGCCGTCGGTTTCGAGACCCTCCGACTGCCGGAGATCCTCGCCGTCACCACCGCCACCAACCTCCGCTCCCAGGCGGTGATGCGCCGCCTGGGGATGACCCGTGATCCGGCCGATGACTTCGACGATCCCGACCTGGCCGACGGCCCGCTGCGCCCGTGCGTGGTGTACCGGATCTCCGCCGCGGTCCACCGGAGCCTCGCACGGGAGCGAGCGGGAGAAAACGAGTGACCTGAGGGGCGCGGCATGTCGTCATGCGGCGCCCCTCTTCCGGTGGTCACCGTACGGTCGCCGCGGCCGCCTCCGTCGGCAGCTCCGCCAGCGCCGCCGGCAACGGCTCGGTGTGGAGCACGCCCAGCCGTTGTGTCGCCCGGGTGAGCGCGACGTACAGGTCGCTGGCCCCGAACTCCGCCGGTTCCACCACGATCACGGTGTCGAACTCCAGGCCCTTGGCCTGCCGGGGGCCGAGCACCACCACCGGGCGGGTCAGATCCGGGGCGGGCCCGGCGGCCGCGTCCGGGAGGGCGGCGGACAGGGCCGCGCACCGGGAATCGGGTGCGATCACCGCGAGCCGCCCCTCCCCGGGCGTCTCCCGTGCCACCGTCTCGGCCACCGCGCGGACCAGGTCGTCGGTGCACCGTGCCCACGGACGCACGCCGGTGGACCGGATCGACCGCGGCGCCGCGAAGGAGGGGTCGGCGGACCGGGGCACCCGCGCCGCGACGTCCATGATCTCGGTCGGCGTACGGTAGTTGACGCCGAGCCTGACATGGTGCCAGCGGTCACCGACGTACGGTGCGAGGATCGACTCCCACGAGCCGCAGCCACCCGGTTCGGCGGTCTGCGCCGGGTCGCCGACCAGGGTCATCGAGCGGATCGGGCAGCGCCGCATCAACAGCCGCCAGGCCATCGCGGACAGCTCCTGCGCCTCGTCGACGATGACGTGGCCGAAGGCCCAGGTGCGGTCGGCCGCGGCGCGTTCGGCGGCGCTGCGGTGGTCGGCCTCCTCCTGCCGGTCGGCGAGCGCTTCGGCGTCCACCAGGTCGTGCGCGGCCAGGACCTCCGAATCGTCGTCGTCGCGGTCCTCGAACTCCTGGGTGCGGGAACCGTAGGTGAGGTCGAGCACGCCCTGGGCGTAGGCGATCTCCTCCTGGCGTTGTGCCTCGGCGGCCGCGCGGGCGGCCGAGTCGTCCTCGCCGAGGAGCTCGGCGGCCTCGTCCAGCAGAGGGATGTCCGCGGGGGTCCAGCCGCCGGACGTGCGCCGGATGGTGTCCGCGTCGGTGTCGGGGAGATGGCCGGGCTCGGCGAGGAAGTCGGCGACCAGCTGCTGCGGGGTGAGTGCCGGCCACAACTCCTCGATGGCGCGGTGCACTTCGGGGCTGACGGCGATGGCCTTGCCGAGCTGGGCGATGTCGTCGGGGCCGAGGAGGTTCGGCCCGCCGTAGGGGTCCGCGCCGATCCGTTCGGTGAGCTGCGCGGTGAGCGCGTCGATGACGTGGAACGCGAAGTGCGGGCGGGCGAGGTTGTGCGGCAGGCCGGCGGCGCGGGCATGACGGCGTGCCGCGCGCACGAGGTCCGCGTCCAGCCGGAGTTCGCCGTCCTCGTGATCGATCACGATCACCGGGTCGGGCAGGGTCTGGCGGTCCCGTATGAAGTCCGCCAGCGCATCCGCCATCGCCGCACGGCCCTTGATCTCGGCGGCCTCGGCGGTGTCGGTGCCCGTGGCGGTCACGCCCGGGAAGAGCTCGTCGGGCGTGGCGAGCAGCACGCCCGTCTCGCCGAGCGCGGGCAGCACCTCCCCGATGTAGCTGAGGAAGGCCGGGTTCGGGCCGACGATCAGCACGGCACGGCGGGCCAGTTGTTCACGGTGCGCATAGAGCAGATACGCGGCTCGGTGCAGCGCGACGACGGTCTTGCCGGTGCCGGGCCCGCCCTCCACGACGAGGACGCCGTCGTGCGGGGCACGGATGATGGCGTCCTGCTCGGCCTGGATGGTCTGCACGATGTCGTGCATCCGCCCGCTGCGCGCGGCGTCGAGCGCGGCCAGCAACACGGCGTCCGCGTCGCTGCCTTCATGGCCGGTGCGTACGGCGTCGGCGAGGTCCAGGATCTCGTCGTGCAGGGCGGTGACATGCCTGCCGTCCGTGGTGAGGTGACGCCTGCGGCGCAGCCCCATGGGGGTGTGCCCGGTGGCGAGGTAGAACGGCCGGGCGACCTCGGCCCGCCAGTCGATGACCAGCGGGGTGCGCTCCGGGTCGTCGCGCCGGATGCCGATGCGGCCGATGTGGTGGTCCCGGCCGTCACGGAAGAGGAGCCGGCCGAAACACAGGCCGTGTTCGCCGGCGTCGAAGGCGGCGAGCAGCCCGGACTGTTCGGCGACCAGCACATCGCGCTCCAGCCGTGCCTGGGCGTTGTTGCCGTCCCGCGGCAGGGCTTCGGACACCGTCGTCGCCGCGCCGGTCCGCATTTCCGCGAGGCGTTCATAGAGCAGATCCATGAATTCCTGCTCGCGCCGCAATTCCTCGTTTGACAATTCAGCTCCGCTCGGATAGAGTTCGGTTGAGAAGTTAGGCTTCAGTCGTGAATTCACGCAGACACAGAAGCCCCCAATATACGCAGAGAAATACCCCGGCTGTCAATTCAGTCCGGGGTATTTTTCTGCGTAGCCGAGTTCCGTATCCGAGCAGGACGCGCCGCCGGTGCCGGGGCGGTCTGCCCAGGGCGCCGGCACCCCGAGGAGCTCGGGATGCCGGCAAGGGCGGCGCAAGGCCAGGTGGCCCTGGTGCCCCGTCGGGTCAGCGGGCGTGCGCGACGTCCACGATCAGCTGGTGGCCGGACCGGAGCACCCGGAACGGAAGCTTGGCGCGGACGCCCAGGCCGACCTGGGTCTGCCCTTCGAAGCTCGCCCCGAACTTGGTGTCCCGGAACGTCTTGTAGCCACTGATGTTCACTCCCGGCAGCGACTTGCCGGCCGACCCGCGGTAGGTCTGCTTGCCGGTCGCCGGGTCATAGCTGGGTGCGGACACATAGATCTGCAGAATGGCGCCGCCCTTGACCGGTATCTTCTCGCCCGAGCCGTCCTGGTGGAACGCGTCGACGTAGCCGACGTGGTAGCCGAGCTTGGCGGTGGCACCGCCGATGTCGAAGACCATGCGGTCGTAGCACGCGTTGCGTCCGGTCCTGATGTTCGTGAGCGGTGCGGCGTTCGCGTCCGTGGCGGACTTGTTGCCGCTGCCCCAGACGGTCGAACAGGCCGCGGACGGCGCGGCCTTGCCCGCCGGCCCGGTCGCGGCGCCGGCCACACCGGCCGTGCCCGCCACCCCGGCGCCCGCCAACACGAGCGCCGCCGCCACTGTCCCCCACCGTCGCATGTTTTACCTCCAGAGAAGTTCTGAGCACGATTGCGTGCGGTAGGACGCGCGGAGCGGTGACGGCGTTGTGCGCCGGTCTGTTTTTGGCCGAAGAAGAGCCACGGCGTCGCGAAAGCGGAGGTGTGGGCGGCAGGGCCGACGCCGGCGCGGGCGCTGCCCGCCCGGGCCGGGGTGGTCCTGTGGGGGCTCAGGCCGATGCCTGCGCCACGGCGCGCCGGCGGGCGTCCGCGGCCCGCGCCGGGTCGCCGAGCTGCTCCGCCAGCCGGGCCTTGGCGGACCAGTTGTACGGGCAGACCGGGCGCAGCCGGCTCCGTTCGCTGAGCAGGGTTCCGGCCAGCTCGGTGCGGCCCGCGCGCAGGGAGGCCTCGACCAGGGTCCGCTGGATCGCGTCCCGCTGGGCGTGGCTGCCGCCGAAGCCGTTCAGCCGGTGTCGGACGGGCAGCAGCAGATCGGCGGCCCGGCCGTACTCCTGCCGTCCGTAGGCGATCAGTGCGCGGCACACGGGCAGGCCGATCCCGGCCGTCATCGCACCATTGGCGCCGCCGGGCTCCCCCGCCAGCCAGTCCTCCCGTTCCTCGACCAGGCGCTGTGCCCGCGCGATCCGGCCCGCCCCCACATACGCCATCACCGCGTGGGCGTCGTTGAAGGCGTAGTGCGGGCCGTCGCAACGGCTCTCCCAGGCGTCCGCGAGCCGGGCCCATCGTGCGCTCTGTTCTTCCTCGGCCAGATACAGGCGCCACAACAGGGCCGCGGCGTCCAGCAGTTCCATCGCCACCCCCGCCGACCGGTCGTGATGGAGGGCGGCGTCGTAGATCTCCAGCACCCGGGCGGTGTCGCCGGACTCCAGGGTGAAGAGGGCGTAGTGCCACCAGTTGTGGACGGTGAGCAGGCTGCCGTCCGCCCAGTCCTTCGTACGGGCGTCGAGGAAGCGGATCCCGTCCGTGAAGCGCCCCCGCATCTCATAGGTGTGCACCACACTGTGGATCCCCCACACGTCGCCCGGATGCTGCGCGAGAGCCGCCAGGCCGACCTCCTCGGCGCGTTCGTAGTGGCCGGACTCCTCCAGTCCGAACGCGTACATACCGAGCAGCGGCCCGTGCTGCGGATCGTCGTCCGGCCAGGCGTCGAGCGCTCCACCGATGCGGTCGCGGAGGCGCTGGGCGTCCCCGGTGAGGAAGTCGTGCTGGTGGCCCGCGAAGAGCGCCAGCGCATCGCGCGGGAAGGCGATGCTGAGCTCACCGAGGGTGCGGCCGGCGCCGTACAGATCGCCGTCCAGCCATGCCGTCGCGGCGGCGAGATGCATCCGCTCCCGGGTCGTGAGCCGCTCGGTGTCCAGGCCGGAACGGAAGCGGAGGAAGCCGTCCCGTGCCGCGGCCGCGTCCTTCTCCTCGGTTCCCAGCACGCCCAGATACGCGGCCAGCACCTGCCCCATCGTCGACCGCGGGGAGGCGGCCAGTACCGACCGTGCCGTCTCCGCGACCCGGGGCCGGAAGAACATCAGGTCGTCCAGGGCCTGTTCGTACTGGAGCACGGCCTCGGTGCCGGTGTCGCTCATCGGGTGTCCGTGTCGGTCCGCTGTCACGGTGACTCCTGCGGGGTGAGTACGGGAATCCGGGCTGCCGGCCGGTGCACCCGGTTGCCGGGTGCCGCTGGGTCCCTATGGTTACCCACTCCGCGGCGGGAGAGACGGAGCCGTGGCCCGCATGACGCCTTTCGTCTGCGTACGGAGGCGAGGGCCGCCCGGAGCCACCGCGGCGGGAATTCCGCCTCTCCGGCGCCTGCCGGCAGACGCCGGGCACGGCATCCACCTCGGGTGCGGCCGCGCTCCGCGCCCCGCCGGAAACACCCACTTCACCTGCGATGACCACGCGGGAAACACGCCCTGCCTACTGTCCCGGCCATGAACTCAAGGCCCGATGCGTTGACAGTCCCCGACAGCGACCGACGCCCCCCGCAGACCGAGGCATCCGCCGACGGAGCGGTCAACGAAACGCTGGAGGATTACACCCTCCGGTTCGCGCCGCGCAGTTACCGCCGTTGGACACCGATGGTGGTGGCGACAACCGCGCTGGGCGGCATCGCGTACATGGCCGACTTCTCGATCGGTGCGGGCATCGGGCTCGCCCATGGCACCGCGAACGCGCTGACCGCGATCCTCGTCGCCGCCGTGGTCATCTTCGTCACCGGCTTCCCCCTCGCCTACTACGCGGCGCGCTACAACATCGACCTGGACCTGATCACCCGGGGCTCGGGCTTCGGTTACTACGGTTCGGTCCTGACCAGCGTCATCTTCGCCAGCTTCACCTTCATCTTCTTCGCCCTCGAAGGCTCGATCATGGCGCAGGGACTGAAGCTGGGCCTCGGCCTGCCGTTGTGGCTGGGGTATGTGGTCTCGACCTGCATGGTGATCCCGCTGGTCATCTACGGGATGAAGGCCCTGAGCAAGCTTCAGGTCTGGACGACGCCCCTGTGGTTGCTGCTCATGGTGGGGCCGCTGCTGTATCTGGTCAGCACCGATCCCGGCACGGTGCACACCTTCCTGTCGTATACGGGCTCCCACGGCGGCCGCGGCATCGACGCCGCCTCGGTGCTGCTGGGCGCGGGCGTGTGCCTGTCCCTGATCGCGCAGATCGGCGAACAGGTCGACTACCTGCGCTTCATGCCGCCCAAGACGGAGCAGAACCGGCGCACATGGTGGACGGCCGTGGTACTGGCCGGCCCCGGATGGGTGGTGCTCGGTGCGCTCAAGCAGGCCATCGGCGTCTTCCTCGCCGTCTACATCCTCGCCGCGGCGGGCCCGGCCTCGGCCACCGAGCCGATCCACCAGTTCACCGGCGCCTTCGCGGCCATGATGCCGACCTGGCTGGTCATCCCGCTGGCGGTGGTCCTGGTCGTGATCAGCCAGATCAAAATCAACGTGACCAACGCCTACTCCGGTTCGCTGGCCTGGACGAACTCGTTCACCCGGGTCACCAAGCACTATCCGGGCCGGATGGTGTTCGTCCTCGCCAACCTGGCCTGTGCGCTCCTGCTGATGGAAGCGGACATGTTCAGCTTCCTCAACAACATCCTCGGGTTCTATTCCAACTGCGCCATCGCCTGGATCGTCACCGTCGCCACCGACATCATGGTCAACAAGTACCTGCTGAAACTCTCCCCGCAGGCCCCCGAATTCCGCCGCGGCATGCTCTATGCGGTCAACCCCGTCGGCGTGGTGTCCTTCACCGCCGCGTCCGGCCTGTCGATCGCGCTGTACTTCCACGCGCTCGGGGACGCCCTCCAGCCGTACTCACCGGTCGCGGCCGCGCTGATCGCCTTCGTCCTCACCCCACTACTGGCCGTCCTGACCAAGGGCCGGTTCTACCTGCGGCGCACCACGGACGGGATCGACGCCCCGCTGCTGGACGCGGACGGCAACCCCAGCTCGGCCACCTACGCGTGCCATGTGTGCCGGCAGGAATTCGAGCGACCGGACCTCGCCGCCTGCCCCAGCCATGACGGGGTGGTCTGCTCGCTGTGCCTGAGCACCGACCGTACGGGCGCCCATGTGCTGCCCGCGGCCCCGGCCTGACGCGGGGACCGCCCGCTCACACCGGGATGCTGACTCCGGCGGGACGGCGCGGCCAACTCGTTCCGCCACCCGCCCGGTTGTCCGCCCGGCCGTCAACACCCGCGGCCATATCACCTAAAAGTCTGCTCTTCGGGCGTGGCGTCTCTGGAGGACGAGCCGGCGGGGAACGACAGCCCTGTACGGGCGGCTCCCAGCCGTGGCGCCGGTGCCTTCAGGGGACGACGCCAGGAGCCGCCGCTCCTCCACCAGTAAGGAGACGGATCGATGGCTCACCGGATCAAGAGCGTCCTCGTCACTGCCGGCACCTGCGCCCTCATCCTCGGCGGCGCCGGTCTGGCCACCGCCGACAGCGGTGCCTCGGGGCAAGCACTCGACTCACCCGGCATCGTGTCCGGCAATTCCATCCAGATCCCCGTCCATGTTCCGGTCAACCTCTGCAACAACACCATCAGCGTCATCGGGGCGCTCAACCCCGCTTTCGGTACGCCCTGCTTCGGCGGCTGACGCCCGGCGGACAGGTGTCGGCCGAGGCGCAAGCCGACCTCGGCACCGTGCCGACCGAAGTGACCGTGGCCCCCGGTGATCTCACCGGGGGCCACGTCATGCGGGGCCGCGGCCGCCGCCCGGCAATACGGAGCGCGGCAGGCGCACCCCGCGCGGCCGACGCGGCCCGGCTCTATGCTGAGGACGATGTTTGCACCTCAGGGCCCCACCCTCCGTGAGCTCGCCGTCCAGGCGCTGTCCTCCGTCGAGCGCGGATACGACCTGCTCGCCCCGAAGTTCGACCGCACTCCGTTCCGGACCCCCGATGCGGTGCTGACCCCCGTTTCCCGCGCGCTGCACGAGCTCGGGCCGTTCGACAGCGGTCTCGACCTGTGCTGCGGGACCGGCGCGGGCATGGGGGTCCTGCGGCAGGTCTGCCGGGAGCGGGTCACCGGTGTCGACATCAGCGCGGGGATGCTCGCTGCGGGGCGGGCCCGTGAAGGGGAGCCCGCGGCCGCACCGCGGGTCGAGTGGGTGCGCGCGGATGCCCGGGCCCTTCCCTTCGGGCCGGTCTTCGACCTCGCGGTGAGCTTCGGCGCGTTCGGGCATTTCCTGCCCCGCGAGCGACCGGAGCTGTTTGCCCAGGTTCACTCCGTGTTGCGCCCCGGCGGCCGGTTCGTCTTCCCGATCGCGGCTCCCGCCCGGCCGGGGTCGTGGGGCTACTGGACGCTGCTGGCGTTCGACGCGGCGATGCGGGTCCGCAATGCGCTGTGGCATCCGAGCTTCGTCATGTACTACCGGACGTTCCGGCTCGCCGACGTGCGTGCGGAGCTGACCCGGGCCGGATTCGACGTGGAGCTGCATGCTCTGCCGGAGCTCGGGCGGCGCCCGGACGGCAGCCCGCGGTGCCGGCTGGTGGTGGCCACCCGGACCCGGTGACCGTACCGCGGCACCGCCCGCCCGCGGGCCGCGGCGAGGGCCCGTACCGTCACCAGCGCACCGCGGTGAAGTCGACGGGCTGCGGCTGCAGCTGCGCAGTACGGGTCGCCAACCGGGCCAGGCGGTGGGCCATTTCCGCCGCGGGGAGCCGCTTGCGGTCGCCGTGACCGGGCAGCACCCACTCGAAGCGCAGCCGAGGGGCGGTCCGCGCCAGGGAGGCGGCCAGTTCCACGATCGAGTACCAGGTGACCGAGGCGGCCACCTCCAGGTCGGCGGTGGTGCGCGACCAGTAGAAGCTGTCCCCGCTGAAGCAGTACCGCTCATCGGCGAGGTAGAGCACGCTGCCGCGCGTATGGCCGGGAAGCGGGTACGCCAGGACCCCGGCGCCGATCTCGACCGGCTCGGTGCCCCGGATGACGCGGTCCGCGTCCGGTGCGGCATCGAGATCGCCCTCGTGGATCCACAGCCGGGCCCCGAACCGGTCGGCGTAGCGGCGGCCGTGTGCGGCGTGGTCCTGGTGGGTGAGCAGGACGTCGGTGACGGTGCCCAACTCCTCGTAGCGGGTGGCCAGTTGCTCGCTCCAGCGAGGGGTGTCGATCATCATCGTGGTTCCGTCGCCGCGGCGCAGCAGATAGGCGTTGGCGCCTGCCGTATGGCGGGAATTGTGGCCGCAGAGATGGACGGCGTCGTCCAGGGCGAGGGGAAAGGGGTCGAGATCGGGGGTGAGGCGCCGCGCGGAATGCCGGATCGACCGGGTGTGGCAGGCGAAGGCGGCCGCATGCAGCTGCCGGGCCTCCGCGTCGCTCCGCGGCTGCCGGGTCACTTCCGCGCGCCCGTTCTTCTCGCTGATCACATCGGGGGCGAGTTGCCGGGCGACATCGCAGTTGGTGCAGCGTTCGTCGACGTACCAGCCCCCGTCCGGCCCCTCGTCCGGTGCCGTTTCCGCTAACAGGTCGTTCGTCATGACGGTCCGTCCTTCTGGTCGGGGTGGGCAGGTGAGTGAGCGGCCTAGGCCGGCTGTCCTCAGGACTACCCCTCGGGGAGCCGAAAGCGGAAGAGCGGGCGGACCTTGTGCTTTGAGTGCGCAACGGCTCTTCCGGCCCGGCGATCGACCCCGGGCAGCGGGGCGCTTTATGGAGATATAGCAGGCCGGGAGGCCGGAGATTCGACGTGGCCGGCCTCCCTGCGCCCGTGTCGGACCGGATGCCCTTACGCCAACGGCACATGGCGGGCGCCCGTACGGTTCAGGCTGCCGCCCGGAGCGCGGCAGCGAGCCGGTGGAGGGTCACGCGCATGGCGGCGCGATTGCGTGCGGCACGCCGGGCGGGCGGGGTTCCGGTGAAGACCAGTCCCAGCGCCTCGGCGACCCAGCGGCGCCATCCGCGGCGACGCTGATCGACCCAGTATTCGGTGACCCGGGTCCCCTCCCCCTCCGGGGTCAGGCGGTAGCCCCAGCGCGCCACGGGCAGGCGGAAGGTGGTGACGTCGAAGGCGAACTCCCGGCCGGGGTCGGCGACGACGATCCGGCACGTGGTGAACCAGATCCAGCCTGCCTTGCGGTTGACCCCCACGAAGCGCTCCCCGCGGCGCCACACCCCGATGACCTCCGTGCTCCACTCCGTCATCCGCCGGACATCCGCGAGGGCCGCGTAGACGGTCCGCGGCGGGAAGGGAACCTCCAGGGACTCCTCCACACTCCACACCCGGGCGGTCACCGGCGGACCTCCGGCGTCGGCGAGCCGTGCGTCCGGACCGTGACGACCGCCGCGGCATCGCGGACGAGACCGGCGACGGCCCCCGTATCGGCGAGGCTGGTGAGGTGTCCGCACCTGGGCAGCAGGAGCAGCCGACCGTCGCGGCAGGCCTTCAGGAAGTCCCGTTCGTCGCGGCGGAAGTGGTCGCGCTCGCCGTTGACCAGCCAGACCGGGCCCGGATACGCGGCGAGCGACGCGAGGGTGTCCGTCTCGCAGACGGCCTTGACGACGCTCGACGCGGTCCGGGAGCTCAGGCCCCCGGCGACCATGGCCTCTCCCGTGGGACCGGGGAGGGCACGGCGGAAGGCGAATGCGCTGAGCCGATCGGCGCGTCGGGGATATCTGGCTGCCAGCCGGCCCGCTGCCTTGTAGGTGGCGGCGAACAGACCGCTCGGCCGCGTGGAACAGCCCATCGCGACCAGGCCGAGGACCCGGTCCGGGTGGGCTCCGGCGGTGGCCGTGGCGACGAAGCCGCCCAGGGACAGCCCCACGAGCAGCGCCCGGCCGCCGAGTTCGTCGATGGCGTCGGCAACCGCCGCCACGGCGCCGGCGATATCGAAGGGTTCACCGCGCCGGCTGCCATGGCCGGGCAGGTCGGGTGCCGCGGTGGGGTGGTCTTTTCCGATGGCTTGGATCACGGGTTGCCACATCGCGCCGCTCACACGCAGACCGTGCACGAACACGAGGGGCACCCCGGCTTCTTGGGGCTCCATGTGCGGCACGCTACCTGAAACACAACGCAACGTTGCGTTGTTTTTCGATGCTAATCTCTCCTCATGAGCGAGGAACGGCACGGAACACGGCGGAGCGGCGGCCCACGGAAGGCGCAGGAGATCTTCGACGCCGCCCTGGATCTGCTCGCGGAGAAGGGCTACGAGGGCTTGACCATCGAGGGGGTCGCCCAGCGCTCCGGCGTCAACAAGACCACGATCTACCGCTGGTGGCCGTCCAAGGGCGCGCTCCTGGGCGCCGCACTCATCGGCGCCCGCCAACTCGACCTCGCACCGCCCGACACCGGAAGCCTCCGAGGAGACCTGGAGGCCCTGCTGCACACCATCGCGACCCCGCTCACCACTCCGCCGGCCTCCGACATCGCCGTCGCCGTACTGGGTGCCGCCACGCACAGCACCGAACTCGCCGTCCACGTAAAGGACTTCTTCGCCGACCGGATCGCCCGCGAGGAGCCCGTCTTCACCCGGGCCGTGGCGCGCGGCGAACTCCCGGCGGACACGGACCCGATGCTCCTGGTGGACCTGCTGGCCGGGGCCGCCTGGATCCGTGTCGTACTCCGCCAACTCCCGCTGGAGAAGGACTTCGTGTCGCGCACCGTGCGCACCGTCCTGGAGGGCGCACGCGCCGCCGACTGAGGCCGGATGCGCCACCCGCCCACGGCGCCAGCGTACCCGACGTTACCTCCGGTACGCCCTTATACGGCATCAGTTCGATCATCAACTACAACTTTACCAATCATTGGTGTATTTGACGCAGATTTCACTCCAGGCTCACACTCAACAGCGGCGAACTCCACACAGGACTCGTCGCTTCCACAAGGTTGGGCGAGAGGCAACAGCAAGATGACGAACAACAGAGTGACCCGTCGCGGAGGCCGGCTGATGGCGCTGACCACGGCGTCACTGGGGCTGGTTGCGACGATGGCCGTGCCGGCCGCCGCCGCGGACGACGGGCCCGCCCGGGAGCAGCTCATAGCCGACTGCGCTTCCGGTGACGGCAAGTGCAGCTTCAACGAGCCGAAGCTCGGCAAGGCGTACCTCGGGGACTTCCGTCAGGTCTCCAACTCGCTCTACAACTGCAGCACTTCGAATGCCACGCAGTCGATGGGCTGGTCGGACACCGTGGGCTCCACGGACTCCGCCGGGGTGTCCGTCACGGCCGGCGGAAAGATCGCCGGTCTGATCGATCTCAGCGTCACCGCGACCTACAACCACACCTGGTCGAGCTCGCACACCGAGGACAGTTCGCTGAACATGACGGTCAAGCCCGGTGAAGTGGGCTGGATCTCCCGCGCACAGGTCATGCAGACCGTCTCCGGCACCTGGCAGACGCACTACGACAGCCCGAAGTGGGGCCACTACTTCTGGTTCGTGCCGGACAAGGTCACCGGTCCCGCCGCCAACGGGACGGACGGTCAGAGCAATGCCGTGACCGTCAAGACCCGCAAGATGACCACTGCGGAGAAGAAGTCCTGCTCGGCGGGCGTGAAGAAGGGCCGGGCGTTCGTGGTGAAGCGCTGACCACGGTCCAGGAGTGCGGCTGAACGGACGCGCGGCTTCGCGCATCCGGCAGGGGCGACGCGATCGCGCCTACGGCCGCGGTGCCTCCCGGCGCCCCATGGGCCGGGAGGCACATTCGTGGCGCAGCCAAGCCTCAAGCCCCCACAGGCGCCGCGCACTTCTTCATGCGGACCCCGGTGCCACGTCGCCCACGGTGGGTGGGACGGCTACCCAGAAGCGAGTCTCAGTCCTGCGACTCGACGCCGGCCAGAGCGCGTAGCAGAGGAAGCAGAGTGCGGACCTTCTCGTCGCCGAGTTGATCGACGGTCCACTGGTCCACGCGCGCCACCGCCGGTGCCACCTCGCGCAGCAACGCACGCCCCTCCGGGGTGATGCGGACCACGTGGCGCCTGCGGTTGCCCGGGTCGACCTCACGGACGACCCAGCCACGCGCGGAGAGCCGGTCCAGCAAGGCGGTCATGGTCGAGCGGTCGATCGCGGTGGTCTGAGCGAGGGAGGACTGATCGACCCCGGAACGCTCCGCCAGCGCGGAGAGCATCGCGTACTGGGGGGCGGTGAGTTCGGGCACCTCCGCGTGCCAGACCGCGGTGGCCCTCTGTAGCGCACGACGCAGCAGGTGCATCGGCGTGTCGCTGAGCGGCTGGCTGGGCATGGCTCGCGGACTCCGTTCCAGCGGTGGGAGGGAGATCCTGGCATACCCCGAGACCCCTCCCTAAATCGAGCACACGGACCGCGTGTACGCTGATATTCAGTACACGGACAATCCGTGTACTGAATGTTGGGAGGAGGGGATCGTATGCAGCGCCCCGCGGACCTGCGCGACCACATCGAGGCACTGGACGCCCTGGGCGACCTGGACCGGATCGAGACGGAAGTCGATTGGGATCTGGAGGCCGCCGCGCACACGCGCTACAGCACGGAGCACCATCTGCCGGCGCCGCTGTTCGAGAAGGTCACCGGCGTCGCCGACGGCTTCCGCCTACTGGGTGCACCGGCCGCTCTCAGTTCCGCCCCCGGCAAGCCCTTCGCCCGCGTCGCACTGAGCGTCGGGCTGCCGCCCGAGGCCACCGGCCGGCAGATCATCGACCACTTGGTCGCCACCCGGCACCATTCCGGCATCCCGCCGAAGACGGTCAGCCGCAGCGAGGCCGAGGTCAAACAGCACGTCCTGCGCGGTGCCGACGCGGACCTCACGCGTTTCCCGGTGCCGTTCGTGCACGAGAAGGACGGCAATCGCTACGCCAACACCTATGGCGTGATCATCGCCCGGACCCCGGACGGGTCCTGGACCAACTGGTCCATCGCCCGGATCATGATGATCGACGGCACGCACATGACCGGCCTGGTCATGCACCCGCAACACCTCGCCCAGATCTGGCAGCAGTGGGCCGACCTCGGCAAGCCCATGCCGTACGCCCTGGTCCAGGGCGGCGACCCGGCCATCCCCTACGTCGGCGGCATCCCGATCGGCGACGGCCTCAACGAGGCCGACTACATCGGCGCGTTGACCGGTCAGCCGCTCAAGGTCGTCAAAGCGGAGCTGTCGGACCTGCTGGTCCCCGCGAGCGCCGAGATCGTCATCGAGGGGCACCTCTCCGTCGAACGCAGCGGCGTCGAGGGACCCTTCGGTGAGTACGCGGGCTACATTCCCTCCGAGACGAGCCGCCAGCCCGTCTACAGCGTGGAGGCCATCACCTACCGCGACGACCCCATATGGCCGCTCGTCGCGGAAGGCAAGCCGACCGACGACTTCCACACCGTCACCGGCGTCGGCATGGCCGCAGGTGCCCTGGCGGTGATCCGCGCGGCGGGCCTGCCCGCCACCACCGCCTGGTCCCCGCTGAGCAGCGCCAGTCACTGGCTGGTCGTGACCGTTCCCGGCGACTGGCGCGACCGCCTGCCGGGCGTCGGCCCCGAGGAGTTCGCCCGGCGGATCGGCGACGCGGTCTACTCGACCAAGTACGGGAACTGCCTGCCGAAGGTGTTCGTGCTGGACGACGACGTCGAGCCCGAGAACGAGGCCGACCTGATCTGGGCACTGGCCACCCGGGTCCACCCCGTCGACCGCACGGTGCATTTCGAGGACGGCCCCATCCTGCCGCTGCTCACCTGCTACAGCCCGGAGGAACGGCACGCCACCCGGGCGACCAAGGTCGTACGCGAAGCGCTGCTGCCCGCACCGGACCGACGCGACCCGCTGAGCGACTTCACCCACGCCTACCCCGCCGCCGTGCGCGCCAAGGTCCTCGCCCGGCACCACCCCTGAGGCACCACCCGGGAACGGGGGCGGCGGAGGCGACCGGGAAAGCGTCCCGCCCGCTCCAGGCGGCTGTCCCCGCGGCGGGCGGCCGCACCGTTCTCGGGACACATGTACCGGTACGAAATCGACCCCGCGAAGGGAGCCTCCATGCGGCTGATCATCGGGATGACGGGTGCCACCGGGGCCATCTGGGGCGTCCGGTTGCTCCAGGAACTGGGACGGCACGCGGACGTGGAGACACACCTGGTGATGAGCCGCTGGGCGCGGGCGACCCTGACGCTGGAGACCAGCTGGTCGGTGCGGCAGGTCGCGGACCTGGCGGATGTCGTCCATGGACCGGACGACCAGGCGGCCTCGATCTCCAGCGGCTCGTTCCGCACCGACGGCATGGTGATCCTGCCGTGCAGCGTCAAGACGCTCGCCGCGATCCGGGCCGGCTACGGCAGCGACCTCGTCTCGCGGGCCGCGGACGTCGTCCTCAAGGAAAGACGGCCCTTGGTGCTCGGTGTGCGGGAGACCCCGCTGTCGACCATCCACCTGGAGAACATGCTGGCGCTGTCCCGGATGGGGGCGACGATCCTGCCGCCCATGCCGGCCTTCTACAACAAGCCCACCTCCGTGGACGACATCGTGAGCCACCTGGTGGCCCGGGTGATGGACCAGTTCGGCCTCGACAGCACCGACGCCGTGCGGTGGCAGGGCCCCGCCACCGCCCGGGGCGGTCACCGGCACATGCCTCCCGGCCCGGACACCGGCGTCGCCTGATCCGGGCGCCCCGGCTCGGGCCACTACCGCCCGGGCGGGACGCGCAGCGACGAGGCGCGGGGGATGACGCGAGGCTCGTACGGCGCCTTCGTCCCGGGGGCGGCCACGGCATCCCCGGCGCTCAGCCTGCTGAGCAGCAGCTCGACCGCCTCCGCCGCCGCCCGGTCCAGCTGGAGGTCGACCGCGGTCAGCGGCGGCTCGCTGGTACGGGCGCGGAGGCCGTCGTACCGGGTGACGAGCATGACGTCCTCGGGGACGCGGCGACCGCTGTCGTGCACGGCACGGATGGCGCCGGCAGCGAAGACGTCGACGAGGGCGCAGACCGCATCGACGTCCGGATGGGCCTCCAGGAGCGCCGCGCACGCGTCGTACCCGGCCTGCTCGCCGCCCGTCTCCGGCGCGGACGCGACGACCGGGGCCCAGCCGTGCTCCTCGGCGGCCCGGAGATACGTGGCCAGGGGGTCGACCGCGGAGTGCCGGGCACCCGCTCCGACGATCAGCGCGGGGTGCCGTGCGCCCTGCTCGCGCAGGTGGTCCAGGAGCACCTCGGCGACCCGACCGCCCCGCAGGTCGACGTATGGCGCGTCGTCGCCGGGCGCCGGCCGACCGAGCGTCACATACGGCAGACCGCGGCCCCGCAACTGCGCCACCGCCGCGTCGTCCTGGTCCGGTTCGACGACGATCGCGCCGTCGATGTCCACGGAGTACAGGGCTCCGCCGGACTGCACGGGCGGTATCAGCACGAGCGCGTAGTCGTGGACCAGGGCCCGCTCGGCCGCCGCCGCGGCGACCTCCATGTAGAAGCCGAGCCGGGAGGGGCCCCCGGCCACGGCGAACGGCATGGACGAGGCGAGCGCGATCGCCTTCGCCTGGCCCCGGCGCAGCCGCTGGGCGCGGAGGTTCGGCCGGTACCCCAGTTCGGCGGCGACCTTCTTGATGCGTTCACGGGTTCGCGGGTCGACCTTGCCGATGTTGTTGAGGGCGTGCGAGACGGTCGTGGGCGACACAGCGGCGGCCTTGGCGACATCGGCGATCGTCGGCGGCCGGCCGCCGGCACCGGGACGGGTACTGGGCATGTCTGTATCTTCGCCGACCGCCCGCCTGGCTTCCAGCATGGTCACCCGGGCCGTGCGACGGACCGCGACCATGGACGGCACCTCTGACTCCACCTCTGACGGCACCTCCTTCCGCCCGCCGCCCGCTCCCCCGTGGCGCCGGGGCCGCACCGGCCGGCGGCCCGCCCGAGCCGCCGCTCCGCGTCGTACTCCCCCGAGCACGGGCACCCCCATGGGCGGTGTGGGTGTCCGTCCACAGCCCCCGTGGGCGCCACGGCCCCGCCCCGTCCTCCAGGGACCGGCGTCACATGCCCACCATCAGCGCGACCCCGGAGACCAGCGCGAACGCCAGCACAAACACCCGTAGTTTCGAGGCGTCGACCCGGTGGTGCACCATTCGGCTGAGCCAGGCGCCGATGGCCGTCGCAGGCAACAGCAGGGCCGCCCAGCCCAATTGCGCCGGACGCCCCTCCCCCGTGGCGAACAGCAGGGCCAGCGACGCCGCTTCGCCGACCAGGAAGCAGACGGCCACCGTGGACCGCAGTTCCCCAGGCGGTCGGTGCTGGTAGACCAGGGCGAGGGGTGGACCGCCGACACCGGTGGCCGTTTCGGTGAGGCCGGTGACGACTCCGGCGCCGACATAGGCGGCCCGCCCCGGCGTAAACGCGGGCGCGGCGAGGCTCGCGACCGCCGCCAGCACCGTTGCCGCGCCCACGACCAGGCCGAGGCTGTGGTCGGGGATCAGCCAGAGCAGGAGCAGACCGCCGGGGGTGGCCGCCAGGCGTGCCGCGGTGATCCAGCCCGCACCGCGCACGTCGAGGCTGTGACGTTCGCGCCAGGCCACGTACAGATTCAACGGAATCATGGAGGCAAGGACGAACACCGGGAGCAGCCCGGGGTCCAGGAGCCCCGCAACGGGGGCCACTATCAACGCGAACCCCAGCCCGCTCGCGCCCTGCACGAACGCCGCCGCGGCCACCACCACCGACAGGACGGCGAGCGTCTCGCCGCTCATCGTGCGGCGCTCCGACAGCGCGCGGTATCGGCCGCCGGCGCCGGCGCGGCCCCGTCCCCTCGTGGTGCGGCCCGCGTCCGCGCAGCCGTAGAGGTCGGGTGGGCCCGGGCCACCGACGCGCGCCGCACCACCTCGGGGCCCAGCTCGGCGGCGCGCCGGACCAGCGCGGGGCCGTCCCAGTCGGGCGGCCAGCCGCGCCACAGTCGCAGTCGGCCGGCCACGAACACCGCGGTGATCTGGTCGCGGTTGCCGCGTCGGACCAACTCCCACGGGAGGTCCCAGGAGGGGTGCATCTCGGGGCCGGTCACGTCGACCAACAGGAAGTCGGCGGCGGCGCCTTCGGCGATCCGGCCCGTACGGGTGCCCAGCCCGAGCGCGTCCGCGCCGCCCGCCGCACCGTGCTCCAGCCAGGTCCATCCGGCACCGCATGAGGAGTCCCCGGTGGCCAGCCCATGCACCAGGCGCTGCGCGAACTCCGCGGCCTCGACCAGGCGGAACGCGTCGCCGCGGGTGCCGTCCGTGCCCAGGCCGAACCGTATGCCGCGCGCGGCCAGGGTGGTGGCCGGGGCGACCGCGTTCCCCTTCCAGGCGCTCGCGACGGGGTTGTAGCTCACCGCCGCCCCGGTGTCGGCGAGCAGCCCGACTTCGGCCGGCGTGAGGAGAGTCGCGTGGGCAGCGACGAGTTGGGGCCCGACGGCACCCACGTGGTGCAGATATTCCAGGGGCCGCAGGCCGAACCGGACCAGGGACCGCTCCACTCCCACGAGGTGTTCGTTCACATGGATCTGGACGACGGCCCGCGCGGCACCGGCCAGCCGGGCGGTGTCCCGCAGGGTGCCGGGCGTCGCGGCCTCCGGGACGGAGACGGCGAGCGACGGGTGGATCAGGTCGTCGCCGTCGTAGCGGGCGAGGTGCTCCTCCGCCTTGGCAAGCACGGTTCGTCCTGCGTCGCCCTCGTCGGCGGCGGCGTCGTTGCAGATCAGCCCGAGGACGCAGCGGATTCCGGCGTCCCGGGCCGCCGACGCCACCACGTCCACGTCCACCGACGCGCGGGTGCCGGCGTCGGCGACCGTGGTGAAGCCGCCGCGCAACGACTCCAGCGCGGCGAGCTTGGCCGCCACGAAGGCGGATTCCTCGTCGAGCGCGGCCTCCAGGGGAACCCACACCCGGCGGAAGATCTCCGACGGTTCACCGAAGGCGAGTGCCGCGCCGAAGCTCTGCGTGAGGTGGTGGTGGGCGTCGACGAATCCGGGCATCAGCACATGTCCCGGCAGCCTTACGGGCGTCAGCCGCGGGTGGGTCCGCTCCAGGCGTTCCGCGGGGCCGACGCCCACGAACGTCCCGTCGGCCACCACCACCCCGTACCGGTCCTGGGGGCCGTCCGGGGTCAGCGTCACATCGGGGACCAGGAGCAGCGGGTCGGCGCTGACGTGGTCCGGGGTCAGGTCGTTCATCACTCTCTTTTCGGGAAGCGGCCGACCGGCACCGGGCCGGTGGGCGACGGATGTGTTCCACGCTGCTGCGGGGCCGTGGCAGTCCCGGTGCCGGGCCGCCCACGGACACCAGGGCACTTACGGCGAGGGCGCGCGCTGCGGGCGGATGCCGGGCGCGTCGGCGCGGCGTGGACGGAGGTGGTGGAAGAGGACGTTGAGGACGGCCGCCACGAACGCGCCGACCGCGACGCCGCTCTCCAACAGGATCCGTACGGGCGACGGAAAGCCGCTGTAGACGTCGGGTACGAGGATGGGCAGCAGGCCGAGGCCCAGCGCGACCGCGCAGATGAACGTGTCGGCGTGCCGGTTGAGTTCGGCCCGTCCGAGCATCTGGACGCCGAGCACCGTGACGACGGCGAACACCACGATGGCGGTGCCCCCGATGACGGCGGGGGGGATCACGCTGATCGCACGGGCGACGGGCGCCAGGAAGCCGAGGGCGATGAGGACCACTCCGGCGGCGGCCGTCACGAAACGACTGCGCACTCCCGTGACGCGGACGATGCCGACGTTCTCGCCGCTGGTCACCATCAACGGCAGGCCGAACAGGCCGCCGAGGAGTGAGGTCGCCGCGTCACCGCGGACGGTCCGGGGGACCGCCGTCCGCCGGTCGATGTCCTTGCCCACCGCCTCCGCGTTGATGACGGTCTGCCCCGTGGCCTCGGCCATGGAGGCGACGCTGTACAGCATGAGGGGCAGGGCGGCGAGCAGGTCGAACTGCGGGGTGCCGAAGGGGAGGAAGTGCGGGACGCCGACCAGACCGCCCTCGGTGACACGGCCCAGGTCCAGGCCGTACAGCACAAGGGCCAGCACGGTGCCGGCGATCAGGCCCAGCATCACCGCCAGTTGGCGCAGCACTCCGGTGAACAGCCGGTAGAACGCCACCGTGCAGCCGATCGTCGCGAAGGCGAGCGCGAGGTGCGACGGGGCGGCGAAACCGGGCTCGCCGGGGCGGCCGGTGACCAGCAGGGCACCGACCTTCACCAAGTTGACACCGACGATCACGATCATCGTGCCGATGACCAAGGGCGGGAAGAACCGCAGCAAGCGGGCGAAGAGCGGGAGGACGACGAAGGTGAACACGGCGGTGAGCAGGACCGCGCCGGTCGCCGTCCGCAGGCCGTGCTGCGCCGCTATCGCCAGGAAGAGGACGAGCGGGGCACCGCCGGGCAGCATCACGAACGGCAGCCTCGGGCCGAACTTCCACGGGCCCAGCGACTGGATCAGCGATCCGATCCCGGAGGCCAGGAACGCCGCGGACAGCAGGTCGACGGTGAGGCCAGGGCTCAGGTGCAGCGTCGCGCTCATCAGGAAGACCGCCGAGATGGGGGTCGCGGCCATGACCAGGACGTGCTGCAGGCCGAAGAGAATGATCTTGCCCAGGGGGCGGGATTCGTCCACCGGGTGCGGAGTCTTGTCCGGGAGAGGTGCTCCTCCGGAGGTCGGGGTGGTAGGGGCGGGCGTGGTGGGGTGTCTGGACACGTTCGAGCTCCGTTCAGCTCGCTCCGGTTCCGGCCACGATCCGGCCCTGGACGGGGAGCCAAATCGATTTGGCCAAATCGATTTGGCCCGAGTATGGGACCGGCCCGTGGACGCGTCAAGGGGCCGTGCAGGGAAACTCCGAGAGAGCAGCCCTCGCCGAGCGCGGCCCGCGCCTACGAGGGGCTCGTAGAACTTCTTCGGGTCGCTCCCCTTCAGGTAGCAAAGGAAGTTGAAGACCCGTTGCTGGGTGACGGGGTGATCGCTCCTGCCGGTCCTCCGGCTTGATGGTGTTTGCCTCGTAGACGACCGTGAACCTTGCCGTTCGCGTCAGCCTTGTTGTCGTCCCCGGCAAAGGACGAGAGCTTCTCGGGCGAGGTCTACTCGAACGCCGACGCCGTGTCCTCGCCGTGCGTCCACAAGACGCCGAGTCGTTGACGGGACAGGAGCCAGCCCTTGGGGCCCTTGCTGAACTCCCAGTCGTAGGGGCCTCCCATGGAGTAGGGGAAGGATGTCTTCCCAGGTCCGGTGACAGCGACGAACCACATGTAGCCGATGCCGGTGGCCCGGTCGCCATCCACCTCGAACTCCATGTTCAGAATGTGGTGCTGCATGCTCAGGTAGTCCGATTCCGCCGCGGCGACCCGCGCGAGGATCGCCTCTCTGCCGCGGGTCTTTCCCCAGGGTCCGAATTCCAGCACGGCGTCCTCGGTCCAGCACTCGATCCAGGTCTGCCAGGCCTTGCGGTCCAGCGCCCGCCACCCGTGGATCATGAGCGCGCGCAGGTCCTCCTTGGCCTCCAGGTCCCGCAGGCGTCGCAACACGCTGTCGTACTCGTCGGCGGTGAGGGTCATTTCGGCTCCTTCGAGGTGGCTACTGGGCGCCGGCGTGGCGGTGGCGTGAGCCCCTCTCGCTCACCGGTGCCCACCGGGAAGTCTGGGCGGCGGCAGAGGGCACAGCCAGGGCCGGTGGTGCCTGGGCATGGCACACCCGGGCGCCGCCAGTCGCCTTGACCTGAGCAGGTGTCAGGAGACGACCTCGGGGATTCCTGCGCGCCGATCGCGCACGCGACTACTACGCCCGACACGGCGACGCGCCGCCGTCGATGACGGCCAGACCGCCGCGAAGGATGCTCTCGCCAGAGGTCCGCTGCCGCGCCGTGCCGCGTGGTCAGTGGCCTCCGGTCGGGTCCTCCTGGTCCGGATCGGGGCGCAGGTCGGTGTCGGAGAGCGGTTCCAGTTCGCCGTGGGTATCCAGCCAGTACAGCAGAGCCACGGCCGGGCCCACGACCACCGCCGCCACCAGGGTGACCAGGCCGAGCCAGCGCAGGCTGCTGGCGGCCGCGGCGCCGTCGGCCACGGTGAGGGAGGTGGGGATGAGGTAGGGGCGCTGGGCGGCGCCCCAGGCGAGGACCGCCGCCGCGACGACGCCGACGGCGGTGATCCGGGACCAGACGCCGGACCGTCGCAGCAGGAGCCATCCGGTCGCGACGAAGCAGACTCCGGCAAAGATGACGAGGCCGAGGCCGACGCCGTGGGTGAGTCCGTGCCATACGTGCGGGGCGTCGCTCCGGGTGACGGTCAGCATGATCGCCGCCAGGACGGCGAGCGCGACAAGACTGCCCAGCGCCCGCCACCGGAAGTAGCCGACCAGATCGGGGGCCCCGAAGCGGACGGCGTCTCCCGCCAGGAACACGGCGCCGAGGAAGGCGGTCGACACGATGGCGATCAGCCCGAAGAGGATGGAGGTCGGGTTGGACCAGGCGTGGGCCGAGGCCTCCGTGCCGGGTACCGCCCGGCCCGAGGCGATGCCGCCGACGGCCGCGCCGAGGAAGAACGGGGTGAGGAGCGAGGAGAGGGCGAAGACGGCGCCGTAGAGACGTCGCCCGGCGATCCGGCGGAGGGGCTTGCGCAGCGCGAAGCCGGCGCCGCGCAGCACCAGGCCGATGGCGGCCAGGGCCAGCGGCAGCCACATCGCGGAGAACACCGTCTGGAAGAAGACCGGAAAGCCGGTCCACATGAGGACGAAGATGAAGACGAGCCAGACGTTGTTGACCTCCCATACGGGGGCCATGGCGTGGTCGATCAGCCACCGGGGGCGCTTGCCGCGTTCGGCGCCGCCGGCCGTCAGATCCCAGAACCCGGCTCCGTAATCGGTGCCGCCGGCGCAGGCATAGGCGGCCACGGCGAGCAGCAGCACCACGGCGATGACGGCGGGCATCATCGCCCGCCGTCCCCGGAGGGGCCTGACCCGGTGTCACCGGACGGCGGTGGGCCGTCGGGAGGCGAGAAGTCATCCGTGGGCGGAGGGCCGGCCGGTACGCCGGCGCGGGGGCCGTAGGGGGTGTCGGTCTCCGGTGCTTCGGGCCGCTCCCCCACCGCCCGCTGCCCGTCGGCGAGCCGCCAGCCCGCGCGCATTTTCAGCAGCACGACGAGCAGCGAGCCGAAGATGAAGAGATACACCACGACCACCAGGCCCAGCATGATCCACAGACTGCTGGCGCGGGTCGACGTCACCGCCTCGCCGATCCGCATGTGCTGGTAGACGATCCAGGGCTGGCGCCCCACTTCGGCGGTGATCCATCCGCATTCGACGGCGACGACGGAGGCGACGCCCGCGCAGGCCGCGCCGCGGAAGAACCACGGTGAGGCGGGCAGCCGGCGCCGCCGCAGCCGGCACCAGCCGTACCAGAGCGCGAGCAGGATCAGCAGCGAGCCGAGGACGACCATGAGGTCGAAGGCCCAGTGCACGATGGTCGCCTGGGTGGCCGTCGGCCGGTCGCTCGCCGGGACGGAGGTCAGTCCGGTCACCTTGGTATCGGGGGTGAACCCGGCCAGGATGGAGTCGAATTGGGGGATCTTGATGCCGCCGGAGATGCTGCCGTCCGGGTGCAGCCGGCCGAAGATGTATTCCGGTACCCGGGTGTCGGTCCGCCAGACGATCTCGGTCGCGGCGAACTTCACCGGCTGCTTGTGGAAGACCGACCGGGCCAGCGAGTCCCCCAGGAGGAACTGCACGGGGGTGAGCACCGCGGCGAGGGTGAAGGGGACGGTGAAGCCGAGTCGGTGGTAGCGGTCGCGGCGGCCGCGCAGCCAGCCGACCGCGTAGATCCCGGCGACGGTGTATCCGGCCGTGATCAGCATCGCCACGACGAAGTGCCAGTACTGCGGCCCGAAGATCGGGGTGAAGATCGCCGACCAGACCTGGACGTGCACCGGCTTACCGGCGGCATCGAGGGTGAAGCCCTGGGGGGTGTTCATCCACGAGTTGGCCGCCAGGATGCCGAACGCGCCGAGCAGGGCGACCACCGGCAAGGGCAGGCCCAGCAGAAAGTGGGTGCGGGGTTTCAGCCGCCGCCAGCCGTAGAGATAGATGGCGATCAGCACCGCTTCGAGGAAGAAGGCCCATGCCTCGACCCCGAATCCGATGCCGAAGACGCCGCCCCACTTACCCATCAGGCCCGGCCAGAGCAGCCCGAACTCGAAGGACAGCACGGTGCCGGTGACCACACCGACGGCGAACTGCACGGCCATGACCGCCGACCAGCGTCGGGCGAGGAGCAGGGCGACGGGGTCGGCACGGCGCAGACCGCGGTGGTGCATCACCAGGGTGATCAGCGGCAGCGCCACTCCGAACGGCACCAGAATGATGTGGCAGGCCAGGGTGAAGGCCATCAGCTCCCTGGCGGGGAGCAGTTGAGCCGGAGCGTCCACCAGCAGTGGGACCATGGGGTGTGCATGCCTCCCTGCCTGTGCTGCCCGGGACGCCGGGGAAGGGCCGCCCCCGGCCTGGCCGTCCGTGCCGCCGGCCGGTCGTCCCGGAAGAGGCAGGCCTCGCAGGCCGGCGCACCTCCCGGGGGCCGGCGCCCTTCGACGGCGCCTCGGCCGGTCGCGTCCGGCTGGTCACAGCATCACCGGCGGGCGCCGGAGCGCACGTACCGAGGGCTCACGTTGCGCCGTTGAGCCGATGATCTTCCCTCGGCCGGCGGAGCCGGTTCCCGGACGGCCGGCCCCATGCCACTGCCACCGGTTCCCGTCCGGCGGACGCGCGGGCCCCCCGCGGGCGTACCGCACGGCAAACCGGCGGGGGCGGCAGTCCCCGACTGCCGCCCCCGGCCCAGGAGAACCGCGTTCCCCTGGTGTTCCCTCACCCCTTCCCGGCGCTATGCCGTCTCGTGCGCGGTGGTCCCGTTGATCTTCTCGATCGCCTGCCGGGCCTGCTCCTGTGGGGAACGGGTGGGCAGGGGCGACACCGTCGTGGACGCCACGGCGGGCTGCGCCCGCTCCTGCGCGACCGTCTTGGCATGAGTGGGCTGAGCGGCCGGCGGACGGAGGCGCAGCCGCTGACCGGCGGCCTCGTCCAGAGTCACCGGGCGCTTCCACCGGGCAGCGAGCCGGGCGGCGTCCTGACCGAGCGCGGCGACGTCCTCCCACTGCAGGCGAACCACCAAGGAGAGCTCGGCGTCTCCGTCCGGCAGAGCCTGGATCGGCGGGATACCGGGGTGAGTCATGGTGTCCTCCTCGCGTCGTGGACCAGTGCCGCTGAGGCACGGATATCGAAAGATACGGAGGCACACCCGATGCCGTTCAATACCTGTCACGAGAAGGCAAAAACCGGGACCGGATTGCCGCTCCATTCAAGGAGGACACCGGCACCCTCACCGGCAGCGGAACTGGCGCCGACACCGGCACCGGCACCTGCTTGGTGAGCCGGTGCCGTCGTGTGCCCGGTCGATTCCCCGCTTCACGTCCCCACGCTCCGGAACCGTTCAGCGGCTCGACCGGGCGCTGTGGAGCCGGCTGCTCACCGCCCCCTCGGCACCGACGTCGCCGACGGCACATAGTGGTGGATCAGATCGCCGCCGCGGTGGGGCTGCGGTCGGTGGGACTCGGGGTGATCGAGCCGCGACCGTCCACCCCACAACGACCGCTTCAACAGGTATGCCATGCGTGCCACTTGCTGCTTCATCAGAGCCTCCTTCTGGATCTTCTCGACCCCCAGCATGCAACAGCCCGCGGAGCTGCGCCACGAGCCGAGAGGGGGCGTGGTGCGCAGCGGCGGGCGCGGGCCGGCCGAACCGGCCGAGGAGGCCGGACGGCAGGGCAAGCGGTCGAGGAAGCCGGACGGCAGGGCGCGACCGGGCGGGGTTCCGTTCCGTGGACGTTTCGGTCATCCGCCCCCTCACCGCATCGTCACAACGGGTTCGTGTGACGTCCGCCCGTACGTGGTCCGACCGGTTCCGTCAGCTCTCACGCTAGGCGTGTGACACCCCTTCGGAGCGGCACATTGAGGACAGATCATGGACACAAACGGACAGGCTGAGGTCACCGAGGTCCCCTTCCGGGCTTCGGTGGGAGCTCCGCCGGGCGCGGAGGTCCTCGACTTCACCGAGTTGCTCGCCCGCGCCCGCGGACACGGCATCGTCCCGTACGCCCCCAAGCGCCTGGCTTTCCACGAGCTGATCTCGGTGCGCGCCGGCACGCTGCGCTGTTCCGTGGACTTCACCGAGCACGAGCTGACCCCGGGCAGCTGGCTGTGGGTGCGCCCCGGCCAGATCAGCCAGTACCGCTCCGACCTCACCGAGGCCGAGGGCACCGTCGTCCTCTTCCTGCCGGGCTTCCTGACTCCCGCCACCGTGGATGCCGCCCGTGTCGACCAGCGCAATTGGCAGCTGCCGCTCACCGCCTCGGGCGCGGAAGGCGATGCCGTGCGCCACGTCCTGGAGCTGCTGGGGAGCGAGCAGCGGCGGCCGGCCACGCTGCCGCTGGAGGTGCACCTCGACGTGGTCCGCCATCTGCTGGCCGTGCTCGTGCTGCGGCTGGCCCATCTGCACGGGGCGCAGGCCGGCGACGAGGCGGGCAGCGAGCCGTTCCGGCGCTTCCAGCAGGCGGTGGAGCGCGATTTCGCCCGTACACACCGGGTCGAGGACTACGCCCGGCAGCTGGGTTACAGCGTCCGTACCCTCACCCGCGCGACCCGCGCGGCCGCCGGGTGCGGCGCCAAGCGTTTCATAGACGACCGGGTCCTCCTGGAAGCCAAGCGACTGCTGGTGCACACCGACCGCACCGCCACCGCCATCGGCGACCGGCTCGGCTTCCCCGATGCCACGGTCTTCACCAAGTTCTTCCGGCAGCGGGCCGGTGAGACCCCGACCGCCTTCCGCACCCGTACGCGGGGCGGCTGAGCGGGAAACCGACGCCCGGCTCCGGGGCTTCGGCTGTGCATTGATGCGGTCCCGCGCGGCCGACCGCCGGTCGCGCGACGTTCCGGAACTCCTCCCTTCAGAACGCAACTTGGGCACCATCCGTTGCCCCACGCCACCGGAGCCTCTACGTTGAGCGCGCCTGAATTCGGCTTCAACCCGCCGCCGGTGCGGCGGGATCCAGGAGGAACCCCCCATGCGCAGATCCGCCTCCAGACGCAGTCCCATACGCACCACGGTGTCCGTCGGTGTCGTCGTGGTGGCAATGGCCGCCGCCACGGCCACCGCGGCCACCGCCCAGGGCGCCACCCCGGCACCGCCCCCGCACACACAACGGACGCAGCAGGTCGAGTACTTCACCGGCGACTCCGGACACCCCCGCCACACCCGCGTCCCGGTCTCCAAGCCCCTCTCCCCGTCCGAACGGGCCGCGATCGCCGCCGGAGACGGCGACGTCACCCCGATCGTCCGCAGCGGCCCCGTCGGCAGCAAGCTCGATGTCGTCTTCATCGGCGACGGCTACACCGCCGCCCAGCAGGAGGACTTCCACGCGGACGTCCGCGCCAAGTGGGCCAAGATGACGGCCGTCGAGCCGTACGCCTCGTACACCGGCCAATTCAACGTCTGGGCCGTCGACGCCGTCTCGCACGACTCCGGTGTCTCCGGGGACCCGACAAAGGACGTGGTGCGGGACACCGCCCTGAACTCCGCCTTCTTCTGCGAAGGCACCGAGCGGCTGCTGTGCGTGGACACCGACAAGGTCGAGTCGTACGCCGCCAAGGCCCCGGCCGCCGACCTCGTCGTGGTGCTCTCCAACTCCACCAAGTACGGCGGTGCGGGCTACAACGACATCTCCTCGCAGGTCGGTTACGACGGGATCGCCACCGCGTCCTCCGACAACGACCGGTCCGACCAGATCGCGGTGCACGAGACCGGTCATTCGCTCGGCAAGCTCGCCGACGAGTACGCATACGGCGAGTCCGGAACCTACTCCGGCCCCGAGCCCGCCCAGGCCAACCTCAGCACGCTCTCCGCGGACCAGATGACCGCCCAGCGGCAGAAGTGGTACCGCTGGATGGGCCAGGAGTCGCCGGACGGCGGCGCGGTCGGGGCATTCGAGGGCGGCGGCTACTACGAGCACGGGCTCAACCGCCCCACCGACAACTCGATCATGAGGTCGCTCGGCCGGCAGTTCAACCTCCCCGGGCGCGAGGCGATGATCGCCGGCTTCTACCGCTACGCGAGCGTGCTGAGCAGTCCGGTGGCCACCGATCGGGCGGTGCCCCGCGGGGCCCGCATCCGCGTCACCGTGCCCGCTTCCGCGCGGCTGCGGTGGTACGTCGACGGCCGCGAGCACAAGTCCGCGCGCGGCAGGCACACGGTGGTCCCGCGGGCCCTCGGCGTCCCGGCCGACGGCCGCCCCCACACGGTCACCGCCAAGGCCGTCGACCGTACGGGCGCGGTCCGCGACCCGGCGGTGCGCAAGCTGCTGTCCGGCTCGCTGACCTGGCGGGTCGCCACGTATTAGGGCCGGTGCGGGGTGGTGGGGGACGGGACGTGCGGGACCTGTCGGTCCCGATCCATCCATTACGGGGCCGTCCCCCACCTGTCCCTGAAGCCGAGCGGTCCATGTCTCGTCCGGGCGGGCGAGGAAAGGGCGGCGGACGGGACGGATCCTGGCAGGGCCGGTCCGCGAGGGCGCAGCCGCTGCCGCGGCACCCGTGCGGCCGGCGCTGCCCCGCCGCCCCGTACCCACCGGGGCGGACCACGCCGCACCGGTCGGCTCGTCGCCCCCCACGACACCTGGGCACGACGGGAGTCGGTGCACGAACGGAAAGGACCGCCGTGACGACCCGGCCCACCCACCCCGTCTCGATGTCCGAGGAAAAGCTGCACCACCCGCGCAGCCTGGCGGCGTTCCGCAGCACCAAGCTGCTCGTCGGCTGTTACCTCGCCCTCAGTGTGCTCACCCTCGTGGCCATCTACTTACTCCGCGGCGACACCGCGCTGGTGAACGACGCCGTCTGGATACGTGGCGGCATCGTCGTCGCCAGCGCCTCGTTGATGTTCGTGTGCGCGCTCCAATCGGCCCGCGGCTCGCGCGGGGCGTACCGCAGGCTGCGGATCATCTCGACCGTCATGGTGGCAGCCATTGCAGCCATCATCGCGCTCCCCGACGCCTTCCCGCTGTGGATGAAGATCGAGCAGGGCGTCTGCGGACTCCTCCTGAGCGCCGTCCTGGTGATCGTCAACAGCAGGCATCTGCGAGGGGTGTTCGCCGCCGGGTGAGCCGGCAGGTGAGCCGCCACGGTCAGAGGCGCACCACCATCTTTCCGGTGTTCCGGCCTTCCATCAGCCCGAGGAAGGCCGTCACCGCGCTGTCGATGCCGTCTTCGACCGTCTCACGGAAGCTGATCTGCCCATCGGCCAGCCAGCCGCCCATCTCGTCGGCGAACCGCGGCTGCAGGTCCGCGTGGTCGATCACCTCGAAACCACGCAGGGTGAGCCGCTTCTTCACCAGCTCGACCATGTTGCGCGGCCCCGACGGGGGCTCGGTGCCGTGGTATCCGGAGATCGCTCCGCACAGCGCGACCCGGCCGTTCCTGTTCAGGGCGTCGATGGCGGCTTCCAGATGGTCCCCTCCGACGTTGTCGAAGTACACGTCGATGCCGTCCGGGGCCGCATTCGCGAGCTGCGTGTGTACCGGTCCGGCCTTGTAGTTGAAGGCGCTGGTGAAGCCGAGCGCACCGGTCAGATAGGCCACTTTGGCATCGGATCCGGCGCTGCCGATCACCGCCTTCGCTCCGCGCAGCCGCGCAATCTGTCCGGCCAGACTGCCCACCGCACCGGCCGCGCCGGAGACGAAGACCGTCTCCCCCGCACGCAGCCCCGCGATCTCGGTCAGTCCGACGTAGGCGCTCAGGCCGGGCATGCCGAGCACGCCGAGGAACGCCGAGTCCGCAACGCCGTTGACGCGCCGCAAGAGGGTGAAGTGCTCGGCCGGAGCAACCGCACCGGTACGCCACCCGAGAGCGCTGAGTACCAGGTCGCCCGGAGACAGCCCGGCCGCCCGCGACTCGACGACCTCACCGACGGCCCCGCCCGTCATCGGCCGGTCCAGCCGGTAGGCCAGGTCGCCGGTCTGCGTGGTGCTCATCAACGCCCGCATATACGGGTCGACCGACAGGAAGGTGTTGCGGACCCTCACCTCGCCCTCCGCCGGTGCGGGTAACTCCCGTGCCACGAGCCGGAAATCCTCCGGCTTCGGGCGTCCCACGGGGCGTGCGGTCAGGTGCCACTCCTGCACGGTGCTGGTCATGCGCCGCTCTCCTGAGGTCGTTGGACAACGCTTCGGTAGCGACAGCGCGGCGGGGCCCGGGATCATTCCGACGTCGGCGGGGGGGGCCGATGGCCGGCGTGGTCGGTACCCGCCGGCCGTAGTCAACTCCGACGGCCGGCGGGGTCGGTACGACGGTAGGCGTCAGTACCGAATGCCCTCGCGGCCTGCTTCGACGGCCGTTGTCAGTGGTGCCTGGCAGACTCGGTTCCCGCATCCTGATCGACATGATCGCCGAGTACGCCCGGCACAACGGTCATGCGGATCTGCTGCGTGAGCGGCTCGACGGGGCGACGGGGGTGTGACCCTGCCGGTTCACGAGCGGTCCGGGAGCGGGCGGGCCGGCGGTCAGCGCGGTGCGGCGAGGTCCTGGGTCCACCACGGCCCGCCCGGGCCCTCGACGACACCGACCCCGACCGCGGTGTAGGTGCAGTTGAGCAGGTTGTCGCGGTGCATGCTGTCGCCCATCCAGTCGTTCACCGCCGCGGCCGCGGTGCGCGGGCCGCGGTCGAGGTTCTCGCCCCAGCTGCTCCAGCTGTATCCGGCGGCGGTGATCCGGTCGTCCGGGCCCTTCCCCTCCGGGGTGTCGTGCTCGTAGTACTGGCGTGCCGCCATGTCGGCGGAGTGCCGCTGCGCGGCGGTGTGCAGCCTGCGGTCGATGCGCAGCGGCCCGCAGCCGGCCCGGGCCCGCCGGGCGTTGACGAGTGCGGTGGCCTGTTCCTCCAGGTCGGGGGGTGTGGCCGACGGGGTGGGGGTGCGCGGGGCGGACGGCGTGG
>NZ_SDIF01000199.1 GCF_004122735.1 Streptomyces sioyaensis | reverse complement strand
GACCTCCACTTCGGCCTCCGGGTCACGGAAATCCTGGCGGCGTCCGTCGGGGTCCGGGGCGGCCTCCGTAAGGGGGGCGCGGCGCGGGCGTCATGGACCGGACCGTACGAGCGGGGGCAGCGTCGCCTCGGCCGCCGCCAGGATTTCCGTGACCCGGAGGCCGAAGTGGAGGTCGCAGGCGTTGGGCAGACCCGTTCCGGCGGCGGCGAGCAGGGCGTCGACGGCGCGGTGGTAGGCCGCTTCGGGACCGTGCAGGCGGCGGGGCAGGCAGGTGGTGCCCGCGGTGCCGCGGAGGGTGATCTCGACCCCGGCCGCCGCGGCGGGGGCGGTCAGGGCGACCGTAGCGGTGCTGGCCGCGCCGCTGCTGTGCCGCATCGCAAGCAGCACCGTATCGGCCGGGCCCCGGGTCGCGGTGACCGCTTCCACGTCGCCGAGGACCGCGAGGAGCACGGACAGCGCATGCGGGCCGACGTCCCACAGGCCGCCCTTCTCCCGGCGCCAGGGCGAGTGCGCGTACGGGCTGGCGCTGTCCTCGGCGAAGACCGAGCCGAGCCAGTCGGCGTGCGCGGTGAACCAGCCGCCGACCGCGGCCTGCGCGGCGATCCACTCCCCCTCCTGCTCCCCGAAGCGCGCGGTGAAGAAGACCACCGAGGCGATCTGCGCCCGCTCGGCGGCCGCGGCCAGTGCGCGGGCCTCGGGCACGGAGGTGGCGACCGGCTTGTCCAGGAGCAGATGGCAGCCGGCCCCGGCCGCGCGGACCGCCAACGGGGCCTGCACGGAGGGCGGCAGGGCGACGGCGACCGCGTCACAGGCCGCGAACAGCTCGTCGGGGGTGTCGTACGGGCGGGAGCCGTGGACCTGGGCCAGCGCGGCGGCGGCCTCCGGTCTGCGGCCCCAGATGCCGGTGAGCTCGACGCCGGGGTGCGCGGCGAGGGCGGGGGCGTGGACGCTCCGCGCCCAGGGCCCGGTACCGAGGAGTCCGATGCGCAGGGTCGCCATACGGGCCAGTGTCTCGCGGGGCGCGGGCCGGGGGCCGGTTGCGCCGCGCCCGCGACCCGTGAGCCGGGGCCGGTCGCGCCGCGCCCGCGGCCGCGGCCGAGGGGACCCCTCAGGTAGCAGAATCCCAGGCATTCGATCGTGAATACCTTCGGAATGGCGGGATGTCCGGCTCAGTAACCTGCGGTTCACAATTGGGCAACGGACGGGAAATGGCGCGTTGCGAGAGTGCGGCAGTACATCCGCACAGGTACCCGCACCCGCACCTACCCGCAGTAAGAGGAACCCCCGTGAGCATCAAGGCCGAATACATCTGGATCGACGGCACCCAGCCGACCGCCAAGCTCCGCTCCAAGACCAAGATCGTCGCGGACGGCGGCAGCCTGCCCCGCTGGGGCTTCGACGGATCCAGCACCAACCAGGCCGAAGGCCACTCCTCGGACCTCGTACTGGAGCCGGTGTTCAGCTGCCCGGACCCGATCCGCGGCGGCGACCACCTGCTGGTGCTCTGCGAGGTCCTCCACACCGACCTGACCCCGCACCCCTCCAACAAGCGGGCGCTGCTGCGCCCGGTGGCGGAGAAGTTCGCCGGCCAGGAGCCGATCTTCGGCATCGAGCAGGAGTACACCTTCCTCAAGGGCGAGCGGCCGCTCGGCTTCCCCGAGGGCGGCGGCTTCCCGGCCCCGCAGGCCGACTACTACTGCGGCGTGGGCGCCGACGCGATCTTCGGCCGGGAGATCGTCGAGAAGCACCTCGACCTGTGCCTCGCGGCCGGCCTCGGCCTGTCCGGGATCAACGCCGAGGTCATGCCCGGCCAGTGGGAATTCCAGGTGGGCGCGCTGCCGCCGCTGGAGGTCTCGGACCACATGTGGGTGGCGCGCTGGCTGCTGCACCGGGTCGCCGAGGAGTACGGCGTCACCGCGTCGCTGGACGCCAAGCCGGCCAAGGGCGACTGGAACGGCGCCGGTGCACACACCAACTTCTCCACCCGCGCGATGCGGGAGGGCTACGACGCGATCATCACCGCCTGTGAGGCGCTGGGTGAGGGCGACAAGCCGCTGGAGCACGTCCGCCAGTACGGCACCGGCATCGAGGACCGGCTGACCGGCGCGCACGAGACCGCTCCCTGGGACGCGTACTCCTACGGCGCCTCGGACCGCGGCGCCTCGGTGCGGATCCCCTGGCAGGTGGAGGTCGAGAAGAAGGGGTACATCGAGGACCGGCGGCCGAACGCCAATGTCGACCCGTATGTGGTCACCCGTCTGATGGTGGACACCTGCTGCACCGAACTGGCGCGGCGCGAACAGATCTGACGTCGTCGTCGCGGCGGCGGCGCGGGAGCGGGGTCGGGCCGAAGGGGCCCGGCCCCGTTCTCACATGCCGGGCGGGGCGGTCTGCGAGTTGCGGCCGGGCCGGTAGTCATCGGCGGCCGCGCAGTTTGCCACCGGCGGCCGGGGGCGATTGCCCGGTGCGGCCGGGTCGGTTGTCAGTGGCGGGTGGCACGCTGGGGGCATGCTTGCGATCAACGTCAGGACCGAGACCGGGGCGGAGCGCGCCCATCCGGCCGAAGCCGAACTCGCCCGACTGCTGCGGCGGATCGGCGCCCCCGACGACCATTTCGTGGTCGTCGAGCGCGTCCCCGACCAGCAGCAGGTCTTCGTGCAGACCTGGCGGGAGGGCACGGGGCCGTTCGCGGTGGAGTACCGCGACGGCGCCCCCGAGCGGCACTTCAGCGCGGAGTGCGACGATGCCGAGCAGGTCGTGGCGGTCTTCCTGGACTGGGCTCGCGGCGGGGACTCCTGGCGCACGGCGCTCGACTGGCGGCCGGCGGACCTCTTCGCCACGCCCGGCCTGGATCCGCGGATTCGCGCGGCCGCCGAGGAGCAGGCCCGCAAGGACATGCGCTCCGGTTTCCGCAAGGCCCATGAGATCGCGCAGAGCGTGTGTGACGTCCTCGATCCGGAGGACTCCCCGGTCACCCTCGACGAGGCGCGGCGGATCGTGGCGGGCCTGTGGGAGGAACAGCTCGCCGAGCAGGAGCGATGGCCCGAGGTGACCGGTGCCGACCGGGTCACGCGGGCCTTCGCCGAGCTGGACACCCAGGGGCTGACCGCCCGGATGCACTTCACCTGTTGCAGCAACTGCGCGCTCGGCGAGATAGCGGCCGAACGCGCCGAGGGCGACCGGGGATTCGTCTTCTTCCACTACCAGGACACCGAGGCCGCCGCGGACGGGTATGGGCTCTCGGTCCGCTACGGCGCGTACGCGGACACCGGGGAGGCGGCCGACGAGGCGCGCGCCGAGGTCGGGCGGACGGTGGCGGCGGCGCTCACGGCTGCGGGACTGCCGGTGGAGTGGGACGGCGACCCGGACCGCGTCATCGAGGTCACCCCGCTGGACTGGCGCAAGCGGCTGCCGACGGGAGCCTGAGATGCCGAAGGCCGCCTCCCGGTTCCTGCGCCGGGGCGTACTGCCGGGTGCCGACTCGCGTATCCGGCCGGCCGCCGCCGTGCCCTGGCTCACGCCGCTCTACGTCGGCGCCGTCCAGCTCGGTGCGTATGCCGCCGCGCGGCTGCCCGCCCGGCGGTGCACGGAGCTGCTGCGCGCCCACTCCACCAATGTCGTCAATCTGCGGGCCGGCCGGTGGCGGACGCTGGCCACCAGCGCCGCCTTCGTCGAGCAGCCGATGCCGCTCCCGTACGCCGCCGCGCTGCTCGCCGTCCTCGGTACGGCCGAGGCGCGCTGGGGCACCCGGCGCGCGGCAGGGGTGTTCGCGGCCGGCCACACCGGCGCCTCTCTGCTGGTGTACGCGGGCCTGCGCGGCCGGGTGCGCACGGATCCGCCGGACGCGACCGCACGCGCCGTCGACGTCGGGACGAGCTACGGCTTCCATGCCACGCTCGGCGCCCTGGCCGCGGCCGTCCCGCACCGCCGCGCGCGGACCACCGCGACGGCCGGACTGCTGGCGCTGGGCACCTGGCCCGTGCTGCGCCCGGCACGGACGTTCACCGATGCCGGGCATCTGACGGCGACGGCGCTCGGGGTGATGTGTGGGGCGGGGATACGGCGGAGAGCCAGGGGTACGGCGAAAGGCCGGGCATACAAATAACGGATAGGAGCCGGGGCCCGGTGAGTGAACCCCCCGGCGCCGCGTAGCGGTGCGGCACCCGTGCGAGGGCGGCGCGCGTACGGTGCGGCACCGCGTAACGGATTCCGGCCAGGGGCCGTCGGCTCCCCCGGGCCCCGCCGGTCCGCCAACTCCGGTGTGTGCGGCTGCCGAGTCGGGGCCGGTTCTTCCCCGGTGCCGGTGCGGCCGCGGCGCGGCGGATTCGCGTCACACCGCGGGCCGCATCGGGGACAGAACACCGGCCGTCTGGTTCAATGGGGCCATGGCCAGCCTCAATGACACCGCGACGGGTCGCAGCGACCTTGAGCCGTTCTGGCCGTCCCGGCAGGCGCACGCCTTCGACCTTCTGTGTTGCCACGCGCACTGAGCGCGGGCCCGCACCTCTCTCACCGACGCCGCTGACCGGCGCCGCACGCCTTGCCCGCGCGCACGACGTCCCCCGACGCCCCTCCGCGCGAAAGCTGACCGTGATGACGAACGTCCGTACCCTGACCGCCCCTTCCCCGACCGCCGCCGCTCCCGCCCCGCACGCCCACCGCCAGCGGCTGCGCGCCGTGGCCCCCGACGAGGCCCTCCCGTCGCCCGCCACCGCCCCGGGCGCCGGCGCGCCGCGCCACAGCGCGCCCTCGGTCGCCGAGCTGCTGACCTCCGGCGCCACCTGGCTTCCGGCGCCCCAGCACAGCCTGCCCGCCCTGCCCGGGCAGCCACCGATGGTCGGCTATCTGGTGCTCGTACCGGCCGAGCAGGCGGCCGCCCCACAGCCGGCCGCCGCACCGGGACCGACCGCACCCGGGCCCACCGGGCCGACCACGCCCACCGCGCCGACCGGCGACGAGATCGTGCGGATCGACCCCGAGCGGCGCACCGCACAGGTCCAGGGCCGCCCGCTGGATCTGACGTACCTCGAATTCGAGTTGCTGGCCCACCTGGTGGCGCATCCGCACCGGGTGCACACCCGCGACCAGCTGGTGACCACGGTGTGGGGCTACGGGCATGTCGGCGACGGCCGGACCGTCGATGTCCATGTCGCCCGGCTGCGCCGCAAGTTGGGCGCCGCGCACCGGTCGTCGATCGTGACGGTGCGGCGGGTGGGCTACAAGTACGTGCCGGGCGTCTGAGCCCGGGGTCACACGCCCTTCGGCTCCTCCTGCCGGGGGTGCGGCCGGGCGGGGATCCGCTCCCCCGCCCGGCCGGGTGCCGCTCCCCCGCGCCGGCCGCGCCGCTTCGGCGTGCGCCGCGGGTGCTCCTCCGGTACGCCCGGTAGGCCCCGCCGGTGCAGGTATCCCACACAGCCCGCCACCACGAGTCCGGCCCCGGAGGCCAGCAGCATGCCCGCGGCCGGGGAATCGGTGAGCGCCGTACCGCCGAAGCCGCCGAGCGCCGCGCTGCACAGCGCCCAGATGCCTGCGCCCGCCGCGTCCAGCAGGACGAAGCGGCGCAGCGGAAAGCGGACACTGCCGGTGGACAGCGTGGCGACCACCCGGCCGCCGGGCACGAAGCGGCCCGCGATCACGAGCAGGGCGGCGTGCCGTTCGACCATGGCGCGGGCCCTGGTGTGCCGGGCCCGGCCGCGTTCGCCGCGCAACAGCCGGGCGATCGCGCGCGGGCCCGCGTACCGTCCCACCGCATAGCCCAGACAGTCACCGGCCAGTGCCCCGGTCGCCGCGACGCCCGCCAGCAGGGCGAGCAGCGGCAGATCGGGGCCGATGAGCACGGCGACCAGGACGACGGTGGTCTCGCTCGGCATGAACGGCAGCAGGGCGTCGAGGCCGGACACCAGCAGGATGATCAGCCACAGCCAGGGCGAGCCGACCATGCCCCGCAGCGGCTCGGTGAGCTGGTCGAGCTGGTCGAGTTGGTCAAACATGGGCCGGGGTGTCCCGCAGGGGCGTATCCGGCAGTGGGGAGTGCGGCGGCACGGGGGCCGGCGCGGACGGGATGCGTGGGGACGGCGACGATGCGGCCGTGCCCGGGGCGGGTACGGACGGGGCCGGTGCGGACGGGACGGGTGCGGACAGTGCCGGTGCGGCCGCCGCGGACGCCCGCCGTACCGCCGCTCCCGCCACCGCTGCCGATGCCGGCGACAGCGACAGCTGGCCGCCGCGGACCGCCCGCGCCGCCCGCGCCGCCAGTTCCCGCCGGTCCAGGTCGCCGTCGGCCGCCGTCAACGCCGCATGTGCCGTGACGCGGATGGTCAGACCGCGGGCGGCGAGCACCCGGCGCAGCGAGCCGGCGAAGGTGTCCTCGCCGCAGAACGCGGCCACCGTGCTGGGCAGGCCCTGCTGGGTGTAGTCGAGGGTCACCGGGCGGACGGGCGCCCCCGCGTCGAGCGCGGCCTGGAAGGTCGCCCGGCGGAAGGCGCCCTGTTCGGTGGTGCACCAGGTGGTGGCCTGCGGGAAGACCGCCACCGACCGCCCGGAGCGGAGCAGTTCGGCCACCTGGCGCACGGAGTCGGGCAGCCGCCGGGGATGCGTCCGGTCGATGAAGTGCGTACCGGCCCGGCGGGCCAGCCCGCCGACCACCGGCCAGCCGCCGACCTCGCGCTTGGCGAGCAGGGTGACCGGTTCGACGGCGAGCAGGGCGAGGATGTCGAGCCAGGAGATGTGGTTGGCGACGACGAGGGTGCCGGGGCCGTCCCCGGCGGTGAGCGCGGCGGCGCCCTCGACACGGATGCCGAGCGCGTCGAGCAGCGCCGCGGCATGCCCCCGTAGCCGTACCGGGTCGGCCAGCCGCGTGCCGTCGGTCAGCGCCCGCCGCACGGTGTGGGCGAACACGGCGCCGCGGCGGGCGACGACCGTCGCCGGGACGCGCGGCACGGCGTGCGCGGCGCAGTCCGGGGTGCAGTCGGAGGAGACGTCCCAGGGGCCGTTCACCGCTGCTCGCCCAGGAAGTAGCGCCGGTAGCGGTCGTCCAGCCGTTCCATGTCCAGCACGACGAAGAAGTCGGCGACGTCGAACTCGGGGTCATGGGCGGGTGCGCCGCAGATGACGGCGCCGATGCGCAGATAGCCGCGGAGCAGCGGCGGCAGCTGGGCGAGGCTGGGGCGGCCGGGGAGCGGGGTGGTGGAGTGCCAGGGGCGGTGCGGGGTGACCTGGAGCCCGGACGGGGCGGCGTAGCGGGTGCGGCCCAGTTCCCAGGCGTGGCCGGCGGCGGTGCCGCCGTCGGCGAGCGGGACGGAGGCGCAGCCGGCGAGGTAGCGGTGGCCGGAGAGCAGGGTGTAGCGGGCGAGCGCGGCCCACATCTGGGTCATCACGGCGCCGTTGCGGTGGTCGGGGTGCACACAGGAGCGGCCGGCCTCGATGAGGGAGGAGCGCAGCCCCTCCAGGGCGCCGAGGTCGAACTCGCCGTCGGAGTACAGCCGCGGGCTGCGGCCGGGCGGCAGCAGGCGGTAGGTGCCGACGACCTCGCCGGTGGCGGTGTGGGTGACGACGAGGTGATCGGCGAGTGCATCGACGTCGTCGATGTCGTGGCCGGCCAGCGGCGAGTGCAGGGTGGCGCCCATCTCCTCGGCGAAGACCCGGTGGCGCAGCCGCTGTGCGGCGCGGATCTGCGCACGGGTGTCGGCGATCTCCGCGGTGTAGCCGGGGTCGGCGGCCGGGGCGGGGGCGGCGTTCGCGGGGAC
>NZ_SDIF01000198.1 GCF_004122735.1 Streptomyces sioyaensis | reverse complement strand
GTCGTGGGGTCGGTCGAGGGGGCAGTCGAGGGGTCGGCCGTCGGATCTGACGGGTAGCCGTTCTCGGCGCCCCCACGGGTTCCTCCCCCGGCGAGCGCCCGTCAGCCGCATGCCCCGGCCGGGAACAGGGCCTGATCCGTCCGCTCGAAGGCGAGCAGCCGGCGCTTGCGGTCGAGGCCGCCGCCGTAGCCGGTGAGGCTGCCGTCGGCGCCGACGACGCGGTGGCAGGGGACGATGATGCCGACCGGGTTGCGCCCGTTGGCCAGGCCGACCGCGCGAGCCGCGGTGGGGACACCGAGCGCTTCGGCGAGCTGCCCGTACGAGCGGGTCTCGCCGTACGGGATGGTGCGCAGCGCCGCCCAGACGCGGCGCTGGAAGGGTGTGCCGCGCAGGGTGAGCGGCAGGTCGAAGGTGGTCAACTCGCCGCGGAAATAGGCCCGGAGCTGGGCGATGGCCGCGGCGAACGGCGGTGCGCCGGGGTCCGCCGGGTCGCCGAAGCTCTCCTGCGGCGGGCGGTGGCGCTGGTCGGTCATGTAGAGGCCGGTGAGGGCGGTCCCGGCGGCGACCAGGGTGAGCGGTCCCACCGGGGTGCCGTCCAGGACGGTGTGGGTGACGGGGGCGCCGGGCTCGGCGGTCTGCACGGTCATGGCGATGGACTCAGTTCGTCGGACGGTGATGGGTTCAGTTCGTCGGGAGGTGGCGGGCTCAGTTCGTCGGGAGGCGATGGGCCCGGTTCATCGGGAGGTGGTGGGCTCAGTTCGTCGGAAGGCGATGGGCCCGGTTCATCGGACGGTGGTGGGCTCAGTTCGTCGGGAGGTGGCGGGCTCAGTGCGTCGGGAGGTGGCGGGCTCAGTGCGTCGGGAGGTGGCGGGCTCAGTGCGTCGGGAGGTGGTTGATGGGGTGGTCGTCGGTCGCCCAGAGGTACTGGACGGCGTAGGCGCGCCAGGGGCGCCAGCGCGCGGCGTGCCGGACGAGGGCGGCGGGGGTGGCCGGCAGGCCGAGGCCGGCGGCGGCGCGGCGCAGTCCGAGGTCGGTCGGGGTGAAGGCGTCCGGGTCGCCGAGCCCGCGCATGGCGATGCATTCGACGGTCCAGGGGCCGATGCCCGGCAGCGTCGCGAGTTGGGCGCGGGCCTCGTCGCGGTCGCTGCCGACGCCCAGTTGCAGCGCGCCGGAGCCGAGGGCGGCGACGACGCCGGTGAGGGTGGCCCGGCGGGTGCGGGGCATCGCCAGTGACTCGGGGTCCAGCCCGGCGAGCGCGGCGGGGGACGGGAAGAGGTGGCTGAGGCCGCCGCCCGGGTCGTCGACCCGCTCACCGTGCGCACGGACCAGCCGCCCGGCGTGGGTGCGGGCCGCCGCGGTGGAGACCTGCTGGCCCAGGACGGCGCGGAGGGCGAACTCGTCGGCGTCGACGGTCCGCGGGACCCGGCGGCCGGGTGCCTTGTCGATGAGCGGCGCCAGCCGCGGGTCCTCGCGCAGCAGCCCGTCGACGGCCTCCGGGTCCGCGTCGAGGTCCAGCATCCGGCGACAGCGGGCGATGGCACCGGCCAGATCCCGCAGATCGGTCAGGGACAGCCAGCAGTCGATGTGGTCGGGGCGGGGCGCGAGGGCGACGATGCCGTGCCCGTAGGGGAGGCGCAGGGTCCGGCGGTAGGCGCCGTCCCGCCACTCCTCGACGCCGGGGACCGCGGTGGCGGCGAGGTGCCCGAAGAGGTTGTCGGGGTTCAGCGGCTGCCGGAAGGGCAGCCGCAGCGCCAGCGTGCCGGGCGCCGCCGTACGGGGGCCTGGCGTCGCCGTACGGAGGCCGGGCGTCGCCGTACGGGGGCCGGGCCGCGCGCGGTGCCGCAGCTCCGTCGGGGCCAGTGCGAAGACCTCCCGCACCGTCTCGTTGAAGGTGCGGATGCTGGCGAACCCGGCGGCGAAGGCGACCTCGGCCATCGGCAGTGCGGTGGTCTCCACCAGCAGCCGGGCGGTCTGCGCGCGCTGGGCGCGGGCGAGGGCCAGCGGTCCGGCCCCCAGCTCGGCGAGCAGCTGCCGTTCGATCTGCCGGGTGCTGTAGCCGAGGCGGGCCGCGAGCCCGGGGACGCCCTCGCGGTCGACGATGCCGTCGGCGATCAGCCGCATGGCGCGGGCGACCAGGTCGGCCCGCTCGTTCCACTCCGGGGACCCCGGGCTGGCGTCCGGCCGGCACCGCTTACAGGCCCGGAATCCGGCCTGCTGGGCGGCGGCCGCGCTCGGGTAGAAGCGCATGTTCTCCGGCTTGGGCGGCACCACCGGACAGCTGGGCCGGCAGTAGATACGGGTGGTCAGCACCGCCGTGTAGAACCAGCCGTCGAAGCGGGCGTCCTTGGACTGCACGGCGCGCACGCAGCGCTCGGTGTCGGTGTGCATGCCCTCAAGGATTCCCCAGCCGACGCGCTCCGGCTGGCGAGAATCCGACATCGACGTCGGACCACCTGGGACGGCGCGGGGCGGACTGGGACGGCGCGGGTCGCCCGGGTCGGCGCGGGTCGCCTGGGTCGGCGCGGGTCGCTCGCCGTCCCGCGCCGCCTGCGCGGGGAGCCCTGCAGGCCCCGGCCCCTGCGCTGCGGGGTCCTCCCCTGCGCTGCGGGGCCTCAGCCGCCGGTCTCGGCCAGGGCCGCCTCGTACGCCTCCCGCGCCGGGTCGTCGAACACGACGAAGCGGATCTCGTCGAAGGCATCGGGGGCCGCGTCGACCGCGGCGCGGACGGTGGCGACGGCGGTGCGGGCGCCGTCGGCGAGCGGCCAGCCGTAGATGCCGGTGGAGATGGCCGGGAAGGCGACCGTCCGCGCGCCCAGTTCGCCGGCCACCCGCAGGGATTCGCGATAGCAGGAGGCGAGCAGGTCGCCGCGGTTCTCGCTCTTCGCGTACACCGGCCCGACGGTGTGGACGACCCAGCGGGCGGGCAGCCGGCCGGCGGTGGTGGCGACGGCCTGGCCGGTGGGCAGCCCGCCGCCGTAGTGGCCGTCGCGCAGGGCGCGGCACTCGGCGAGGATCTCGGGTCCGCCGCGCCGGTGGATCGCGCCGTCCACTCCCCCGCCCCCGAGGAGCGAGGAGTTGGCGGCATTGACCACGGCGTCCACGGACTGCTCGGTGATGTCGCCCTGGACGAGGGTGAGAGAGGTGCCGGAGGTGCTCATGGTCTCCGACCCTACGGCGTGTCCGCGGTGGGCGGGCGGTTGCGCGGCCCGGTCAGCGGCGGGTGTCCACTGTGCGTCGGCCGGTCAACGACGGTGTCCACTGTGCGTCGAGCCACCCCGTGTGTCGGCCGGTCAACGGCGGTACCCGCTGCGCGTCGGGCCACCGTGTGTCGGCCGGTCAGCGGCGGTACCCGCGCAGCCGCCGCCAGACCGCCTTGGCGGCGTAGTGGCCGGACATGCCGTGCACGCCGGGACCGGGCGGGGTGGCCTGCGAGCAGAGGTAGACGGCGGGGTGGGCGGTCTCGTACGGGACGCGGGCGAGCTTGGGGCGGATGAGCAGCCGCAGGCCGGCCGCGGAGCCGGTGGCGGTGTCGCCGCCCACGTAATTGGCGTTACGGACGGCGAGTTGCGGCGGGCCGGCCACCGCGCGGGCCAGGACCAGGTCGCGGAAGCCGGGCGCGAACCGCTCGATCTGCCGCTCGACGGCCTCGGTGGCGTCGCCCTCCCAGCCGTTGGGGACATGGCCGTACGCCCAGAACGTGTGCTTGCCCTCGGGGGCGCGGGTGGGGTCGATCAGGCTGGGCTGAGCGGTGATCAGGAAGGGGCGGGACGGGTCGCGGCCGTAGGTGGCGGCGTTCAGCGCGGCGCCGATGTCGTCGCTGGTGGGGCCGATGTGGACGGTGCCGGCGCGGCGGGCGTCCTCGGCCGTCCACGGCACCGGGCCGGACAGTGCGTAATCGACCTTGAAGACGCTGGGGCCGTACTTCACGTCGCGGTAGGCGTTGCCCAGGCCGGCGATCCGGGCGAGCGCGGTCGGTGAGGTGTCGAAGACATACGCCCGGGCCGGCGGCAGGTCGTCCAGCCGCTTGACCTCGAAGTCGGTGTGCACCGCGCCGCCGTGGGCGCGCAGCAGCCCGGCGAGGGCGTCGGAGATGGCCTGGGAGCCGCCGCGGGCCACCGGCCAGCCGTGGGCGTGCGCGGCGAGCGCGAACATCAGGGCCATGCCGGAGGTCCCGAAGCCGCCGAGCGGGGCGTTGGCGTGCGCGCCGAGCCCGGCCAGCAGCGCGCGGGCCTTCTCGTCCTGGAAGCGGCGGTTGAGCAGGGTGACCGGCTGCATCGCGACCAGGCCGAAGCGGGCGTAGGTCAGCGGGTCCTGGGGCAGGCCGAGCCACTGGGTGCGCAGGAAGTCGCGGGCCATCGCCTCCCACTTGCCGACGAAGGGCGCGACGAGCCTGCGGTACGTGCCGGCGTCGCGCGGTCCGAAGGACATGGCGGTCTCACCGACGCAGTGGGCGAGCACGGCTGCCGTGCCGTCCGGGAACGGATGGGCCATGGGGAGCTCGGGGTGCAGCCATTCCAGGCCGTGGCGCGCCAGCGGCATCGTGGCGAACGCGGGTGAGCCGGCGCCCGTGGGGTGCACCGCCGAGCAGGGGTCGTGGCGGAAACCGGGGAGGGTCAGCTCCTCGGTGCGGGCACCGCCGCCGATGGTGTCGCAGGCCTCGAAGACCTCCACGGACATGCCCCGGCGGGCGAGTTCGACCGCCGCCGTCAGGCCGTTGGGTCCCGCCCCGATCACCACGGCATCGAGCATCCTCGGCACCTACGCCACTCCCCTCACGTCCGACCCTCGTCGGTGAGGATCAGTTGGCGGCCGCCAGCAGTTCGAGGATACGCCGCGCCGTTTCGGCGTCCCGCGCCGCGGTGAAGGGCAGCGCATTGCCGCCCTCGATCCGGAACGGCTGCCCGGCGACCGTGCCGCTCGCGCCGCCCGCCTCCTGGACCAGCAGCAGCCCGGCCGCGTGATCCCAGGCGTTCTCCCAGCTGAAGGCGATGGCGTCGAGCTCGCCGCGGGCTATGTGCAGATACTCCAGACCCGCCGAGCCACAGGGCCGCGGCGCGACGCCGGCGGTGTCCAGAGCGGCGAGCACCCGCTTCTGGTCGTCATCGGTGAAGTCGTAGTGGGAGGTGGCCACATTGAGGACGGCGCCGGGCTCCGGGCTGCCGGTGTGCAGCGGTGCGCCGTTGAGCTGGGCGCCGGCGCCGCGGCGGGCGACGGCCAGCAGGCCGAGCGCGGGGGCGTACGTCCACGACGCCAGCAGCTCACCGCGGTGGGCGAGCGCGACGAGCGTGGCGAAGCCGGGGTCGCCGTGCACGAACTGGCGGGTGCCGTCGACCGGGTCGACGATCCAGACGGGGGCGTCGCCGTGCAGCGCGTCGAGCACGGTGGGATCGGCGTGCACCGCCTCCTCGCCGACCACCCGGGAGCCGGGCAGCAGGTCCGTCAGGGCGACGGTGAGCTGCTCCTCGGCGCGCCGGTCGGCGACCGTGACGAGGTCGTGCGGGCCGTTCTTCTCGACGATGTCCTCGGCGGCGAGCTGCCGGAAGCGCGGCATGATCTCCTCGGCCGCGGCCCGGCGGACGGCGGCCTCGACGGCGGCGAGGTCCAGCCCCGACAGGTCAGGCGAAGAGGTCATGGCAACAGCATGGGTGATATCCGTGGGATCTCCCGCTTGGTGGGTACGAAGTGCTTCGATCATGCATCCATCGAACCACGAGCCACTGACACGGCGGCTGGACTCCAGGTGAACTCGGGATGCCGCGGAGGGCACGGCGGGGAACCGGCTCCCAGGGCTCGCCGCGGCTCCGCACCGGCCGCACCCCACACCGGCTGCATCAGCGCCCGGCCGCGTACCCCTGCATCCCCCGGGGATTCGCCGCCGCGGACAGCACACCACTCTCCGGATCCCGGGCCACGGCACACAGCCGCCCCTCGGACCAGTCGTCACCCACCGTGACCCGGTGCCCACGCCGCCGCAGCTCGTCGATGGTCCGCCGGCCGATCCGGGACTCCACGGTCACGCTCCCCGGCCGCATCCCGCGGGGGAAGAAGGACCCGGGGAAGGAGTCCTGGTGCCAGTTCGGGGCGTCGATGGCGCCCTGCAGATCGAGCCCGCCGCGGACCGCCCCGCGCAGCGCCACGGCCAGGAAGAAGTGGACCTGCCACTGGTCCTGCTGATCCCCGCCGGGCGTCCCGAAGGCCATCACCGGGACCCCGTCGCGCAGCGCCAGGGACGGGGTGAGGGTGGTGCGGGGGCGGCGCCCCGGGGTGAGGGAATTCGGCAGGCCCTCCTCCAGCCAGGCCATCTGCAGCCGGGTGCCGAGCGGGAAGCCGAGCCCCGGGACGACGGGATTGGACTGCAGCCAGCCGCCGGACGGGGTGGCGGAGACGAGGTTGCCCCAGCGGTCGACGACATCGATATGGCAGGTGTCGCCGCGCACGCCGCCGTTCCGGTCGATGTCGAGATGGCGGTCGCCTCGCACACCGCCGTTCCGGTCGGTCTCCGGGGCGACCGGGGCGACATCCGCGGGCACCCTGCCGGGCGCGGCGGCCGTGGTCGGCCCGCCGAGCCCGCCGCCCCCGACGGTCGGCTCGCCCGCTCCGCTGCCGGCGCCGCCCGCCGCACCGAAGCCGTCCGCACCCGCCGCGGCCGCCCGCGCGTGCTCGCTCAGCCGCGGGGTACGGCCGTCCGGGCTGCCGGGCCGCAGCTCGTACGAGGCGTGCGCGCCGACGAGGGCCCGGCGGGCCGCGTTGTAGTCGTCACTGAGGAGGGTGTCGAGCGGCACCTCCTGGGCGTCGCCGTACCAGGCCTCGCGGTCGGCCATCGCCAACTTGCTGCCCTCGATGAGCAGATGGACGTACTCGGGGCTACCGTACGCAGGCAACTCCCGTGGAAGCAGGGCGAGTTGCTGGAGGAAGACGGGCCCCTGGGACCAACCGCCCGCCTTGGCGACGGTCCAGCCGTTCCAGTCGTGGGTGACCGGTGCTTCATACGTGGCGGAGAAGGCGGCCAGGTCGTCGCCGGTGAGGGTGCCCGCATGGCGTTCGCCGGAGGTGTCCATGGCCGGGCGGGCCGCGAAGCCGGCGAGCGCCTCACCGATGAACCCCTCGCGCCAGATGCGGCGGGCGGCGTCGAGCTGCGCCTCACGGCCGGCCGACGCCGCCTCCGCCTCCGCCTCCGCGATCAGCCGGCGCCAGGTGGCCGCCAGCGGACGGTTCCTGAGCAGTCCGCCGGGGGCGACGGACCTGCCGCCCGGAAGGTAGAGCTCGGCGGAGGAGGTCCACTCCGTCTCGAAGAGCGCACGAACCGTCTCGACGGCCTCGCCGATCCGCTCCACGGCGGGATGGCCGTGTTCCGCGTACCCGACGGCGTACCGCAGCACCTCGGCGAGGGACTTGCTGCCGTGGTCGCGCAGCAACAGCATCCAGGCGTCGAAGGCACCGGGAACCGCGGCGGCGAGCGGCCCGGTGCCGGGCACCCGGTCGAGGCCGAGGGAGGTGTAGTGCGCCACGCTCGCACCGGCCGGCGCCGGGCCCTGGCCGCACAGCACCCGCACCGGCCCGTCAGCCGGCGCCAGGATGATCGGCACCTCGCCCGCCGGCCCGTTCAGATGCGGCTCCACGACATGCAGCACGAACCCCGCGGCCACCGCCGCGTCAAAGGCGTTGCCGCCGTCCTCCAGCACAGCCATCGCGGACTGGGTGGCCAGCCAGTGCGTACTGGAAACCATCCCGAAGGTGCCCTGGAGGGTCGGGCGGGTGGTGAACACGGGCACTCCTCGGTGGGTGGGGGG
>NZ_SDIF01000197.1 GCF_004122735.1 Streptomyces sioyaensis | reverse complement strand
TTCCCGCCGCCCGCACCCGGCCCCCAGGACGGCTACGGCTTCCCGCCGCCGCAGCACCAGCAGCCCCAGCCCCCGCAGCAGCAGGGCATGCCGCAGGGCGGCCCCGGTCAGCCCGGCCCCGGCGACTTCCCCGGCCAGCCCAGCCCCGGCGGCTTCCCTGACCAGCCCGGACTCGGCGGCTACCCCGGACAGCCCGGCCCGCCGCCCGGGATGCCCGGCCCCGGCCCGGCCGGTCAGCCCGGCCCCCCACCGCAGCAGCAGGGCGGCGACGACTGGACGCTGAACCCGCCGAGCGCCCAGGCCGCGCCGCCGCCGATGGCGCCCGCACCGCCCGGTCCGGGCCCGCAGGCCCCGTTCGAGCAGCAGCCGCCGGCGCCGTTCCCGCCGCAGGAGCAGGGCCACTACGAGCAGCAGCCGCCGCCGTACGAGCAGCAGCAGATGCCGCCGCAGCAGCCCGGACCGGACCAGCAGTGGCAGGGCGGCCCCGGCACCGGCCAGGGTCCCGCGGCGCCGCCGCAGGGTCCGCAGCCGGTCGTCGGGAACGGCTGGGTGGTGGCGATCGCGCCGGACCGCGAGTACTTCATGGCGATGATGGGCCGCAGCGGCCCGGAGGCGGCGGGCCTCAATCTGCCCGCGTACTCCCCCGAGCAGGTGCTGCCGCTCGCCAACGGCCAGATCGCGATCGGCCGCCGCCGGAACAGCACCGGCGAGGCCCCCGACATCGATCTGGGCAGCACTCCGGAGGACCCGGGCGTCTCGCACCAGCATGCGCTGCTCGTCCAGCAGCAGGACGGCAGCTGGGCGGTGGTGGACCAGAACTCCACCAACGGCACGACGATCAACCTCGCCGAGGACCCGATCCAGCCCTATGTCCCGGTTCCGCTCCATGAGGGTGACCGGGTGCATGTCGGCGCGTGGACGACGCTGACCGTGCGCCGCGGCTGAGCCACCGCCTTCCGAACCGGCGACCCCGGGGCGTGATCAACCGATCACGCCCCGGCGGCATTTCCGGACCCGTGGCAACCGCTTCGGTCCTACGACCGGAGTCCTCGGTCGCGGTGTCTGCCACCATGGACGGGTGAACAAGATTCCACGCGGCACGCTTGAGGAGCAGACCTTCTACGAACAGGTCGGTGGCGAGGAGACCTTCCGGCGCCTGGTGCACCGCTTCTACCAGGGAGTCGCCGAGGACCCGCTGCTGCGGCCGATGTACCCGGAGGAGGACCTGGGCCCGGCCGAGGAACGGCTCGCGCTGTTCCTCATGCAGTACTGGGGCGGCCCTCGTACGTACAGCGACGGCCGCGGGCACCCGCGGCTGCGGATGCGGCACGCCCCGTTCACCGTCGACCGGGCCGCCCACGACGCCTGGCTGCGGCACATGCGCGAGGCGGTGGACTCCCTCGGCCTGTCCGAGGCCCACGAGACGCAGCTGTGGAACTACCTCACGTACGCGGCCGCCACGATGATCAACTCCGCGGACTGAGAAGCACCTCACACCGGTCGGCGCCCGGCCACGGCCGTCATGATCCGGTCAAGACCGTCCACAGCCCACTCCGCCCACCCCCCTCGTCTGCCACCATTCGTTCATCTGTTTGGTGCTGAGCGCGGCAAGGGGGGTCCGTGTCCGGCTTTGTCTTCGTCTTTCTACGGGTGCGGGCGCACCGTCTCCTGCTGACCGCCGCCCTGCTGTCGGTGCTGCTCACCACCACGGTGCTCGCGACGCTGACCGCCTTCACCGGCGCGATCGGGGACGCGGGGCTGCGCCAGGCCCTGCGGACCCGCGCCGCGCCGGCCGCCGCACTCCAGGTGAAGGCCCAACTTCCCGCCGCACAAAGGCAGGCGGCGGACCGGGCGGTCGCCCGGGGCGCCCGGCGGGCCTTCGACGGGCTGCCGTTCACGGTCCGTACGCTGATCCGCTCCGGGCCGTACGCCCTGCCCCGTACGCTCCGGTCGCCCCGCGCGCCCAAGGACGAGCCCGATCTCACCCAGCTCGCCGCCCTGGACCGCTCCCGGCTCACCCTCACCGCCGGCCACTGGCCCACAGCGGTCCGGCGCGGGCCGCTGCCGGTCGCGATGCCGGCCGCCGCGGCCGCCCGGCTGGGGATCGCGCCCGGCCGGCGACTCACCCTCGACAACCGGCTGTCCGGCTCCGCCTCTATGACGGTCGAGGTCACCGGCGTCTACCGGCCCACCGACCGCGCCGACCCGTACTGGAAGCTCGACGACCTCGGCGGGCGTGGGGTGCGCACCCTCGGATTCACCACCTACGGGCCGCTGTACACCGATCCTGCGGCGTTCCGCGGCGGGGCGGCCCGGGGCGGCGGGGTGGCCCAGGACTCGGTGGGCTGGCTCGCCACCGCCGACTTCCGCCCGCTGACCGCGGACCGGCTGACCGCGCTGAGCGCCGCCGCAACTGCCGCGCCCAAGGCGCTGATGGCCGATCCGGCGTTCGCGGGCCAGGCTGCCGCCACCACCGGTCTTCCCGACGCGCTGGGGCAGTTGCAGCGGGCGCTGCTGGTCAACCGCTCGACGATCCTGATCGTCGCACTGCAGCTGATCCTGCTGGCCGGCTGTGCCCTGCTGCTGGTCGCCCGGATGCTGAGCACCGAACGGGCCGGCGAGACGGCGCTGTTGCGGGCCCGGGGCGGGTCCCGGCGGCGGATCGCGGGGCTGGCCCTGGCCGAGTCGCTGCTGCTGGCCGCGCCGGCCGCCCTCGGCGCGCCGCCGCTGACCGGCCCACTGCTGCATCTGCTGGCCGGCCACGGCCCGTCGGCCCGCATCGGGCTGCCGCTGGACACCGGGCTCACCGGCGCGACCTGGCTGACCGGCGGCGCCGTGGCGCTGGGCTGTGCCCTCGCGGTCGCCGCACCGGCGCTGCTGCGCACCGGCCCTGCCGCTCCGCACACCCGGCGGGCGCGGGCGCTGCCCGGTGCAACGGGGGTCGCCCCGGCGCGAACGGAGTGGAAAGCGTGGGGAAGGACGGGCGCGGACCTCGGGCTGCTGGTGATCGCCGGCGTCGCCTTCTGGCAGCTCCAGCGGCAGACGGCGGGTGACGGTGCGGGCAGCGGGGTGCTGACCGGGGACACCACCGGCCAACTCGGTATCGATCCGGTGCTGGTGGCCGCCCCGGCGCTGGCGCTGCTCGCGGGGACGGTGCTGACGTTGCGGCTGCTGCCGCTCGCCGCGCGGCTCGCCGAGCGGGGCGCGGCCCGCGGGCGGGGGCTCGCCGCGGCGCTGGCCGGCTGGCAGCTCAGCCGCCGCCCGCAGCGCGCCGCCGGCCCCGTGCTGCTGCTGGTGCTGGCCACCGCCCTGGGCATGCTGGCGATCGGCCAGGGCGCGTCCTGGGACCGTTCGCAGGACGACCAGGCCGACTTCCGTGCGGCCGCACCGGTGCGCGTCCTGGCGAGCCGGACCCCGCAGTGGGGCCAGGGCGGGGCGTACGCGGACGTGCCCGGGGTGGCCGCGGCGCTGCCCGCCGCCCTGACGGGGCTCGATCTGCCGGACGGCAAGAACTCCTCGCTGCTCGCCCTGGACACCGTTGGGGCCTCCCCTGCTCGAACGAAGTGGTCAGCTCGGGGCAGCTCGGCGGGGGCGCTGCTGCTGCGCGGCGATCTGGTGGGCGGCGCCGCGGGCGACCCGGCGGGCGCGGCGGCGGACCGGCTGCTGCGCGCGGTGGCACCGCACGACGGGCCCCCGGCGGGCATGGAACTGCCCCCGCACACCGACCGGTTACGACTGACCGCGACCCTGCGCTCGCTGCGGACGCTGCCGCCCTCCCAGCGGCCGCCGATGCCCGACACGGACACGGAACCGCAGGACACCGGCCCGGTGCCCGCGACCCTCTCCGCCCTCCTCACCGACGGCCACGGCGTCCCGTACGCCCTCCCGCTCGGCTCGCTCGCGGCCGACGGCCGGCCGCACCCCCTCACCGCGGACCTCGCCGCCGCGGCCGGCGCCCCGGCGGGCCGCCCGGCCGCTCCGCTGCGGCTGACCGGCCTGGTCGCCGGCCTGGACCAGCCGCCGGTCGCGCACCGGCAGCAGCTCACCGTCACCGCCGCCGAGACCACCGCCGGCGACGGCCCGCCCCGGCCCCTCGCCGCCCCCGCCGCGCTCCGCTGGCAGCCGAAGATCACCGATACCAGCACCTCCGTGGGCCAGGCGTTCGGCCCCAAGGCGGGCCGGGCCGAGGTCCCGCGCGGCGGACTGCTGTCCCAGACCTATGACACCGGCGCCCGGCTTGATCCGTACGGTGCGTCGGTGACGACGGTGCGGATCACCGCCGCGCACGCCGCGCGGCCACCGCTCGCCGCCGTCGCCACCGAGGCGTTTCTGCGCGCCAGCGGATCGACTGCCGGCTCCGTCGTCGAGATACCGGTCAACGGACAGTCGCTGAAGGCCCGGATCGTCCGGGCGGTCCGCGCGCTGCCGGGACCGGCGGACGCACCGGCCACCGGCGGACTGCTGGTCGACCTCGGCGCCGTCAACGAGGCGCTGTCCGACCGCGGCGCCCCGCCGCTGACCCCCGCCGAGTGGTGGTTGCGCCCCGCGCCGGGCGCGACGGGCCGGGTCGTCGAGGCGCTGCGGGCCCGCCCGGACACCGACCCGGACCAGGTCCTGGTCCGCGACGAGATCGCCGGACAGCTGCACGACGATCCGCTGGGGCTCGGGCCGCAGACCGCGCTGGGAGCGGCCGCCGTGGCCGCCGTCGCGCTGGCGGCGGTCGGCTTCGGGGTCGGTGCCGCCGCCTCGGTCCGCGAACGGACCAGGGAATTCGCGGTGTTGCGTGCCCTGGGGGCGCCGCGCGGGCAGCCGGCCCGGATGATCGCCGCCGAACAGGGCGTGCTGATCGCGCTGGCCCTGGGCGTCGGTGCGGCGCTGGGCACGGCGCTGACCCGGGCGGTCGTGCCGCTGGTCGTGCTCACCGAGCAGGCGGGCCGACCGCGGCCGCCGGTGCTGGTGGAGCTGCCGGCCGGCCCGGTGGTGGCGCTGCTGGCGGCGGTCGCGGCGGTGCCGCTGCTGGTCGTCGCGGCCCTCGGACTGCGCCCCGGCGACCCGGTGCGGGCCCTGCGCGGCCAAGGAGCACGGCCATGACCCGGCACGCCATGGACCCCGCCGGAGGAGGTGAGCGCCGGTGAAATCCCTGACCCGGACGGACTGGCTGCGCGCCCGGCTGCGTGCCACGCGCGCGGCGGCACTGGCGCTGGGCGCGCTGGTGCTGGTCACGGCCTTCCTGGCGGCGGCGTTCCCGCGCGGGGTGGAGGCGTACGAGACCCAGGGGGTGCGCCATGCGCTCGGCTCGGTGCCGCCCGCCCAGCGGACGGTGGAGATCACCGTCTCGCGCGCGGACCTGACCGGCGGCGACCCCGCGGCCGCCTACGCCGGGCCGGAGCTCGCGCGCCAGGACCGGGCGATCCGGGGGCAGTTCGCCGCCCCGCTGCGGATCGCCGGGGGCGACGCCGTCCACGGCGTCCGCACCACCAAGGCCCCGGCCGCGCGGGACTCCTGGCTGCCCCGGCCGGACGGTCTCGCCCCCCTCTTCTCCCTGTACGCGGCCTCCGGTCTGGACCGGCAGGCGGCGGTCACCGTCGCCACCGCCCGGACCCTCCGGCTGCACCTCGGCAGCCGGCTCCATCTGGACGGCCTGACGGTACGGATCTGCGGGCTGCTCGCCCCGCGGGCCCCGCGGGGCGCGTACTGGACGGTGGACCCGCTGATGGCCACCGCCCGCCAGGATGTGTCACCGGGCCCGCCACCGCAGCGGTACTGGCGGGCCGGTCTGCTGCTGTCGCCGCGGGACGGACCGGCGCTGCCGGCCGCCGGCGAGCCGGAGAAGTTCTGGCGCTACCCCCTCGACCCCGGCGCGCTGACCGCCCGGGACGCCCCGCTGCTGCGGGACCGGGTGGTCTCCCTCGAACACGGCGCGGCCCTCGCCCGGTTGCGCACGGTCGCGGGCGCCGGCGCGCTGGCCGACAGCCCGGTGGACGGTCTGCTGGACTCCTTCGCACGGACCCGGGCGGCGATCGCGCCGGTCATCGCGGTGGCCGCGTGCGGAATCGGCACCGTGGCATCGGTGGTGCTGCTGATGACCGCCTCACTGGCCGCGGCCCGTCGGCACGCCGAACTGGCCCTGCTGCGGGCCCGCGGCGCCTCGCTTGCCGGGCTGACCGGGCACCTGGCGGCGGAGACCGCGGCGGTGGCGCTGCCCGCGGCCGCGGCCGGCGGCGGTCTGGCGCTGCTGGTGCCCGGTGAGCGGGTGCTGCCCTCGCTGCTGGCGGCGGCCGCGACCGGACTGCTGGGCACGCTCGCCCTGCCGCTGCGGGCCGCCGTCGCCCACCGCCGGCCCCGCCCCGCCGAGCGGACCGACCTGGTCCGGGCCCGCCCCTCCCGGCGCCGTACGGTCGCCGAACTGACCGTGCTGGTACTGGCGGTGGGCGCGGTACTCGCCCTGCGCCGCCGGAGTACGGCGGCCGGCGGGGTGGACGCCCTGGTCAGCGCGGCCCCCGTACTGATCGCGGCCATCGCCGCCCTGCTCCTGATACGGCTCTATCCCCTCCCGCTGCGGCTGGCCGCCCGCCCCGCCGCCCGGACCACCGGGCTGACCGGGTTCCTTGCGCTGGCCCGCGCGGGCCGCGCCCCGGCCACCGCCGGACTGCCGCTGCTGGCCCTGGTGGTGGCGCTGACCACGGCCTCCTTCGGGGGCTCGGTGCTCGCCGGGGTCGCCACCGCACGCGATCACGCGGCGCTGACCGCGGTCGGCGCCGAGGCCCGGATCTCCGCCGGCCGTGCCCTCCCCGAGGCGCTGCGCCGCGCGGTCGGCAAGGTGCCGGGCGTCGCGGACGCCGTACCGGTACGGATCAGCATCCAGGCCGCCGACGACAGCGGTCCGCCGCTCTATCTGGTCATCGCCGACGCCGAGGCCTACGCCCGGCTCGCCCGCGCCACCGGCCTGGGCGCGTTCAACGCGCGGGAACTGGCCGACCCCGGCGGCGACCGGCCGCTGCCCGCGCTGGTCTCGCCCAGCTTCGTGACCCGTTTCGGGCGCGCACCGATGGCCCTGCAGCCGGAGTTCGGCCAGCTGGTGATCCGTCCACAGGTCGTCCGCGGCGACACGCCCGCGCAGCCCGGCGGCGACTTCGTCCTCCTCAACTCCCGGAGCGTGGCCCGGCTGCACCCGGACACCTACGCCGATCCCGCCAACGGCCCCTCCCTCCTGCTGCTGTCCGGCCACGCCCTCGACGCCGGCGCACTGCGCACCGCCGTCCGCACCCACACCCCACCGTCGCTGCCCACCCGGCTGACCCTGCGCTCCGCCGCACGCGCCGAGCTGGCCGACTCGCCCCTCCAGCAGGGCGCGGAGCGCCTCTACACCGCCGCTGTCGTGGCCGGTGCCGGCTTCGCCCTGCTCGCCCTGCTCCTGTCCCTCCTCCAGGCCGCCCCGCAACGCACCCAACTCCTGGCCAGACTGCGCACGATGGGCCTGACACCGGCCCAGGGACGACGTCTGCTGGTCCTGGAGGCGCTGCCGCAGGCGCTGCTCGCGGCCCTCGGGGGCGCGCTGGTCGGCGCCACGGCGATCCGGCTGCTGGGCCCGGGGATGGACCTGACCCCGCTCGCCCTCCCCGGCACCCCGGAAGGCGGCGCCCGGGGCACCGTACGCATACCGTCCGACCCCGCGTCCCTGCTGCTGCCGTCGGCGGGCGTGCTCGCCCTGGCCCTTGCGGTGGTCCTGGCCCAGGCCTGGCTGAGCGGACGGCGCCGCGAGAGCACCGAGTTGAGAGCGGGGGACCCCCGATGACCACACGGCCCGATGACGCCACACCGCCCGATGACGCCACACCGCCGGCGGCGCCCGCCCCCGAGGCGGCCCCGGCCGCCTCGGGGGCGGGCGCCGCCGGCGGTGTGGCGTCATCGGGCGGTGTGGCGT
>NZ_SDIF01000196.1 GCF_004122735.1 Streptomyces sioyaensis | reverse complement strand
GCCCTCGGACCGGGGCGGTGGCGGGCGACGGGCGGGCGACCGGCTGCTGATCCTGGTGTCGGACGACGGGCGGGGCGGGGCGCGGCTGGACGGTGGCAGCGGGATGGCCGGGCTCGCCGGGCGGCTGGGCTCGGTGGACGGGCTGTTCGTGCTGGACTCGCCGGTGGGCGGGCCCACGAGGGTGACGGCGGAGCTGCCGTGGCGGGCGCGGACGGAGCCCGCGGCGGCGTCGAGGGGCCGCTGAGGGGCGGTGTTCCGGCCCCGGCGCCGAGGGGCGGAGCCCCGACCGGCGCCCGTCGGACGGCCGGCGCCACCCGGCGCCGGGCCCCCGCGCCTCCCCAGGGTGGGGAAAACCCCCGCCCAAGACTGCGAAGCCCCTCATGGTGCGCCGGGCGCCGGGCGCGGACCCTGGTGAGGACGGACGAGAGGGCGCCCGGCCCGGGGAACCGGCACGGCGCCGCCGACAAGGGCAACGGCCGCACCCGGCACGCCAGGGCAGCGCCACCACCGGCAGAACGGACGAGACGAGACGATGGATTCCGCATACGCACCGCAGCACCGCGGCTCCCGTGTGCCCGTGGGGCTGCGCGCCCCGTTCTCCGGGCGCACCTGGCGGGAGACCCTGTACCTCCTGCTCAACCTCCCGATGTCCCTGGTGATGTTCACGTACACGGTGGTCGTGGTCTCCCTGGGCGCCGGGCTGCTGGTGACGTTCCTGGGCATCCCGGTGCTGGCCGCCGGTCTCGCCGGCGCCCGCGGCCTCGGCTTCGTCGAGCGTGCGCGAGCCCGCGCCCTGCTGGGGCTGGACGTCGCCGATCCGAGGCCGGTCCGGGCCGCCAAGCCGGGGCTGATGGGGTGGGTCGGGGCCGTGCTGAAGAGCGGGGACTCCTGGCGGCACCTCGTCTACTCCCTGGTGCACTTCCCGTGGGCGCTCTTCACGTTCGTCTTCTCGGTGGCGTTCTGGTCCGTCGGGTGGGTGCTGCTGGTCTACCCCCTGTGGCGGTGGGCCTTCCCCGCGTACTTCGACCGGCCGGGCATCGTGATGTGGGACGAGGGCAACGGCCACGCCTTCTACCTCGACACCCCGGCCGAGATCGGGCTCACCGGCGGGATCGGGCTGCTGATGGTGCTGGCCGGGCCGTGGCTGATCCGCGGGCTGACCCAGGTGGACCGGGTCATGGTCCTGGGCCTGCTGGGGCCCTCCTCGCTCGCCTCCCGGGTCGTGGAGCTGGAGTCGGACCGCGGGGTGGTGGTGGACACCGCGGCGGCCGACCTGCGCCGCATCGAGCGCGATCTGCACGACGGCGCCCAGGCCCGGCTGGTCTCGCTCGCCATGGACCTGGGTCTGGCCAGGGAGAAGCTGGACGAGGACCCGGAGGCCGCCGCGAAGATGGTGGACGAGGCGCACGGCGAGGTGAAGCTCGCGCTCCAGGAGCTGCGGGACCTGGCCCGCGGCATCCACCCGGCGATCCTCACCGACCGCGGGCTCGGCCCGGCGCTGTCGGCGCTGGCCGCGCGGTGCACGGTGCCGGTCTCGGTGAGCGTCGAGCCCATGCGCCGGCCGGCCGCGGCGATCGAGGGCATCGCCTACTTCACCGCCTCCGAGCTGCTGCAGAACGTCTCCAAGCACGCCATGGCCGGCAGCGCGACGCTGGACGTCTGGCGCACCGAGGACCGGCTGATGGTGCTGGTCGCCGACGACGGCCAGGGCGGCGCGCACACCGGTGCCGGCACCGGCCTGGCGGGCCTGGCCGAGCGGCTGGCGTCCGTCGACGGCCTGCTGGTCGTGGACTCCCCGGCCGGCGGCCCGACCCGGATCACCGCCGAGCTGCCCCGGCCCGCCGCTGATCCCCCGTCCCCGCCTCGCCCCCGTCCGGATGCTGGGATGCTGGAGACGGCAGAGCGGGACGCGACGGGGCATGGGGGAATCTGAGCCGTGGAGGACAAGGTGCGGGTGGTCATCGCCGAGGATTCGGTACTGCTGCGGGAGGGCCTGACCCGGCTGCTCACCGACCGGGGGCACGAGGTCGTGGCGGGCGTGGCGGACGCCGAGGCGCTGATCAAGGTGATCGGGGAGCTGGCCGCCGGGGGCGCGCTGCCGGACGTGGTGGTCGCGGACGTACGGATGCCGCCGACGCACACCGACGAAGGCGTACGGGCCGCGATCCGGCTCCGCCGGGACCATCCCGGCCTGGGGGTGCTGGTGCTCTCGCAGTACGTCGAGGAGCAGTACGCCACGGAGCTGCTGGCCGGCTCCACCCGGGGCATCGGCTATCTGCTCAAGGACCGGGTGGCCGAGGTGCGGGAGTTCGTCGACGCGGTGGTCCGGGTCGCCGGGGGCGGGACCGCGCTGGACCCGGAGGTGGTGGCGCAGCTGCTGGGCCGCAGCCGTCAGCAGGACGTGCTGGCGCATCTGACGCCCCGCGAGCGGGAGGTCCTGGGGCTGATGGCCGAGGGGCGGACGAACTCCGCGGTCGCCCGGCAGCTGGTGGTCAGCGCCGGTGCGGTCGAGAAGCACGTCAGCAACATCTTCCTGAAGCTGGGCCTGTCGCAGAGTGACGGGGATCACCGCCGGGTGCTCGCGGTGCTCACCTATCTCAACTCCTGACCGTCTGACACTCTGTCAGGTAGGTGGCCCGAGGCGTTTTCCACCGGGTCTCAGGACTTTCGGCGTAGAACCAATGGCGGAGTCCGGAGCGTCATGAATGAGGGGGTCACGGGGGCGGTGATTTCATGACAAAACACACCAGATCGGTGTCTCATGTTGACGTCCAGCATGCGATCGCCCTAAGGAAGGCCACCCTTACCCACGTACGATGGTTATGGGACAACCGGTCGGTACGACACGTCCCGAGCCCTGCCTCCGGCGGGGACGCCGCACCCCTCGAGGGAGGTCCGAAGCAGTGACCAGCCAGGTCAGTAGCCCAGCCGAGCAGGCCGACGCAGCGCTTGTCGGGGAACAGCGCGCATCCGGTAACGGCGGGCAAGGCAAGGAAGTCCGGCGCCTGGACCGGGTGATCATCCGGTTCGCCGGTGACTCCGGTGACGGTATGCAGCTCACCGGCGACCGGTTCACCTCCGAGACGGCGTCGTTCGGCAACGACCTGTCGACGCTGCCCAACTTCCCCGCCGAGATCCGGGCCCCTGCCGGGACCCTGCCGGGCGTCTCCAGCTTCCAGCTGCACTTCGCCGACCACGACATCCTCACGCCCGGCGACGCGCCGAACGTCCTGGTCGCGATGAACCCGGCGGCACTGAAGGCGAACATCGGGGACGTGCCCCGCGGCGCGGACATCATCGTCAACACCGATGAGTTCACCAAACGCCCGATGGCGAAGGTCGGCTATGCGACCAGTCCGCTGGAGGACGGCTCGCTGGAGGCCTACCACGTCCACCCGGTGCCGCTGACCACGCTGACGATCGAGGCGCTCAAGGAATTCGGGCTCTCCCGCAAGGAGGCCGAGCGCAGCAAGAACATGTTCGCGCTGGGGCTGCTGTCGTGGATGTACCACCGGCCGACCGAGGGCACCGAGGCCTTCCTGCGGGCGAAGTTCGCCAAGAAGCCGGACATCGCGGAGGCGAACGTCACCGCCTTCCGGGCGGGCTGGAACTTCGGTGAGACGACGGAGGACTTCGCCGTCTCCTACGAGGTCGCTCCGGCGACGAAGGCCTTCCCGACCGGCACCTACCGCAACATCTCCGGGAATCTCGCGCTGTCCTACGGGCTGATCGCGGCGGGCCGGCAGGCGGATCTGCCGCTGTACCTGGGCTCGTACCCCATCACGCCGGCCTCCGACATCCTGCACGAGCTGTCCAAGCACAAGAACTTCGGTGTGCGGACCTTCCAGGCGGAGGACGAGATCGCCGGCATCGGCGCGGCGCTGGGCGCGGCCTTCGGCGGTGCGCTGGCGGTGACGACCACCTCCGGCCCCGGGGTGGCGCTGAAGTCGGAGACCATCGGTCTGGCGGTCAGTCTTGAACTGCCGCTGCTGGTCGTGGACATCCAGCGCGGCGGGCCCTCGACGGGTCTGCCCACGAAGACCGAGCAGGCCGATCTGCTCCAGGCGATGTACGGCCGCAACGGCGAGGCGCCGGTGCCGATCGTGGCGCCCAGGACTCCCGCCGACTGCTTCGACGCGGCGCTGGACGCGGCCCGCATCGCGCTCACGTACCGCACCCCCGTCTTCCTGCTCTCCGACGGCTATCTGGCCAACGGCTCCGAGCCCTGGCGGATCCCCGACGTCGACGAACTCCCCGACCTGCGCGTGCAGTTCGCCTCCGGCCCCAACCACCACCTGGCGGACGGCACCGAGGTCTTCTGGCCGTACAAGCGCGACGGGCAGACGCTGGCCCGCCCCTGGGCCGTGCCGGGCACGCCGGGCCTGGAGCACCGCATCGGCGGCATCGAGAAGCAGGACGGCACCGGCAACATCTCCTACGACCCCGCCAACCACGACTTCATGGTGCGCACCCGCCAGGCGAAGATCGACGGCATCGAGGTCCCGGACATCGAGGTCGACGACCCGGCCGACGAGAGCGGCCGGGGCGCGCGCATCCTCGTCCTGGGCTGGGGGTCGACCTACGGCCCGATCACCGCGGCCGTCCGGCGCGTACGGGGCGCCGGGGAGCGCATCGCGCAGGCCCATCTGCGCCACCTCAACCCCTTCCCGCGGAATCTCGGCGAGGTCCTGGCGCGTTACGACAAGGTGATCGTGCCGGAGATGAACCTCGGACAGCTCGCCACTCTCCTGCGCGCCAAGTACCTCGTGGACGCGCACTCGCACACCCAGGTCAGCGGAATGCCGTTCAAGGCCGAGCAGCTTGCGGAGGTCTTTAAGGAGGCCATCAATGACTGAGGCGATCTCGGAGCGGCCCTCGCAGATCGAGGCGCTGTCCCTGGTGCCCAAGGCCGAGGCCAAGCAGTCCATGAAGGACTTCAAGTCCGATCAGGAAGTGCGCTGGTGCCCCGGCTGCGGTGACTACGCCGTCCTCGCCGCCGTGCAGGGCTTCATGCCCGAGCTCGGCCTGGCGAAGGAGAACATCGTCTTCGTCTCCGGCATCGGCTGCTCCTCCCGCTTCCCGTACTACATGAACACCTACGGGATGCACTCCATCCACGGCCGCGCCCCGGCCATCGCCACCGGCCTGGCCTCCTCGCGGCGCGATCTGTCCGTCTGGGTCGTCACGGGCGACGGCGACGCGCTGTCCATCGGCGGCAACCACCTCATCCACGCCCTGCGGCGCAACGTCAACCTCAAGATCCTGCTGTTCAACAACCGGATCTACGGGCTGACCAAGGGCCAGTACAGCCCCACCTCCGAGGTCGGCAAGATCACCAAGTCGACGCCGATGGGCTCACTGGACGCGCCGTTCAACCCGGTCTCGCTGGCGCTGGGCGCCGAGGCGTCCTTCGTGGCCCGCACCGTCGACTCCGACCGCAAGCACCTCACCTCGGTGCTGCGCGAGGCCGCCGCCCACCCCGGCACGGCGCTGGTGGAGATCTACCAGAACTGCAACATCTTCAACGACGGCGCCTTCGAGGTCCTCAAGGACAAGGAGCAGGCCCAGGAGGCCGTGATCCGGCTGGAGCACGGGCAGCCGATCCGCTTCGGTGCCCTGGCCCCCGACGGCCTCGGTTCCAAGGGCGTGGTCCGCGACCCGGCCACCGGCGACCTCAAGATCATCGACGTCCGGGAGGAGGGCCTCGGCGGGGTGCTGGTGCACGACGCGCACAACCCCTCGCCCACCACGGCCTTCGCCCTCTCCCGGCTCGCCGACCCCGACACCCTGCACCACACCCCCATCGGTGTGCTGCGCAGCGTCGACCGGCCGGTCTACGACACCCTGATGTCCGACCAGTTGGACGCCGCGATCGAGCAGAAGGGCAAGGGCGATCTGGCCGCCCTGCTGGCCGGCAACGACACCTGGACCGTCGTCGGCTGACGGCCGGTCCACGGAGGTTCCCGGGCGGGACCCTCCACGGCAAGACCCTCAAGGGCACCTGCGGGGTGTCCGTACGGGAACGTCCTCGGGCGTCCCGTACGGGCACCCCGCTCGCCGTTGGCCGTCCCGTCATGACCCGTCCCGTCATCACAACCCGTCTCGTCATGACCGTATGGCAAAACACACATGACAGACCGGCCGCGCGGCGCTACCTTCGCAGAGTCGACGATGCGCCACCAGGAGGGTCCCCTTGCAGACTCGAAGCGATCAGCGTGCCGGACTCGCCTACGGCGTCGCCGCCTACACCATGTGGGGCCTGCTGCCCCTCTACTGGCATCTGCTGGACGCCGCCGCGCCGTCCGAGATCCTGGCCCACCGCATGGTGTGGTCGCTGCCCGTCGCGCTCGTCATCCTGGCCGTGCTCCGCCGCTGGTCCTGGATGGGCCCGCTGCTGCGGCAGCCCCGGCGGCTCGCGCTGATCCTGCTCTGCGCCGTGGTCATCTCGACGAACTGGTTCCTCTACATCTGGGCGGTCAACGCCGGGCACGTCCTGGAGGCCTCGCTCGGCTACTTCATCAACCCGCTGGTCAGCATCGCCTTCGGCGTGCTGTTTCTGCGCGAGCGGCTGCGGCCGCTGCAGTGGACGGCGGTGGGGATCGGCGCCGTGGCCGTCGTCGTGATGACCGTCGCCTACGGCAAGGTGCCCTGGATCGCGCTCGGGCTGGCCTTCTCGTTCGCGACGTACGGGCTGGTCAAGAAGGGCGTCAAGCTCGACGGCATCGAGGGCTTCAGCGCCGAGACGGCGATGCAGATGCTGCCCGCACTGGGTTTCCTGATCTACCTCGGCCTGCACGGCGAGGCCAGCTTCACCACCGGCGGGGTGGGCCAGGCGCTGCTGCTCTCGGGCTGCGGCATCGCGACCGCGGTGCCGCTGATCTGCTTCGGCGCCTCGGCCATGCGGCTGCCGCTGACCATGATCGGGATGTTGCAGTATCTGGCGCCGACCTTTCAGTTCCTGCTGGGGCTCACCGTCTTCCACGAGGAGATGCCGGCCGAGCGCTGGGCCGGCTTCGCGCTGGTGTGGGCGGCCCTGACGGTGCTGACCTGGGATGCGCTGCGGACCGCCCGGCGCGGGCGGGCGGCACTGGCCGATGCCGCGGCCAACGCGGGCGAGGCGGCCGCGGCCGAGGCGGTCCAGGTGGCGGACGCGGCCCGGGAAGCGGCGGCGGCACGGACCGCCGCGGCACAGACGCCGGCGCCACAGCCCCCCGGCGGCCTCACGCAGTGATGTCCCGGCTGGTGAAGCGCGCCCAGGCCGCCGAGCCGAACACCAGGGCGTACAGCGCCTGCAGACCGAAGTTCTTCTGCAACTGGTCCCAGTAAACGGGGTCGCGGAGCAGGTCGGCGAAGGACAGCCAGTAGTGCGGGAAGAGGTACGGCTGGACGGCTGCCAACTGCGGGACGGTGTCCACGATCTGCACGGTGATCAGCAGGCCGACCGTGGTCGCCATGGCCGCGATCCCGCTGGTGGTGAGCGTGGAGACGAACAGGCCGACGGCGGCCACCCCGACCAGCGACAGCGCCACGGCCCCCGCGATGGCCAACGCCCGCAGCAGCCCCTCGCCGAAGGATACGGACGTCCCCGACAGCAGAGTCACCTCCCCCAGGGGGAAGAGCAGCGCGCCGGTCAGCAGCGCGGAGAGCGCCACGACCAGGGTGGCCACCAGGCAGAACGTCAGGGTCGTGGCGTACTTGACCAGCAGCAGGCGGGTGCGGCCCGCGGGAGCGACCAGGAGATAGCGCAGCGTCCCGCCGTGCGCCTCACCGGCGAGGGCATCGCCCGCGAGCACGCCGACGGACATCGGCAGGAAGAACGGCAGCGTCACCGCGAGCGAGGTGAAGACCAGGAAGAGACCGTTGTGGGTGACCTGGGAGAGGAACGCCGGGCCGGCCCCGCCTGCTGCTGGTCAAGTACGCCACGACCCTGACG
>NZ_SDIF01000195.1 GCF_004122735.1 Streptomyces sioyaensis | reverse complement strand
GCGGTAGGGGCCCGGGGGTACGGCGAAGCCCCCCGCCCGTGAGGGGCGAGGGGCTCGGCGGTGCCGGATGCGGGGGTGCCGCGGCTCAGAATTCGTAGTCGGCGATCACCCAGGTGGCGAATTCACGCCACTGTGTGGCGGCTGCCTGGTGGGCCGGATGCTCCAGGTAACGCGTGAGGGCGTCCGTGTCGGCCACGGCCGAGTTGATCGCGAAGTCGTGGGCGATCGGGCGGTCGGTGATGTTCCAGCCGCACTCCCAGAACGTCAGCTCCGGAATCTCGCCCTCCAGCGCCGCGAACGCCCGCGCACCGGCCTGGACGCGCTCCTCGTCGCGGGAGACGCCGTCATTGAGCTTGAACAGGACCAGGTGGCGGATCACAGCGGCCTCCGAGGGGGCGGGGCGCAGTCGGACCGGGTCGGCCGGCTGGGCCGGGGCGGGCGCCGGCCGATCGCGGGTCGGCCCCTCGGGCGGCGCCGGCGCCACCGGTCGGATCCGGCTCCTAGAGCGTGTCCGCCCTAGCTGATCAGCTGGGTCATGAACTCGCCCACGCCCTGAGCGGCGGACGAGATGCCCTCGAAGCCTATCTGGACCAGGTCGGCGGCCCGCTTGGGGGTGGTGATGATCGTGTACAGCACGAAGACGATGAGGACGTACAACGCGATCTTCTTGGCCTGCGCCATCAGCCCGACTCCCCTACGCAGTCCCTTGCGGCAGTGCCTGCAGTTCCCGTCTGCAGTCGGGCGAGTGTAACCACACGTGTTCGATCGCGGGAGCCGGGCCGGCGGGGCGGGCGCCGGTCCGTCCGCGCTATCCGACATCCGTTACTGATCTCTACTTTATGGACCAAAGACCCTCCAAAGGGGGCCCTTTGCCTGCCTGTTGAGGCGGCTCCCGGCGGCACCATGGGGAGCGTGGCCCGCTGAATCTGGCAGGAATTCAGGGGGCCGGGAGGGACCTCACTGCGGGGTCCACGCCGACCGTCCCCGGACGGCGGCGCGGACTTGGGGGTTCGTCCGCATCGGGGGGAGCGGTCGTCGTTCGACGCCGCTTCCCCCGCCCGACCCAAGCCCCGCCTCGGAGCCGCCCCCGGAGACCACCGGGGGCCCTGGACACCGGCCCGAGGCGGGGCTCCGTCGTGCGTGCCCGGAGGGCCGGCGGCGATCTGCCGGACTCGTACGCGGCCGGTGTGACGTGCTCTTCTCCCGCGGCCGCAACCAAGACGAAGTGCCCCCGCGTCCTCCACCCCGTACGACTCGGATGTCCCCGGGCGCTCCGCCTCGCCGGGTCCGGACGGGCCGGCATGCATCATGTACGCGACACAACGGAGCGCGGCAGCGCGTCGCGCCGCGGCGCGCTGCCGCGTGGGGACCAGAAAGGAACACGGGCTCCAACGATGAAGATCGACTGGGACCGGCGTACCTGCGCGCGCCGCGGGCACATCACCTACCTCCCGCAGGAGGAGCACCTCCGGGAGAGGCTGCACGCCGCCACGGCCCTCGGCGAGGCCTGGCGCTGTCTGCGCTGCGGCGATTTCGTCCTCGGCGACCCGCACGGCTCCGGTCCGGCCGCCGACGCCCCGCTGGTCCCGCGCGGCAAGGTCCTGCGTGATCTGTTCATCCTGCGGTTCCTGGCGGTCGAGCGGGCGGTGCGCGGGGTGTTCATCGTGCTGGCCGCGGTCGGCGTATGGCAGTTCAGCAACCAGAAGGACGCGGTCCGCCGGTTCGTCGACGAGTACATCGCGGTGCTCCGCCCGGTGGCCCGGCACTTCCACTACGACCTGGACCACTCGCCGGTCGTCGGCACCATCCAGAAGACCTTCGGCTACCAGCACTCCACCCTGCTGCTGGTGGCCGGGCTGCTGCTGGCCTACGCCCTGGTGGAGATCGTCGAGGGCGTCGGCCTGTGGCGCGCCAAGCGGTGGGCGGAGTATCTGACGGTGGTGGCGACGGCGGCCTTCCTGCCGCTGGAGATCTATGAGCTGACCGAGAAGGTCAGCTGGCTCAAGGTTGCCACGCTGGTGATCAACATCCTCGCCGTGCTCTACATCGCGGTCACCAAGCGGCTGTTCGGGCTGCGCGGCGGCCGCGCGGCCTTCGAAGCGGAGCGGCACAGCGCCTCCCTGCTGGAGGTCGAGACCTCGGCCGGAGTACCTGCCGCCGCCCATAATGGCTGAACGCTCGATCCAAGGGGGAACCACACCATGTCCATGAACTCCGCACCGTCCCGGCTCGATTCGTCCCGCGCGACGGCCCGGCCCGCCACGCAGGAGCGGACCGCCCCGCGCATGCCGCGGCGGCGGCCGGCCGTCGTCCTGGCGCTGCTGGCCGGCCTGCTGGCCGCGGCCGTCGCCCCGGCAGCGGCGGCGGGCCGGGGCGCGCCGGACACCGCACGGGTGGTGACCACCGCGAGCGCCCCGGGCCACGACGCCTCGGTACGGGCCGCGGCCGCCCCCGCGCGGGCCGCCGCCGCCCACCGGCACGCCACGCAGCTCACGTCGGCCTTCAAAATCAAGAAGTCGAAGTGGAAGTCGAAGGCCAAGAAGAAGGGCGGCTTCTTCAAGAAGCTCGGCATCTTCCTGGTCGTGCTCTTCATCCTCTTCCTCGTCGTCGTGGCCCTGGTGATCTGGCTGATCGTGCGCTTCTTCCGCCGCGCGGGCCGCAACCGGCGCAACGGCTAGCGTCCGATGGGCCAGGGTCGGTAAGGGCGCTCCCGTCCCCGGCCGCCGCGACGCGCTCAGCCGTCGCGGCGGCCGGGGACGGCCCGGTCCGGCGACCGTGAGCAGGTGGCCTGAGGCATGCCGGCGCTCCAGCTGGCCAGGGCGAGGGCGAAGAACACCTGGGCCGAGAGTCCACGAACTCCCGGTAGCGGCCCCGGGTTTGGCCTTCGGCGCGTCGTCGAAGTCGTCGCCCTCCTGCTGGCGCTCGCGCCTGCCGCTCGGTCGTCGGATGACCCGGAACACCTCGTGCCCGTCGTGGTTTCGGCGAGGTCGTACGGAGGCCATGAAAGCCGGCGTAAGAGACCGGCGTGCCGCACAGTTGCTGCACGGAGCACGACGAAAAACCGCCCCTGACCTGTTTTCGCAGGTCAGGGGCGGTTCTTTCGAGCGGTAGCGGTGGGATTTGAACCCACGGAGGAGTTGCCCCCTCACGCGCTTTCGAGGCGCGCTCCTTCGGCCGCTCGGACACGCTACCGAGAGAGAGCTTAGCCCACGGGTGGCCGTGCGCCGAAATCGGATTCCGGGAAGGGGCCGCCGAGGCATCGCCGTGCTGGTCAGCGGTCACGGAAGAAGGCGGTGAGCAGCTCCGCGCACTCGGCTTCGAGGACCCCGGTGATGACCTCGGGGCGATGGTTGAGACGACGGTCACGGACGACGTCCCACAGCGAGCCGGCCGCGCCCGCCTTGGCGTCGCGGGCGCCGTAGACGACCCGGTCGATGCGGGCGAGCACCAGCGCACCCGCGCACATCGTGCACGGTTCGAGGGTGACGACGAGCGTGCAGTCGGTCAGCCGCCAGTTCCCGACGTTGTCGGCCGCCGCGCGCAGCGCGAGGATCTCGGCGTGGGCCGTCGGGTCGCCGGTGGCCTCGCGGGCGTTGTGGCCGGTGCCGAGGACCGTGCCGTCCGCGGACAGCACGACGGCGCCCACCGGGACATCACCGGTCCCGGGGGCGCGGGCGGCCTCGTCCAGCGCCTGCCGCATCGGTGCGATCCACGGATCGCGCAGCGGGTCGGGCGCGGGGGAGGGAAGAGAGGCGGAAGGGGGGACGGTCATGCCCCCAGTGTCGGGGACGTGACCGGGGGGCCGGGCCCACCCCTGGGTGCGGGGGCCCGGCCGGGCCGTTCAGCGCACGGCTTCGAGGACCTCCGTGCAGCCCAGCGAGTCGGCGATGGTGCCCAGCGCATCGCTGTCGAGGGCCAGCAGCTCCTTCTCGCTGACGCCCAGGTCGGCCAGCAGGGCGGCGTCGCCGAGCGGACCGCGCGGCGGGCCGTCCGAGCCGTTCACCGCCTCCAGGGTGTCGTCGTCCACGTTGTCGTCGGGGTCGGGTTCGCCGTCCTCCGTGCCGTCCAGGTCGAGGCTGTCGAGGTCGTCGGCCGCATCGTCCTCCTCGCGGCCGAGCAGCTCGTCGGTCAGCATTGCCCCGTACGAGCTTTTGGCGGCGGCGGCGGCGTTGGAGAGGAAGACCCGTGGGTCGTCCTCACCATCCACCCGGATGACGCCGAACCAGGCGTCCTCCTGCTCGATGAAGGCCACCACCGTGTCGTCGTCGACCGCCGCCTCTCGGGCCAGATCGGCCAGATCGGTCAGCGTCTCCACATCGTCGAGCTCCGTATCGCTCGCTTCCCACCCGTCTTCGGTGCGCGCGAGCAGTGCGGCGAAGTACACCGTGACTCTCCCACTGGTCATAGGCGTGCCGGGCCGGGCGGGGCGGCGCTGCACGCCGTTGGTCCCGCCCCTTTCGGAATCGTGGCAGAAACATCGCCGCCGCGCGGGGTCTTCGGGGCTGCGTCGTGCGGAGGTTGTGAGAGATGTCGCTCACGTGCCGCAGCGCAGACGGGGGCGCGGGGGTGTTCCGCTACCAGCGGAATGTACGCATCCGCATGGCCTGGCGCATGCGTTCGGCCCGGGCACGGCGTGGCTGGACGCGGTTGCGCAGCTCCTTGGCCTCGTGCAGTTCGCGCAGAAATTGCGCACGGCGCCGTCGGCGCGCCGCTTCCGTCCCGTCGTCCGGGGCCAGGTCCTGGCCGCCGGGGACGGCGTCGTTCGAGTCGTCGGTCCGATTGCGGTCGAGCACGCGCACACCACCTCGGGCGGAATCGTCGCCCTCCGGCAGAAGAGCCAATCGGGCGTACGTGCCCCCTTTCCCTCCTTTCGGTGGTTTGATGCCCGCCACGTGCGGCGGTTGCGCCGGTCGGCCGGGCACTGCACGGCGGGCGCCGGGGCCTTCCGGCTCGGTTACTGTCGAGGGCATGCGGATCCACGTCGTCGACCACCCGCTGGTGGCGCACAAACTCACCACACTGCGCGACAAGCGCACCGACTCCCCTACTTTCCGGCGGCTCGCCGACGAGCTGGTCACCCTGCTCGCCTACGAAGCCACCCGTGATGTGCGCACCGAGCGGGTCGACATCGAGACCCCGGTGACGGCGACCACCGGTGTGCGGCTGTCGCACCCGCGTCCCCTGGTCGTACCGATCCTGCGGGCCGGTCTGGGCATGCTGGACGGCATGGTCCGGCTGCTGCCCACCGCCGAGGTCGGCTTCATGGGCATGGTCCGCAACGAGGAGACGTACGAGGCGCAGACCTACGCCACGCGGATGCCCGACGATCTTTCGGGCCGTCAGGTGTACGTCGTCGACCCGATGCTCGCCACGGGCGGCACGCTGGTCGCGGCGATACGTGAGCTGATCAAGCGCGGTGCGGACGATGTCACCGCGATCTGCCTGCTGGCCGCGCCGGAGGGCGTGGAGGTCATGGAGAAGGAGCTGGCCGGCACGCCGGTGACGGTGGTCACCGCGGCGGTCGACGAGCGGCTCAACGAGGCCCGCTACATCGTGCCGGGCCTCGGCGACGCGGGCGACCGCATGTACGGCACGGCCGGCTGAGCCGACCGCCCGCTTCCCGCCCTTCTCACCCGCTCACTGTCCGGGCCCTGCATCACGCGTGGTGCAGGGCCCGTCCGCGTACGGTCAGCACTTGGCGTCGCCCTTGGGTGCCGGGGACGGATGGCTCAGCAGGGCCAGGGACTTCGCGGCGTCCTTCTGGGCGGTCAGTGCGGTGAAGGCGTCGCCGATGATCAGGTCGAGGTCGGCGCCCTTGCGGGCGTCGGTCTTCCGCTGTGCGCCGGTGAGCTGGGTGGAGAGCACCTTCATCGGGCCGTCGGCCGCCGCCGCGGGGCCGAGCAGTATCCCGGCGCCCTTGACCTTCTTGTCGTAGGCGGCGGGGGCGTTGCCCACCTTGCCGATCTTGAAGCCGCGCTTTTCGAGCTCGTCGGCGGTGCGCTTGGCGAGCCCGGAGCGCGGGGTGGCGTTGAAGACATTGACGGTGAGGGTGCCGGGGGCGGGCAGCTTGCGGGTCGCGTTCCCGGCCTGGGCGGCCGCCGTCTTGGCGCTGTCGGGGCAGTGCCGCTCGCCCTGGGCGGCATGGGCGGTGTTGGACCGGCCGCCGAACACGTCGATGAGCTGCAGGGTGCCCCAGGTGGCCAGGCCGAGGGCGACGGCCGTGGCGACGATGGTGAGGGCGATCCGGCGACGGTGGCGGGGGCGGCGCATCCGCGGATACCTGTCGCCTGTGATGCGGTACTTACCGCCCATGCCCGGGGGCGTCAGCATGCTCATGGGGCGCAGCGTAGTGCGGGCGGCGGTCCGTGCCTACTAGATGATCAACGCGTGGCGCGAGACCCAACCCAAAAGGGTCAATTCGGACAGGGTGGGTTGGGTGCTGTCGGGCGCTAAGAGGGGGTTTCGGCCTGTTGGGCGGGGTGGCCGCGGCGCGTCAGTCGAGTTCGAGCACGCGGGCGTGCAGCACCTGGCGCTGCTGCAGGGCCGCGCGTACCGCGCGGTGCAGCCCGTCCTCCAGATAGAGGTCGCCCTCCCACTTCACGACGTGCGCGAAGAGGTCGCCGTAGAACGTCGAGTCCTCGGCGAGCAGCGTTTCGAGATCGAGCTGCTGCTTGGTCGTCACCAACTGGTCGAGGCGTACCGGGCGCGGGGCGACGTCCGCCCACTGGCGGGTGCTTTCCCGGCCGTGGTCCGGGTACGGCCGACCGTTTCCGATGCGCTTGAAGATCACACGGAAAGCCTACCGGGCGAGCGGCATTGGGCGCAGCCACGCCGCAGCAGTGTAAAAGGATCATTGGTGGCAAATTTGGATCATTGGGGAGCGGCGGCCCGGAGGATATGGCCGGAAGTGACCCGAACGGCCTACGGCGCCCCGCGGTGCGGCGGCTTCCGGACGCGCGCCGCGCCCGTAGGTCACCACTTGCCGGCGGCCGCCAGGCTCGGCTGCCAATACGTGACCGTGGCGGTGCGCGTGTCGACGCGGACCGGGGCGCCGTCCAGGCCGACCTGGGTGGGGGCGGCGCGGGCGGCCAGGGCGACGCCGAACTGGGAGATGCGGTGGTGGCGGTGGCCGGTGCCGCCCCGTCCGCCGGCGCGGGTGACGACCGTGGCATAGGCCGTGGCGTCGGGCTTCAGGAAGACCGGGGTGAGCGGCCGGCTGGCACCGATCGCCGGGAGGGGGCGCCGGCCGTCACCGAACCGCAGCAGGGGGTAGGGCATGCCGGCGAAGTCGCAGGTCCGGTTGGAGATGTTGGTGACGGTCAGCAGCATCCGGCCGTCCCGTCGCGGCATCGGGCCGGCGTGGAACCGGAGCATGTCCGGGGCGCAGGCTGCCTGGCTGCCGGGGGCGGGGGGAAGATTCCGGCCGTCTCCCGAGGGGGGCGGCGAGACGGCGGTGACGGGGCCGTCGGCCCGGCCGTCGTAGCCGCGGCAGGCCGTGGCCAGGGCCAGCGCGGCGGCGACGAGGAGACCTGCGACGACGACCCGGCTGAGGGCGGCGGTGAAGGGCATAAGGAGCTCCCCCGGGACGGTGGCGTGAACACGACCTTCGGCGCGGGTGCTGGCGATCCGCTAACGCGTGGCTAACGCGGGCCGGCCCCGGCGGGCCGCGGACTGTCGCGGTCCGGGAACGGGGCGGCGGCTGGATCGGTGGAAAGGGCATCAATCTCTCAATGTACGGCCTGAGTTGAGGGGGATGCCGGGTGTGGCGCGGTACTGCTGCTCTCCGGGGTGGGGGTGGCCGACGGGGGCGCGGCGGTGCCGGTGCGGCCCTCGCCGGGCTGCGTGGCCGGCGGGGCCGAGGGGGAGCTCGAACGGGGCGGCCGCGTGGTGCCCGGGGGCGCACCGGAGGGGCCGGTCCCGTGGCGCGGTCCCGTCGACGGCCCGCTCGGGGAGGGCGCGGGAGCGGAGCCGCTGTACGTG
>NZ_SDIF01000194.1 GCF_004122735.1 Streptomyces sioyaensis | reverse complement strand
CCCCCACCGACCGTCCCCGCCGCCCCTCACGGAAGGGGCCCGCCTATTGCTGGGGCCGTGCCTTGGCCGCGGCCGCGGCGGCCATCTGGGACAGCTGGGCCAGCATCGGCATCGGATCGGTCCCCACCGACCCCGGCAGCGCCTCGGCCACCCGTTCCGGCGTCCACCCGCCCTCGTCGGCATAGACGGAGCGGAGCTCCCTGGGCTGCGCCCATACGGCGATCTTGGGTCCGGCCACCGTGTAGACCTGCCCGGTGATCTCCCGGGCCCGCTCGCTCAGCAGGTAGACGACCAGCGCCGCCACGTCCTCCGGCTCGCCGATCTCCGTCAGCTCCATCGGCACGTTCGCCGACATCCGTGTCCGCGCGACCGGTGCCACCGCATTGGCCGTCACCCCGTATTTGTGCAGCCCCAGCGCGGCGCTGCGCACCAGCGAGATGATCCCGCCCTTCGCGGCGGCATAGTTGGCCTGGGACACCGACCCCTGGTGGTTCCCGCTGGTGAAGCCCAGCAGCGTTCCCGACCCCTGCCGGCGCATCACCGCCGACGCCGCCCGGAAGAGCGTGAACGTCCCCTTCAGATGCGTGGCGACGACCGGGTCCCACTCCTCCTCGGACATGTTGAACAGCATCCGCTCCCGCAGGATCCCGGCCACACACACGACACCGTCGATGGCCCCGTACTGCGCCAGCGCGGTGTCCACGATCCGCTGGCCGCCGGCCATGGTGGACACGTCGTCGGCGACCGCGGTCGCCTCTCCCCCCGCCGCCTGGATCTCCTTGACCACGGACTCGGCAACCGCGCTGCTCGGTTCGCCGCCCGCAATGGAGACGCCGTAGTCGTTGACGACCACCCGTGCGCCCTGCGCCGCGCAGGCCAGGGCGACCGCCCGGCCGATGCCCCGGCCCGCCCCCGTGACGGCGATCACCTTGCCGGCCAAGAAGTTCCCCATGTCCTGCCCCTCCCACAGTTTCTGACGGACCGTTAGATTTTTGAGCAGACCCGGTACGAACACAAGACCCCGGGCCGAACGGACCCGGCCACCCCGAGGAGGGCCCGATGCCCCTGCCGCAGGAGTTCCACGACATCGCCGCACGCGTGAACAACTGGGGACGCTGGGGGGCGGCCGACGAGATCGGCACCCTCAACCTGATCACCACCCAGGTCGTACGGGAAGCGGCCGCCTGCATCCGCAGCGGCCGGCGCATCCCGCTGGCCCTCCCGCTCCGGCAGGACGGCGTACAGACCGGCGTGATCCCCGGCCGGGTCAACCCGCTGCACACCATGACCGCCGTCAATCACGAGATCTTCGGCCCCGGCACGGTCGCGACCTCCGACGACGCGGTCACCATGGGCCTGCAGTCCGCCACCCACTGGGACGGCCTCGCCCATGTCTCCCACTCCGGGCGGCTCTACAACGACCGCCCCGCAAGCACCGTCACCGCACACCTCGGCGCCACCGCCCTCGGCATCGAGCGGGCCACCCCGATCGTCTCCCGCGGCGTCCTCCTGGACGTCGCCCGCGCACACCGCACCGACCGGCTGCCCGCCGGCCACGCCGTCACCCCGGACGACCTGGACGCCGCCGAGGAACTGGCCCGCACCACGGTCCGGCCCGGCGACATCGTCCTCATACGGACCGGGCACCTACAGCACTACCTCGCCGGCGACCGCCAGGCGTACGCCTTCCCCTCGCCCGGACTGTCGCTGCGCACCCCGGAGTGGTTCCGTGCGCGCGATGTCGCGGCGGTCGCCAACGACACCCTGACCTTCGAGATCTTCCCGCCGGAGATCGAGGACCTGTGGATGCCGGTGCACGCCCTCCACCTGGTCGAGATGGGCATGCTGCAGGGCCAGAACTGGAATCTGGAGGAGCTGTCCGCGGCGTGCGCGGAGGAGGGGCGCGGCACGTTCTTCCTGTCCGCGACGGCCGAGCCGTTCGTCGGCGGGACCGGGGCGCCGGTCGCGCCCGTGGCGGTGCTCTGACGTGGCCGCGCCGGGTCACCGGCAGCACCTGCCGGTGCCCCGGCGGCCTCGGCGTCCCCTCGCGGGCGGCACGCCACCCCGGAGCGCTCAACCGGGCGCGCCACACCAACACCCGGTCTGAGCTCATCGGATTTCGCCCGATTCGCCATGATTGGCGAAGAATGTCGACTACATACCGACTACGCGGTGACTGGCGGGAGTTACGCCTGATGTGACACGGCACGTGGCGCCGCGCAACGGGGCTCAAAAGCCCCCAGATCGGCGCCTGCCGCCATCAGCAGCGGCTGGCTGCGGTCCACCTCGCACCAGATCCGCTTGCCGGTGGCCTCCTGCTGCCATCCCCAACGGTCGGCCAGGCCGTCGACCAGCTCCAGGCCGCGGCCGTTGGTGTCGTCGCCGTCGGCGTGCCGCTGACGCGGCGGACGGGCGCTGGCGTCCGCCACTTCGACCCGGACCGTGCCGACCACGGCACCCGACCCGGAAAAGCACATCCGCAGTACGGCGGACGCGCCGGTGTGGACCACCGCATTGGTGACGAGCTCGGAGATCAACAGGATCAACGTCTCCGCCACCGGCTCATCGACCCCTATACCCGAGCCCACGAGCCGCGACCGGGCCCATCGCCGAGCCCGCCCCACCTCCGCGGGGTCGGGTCGTACGTCCAACTGCACCTGAAGCACCTGCACCGCTCACACCATCCGAACCGGCGGAAACATCGCCTCGCGCCTCCACGGAGTCACGGTGCGTGACCCCGGTGAAGCACAGCATGGTTGACGTTCAGTCACCCCAACAAGCGCTTCGGGCATATTCCAGCGCAAGGGAGTATGCGTCCTGCATACTGTGCGACGCACTTTGCGGGGAGTCGAACAAGGGGGGCGACCGGGCCCGCGCCTTGGGCGAGCGGCGCGCAGTCCGTCACCCGGAGCCGTCGCCACGACGACACCGGGTTCGTTGCGCCACAGAACCACTCGCACCCGAGGGAGCGTACCCGAGCGGAACGCCGACTCCCCCCTGTGACGAGTCACACCTAGGACACAACCCGATATCGACCCTCCGTGACCACTTCTGCGTAGTGAGTCCGACATTCCGCACAGGGGTTGCCAGAGTCTGACTCCTTCCCCTCCCGTCACCGCTCTCACCACCTCCGCGCCACACCGTCAGGCGATCAAGTCCGCAGCCAGGAGTTCTTCCGCCTCACCGGCGGTGCACCAGCACTCCGCCCGCAACCAGGCCCGCTTGAGATGCAGATGCACCTCGGCCTCCCAGGTGAAGCCCATCCCCCCGTGGACCTGCACACAGTCCCGTGCGTTGCGCACCGCGGCCTCGTCGGCGAGCAACTTCGCCCCCGTGACATCGATATCACCGTCCGTGACCGACGCCGCATAGACCGCACACCGGGCGATTTCCGTCCGTACGAGCATCTGCGCGCACAGGTGCTTGATCGCCTGGAACGCGCCGATGGGGGCGCCGAACTGCTCGCGCCGGCGGGCGTGGGCGACCGCCAGCTCGACCGTCCGGGCCGCGCTGCCGAGCTGCTGGGCCGCGGTGAGCAAGGCGGCCTCGCGACGCAGCCGCGGCACGTCCAGGGCGAGGGGCTCGGTGCGCGGCAGATCCGTGACGCGGGCGAGCGGGGTGAGCGGATCGACGGAGGCGAAGGGGGCGCAGGACACCCGGTCCGCCGCACTCCGGTATACGCCGCCCGTGCGCCCCTGTGCGCCCCGGCCTGCCCGGTCGTGGCACCCCGTGCCCTTCTCCACCAAGATCAACTCCTCGCAGGTGGCCGGGTGTTCCCACAGCACCGGATCCCGCGTGCCCTCGCACAGCCCGACGATCTTCTCGCCGGACGCGACCCCGTCCACCACGCCGGCCAGCAGCTGGCACGCCACCAGCGGTCCGGGCAGCAGCGCCCGCCCGGCCTCCTCGAAGACGAATACCGCCGCCGGCAGCCCGAGCCCCACCCCGCCGGCCTCCTCCGGCAGCCGCAGCGCGAAGAACCCGGCCGCACCCAGCTCCCGCCACAGCGCACGGTCCGGCGCCGGGTCGCCGACCGCGGCCCGCAGCCGGTCCGGGCCGAACCGTCCGGCCAGCAGCCCCCGGGTCGCCCCCTGCAACGCCCGCTGGTCCTCGGTGAGTTGGAAGTCCACCGGCCCCCTCACCGCCCCTTCGGCAGGCCGAGGATCCGCTCGGCGACGATGTTCTGCTGGATCTGCGAGGTGCCGGCCGCGATGGTGTACGAGAGGGACGACAGCCGGCCGGCCACCCACTCGTGGTCCGCGTCCAGCGCACCGGCGCCCAGCACCTGGGCCGCCGCGTCGTACAGCTCCTGGCGGGCCTGCGAATAGCGCAGCTTGAAGACCGAGCCGCCGGTTCCCGGGACGCCCCCGATGCCGGACCGGCCGCCGCGCGGACGAGCGGCGCCGGCCTCGCTCACGTTCCACTGGGTCAGCCGCCACAGCGCCGCGAACTCCGCGTGCAGCCTGCCCAGTCCGCGGCGCAGCACGGCATCGTCCCAGCGGCCATTGGCACGGGCCGCGCGGGCGAGGGCTCCGAGCACCCGGCGGCACGCCACCACCTCGCCGACGAAGGCGGTGCCGCGCTCGAAGGACAGCGTCACCATCGTCACCCGCCAGCCGTCGTTCTCCGCGCCGACGCGGTGGCTCACCGGCACCCGGACCTCGTCGAGGAACATCTCGGCGAACTCCGCCGAGCCGGCGAGGGTACGCAGCGGCCGGACCGTCACGCCCGGGGCGTCCATCGGCATCGCCAGCCAGCTGATGCCGCGGTGCCGGGGCGCGTCCGGGTCGGTGCGGACGAGGAGTTCGCACCAGTCGGCGACCTCGGCGTGCGAGGTCCACAGCTTGGTGCCGCTGACGACGTAGTGGTCCCCGTCGCGCACCGCCGTGGTGCGCAGCGCGGCGAGGTCCGAGCCGGCGTCCGGTTCGCTGAAGCCCTGGCACCAGATCTCGTCGCCGCGCAGGATCGGCGGCAGCCAGCGGGCGCGCTGCGCGTCGCTCCCCTCGGCGGCGATGGTCGGCCCGGCGTGCAGCAGGCCGACGAAGTTCGCACCGACATAGGGGGCACCGGCGCGCTCGGTCTCCTCCAGGAAGATCAGGTGCTGGGTGGGGGTGGCGCCCCGCCCGCCGGCGTCCTCGGGCCAGTGCAGCCCCGCGTACCCCGCGTCGTACAGCCGTCGCTGCCAGGCCGCGTCGTACGCCCGCCGGCCGGGCCAGTCGTCCGCCGCGGGCGGCGCGGGGAGCGTGGGCAGCACCTCGCCGAGCCACCGGCGCAGCCGTTCCCGGAAGGCGTCCTCTTCCTCGGTGCAGGTGAGGTCCATGGCGCGGCTACCGGTCGAGGTCCGGGCCGGGCAGGCGGAGCGCGCTGCCGCGCGGCGGCCGGGTCCCGCGGCCGGCCGGCTCGCCGATGCCGGAGGTCAGCGGTCCGGGCCGGGCCCCGAAGAGGTTCACGGGCCCGCTCGCACGGTCGTCGACGCTGATGCTGCGCGGTGGCTCCATGGGGATTCCCCTCGTCGTCCCTCGCCCCGTATCGGCCGGGTCCTGGCCTACCTGATGCACCGTCAGAAATAGGCTAGCCCCGGCGCCTCTGGACCGACAAGGCGCCGGCCTCTACTCTCGGCCCGGAATCTGACGAACCGTCAGTCATGGGAGGGCAGATGACCGGCACCACCCTCTGGGACCTGGTCGGGTGGCGCGCCGCCCGCACCCCGGACGCCACCGCCCTCATCCAGGGCGCCGCATCCGCCCGGCACGAGCGGCGGATCACCTTCGGCGGGCTGCAACGGCGCGCGGAACGGGTCGCCGCCGGCCTCCACGACCGGGGCGTACGGCCCGGCAGCCGGGTCGTCTGGCAGCTGCCGACCCGGATCGAGACCGTGCTGCTCAGCCTCGCGCTGGCCCGGATCGGCGCCGTCCAGAGTCCGGTCATCCCGCAGTACCGCGACCATGAGACCGGCCACGTGCTGCGCCGCACCCGCGCCGACTGCTTCGTCCACCCCGGCGTCTGGCGCGGCTTCGACCACCGCGCGATGGCCGAGCGCCTGGCCGCCGGCCTGCCCCGCCCGCTCACCGTCATCGAGGCCCGCGACACCCTGCCCGACGGCGACCCGGCCGTACTGCCCCCACCGCCCGACAGCGCGCACCGGACCCGCTGGATCTACTGGACCTCCGGCACCACCGCGGGCCCCAGGGGCGTGCTGCACACCGACCACAGCCTGCGCACGGCCGGCCGATGGCTGGCCGAGGCGCTGCGGCTGCGCCCCTCCGACATCGGCTCGATGGCCTTTCCGTACGCCCATGTCGCGGGCTCCGACTACACCGTCATGCTGCTGTGGCACGGCATCCCGGCCGTTCTGCTGGAGCACTTCGCGCTGCCCGGCTCGCTCGCCGCCTACCGCCGCCACGGCGTCACCGTCGCCGGCGGCTCCACCGCCTTCTACGCCCTCTTCCTCGCCGCCCAGCGCGCGCTGCCGACGGGGCAGCGACTGCTGCCGTCGCTGCGGCTGCTGGCCGGCGGCGGCGCGCCGCTGCCGGCCGCGCTGTACCACGAGGTCACCGCCGCCCTCGGCTGCGCGCTCGCCCATGGGTACGCGATGACCGAGGCCCCGATGGTCACCATGGGCGATCCCCGCGACAGCGCCGAGCACCTCGCGGGCACCGACGGCCGGCCACCCGACGGGATGGAGATCCGGATCGCCCCGGACACCGGCGAGATCTTCCTCCGCGGCCCGGTCGTCTGCCGCGGCTATCTCGACGAGCCCGACCCCTTCACCGCCGACGGCTTTCTGCCCACCGGCGACACCGGGCGGCTCACCCCCGCCGGCCACCTCCAGCTCACCGGCCGGCTCAAGGACATCATCATCCGCAAGGGCGAGAACATCTCCGCCCAGGAGATCGAAGAGCTCCTCCACCGGCATCCGGACGTGGCCGCCGCCGCGGTCATCGGACTGCCGGACGACCGGCGCGGCGAACGGGTCTGCGCGGTCGTCGAACAGCCCCCGGGGGCAAGGGAGTTGACCCTCGACGGGATCACCGCCCACCTCACCGCCCAGGGCCTGGCCCGGCACAAGCTCCCCGAACGGCTGGAGGTGCTGGCCGTCCTGCCGCGCGGCACGGCCCTGCGCAAGGTGCTCAAGCAGGAGCTCCGGGAGCGGTTCGCCGGTGACGGGCGGGGCCGCCCCTGAGGACGGCCGCCAGTGGCCGGCTTCCCCCCTCAGCCGGGACGGTAGGCGCTGGTCGCCTGGGTGTACAGCTGGTCCACCTCGTGCCGTCCGCGGTCCGGGCCGATCACCAGGACGAGGTGGTAGCGGCCGTTGTGGATCATCGCGAGGTTGCGCACGTACACCTCGCGGCCGCTGCCGTCGCGCCAGGAGAAGGTGCCCTCGGCCATCGCCGTCTTCCCGACGTCGATCCGCTGGAGGCCGGAGGCCGAGGCCCAGCCCGAGGAGCGGTACGGCGCCAGCTCGGCTTCCTTGTTCTGCAGATACGCCATCGGGTCCGTGCCGAAGCGCGCGGTGGTGTCCCGGCCGGGCACCACCACCAGCTCGTAGTCCCCGCCGACGTACCGCACCTGGCCCTGGTTGTTGGCCCCGCGCCGCTGCCAGCCCTTGCGGACCGCGACCTGGAAGCCCTCCGGGTCGGTGCGTACCTCGAAGCCCTCGGCGACCCCCGCGGGCGCGCTGGTCTGCGGCGCGCCGGTGCTGCCGCCCCGGTCGCCGCCGCCGTCGCCGGACGGTGCGGGGCTGCCGCCGGGGGCCGCACTCGCGCTGCCCGGACGGTGCGCGCCGCGCCCGCCGGCCTTGGAGTCCTGGCCGGAGTCCGGCAGAAACGCCAGCACATAGACGACCGCACCGACGAGGAGCAGCAGGACCGCGGCGAGCAGCAGCCGGCCGAGCGGGCGCGGGGCGCGGTCCTGCCGCGGCGACGACGGTGCGTCCGCCGGGCCGCTCCGGCTCCCTCGCTCCTGGTCGTACGGCTCGTCCGGCGTCCCGGTCCGGCCCACCGGCCCGGACGGCTTGGCGGGCCGGGCCGGCCTGGGCGCGCGGAACGGCTTGGGCTGCTTCGGGGGGCGGGGCGGACGGG
>NZ_SDIF01000193.1 GCF_004122735.1 Streptomyces sioyaensis | reverse complement strand
CGTACGGCCCCTTCGGGAGTGGGCAGGTGCAGACGTACCGCCGCCCAGGGGGTGGGGCGGCGGTACGTCTGCACCTGCCCACTCCCGAAGGGGCCGTACGTCGTGTGAAGGGGCCGTACGTCGTATCCGGAAGAGGCCGTATGTCGTACTTCTACGGCCACCTCCCCGTGGCAACCGCACCTCTACACCCGCCCACCCCCCGAAGGGGGGTGGGCGGCGGGGAAAAACCGCACGGCAGGGAAAAGCCTCGGGGAAAGGTCCTGAAGAACGGCCCCGGGGAAGGCCGCAGCGAATAGCCGCGGCGAAACCCGGCTGCCGAAACCGCAGCCGAAGAACCTCAGCCCTTGGCCGGCCCGAAGGCCGGAATGACCGAGCCGTCCTTGTACTTGTCCTCGATGAACTTCTTGACCTCGGGGGAGTTCAGCAGCTTGGCCAGCTTCTTGATCCGCGGGTCGTTCTCGTTGCCCTTCTTGACGGCGAGGAAGTTGGCGTAGGGGTTGTCCTTCGCCTTCTCCAGGGCCAGCGCGTCCTTGGAGGGCTTGAGCTGCGCGCCGATGGCGAAGTTGCCGTTGATGACCGCGGCGTCGACGTCGTCGATGCGCGGCGCGGTCTGCGCGGCCTCCAGCTCGGTGATCTTGACGCCCTTGTCGTCCTTGACGTCGGTCAGCTTGGCGTCGGAGCCGACGCCGGGCTTCAGGGTGATCACACCGTTGTCGGCGAGCAGCTTGAGCGCACGGCCCTCGTTGGAGGGGTCGTTGGGCACCGAGACGGTGCTGCCGGACTTGAGCTCCGAGAGCTTGTGGATCTTCTTGGAGTAGACGCCCAGCGGCTCGATCAGCACGTTCTGGACGGGCACGATGTGCGTGCCGTTCTCCTTGTTGAAGGTGTCCAGGAACGGCTTGTGCTGGAAGAAGTTGGCGTCCACCTGGCCGTCGTCGGTGACCTTGTTGGGGATCTTGTAGTCGTTGAACGGCTTGACGACCAGCTTGAGGCCTTCCTTGGCCGCCAGCTTGTTCTTGACGAAGTCGAGGATGGCGCCGTGCGGGGTGGGGCTCGCGGCGACGACGAGGGGCGCGTTCTTGTCGCCCTTGTCGCTGCTGGCGGTGGTGTCGGAGGGAGCCGAGCAGGCGCTCGCGCCGAGGGCGACGGCGGAGGCGGCCGCGACGGCCACGGTGATCTTGACGGTGTTGCGCACGAAGAGTGCCTCTTTCTTGTTCACACACGGGGGTTCATGTGCGGTGTCCGCCCGGCAAAGGGTCCGGGCTCTTGGGCGGAGCGGGTGGCTCCGGGATCAGGCGGCTTCGGTGACGGCGACCGGCTCCTCGGTGCGGGTACGGCGCAGGCCGACGCGGAAGGAGGAGGCACGGCCGCCGCGCCGGGCGAGCCGGCGGACGACGACGTCGCCGAGTATCTGGACGAGGGTGACCAGGAGGATCAGCTCCACCACGGTGGCGATCATCAGCGAGGTCTCGTACTGCTGGTAGCCGTAGGTGTAGGCGAGGTTGCCCAGCCCGCCACCGCCGACCGCACCGGCGATCGCGGAGTAGCCGATCAGCTGGATGACCAGGGTGGTGACGCCCGCGATCAGCGCGGGCAGCGCCTGCGGGAGCAGCACCTTGAAGACGATGGTCCAGGTGCCGCCGCCCATGGCGTGGGCGGCCTCCACCAGTCCGTGGTCGACCTCGCGCAGCGCGGCCTCCACCAGCCGGGCGAAGAACGGGATGGCGGCGAGGGCGAGCGGGACCACCGCGCCGGTCGGGCCGATGGAGACGCCGACGAGGAGCCGGGTGAAGGGGATCAGCACGACGATCAGGATCAGGAACGGGAAGGACCGCCCGATGTTCACGATCGCGCCGAGCACCTTGTTCACCACGACGTTCTGCAGGACGGCGCCACGCTGGGTCAGATGCAGCAGCACACCGACCGGGATGCCGATGAGCACCGCGTAGAACGTCGACCACCACACCATGAAGAGGGTGTCGAGCGTGTTGTCGTACAGCAGCGGCTGCATCTCGTTCCAGGTCACTTGGCACCTTCCTTCTGCAGCGCGCCGGCGGGCGCCGGGGTCACCGCGTCGTCGACGGCTTCGGCGGTCGCGTCGGCGGCGCCCGCGACATCGGCAACGTCGACCTGCAGCCCCTGCTCGCGCAGGAAGCCGATGGGCACCACGTTCTCCTCGAAGCGGCCGGGGAGCTCGATGCGCATCCGGCCGACCTGCTTGCCGCCGACGGTGTCCATGGCGGCGCCGAGGATCGAGATGTCGACGTTGTAGGTGCGCGACAGCTCGGAGATCACCGGGCGGGTGGCGGCCGCGCCGTGGAAGGTGATGTCGACGACGGTGCGGTCGTCGGCCGAGGGCTCGCCGCCGACCGGGAACAGCTCCCGGGCCAGCTCGGAGCCGGGGGTGGCCAGCAGCTCGGCGACGGTGCCCTGCTCGACGACGCGGCCGTTCTTCATCAGCGCGGCCGAGTCGCAGATCGTCTTGACGACGTCCATCTCGTGCGTGATGAGCACGATGGTCAGGCCCAGCTTGCGGTTGAGGTCGCGCAGCAGCTGGAGGATGGAGCGGGTGGTCTCCGGGTCCAGGGCGCTGGTGGCCTCGTCGGAGAGCAGCACCTTGGGGTCGCCGGCCAGCGCGCGGGCGATGCCGACGCGCTGCTTCTGGCCGCCGGAGAGCTGGGCGGGGTAAGCCTTGGCCTTGTCGGCGAGGCCCACCAGGTCCAGCAGCTCCAACGCCTTGCGGGAGCGCTCCCGGCGGTCGACCTTGAGGATCTCCAGCGGCAGTTCGACGTTGTCCTGGACGGTGCGCGAGGACAGCAGGTTGAAGTGCTGGAAGACCATCCCGATGTGGCTGCGGGCGGCGCGCAGCGGGGCGCTGGCGCGCTGGCCGCGGCCGGCGAGGGACGTCAGCTCCTGACCGGCGACGGTGACCGTGCCGGAGGTGGGGCGCTCCAGGAGGTTGAGGCAGCGGATGAGGGTGGATTTACCGGCGCCGCTCTGGCCGATGACGCCGTACACCTCGCCCTCGCGGACGTGCAGATCGACGCCGTCCAGGGCGGTGACTTCGCGGTCTCCTGAACGGTAGACCTTGGTCAGGCCCGTAGTGGTGATCACAGGGGAATTCCGTCACTGTCGAGTGCTCGGCGGGTCGCCCGCCGGGGCACGGGGCATTCTTGCGAGTGCGGCAGGGGGGAACGGGCGCGGGCGCGGGGCCCGGCTCCGGGTTCCGGTGACGCGGGGCGGCCGGATTCCGTCGGCGACGGAGACACGGCGCGGTGGGGGTCCACCCTGCTCCTCAAGAGCTCGGGGGAGGGTCTCACTTCGGGGCGCGAGATGGGGCGGGGGCCCTCAGCGGTCACACATTCGACACATGCAACGAGCACCGGACGTCTGGTACGCCTCGGTCGCAGGGGTGCGGTAGCTCGTCGTGGTCATGGCGGCAAGTAAACCAGACAGCCGTGCGGGCCGATCAAGCCAGTCCGCATAGCGGACACGCCCGACCGACCCGTGGACAGCGCGCTACCGCGCGACGGTGATCTCCACCGATCCGTCCGTGGCCTGCGCGGATACCGCCGAGAGGTCGGGGACCACGACGTCCGCCGACAGCTCCTCGGCGCGGTGCGTTGTGGCCAACGCCACGGTCATCATTCCGGCCGCGCGACCCGCCGCCAGCCCGACGGGGGCGTCCTCGAACACCACGCAGCGGGCCGGGTCCACTCCCAGCCGCGCGGCGGCCAGCAGGAACGGCTCCGGGTCCGGCTTGCCCCGGGTGATGTCATCGGCGGCGATCAGAGTCTTGGGCCGGATCCCGGCCTGGCCCAGCCGGGCCTCGGCCAGCCGCTGCGTGGCCGAGGTGACCACGGCCCACCGCTCGGCGGGCAGGCTCTCCAGCAGGGCGAGGGTGCCGGGCAGCGCCACCACTCCCCCGGCGTCCTCGACCTCCAGCTGCTCGATCCGGGCCACCGCCGCCGGGACGAGGTCCGCGGGCAGCAGATCGGCGACTATCTCTCCCGCCGGACGGCCGTGCAGCGCGACCCGGGCGAAGTCCTCCTCGGTGACGCCGTACTCCTTCGCCCACCGGGACCAGCAGCGGTACACGGACTCCAGGGACGAGATGAGGGTGCCGTCATTGTCGAAAAGGAGCGCATCAGCGGTGATCTTCATACTTCACGAGCGTACGTGCCACGGTGGGGCCGGACGCGGCCGCCCGCCCTCGGGCGATTAGCATCACCCCATGCTCCACAACCCCACGGCGCACCGGTATGCCGCCCGGAGGCCCCGGTGATCGACGCGCTGACGATCGCGGTCGCGCTGGCCGCTCTCGCCCTCGCCTCCTGGTGCGGCTTCGCCGCGTTCCGTGACCAGCCCACCAAGGACTGGCACTTCATCGGCATGGCTCTGGTGTCGCTGCTCGGCATCGTCCAACTGGTCATCGCCGTCGTGCAGTTGGCGGGCGGACACTCGCCCGACAAGGGCACCGCGCTCTTCGTGGCGTATCTGCTCGGGGCGGCCGCCTGTGTCCCGGCGACCGGGTTCATGTCGCTCTCGGAGCGCACCCGCTGGGGTTCGGCCACCGCCGCCGCGGGCGCCGTGGTGCTGGCCGTACTGGAAGTGCGGCTGTTCGACATCTGGGGAGGCGGCAGTGCCTGAGACCACGGCGGCCACGACAGCGGACGGCGCCGAGAGCACCGCGCCGGCGAAGCGTTCCCTGGGCACCGGCCCCGGACGGCTGCTGGTCGCGCTCTACGGCGTCTTCACCGTCGCGGCCGCGTCCCGCTCGCTCTACCAGCTCCTCGCCCAGTTCGACCGGGCCCCGCTCGCGTACAGCCTCTCGGCCCTCTCCGCGGTCGTCTACGGGTTCATCCTCTTCTCGCTGGTGCGCGGCGGTGAGGGCGCCCGCCGGGCCGCGCTGGCCTGCTGTGCGCTGGAGCTGCTCGGGGTGCTCGGCATCGGCACCTGGACGCTGCTCGACCCCTCCGCGTTCCCCGACGCCACGGTCTGGTCGGACTACGGCATGGGCTATCTGTTCATCCCGGTCATCCTGCCCGTCACCGGGCTGCTGTGGCTGCGCCGGGCCCGTACGGAGCAGCCGGCCGCCGGGGTCCAGGACTGAAGGACGGGCCCGCTACCGGGCCCGTCCTCCTGAGTTCCCGCGTGTCCGGCTACGCCTGCGCGGCGAGCTCGCCCACGCCCGGTCCGGCGGGCGCCGCCACCGCGGCGACGTCCTGACGGCGCTCCTTCTCCAGCGTCACCACGCCCATCCGGGGGCCGGTCTGCTCGGTTCCCACGGGCGCATAGCCGTGGCTGCGGTAGAGCCGCAGGTTGCCGTCGCTGCGGTGACCGGTGAACAGGCGGTAGCGCAGGGCCGCGTGCTCCTCCGCGAGCCGCCGCTCGACGGCGTCGAGCAGCCGTCCGCCCAGGCCGTGCCGCTGCATCCGCGGGTGCACGATGAGCTTGGCGATCCGCCCGGTACCGTCCTCGTCGACCGTGCCGCGCACGGACCCGACCACCTCCTCGCCGAGCCGGGCGACCACGACGCAGCCCGCGCCCAGCTCGGCGCGCAGCGCCTCCAGCGTCTGGGTGAGCGGCTCGATGCCGTAGTCGTCGTACAGCGCGGCTTCCTGCTGGTAGCAGAGGTACTGGAGTTTGAGGATCTGCTCGGCGTCCTCGTCGGTCGCCGCAGAGATGGTCACACTCGTGCCCATGCGCCTATGCCTCCCCTATTCGGTTCGCTGGCCCGGGCGCGCTGAGGGTGTAAGGGGTGCGCCCGGAACGATGTGCCCTGACAGACGGCTCCGCGGGGTACCCGTCGCCGCCATGGCGTGGCTGACACTGCTCCTTCCGGACTCCCCGGAATGCGGCAGCGGCAATCTCCGCCGCGAGCATTCTGCGCAGGCGCCCGGGACAAACGGAACGCCGCCGAGCTCTCCTGTGACATTCCCAACTCAGATGAGAGTGGGGTGAGCTGGTGCCGTCCGGGGGCCGGGCCGCCGCCGCGCCGGCGGCCCGGCGTCCGGCTCAGCCCGTGCGGAATTCCGCGGCAGCCAGCAGCGCGGTGTCGCAGTTGTCGGAGAACAGGCCGTCGATACCGGTGCCCAGGAGCGCCTTGAAGTAGGCGAGCGAGTCGCCGTAGGCGTTCGGGTCGGAGCCGCGGCGGAGGTTCGTCGGCAGGAAGGTGTTCTCGTTGCGGACCGTGTACGGGTGCAGTACCAGCCCGGCAGCGTGGGCGTCCTTGACGACGGACGTGGGCGTACCGAGCTTGCCGTCCTTGTCCCGCGGGATGATCACCGTGAGGTCCGGGCCGATGCCCTGGGCGAAGCCGGCGATCCACTTCAGGCCCTCGGGCTTGATCAGATCGGCGACCGTGCGCGGGTCCCCCGCCTCGACGAAGTCCCAGGGCCGGGTGTCGGGCGTGCCCAGCAGGACGATCTTCGGGCAGCCGACGAGCTTGCCCAGGCGCTGGAGGCTGCTGGGCTCGAAGGACTGCAGGAAGTTCGGGGAGTTCGTACGGTGGCGGCCGTGCGCGCGCAGCGCCTTGGCCACCCGCTCCTCCAGCGGAAGGCCGAGCTTGCGGAAGTAGGTGGGGTGCTTCGTCTCGATGTGCAGCCAGACCCGGCGGCCCCGCTTGCGGCCCTCGCGTTCGGCCCACTGCAGGACCTCCTCGAAGGACGGCACCTCCCACCGGCCGTCATAGAGGGTGTTGTGCTGCCGGGTGCCCGGTATGCGCTCCTTGGCGCGCAGCGTCTTGAGCTCGGCCAGCGTGAAGTCCTCGGTGAACCAGCCGGTGAGCTTCACCCCGTCGACGGTCTTGGTGGTCTTGCGGTCCGCGAACTCGGGGTGCGCGGAGACATCGGTGGTGGCGGTGATGTCGTTCTCGTGACGGCATACCAGGTGGCCGTCCTTGGTGGGGACGAGGTCCTGTTCGATGACGTCCGCGCCCATGTCGAGGGCGAGTTGGTAGGAGCCGAAGGTGTGCTCGGGGCGGTAGCCGCTGGCACCGCGGTGGCCGATGATCAGCGGAACCGGCAGTGCCCGGGCGGCCTCGCCGCCGCGATCCCGGGCACTGGCCTGGCCGGCCCCGCCGAACACCGCCGCCCCCGCACCGAGGGCCGCGGCCCCCAGTACCGTCCGCCGCCCCGGCTGCTCCCGCTTGTGCATACGCACGCTCCTTGAATGAGATGGTCTGTCGTTGTGCACGTGCTTCCGGGTGTTTTCCGGCGTGCGGTGAGGCGTGTTGCCCGCCGGCCCACGGAACCAGGCCGATCGTAAGCACGGACGGGTGATGCCGGGGAGACGCACGCGGACTTCGCGGGGAACATGGGCGGTAACACACGTCAACTGTGCGTATCGACCTCGTAAACCCGATGTGCGCGCGGGAGTGACCCGCGAGTATCGTCCTGGGCTGCAGAGTTCTGCGCCTGCTCGACATTGACCACCACGACCCGGAGGGCCCGTTGTCCCGCATTGTGCTGAAGGCGATTCTCGGATTCGTCATGCGTGTCCTGTACCGCCCCAAGGTGGAGGGCATGGAGCGCATTCCGGCGACCGGGCCGGTGATCCTGGCCGGTAACCACGTCACGTTCATCGACTCGCTCTTCCTGGGCCTGCTGGTCAAGCGCCCGGTGTACTTCATCGGCAAGGACGAGTACGTCACCGGCAAGGGGCTCAAGGGCTGGCTGATGGCCTGGTTCTTCACCAGCACCGGCATGATCCCGGTGGACCGGGACGGCGGGCACGGCGGGGTCGCGGCGCTGATGACCGGCCGCCGGGTCCTGGAGGAGGGCAAGGTCTTCGGCATCTACCCCGAGGGCACCCGCTCCCCCGACGGCCGGCTCTACCGGGGCCGGACGGGCATCGCCCGCCTGACTCTGATGACCGGCGCGCCCGTCGTGCCGTTCGCGATGATCGGCACGGACAAGGTGCAGCCCGGCGGCAAGGGCCGCCCGCGCATCGCGCCGGTGACGGTGCGCTTCGGTGCGCCGCTGGACTTCTCCCGCTACGACGGCATGGACCGCGACCGCTATGTGCTGCGGGCCGTCACCGACGAGGTGATGAGCGAGGTCATGGAGCTCTCCGGCCAGGAGTACGTCGACATCTACGCCACCAAGGCCAGGGCCGCCTGACCCCTCGGCGGTGCGCCGG
>NZ_SDIF01000192.1 GCF_004122735.1 Streptomyces sioyaensis | reverse complement strand
GCTGATGTGGAGTGGGAGCGGTTTGCTCCGGCGTTCACCAGTGCCCGTCCGAGTCCGTTGCTGGCGGACCTGCCGGAAGTCGCTGACGCGATAGGTGGCACGTCCCAGGCGGAGGTCGCGGCCGGGGGAGAGTCCTTCCTCGGCAGGGTCGCGGACCTTTCCGCGGTGGAGCGCTCGCAGGCCGTACTCGACCTCGTACGCAGCCACACGGCTGCCGTTCTCGGATTCCGCGACATGAAGGCCGTGGAGCCCGTCCGGGCGTTCCGGGATCTGGGCTTCGACTCACTCACCGCGGTGGAGCTGCGCAACGGGCTGAACGTCGAGACCGGGATGCGGCTCCCCGCCACCCTGGTCTTCGACTACCCCACGCCACAGCTTCTCGCGGAGCATGTGCACGACACCCTGTTCGGCGCCGCAGACGTCGAGCCGGAGGCCGCCGTACTCGCTGACCTGGACCGTCTGGCCAGCGCGATTTCAGGATTTTCCCCAGAGAACGCCGCCAGGGGGCTCGTTGAGGCCCGTCTTCGGAGCATCCTGTCTGAGCTGGGCGGGGTGGCCGAGGGCGATGCGAAGTCCGCCGTGTCCCAGCAGCTGGATGCGGCCTCGGACGACGAGATCTTCGATTTCATCAATCAGGAGCTCGGCCGTTCCTGAACGCCGCTGGTGAACCGTTCCGGTCTACAACGTATGGGGCAAGTTCCACATGGCGAATGAAGAACGGCTTCGGGACTACCTCAAGTGGGTCACCGCGGACCTGCATGAGACCCGTCGGCGCCTGCAGGAGCTGGAATCGCAGCAGCAGGAGCCGGTCGCAATCGTCGGGATGAGCTGCCGATTCCCCGGTGGTGTGAGCTCGCCGGAGGAATTCTGGCGACTGCTGCACAGCGGGGAAGACGCCATCTCGGAGTGGCCGCAGGACCGTGGCTGGGACGCCGATGCGTTGTACGACCCGGAGGCGGACGGGTCGGGCACGAGCTACTCGTGCAAGGGCGGCTTCGTCTACGAGGCCACCGAATTCGACCCCGGCTTCTTCGGGATTTCACCGCGCGAAGCGCTCGCGATGGACCCGCAGCAGCGACTGCTGCTCGAAGCGTCCTGGGAGGCCTTCGAAGGCGCCGGAATTGATCCCCTCGGGCTGCGGGGAAGCCGCAGCGGCATTTTCGTCGGGGCCAGCGGCCAGGAATACGGCGCCGGACTTCGCGATATTCCCGACGACGTCCGTGGCCATCTCCTGACGGGCAACTCGACCTCGGTCGTGTCGGGTCGTGTCGCCTACACACTGGGGCTGGAAGGCCCCGCGGTGACCGTGGACACGGCCTGCTCCTCTTCCCTGGTCGCGCTGCATCTGGCGGCACAGGCCCTGCGGTCCGGCGAATGCACGCTGGCCCTGGCGGGCGGGGTCACCGTGATGGCCACTCCCGGTGCGTTCATCGAGTTCAGCCGGCAGCGCGGCCTGGCGGCCGATGGCCGGTGCAAGGCGTTCGCGGAGGCGGCGGACGGTACGGGATGGGCCGAGGGCGTCGGCATGCTGGTGCTGGAGCGCCTCTCGGACGCCCGGCGCAACGGCCACCGGGTGCTGGCTGTCGTACGCGGCACCGCCGTGAACCAGGACGGCGCCTCCAACGGTCTGACCGCGCCGAACGGTCCCTCGCAGCAGCGGGTGATCCGGCAGGCACTCGGGGCGGCCGGCCTGTCGCCCGCCGACGTGGACGCCGTCGAGGCACATGGCACCGGTACGTCGCTGGGCGATCCGATCGAGGCGCAGGCGCTGCTTGCGACGTACGGTCAGGACCGGGACGAGGACCGGCCGTTGTGGCTGGGTTCGGTGAAGTCGAATATCGGGCACACGCAGGCGGCCGCGGGTGCGGCGGGCGTCATCAAGATGGTGCTGGCGCTCCAGCACGGCATCCTTCCGCAGACCCTGCACGTCGATGAGCCGTCGTCACATGTGGACTGGACGGCCGGCAACGTGCGGCTGCTCACCGAGGCCGTCGGATGGCCGGAGAACGGGCGACCGGGGCGGGCGGCGGTCTCCGCCTTCGGCGTCAGCGGCACCAACGCGCACGCGGTGATCGAGCAGGCACCCGAGGCGGAGCCCGCACGCGAAGAAGGACAACAGGACGGCACGGCCGCATCCGTGCACCTGCCGACGGTGCCGTGGGTGCTCTCGGCGCGCAGTGACTCCGCCCTCCGTGAGCAGGCCAGGAGGCTGCTTTCGCACGTCGAAGCCCACCCCGGTGACGACATACGGGACCTCGCCCGCTCGCTCGCCTCGACGCGCGCCGCACTGGAGAACCGTGCTGTCGTCCTCGGCGGCAGCCGCGCGGAACTGGTCGCTGCACTGGACGCCCTCGCCCGTGACGCGTACGCCGAAGGCATCGTGCGGGGGACGGCTCGGACCGGCACCAAGACCGCCTTTCTGTTCGCGGGACAGGGCTCCCAACGCCCCGGAATGGGGCGGGAGTTGTATGAAGCCTTCCCGGTCTTCGCGGAAGCTTTTGATGCGGTGTGTGCGTGCTTCGAGGGCGAGTTGGGGGCGCGGCTGCGGGACGTCGTGTTCGGCGACGATGCGGAGGCGCTGAATCGGACCGGTTTCACTCAGCCGGCGTTGTTTGCGGTGGAGGTGGCGCTGTTCCGGTTGATGGAGCACTTCGGTGTGCGGCCGGACTTCCTGGTGGGTCATTCCATTGGTGAGCTGGCGGCTGCGCATGTGGCGGGGGTGCTGTCGCTGGAGGACGCGTGCCGGCTGGTGGCGGCGCGTGGCCGGTTGATGCAGGCGCTGCCGGCGGGTGGGGCGATGGTCGCCCTTCAGGCCGCCGAGGATGAGGTACTGCCGCTGCTGGAGGGCCAGGAGCAGCGGGTGAGCATTGCCGCGGTGAACGGCCCGGAGTCGGTCGTGATCGCCGGTGCGGAATCCGCGGTGGCGGAGATTGCCGGGCGTTTCGAGTCCGAGGGCCGGAAGATGAAGCGCCTCCCGGTGAGTCACGCTTTCCACTCCCCGCTCATGGAGCCGATGCTCGACGAGTTCCGTGCCGTTGCGGACAGCGTGGCGTACGCGGAGCCGCGTATCCCGGTGGTCTCGAACGTCACCGGTGAGCTCGCCACGTCGCAGGAGCTGACGTCCCCTGCCTACTGGGTGCGGCACGTCCGCGAAGCCGTCCGCTTCGCCGACGGGATCCAGTGGCTGGCGGAGCACGAGGTCACCCGATACCTGGAAATCGGGCCCGACGGCACGCTCACCGCGATGGCTCAGGCGTGTGGGGAGGGTGCCGAGCAGGTGGCGGTCCCCGCTCTGCGCAGGGACCGGTCCGAGGCACAGCACGTGGTGACGGCGCTCGCGCAGCTGCATGCCCACGGCGTGGTACTCGACTGGGCGGCGCTGCTGCCCGGGACGCGGCCCGTCGATCTGCCGACCTATCCCTTTCAGCGTCAGCGCTACTGGCTGGCGGCGACGGCGTCCGAGGCCGAGGCCGTCGCGGCCCCCGCGCTGGAGGGAGCCGACGCGCAACTCTGGGACGCGATCGAGCGCGGTGACTCGGCGGCGCTGGCCGGGGAACTCGCGATCGCTGGTGATGCCTCATGGGACGAGGCGCTGACTGCGCTGTCGTCGTGGCGGCGGCAGCGGCGCGAGCGGTCGGTGGTGGACGGCTGGCGCTATCGGGTGGAGTGGCAGCCGCTGGTGACGCAGTCCGGTGGGGTGCCGGACGGTCGTTGGCTCGCGGTGGTGGCAGCCGGGGACGCGTACGCCGAGGCCGTGGTGGAGGGGCTGGCGGCGTGCGGTGTGCCGCTTGAGAGGGTGGAGTGTGCCGCGGGGGAGGCGGACCGGGGGCTGGTGGCTGAGCGTCTGGCTGAGGTGGCCGGTGCGGAGCCGGTTGCCGGCGTGCTGGCCGTGGGTGCCGCGGACGCGGTGCGTACCGCGGTGCTGGTGCAGGCGCTGGGGGATGCCGGTGTCGGCGGGCGTGTGTGGGTGGTGACCCAGGGGGCCGTCGCGATCGGTCGGTCGGATGCCGGTCCGGATCCGGTGCAGGCTGCGGTATGGGGCGTGGGCCGGGTGGCGGCGCTGGAGTTCCCGGACCGTTGGGGCGGTCTGGTGGATCTTCCGGAGGCCGTGGACCGCAGGGCGCTCGACCGGCTGGTGGGTGTTCTGGCGGATGGTTCCGAGGACCAGGTGGCGGTGCGGGCGTCCGGGGTGTTCGGGCGCAGGCTGGCGCACGCTCCGGCTGCCGCCGCGGACAGCACTGCCGACGCCGACGGTTGGCGGCCGCGCGGGACGGTGCTGATCACGGGTGGTACGGGCGCGCTGGGCGCTCGTGTGGCCCGTTGGGTGGCCGAGCGCGGTGCGGAGCATGTGATCCTCACCAGTCGCCGGGGCCCGGAGGCTCCCGGTGCGTCGGAGCTGGAGTCGGAGCTGTCGGCTCTGGGCGTACGAGTGACCGTGACGGCCTGCGATGTCGCAGATCCGGACGCGGTCGAGGCACTGTTCGCCGCACACCCCGTGGACGCTGTCTTCCACGCGGCCGGCGTACTCGACGACGGCGTACTTGAGGCACTCGCGCCCGAGCGGTTCGCCGCCGTCATGAGGGCCAAGGCCGCCTCGGCCCGCAACCTGCACGAGTCGACCCGCGATCGTGACCTGTCGGCCTTCGTCCTGTTCTCGTCCTTCGCGGGCACCATCGGCGCCGCCGGTCAGGCCAACTACGCGGCCGCCAACGCCTACTTGGACGCCCTGGCCGAGCGGCGAGTGGCCGAAGGGCTGCCCGCGACCTCCCTCGCCTGGGGGCCGTGGGGCGAGATCGGGATGGCGAGCGACGCATTGATGGCCGAGCGCATGCGCCGGGGTGGGGTGTCCCCGCTGCGGCCGGACCTCGCCGTCGATGCCATGGAGAGCGCGATCCGCTCCGGCACGCCAAGTCTGGTGATCGCCGACATCACCTGGGCGGACTTCCGTTCCGCCTTCGCCACGGTGCGCCCGAGCCCTCTGATCGGTGACCTTCCGGAGATCCGGACCGCGGTCGAGCGCGCCGACGGGACGGGAGTCGACGACCACCGTTCCGAGCTGCACCGACAGCTTGCCGGGCGGGAGCCGGCCGAACAGGAACGCGTACTCACCGATCTCGTCCGGTCGTACGCCGCCGGGGTACTGCATTACGCGGGTGCCGCCGAGGTACCGCCGAACCGGCCCTTCCGGGACCTCGGTGTCGACTCGTTGATCGCCGTGGAACTGCGTAACGCACTGAGCCTGGCGTGCGGCATCACACTGAGCGCGACGGTGGTCTTCGACTATCCGACGCCGACGGCATTGGCCGGCTTTCTGCGCACCCGGATCGCGCCGGCCCACGAGGACGTCGAGCAGCCGGTGGCCCCCACCGCAGTCGACGGCGACCCCCTTGCCATTGTGGGGATGAGCTGCCGCTTCCCGGGCGGCGTCGACTCCCCGGAATCCTTCTGGAAGCTGCTGTCGGACGGTGCCGACGCCGTCGGAGCATTCCCGACCGACCGAGGCTGGGACCTGAACGCGGTCTACGATCCCGACCCGGAACACTCGGGAACCACGTACGTCGATGTCGGTGGCTTCCTGAAGAACGTGGACCGCTTCGAACCCGCCTTCTTCGGCATGAGTCCCCGGGAAGCGGTGGCAACCGATCCGCAGCAGCGACTGCTGCTCGAAGTGTCCTGGGAGGCACTGGAGCGCGCCGGCATCGATCCGCATTCCGTGCGGGGCAGCCGGGCCGGCGTCTTCGTGGGCACGAACGGCCAGGACTATCCGGCACTGCTGGCCCATTCCCCGGACGATTTCGACGGCTACATCGGTACCGGAAACGCCGCGAGCGTGGTGTCCGGACGAGTCGCCTACGCCCTCGGCCTGGAAGGCCCGGCGGTGACCGTGGACACCGCGTGCTCCTCGTCCCTGGTGGCGCTGCACTGGGCCGCACAGGCCCTGCGCTCCGGCGAGTGCGATATGGCGCTGGTGGGCGGCGTGACGGTGATGTCCACGCCCGGAGCGTTCGTGGAGTTCAGCCGGCAGCGCGGCCTCGCCCCCGACGGCCGGTGCAAGGCATTCGCCGCGGGCGCCGACGGCACCGGCTGGGGCGAAGGCGTCGGAATGCTGCTCGTGGAGCGGCTGTCGGACGCCCGGCGGAACGGTCACCGGGTACTCGCCGTCGTAGCCGGATCCGCGGTGAACCAGGATGGTGCGTCGAACGGTCTGACGGCACCCAACGGCCCCTCCCAGCAGCGGGTGATCCGACAGGCACTCGCGAGCGCCGGCCTGACGCCGTCGGATGTGGATGTCGTCGAGGCGCACGGTACGGGGACGTCGCTGGGCGACCCGATCGAGGCGCAGGCCCTTCTCGCGACCTACGGTCAGGACCGCGACGAGGACCGGCCGTTGTGGCTGGGCTCGGTGAAGTCCAACATCGGGCACACGCAGGCCGCCGCGGGTGTCGCCGGTGTCATCAAGATGGTGCTGGCGCTCCAGCACGGCGTCCTGCCGCAGACCCTGCACGTGGATGCACCCTCGCCCCATGTGGACTGGTCGCAGGGCAACATACGGCTGCTCACGGAGCCGGTCGCCTGGCCGCTCGACGAGGAAGCAGCCGGCCACGTCTGCCGAGCAGGCGTGTCCTCGTTCGGCATCAGCGGCACCAACGCCCATGTGGTCCTGGAACGCGCCCCGGAACCGCCGCCCACCGCCGAGGTCCTCCAGGCCGCACCGGAGCGCCCGTCTGTCACACCGCTGGTGCTCTCCGCACGTTCCGAGCCCGCCCTCCGCGCGCAGGCGGCTCGCGTGCGCGCGGCCTACGCTGACGACCCCGGACTGGACCTGGCGGACCTGGGCTTCTCACTCGCCACGACCCGCTCCGTGCGCTTCGACCACCGCGCGGTGGTACTGGCGGACGACCCGACATCGGCACTCCACCGACTGGCCGCGCTCGCCGACGACCACAGGACACCAGGTGTCATCAGTGGTTCCCAGACCGAGGGCCGGCTGGCGCTGCTGTTCACGGGGCAGGGTGCGCAGCGGTTGGGGATGGGTCGGGAGCTGTACGAGTCCTTCCCGGTCTTCGCGGATGCGTTTGATGCGGTGTGCGCACACTTTGACGGTGAGTTGGCAACTCCGTTGCGCGACGTCGTGTTCGGCGAGGACGCGGAGACGCTGAACCAGACTGGTTTCACCCAGCCGGCGCTGTTTGCGGTGGAGGTGGCACTCTTCCGGCTCGTCGAGTCCTTCGGCGTCCGGCCGGATTTCCTGGTCGGCCATTCCATTGGTGAGTTGGCGGCTGCGCATGTGGCGGGGGTGTGGTCACTGGAGGATGCGTGCCGTTTGGTGGCGGCGCGTGGTCGGTTGATGCAGGCGTTGCCGGCGGGTGGGGCGATGGTGTCGCTTCAGGCGTCGGAGGGTGAGGTGTTGCCGCTGTTGGAGGGGCTTGAGCAGCGGGTGAGTGTTGCGGCGGTGAACGGCCCGGAGTCCGTTGTGATCTCCGGTACGGAATCCGCGGTGGCGGAGATTGCCGGGCGTTTCGAGTCCGAGGGTCGGAAGGTGAAGCGGCTCCCGGTGAGTCATGCCTTCCATTCGTCGTTGATGGAGCCGATGCTCGACGAGTTCCGTGCCGTCGCGGAAAGCGTGGCGTATGCGGAGCCGCGTATCCCGGTGGTCTCGAATGTGACCGGTGAGCTCGGTACGGCGGAGGAATTGGCGTCCCCTGATTACTGGGTCCGGCATGTCCGTGAGGCCGTTCGTTTTGCTGACGGTGTGCGGTGGTTGGAGGAGCAGGGGGTGACCCGGTTCCTGGAGATCGGCCCGGACGGCACCCTGACCGCCATGGCGCAGGGCTGTCTCTCGGCACCTGATCTCTCGCTGTTCCCCGCGATGCGCAAGGATCGCTCCGAGACCGAGGCCCTGCTGACCGCGGTATCGCAGGCGTTCGTGCTCGGCATGGATGTGGACTGGCGTACGTGCTTCCCCGCCGCCCGGCGGGTGGATCTGCCCACGTACGCGTTCCAGCGCGAACGCTTCTGGCCGACGCCTGCGCCTGCCTCCGACCCGACTGAGAACTGGCGCTATCGGGTGGAGTGGAAGCCGCTCGCTGCGCCGTCGGGTGGGGTGCTGGGCGGTCGTTGGCTTGCGGTGGTGGCAGCCGGGGATGCGTACGCCGAGGCTGTGGTGGAGGGGTTGGCGGCGTGTGGTGTGCCGCTTGAGCGGGTGGAGTGTGTCGCGGGGGAGGTGGAC
>NZ_SDIF01000191.1 GCF_004122735.1 Streptomyces sioyaensis | reverse complement strand
ACCGCGCACAGGCCGTGATCTTCGCGTACGAGTCGGGGCTGGTCGCCCCCGGCTACCGCTCCCCGGGCGCGACCAGCCCCGACTCGTACGCGAAGATCACGGCCTGTGCGCGGTCGCGCAGCGCCAACTTGGCGAGCACCCGGCCGATATGGGTCTTCACGGTCTGCTCCGCGAGGATCAGCGCCTCGGCGATCTCCTGGTTCGACAGCCCGCGGGCGATCAGCTCCAGGACCTCCGTCTCGCGCGGGGTCAGACCGTTCAGCCGCAGCGCGGCGCGGTCCGTACGGGGCGCCGGTCGCTGCCGGGCGAAATCGGCGATCAGCCGCCGGGTCACGGACGGCGCGAGCAGCGCCTCACCGGCCGCCACCACCCGGACCGCGGAGATCAGATCGGCCGGCGGCGCGTCCTTGAGCAGGAACCCGGACGCACCCGCGCGCAGCGCCTCGTAGACGTAGTCGTCGACATCGAAGGTGGTCAGCATCAGCACCTTCGGCCGGTGGACGACCCCGACCGGCGGATCGAGCAGCTGACGGGCCGCCTCCAGCCCGTCCATCTCCGGCATCCGGACGTCCATCAGCACGACGTCGGGGTGCGCCCGGCGGCTCAGCGCCACGCCCTGCACCCCGTCCGGCGCGTCACCCACCACATCGATGTCGCTCTGCGCAGCGAGCAGCGCGGCGAAGCCCGCCCGCACCATGGCCTGGTCGTCGACGATGATCACGCGCGTGGTCACAGGGAACCGGAATCCTTCGTGGGGAGGGGCGACGCCGGGGCAGCCGGCGGCGCGAGCGGAAGCTGGGCGGCGACCCGGAAGCCGCCGTCGGGCAGCGGCCCGGTGTCGAGCGACCCGTCCACCAGCCGCACCCGCTCCCGCATCCCGACCAGGCCGTGGCCGGTGCCGCCGGTCTCCAGGGGTGCGGACGGCGTGGCGGGCGCGGGCGGCGCGGAGTTGACGACCAGGACGGTCAGCCGGGTGCCGTCCGCCGTCGTCCGCAGCGACACCCGGGTCCGGGCGCCCGGCGCGTGCCGTACGACGTTGGCCAGCGCCTCCTGGACGATGCGGTACGCCGACAGATCCACCGCCGGTTCGAGCTCCGCGGTCTCCTCGGGCAGCGCCAACTCGACCGGCACACCGGCCCGTACGGTCCCCTCCACCAGCTTCGGCAGCATGCCGATCCCGGGCTGCGGAGCCTTCTCCGGGCCGCCCTGCCGCTCCGTCTCCTCGCTGCGCAGCACGCCGAGCAGCCGGCGCATCTCGGCCAGCGACTCGCGGGCGGTCGCCGCGATCGCCCCGAACTCGTCCTCGGCCGCCTTCGGTATCCCGCTGATGCGGTACGGGGCGCTGTCGGCCTGGACCGTGATCACCGACATGTGGTGGGCGACGACATCGTGCAGCTCACGGGCGATCCGGGTGCGTTCCTCCAGCAGGGTCCGACGGGCGCGCTCGGCCTCGCTGATGGTCTCCTGCTCGATCAACTTCCGCTGGGCGTCGCCCCGTTCGCGCAGGGTGGCGCCCATCATCAGCATCACACCGGAGAGCACGAACAGCAGCACCCAGGTGTTCTGGACGTGCGCGGGCGCGACGACCGAGGAGAGGATGCCCGCCGCACCGGTCGTCAGCCAGACGGCGATCAGTGTGCGACGGCGCTCGCGCAGCGACAGCGCCAGCATCAGCGCGAGATAGCCGACGATCACCGGGGGCGGCCACGGCCAGGCGCGGCCCGCGACGCCGTCGAGCCCGGTGAGCGCCACGGCGCAGACCACGTCCGCCGCGAAGATCACCCACCAGGCCTGCAGCGGCCGGGCGACCGCGAGCAGCAGGGACGCGCTCTGTGCGGTGGCCAGCGCGCCGGCCAGTCCGCCGGCCATGCCGTAGTCGTTGGCGAGGACGGTGACGGTCGTGGGCAGCAGCGACACCGCGAACCCGAAGGCGAGGAGATACGGCAGCCGGCGCAGCCAGGGGTTCTGGACCGCGGCGAACAGCGGGGTGCCGGGCTCGGTCGGGGTGCCCAGCTCGACGGCGAGCAGGCGCAGCGCCTGCCGTACGGCGCGCAGCGCCCGGCCCCGGAACGGCTCGGGCGCGGGGCCGTCGGCGGACTCGGGTGCGGAAGAAGGGGGAGGGGGTCCGGTCATGACGCCCTCAATCCAAGCGGACCGCGACGGCCGCGGCCTCCTCCCTGGGGCCGGACTTGGGCAGTACCCAGGGAGGAGTTCGAGCGCCGGAAGGCGGCCGTCCGCGCGGTGGGCGGGAGCGTGCCGACGCGGCCTGGCGGCGCTCTGTCGGTCAAGGCGTCGCCGCAGTGGCGACCCGCTGTGCTTCGTCGCTCACCAGGGAGGTCAGCTTGGCGGGCGTCAGTTGGGCGGGAGGGACGGGAAGGGGGCGGCCGTTGATCTGGACGACGGGTGCCTCGCCCAGGCCCGCGGCGGCGAACTCGGACTGTGACTGCGCCACCCAGCCGTTTCGCTGGCCGCGGTCGACACACAGGGTGAACGCGTCGTGATTGATCTTCCCGGCCTTCTTCGCCAGGCCCGTCAGGAGATTCCGGTCCTTGAGCGCGTCGTTGGCGGGAGCCGGCTGATGCTGCCACACCTGGTCCATGAACTGGGCGAATCGCCCCTGGTCCTCGGCACAGGCGGCCGCCGCGGCCGCTTCCTTCGCACCGCTCCCGCCGTACTGCTTGTCGCTCTGTGTGACGAGGCGGTAGTTGATCTGGAGCTGGCCGGACGCGAGGAGGTGGGAGAACGTGGCCGCGTACTGCTGGGCGAACGCACGGGACTGCGGGCTGCGCGGGTCCTCGTACACGGTGAGCGTCACCGGGACGGTCGGTCGCACCGGCAGATCAAGCTTCGTGCCGCCGCCTGACCCCACCGCGTACTTCGGCGCCTCCACCGCGGATGCCTCGCCGGCGCGTACGACTTGGCCGACCGCCGCGGCCACCCCGCAGACCACCGCGAGGCCCACGGCGGTGACCCCGTAAAGGCGCCAGTTCCTCCGTGGCGCGCCGGGGCCCTTCCGCGTCGCCTTGCCTTCTTGTCCGTCCATCCCCGCAGAGGCCAAAACGTGGACCCTTTCCTCAGGTCGATCGACGTGCTCGGCTGGAGGGCGCCGTTCGCACCGCCGGGGTCGTGAGCAGCAGCCATCGCGCCGATGGGTCACTGCTTCGGCATCTTTTCCACTGTGCCAGGAGCAGCTCTCGCGCCGGCCCGGAAGGGCGCGCGGAGGTGCAACGGACCCGACGGAGCGAGGCACATGCAGCCCTGCGACCTGCCTCACCTGTCCACACCCCCGCGGTGGAACAGCTAGAGCTCCGCCAGCAGCTCGGCCTTCTTCGTGCTGAACTCGTCGTCGGTCAGCAGGCCGGCGCCGTGCAGTTCGCCGAGGTGCCGGATGCGGTCCGCGATGTCGGCCGGGTCCCGGCGCGCGTCCCCGGTCCGGCGGCGCACCGGTTCGCCGTCCGGCGTCTCCTGCGCCGGATCGGCGGCACGGACGGCCTGCAGCACCGCGGCCGCGAACGGCAGCGACTCGTGTACGGGGCCGTATCCCAGCCCGAACACCACGGCGGCCGGATCCTGGTCCGCCTCGTCGGCCCCGTCGTCGCGGGCGCCGCGCGCCAGGAGCCGCAGATAGCCGTTGAGGATCTCCGGTGACCGCCACTCGATCCCGGCCAACTCGCCGACGGGGAAGGTCTGGTCGCCGCATTTCCACTTCGCCGAGGACGCACCGGTCCAGAACCAGCGGAAGGCGACCGCCCGCCCGTCGAAGGAGGCCTTGCCGTCGTACGCCTTGAAGTGCAGCGGGGGCTCCGGCGCGGCCACCAGATGGCGGTCGGCGGGCTCCTTCGCGTCGGGGCCGAGCACCGTGCGCAGCTCGTCGGCGTAATACTCGGCCAAGGTCTGGCGCTCGGCCGGCAGCACCAGCCGATACGGATCGCAGTCGTCCTTGAGCTGCCCGTTCGCCGCCTCCATCAGCGGATCGGCGCCGTGCCGCGGCACGGCGTGCAGCACTACTGTGCCGCGTCTGCCCTCGGTCACCTCGACAGCGCTCAGCGCCTCGTACGGAATGCGTCGCTCGCCGAGCGCCTGGAACAGCTTCGGCCTGCGGATCCCCCGTTCGAAGCGGATGAGTACGGAGTCGGTGTCGAACTCCCAGACGGCGTGAAAACCGGCCAGCACATCACCCATGTGGCTCATCGTATGCGGGCGGTTGCCCGCCCGTCCCCCTTCCGGGCACCTCAAGGGGGCCCGCCGAAGCTACGCGCGTCACTCCGGCCACCCGCTCCTTCCCTGCCTCATGGACGTCACCCGTGCCGGGCGCGGTTCCCGCAGGTACGGCCCGTCCCCGGGCGCCGGGCCGTACCTGCGGCCGCTGGTCGTTCGGCGGTGCGGCCCTCAGACCGTGGCACCGCACTGCGGGTCGGCGGAGGCGCAGTCGACGGTGCCGGTGTCACCGACGCCGACCAGCGCGAAGTTCTTCAGGCTGCGGGTGCCGGGCTCGAAGTAGCCGGCGTGCCCGACGGCGCCATCGGCCGACAGGATCCGCGCGCCGAAGGACGGATCGACCGGGTCCGCGCCGTGGCCGAGCCCGCCGACCTCCAGATTCGGCACGTCCTGGATCCAGTCGTCGGAGTCCCGCATCGCCCAGACCCGGGCGCGGGTGCCCAGCCCGGCGAGGCTCTGGGCCCGCATGCCCGGACTGCCGGCCACCGCGATGTCCTTGACGTTCGACGGCAGGGTGCGGGCCGCGACGCCGCACACCACGGAGCCGTAGCTGTGGCAGAACAGCGAGACCGAGTCGGACGACGGCAGCGCGTCCACCAGGGCGCGCAGCCGCACCGCGCCGGCCCCGGCCAGCTGCCCGGTGGCGGCCTCGACCCCGACGCCCGACGGCGAGGTGTAGTCGGCCCAGGCGATCACGGCCGTACGGGCGCTCGGGCGGGCCTCCCGCTCGGCGCCGTAGAGGGCGCGGCCCATGCCGACGGGGGCCGTGGTGGCCCGTGCGGTGCGCTCGAAGGTCGACAGGTTGGTGTCCACACCGGGCACCACGACCGAGACCCGGTCCGCCTTCGTGAGGTTCCCGAAGACCTCGGCGGCCCGTCCGCCGTCGGCCGGGTCGAAGGCCAGGATCTGCCGGCCGGGGCTCATCAGCGATTCGAGCCGGTGCATGAGTTGGCCGGCCGTCTGGCGGCCGACGGGGGTGAGCCGGGGGTCGCTCATCCGGCGTTTCTCGACGCGGCGGGCGTCGTCGATGGCCTTGCGGTTGGCGTCGTAGCGCAGCTGCGCGGGGGCGCCGCCCATATTGCCGACGACCAGCGGATAGCGGGTGGCGAGCTGCTGCTTCTCGGCGCGGCTGAGGGGCGCGAAGAAGGCCCGGACCGCATTCGGCGGCCCGTTGGGGTCGGGCAGCGGGCGCCCGAGGAAGGTGGCGTGCTTCCAGGCGGCCTTGGCGGTGGCCAGCGGGTTGGCGTCGTCCTTGGTACCTCTGATGGCGGTCCAGCCGGTCATCGCAAGCATCACGAACACCACCACCAGGGCGAGTGAGGCGCGCCAGGCGGTGGACTGCAGAAAACCGGAGGAGGGGCCGAGGCCCGGGAAGGAAGTCACCGCGAGCCACCCTAGGAGAAGCGGAAGCATGCCTGCGGTGGCCGTGAGTGATCTCACGTTTCACAGTGGGTATTTCGACCAAACCGGACACGAGCGGTCGGTTTCCGGTGCTCAGTCGTGCAGAGGTGGTCTCAGGGGGCCACGGGGATCGATCGCGCAGCGCCGGCCGGCCGTTACGGGGAGTGGGGATGCCGCTCCGCCCGCCGCCGGCAGCGCGCTCACCGTGACTGCGACTGCGACTGCGACCGCGTCCGCCAGTCGCCCTCGATCGCCGGCCCGATGTGATCCAGGTAGGACATGGTCAGCTCGCGGATCGACGACACACTCCAGTCCTCGCCCTCGCTCCAGACCTTGCCCGCGGCCCGCATCACCCCGCTGAACGCGGCCACCAGCACCCGCGGCCGCGGGTCGGCGTCCACGTCGAGCCGCTCGCGCCGGGCGATCAGCCGCGCCAGCTGCGCCTCCAGCTCGACGGAACGCCGCAGATGGGCGGCGACCAGCGCGGGCGTCGACTCGATCATCTGGTACGTGCGCATGTACAGCTCCACCGGGATCACCGACTCGATGGCGCTGCCGATGTCGTCCCAGGCCACCGTCACGGCGCTGCGCAGGGCGGTCAGCGGGGCCTCCGCCGCGGGCCGGGCGCTCAGTTCTTCAAGGAAGCGGGCCTCGACCATCTCCTGGACCGCGAACGTGACGTCCTCCTTGTTCGCGAAGTAGCGGAAGAAGGTCCGCTGGGAGACGTCCACCGCCTCGGCGATCTCGTCGACGGTCGTCGCCTCGTACCCCTGCTCCGTGAACAGTTCGAGCGCCGCCCGGATCAGGGCGTCGTGGGTGCGCTGCTTCTTGCGTTCCCGCAGGCCGCCTGCGGGTGCCGAGTGCGGCGTCGGGGTGGCCATCCTGCGCCGCCTTTCCCTGGTGTTCTCGCTGCTCAGATTACCTGTGAGCGAGGTGACAGTCACCGACTCATGAATTGCTTTGTCAACTGTCAGTGGCTGTCATTATCCTCGTCGTATGAGCTCTCAGACCCCGGTTGCCCACGCCGCGCCGGAACTTCCCGTACCGGAGCCCCCCAGGGGGCTGCGAGGCCATCCGTGGCTGACTCTCTTCTCCGTCGCCATCGGCGTCATGATGGTCGCCCTGGACGGCACGATCGTCGCCATCGCCAACCCGGCCATCAAGGAGGACCTCGGCGCCTCGCTCGCCGACGTGCAGTGGATCACCAACGGCTACATGCTCGCCCTGGCCGTCTCGCTGATCACGGCGGGCAAGCTCGGTGACCGCTTCGGCCACCGCCAGACCTTCCTCATCGGCATCCTCGGCTTCGCCGCCGCCTCCGGTGCCATCGGTTTCTCCCACGAGGTCGCGCTGGTCATCATCTTCCGTGTACTGCAAGGCCTGTTCGGCGCGCTGCTGATGCCGGCCGCGCTGGGACTGCTGCGCGCCACGTTCCCGGCCGAGAAGCTCAATATGGCGATCGGTATCTGGGGCATGGTCATCGGCGCCTCCACCGCCGGCGGACCGATAGTCGGCGGACTGCTGGTCGAGCACGTCAGCTGGCAGTCCGTGTTCTTCATCAACGTCCCGGTCGGCGTGCTGGCCCTGGTGCTCGGCCTGGTGATCCTCAAGGACCACCGCGCGGAGAACGCCCCCCGCTCGTTCGACGTCCCGGGCATCGTGCTGCTCTCCGGAGCGATGTTCTGCCTGATCTGGCCGCTGATCAAGGCGTCGGACTGGGGCTGGGGCGACGCCAAGACCTGGGGCTTCCTGATCGGTGCCGTGGTCCTCTTCGCCCTGTTCGCCGTCCTGGAGGCCAAGGTCCGCGAACCGCTCATCCCGCTGCGGATGTTCCGCTCGGTGCCGTTGACCGCGGGCACGGTCCTGATGGTGCTGATGGCTTTCGCCTTCATGGGCGGCCTGTTCTTCGTGACGTTCTACCTGCAGAACGTGCACGGCATGACCCCCGTGGACAGCGGACTGCACCTGCTGCCGCTCACCGGCATGATGATCGTCGGCTCGCCGCTCGCCGGTGCCCTGATCACCAAGCTCGGCCCGCGCCTGCCGCTGGTCGGCGGCATGGTCCTCACCGCCGTCGCCACATACGGCATGTCCGGCCTGGACACCGACAGCGGCACCGGCCCGATGTCCCTCTGGTTCGCGCTGCTCGGCCTGGGCCTCGCGCCCGTCATGGTCGGCGCCACCGAGGTCATCGTCGGCAACGCCCCGCTGGAGCTCTCCGGTGTTGCCGGCGGTCTCCAGCAGGCCGCGATGCAGGTCGGCGGCAGCCTCGGCACGGCCGTGCTCGGCGCGGTGATGGCCTCCCGCGTCGACCAGGATCTCCCCGACAAGTGGGCGGCGGCGGGCCTTCCGCCGGTCCCGCCCGCCAAGGCGTCCCAGCTGTCCGACGCGGTGTCGGCCGGCATCGCGCCGGTCCCCAAGGGCACGCCGCCGCAGCTGGCCGAGAAGATCACCTCCGTCGCCCACGAGACCTTCGTGTCCGGCATGGGCCTGGCCTTCACGGTCGCCTGCGGCGTGGCGGTCGTCGCGGCCCTCGTCGCCGTCTTCACCAAGCGCGGCGCGAACGCCGAGGCGGGCGCCGGGGTCGGCCACATCTGACCGGCGCCCGGGGCCGGGAGCCGTACGGTCCTGGCGCCATCGCCATCGCGAACCCGCACCACACCCCACCGGCGCG
>NZ_SDIF01000190.1 GCF_004122735.1 Streptomyces sioyaensis | reverse complement strand
GGCGCGCTGTGCACCTGCGGGGCGGTGGGCTGCGGGGCGGCCGGGGGCACCGCGGCACCGGGCGCGGGCTGCTGCGGTACGGGCTCGGCGGCGGGCGCCCCAAAGGACGGCGCGGGGGCGGGCGGCCCGGACGGCGGCGCGAAGCCGGGCGCGCCCTGTGCCGCCGCGGGCGGCTCGGGCGCCGCGCTCTCCTCCTCGGCGACCTCGCCGCCGAAGTTCTTCAGCAGCGCCTCCAGGCCGCCGTCGAAGCCCTGGCCGACGGCGGCGAACCGCCAGACGTCCTTGAGGTAGAAGTCGCCGAGCATGACGGCGCGTTCGGTGCTGAACTCGCTGCCGGTGAAGGAGTAGCGGGCGACCTCTTCGCCGCCGGCCACGATCCGGAGGTGGCCGGGGCCGATCTGGGAGACCTGGCCCGCGCCGTCGAGTGCGGCGGTGAAGGAGAGCTTCTGGATGTGCGGCGGGATCTTGTCGAGGGTGACCCGGAAGGACTCGCTGTCGCCGGCCTGCGCGCCGAGCAGCTGGATCGACTCCTCGGGCGACTTCGGCTGGTTGAAGAAGATGAAGTACCGGTCGTCGGAGAGCCGCTCGTCGGCGTCCAGACCGAAGCAGCTGATGTCGAAGGTCAGGCCGGGCCCGGCGATCTGCACGCCGACGTACAGATCCGTTCCCGCCGTGAAATCACCGATTTTGGCCTTGTGGCCGCGCTGGAATTCCCTGGCCATACGTAACGCCCGTCCCCCGCTCGCGCTGTGAGTTCATCTGCGCGGCCAGGCTATCCGCTGGCGCCGACAACGGGCGATGCCGGGGCACGGCGGAGGTCGTGGCGCCGCGAGCTCATTCGCCGCGGGCGGCGGGCAGATGGGGCAGCCGGTCGGCCGCGACCACCCCTTCGAGGTAGCCGCGGGCCCGTTCCGTACGGGGGTAGGAATCCAGCAGGCTCCAGAACCGGGGCCCGTGACCGGGGACGAGCAGATGGGCGAGCTCGTGCAGCAGGACGTAGTCGATGACGTACTCCGGCATGCCCTGGAGGCGGTGCGAAAGGCGGATGCTGCCCTCTGCCGGCGTGCACGAGCCCCAGCGGGTGTTCTGATTGGTCACCCAGCGCACCGACGCCGGGCGTGCCCGGCCGTCCAGATACTGGGCGGACAGCCGCCCGGCGCGGGCGGCCAGCTCGCCGTCGCCCAGCATCCGCTTGCTCTCCTGGGCGGCGAGCTTGTCCAGCATGACGGTGACCCATCGCCGCTCCTCGGCCTCGGACATACGGGCCGGAATCAGGACGACCGTGCGGTCGCCCTCGCGGTACGCGGAGACCGTTCTGCGCCGTCGTGAGCTGCGGCGCACCTCGACGGCACTGGTGCCCGCTGCATGGACCGTGGGATTCGGGGCAGTCCGGCGCGAGGTGTCGGCGGCGCGGCGCAGAGGTGTCTCCCCTGAGCCGTGAGCGGAAGGGTCGGCGGGCACGCGCCCGACGTTACCCGCTGCCGTTGCGGGAAGTCCCGCCCCGCGGTCGGTTCGCCGCCGAACCACTCCATGGCGTGCACGGCTTGTACGACTGCTGCCCACCGCCTGTGGATAACTTCCGCACCGATCCGCCGCACGGCGCATGCTGGGGGCCGGACGACGAAGAACGGGGGCGGATATGACACATCCGATGCTCAAGCCCGCGCTGCGGCGCGGCTGGCGGGACAGGGAAACGGTGCGGTTCGGCGTGGCTCCGGCCCATGCGAAGGTGGTCGGCCCGGTCGACACCGCGACCGGCAGCTTCCTGTCGCTGATCGACGGCACCCGCACCATGCAGCAACTGACCGAGGAAGCCGCGTTACTGGACCTCCCACCGGAGCACGTACGGGGCGTGGTGGAACGCCTCGGCGCGGCCGGGCTGCTGGAGGCTCCCACCGCGGGCGGCCCGGCAGCCGAGGCCGTACGTGCCGACCAGGCTGCCTTCGCACAGCTGCGGCCCGACCTGGCCTCCCTCTCGGTGCGGCATCCGGAGCCCGCGGGCGCCCTGGGCCGGATGGGGGCACGCAGGGCGGTCCGGGCCAGGGTCAAGGGGGCGGGCCGGGTCGGTGCCGCGATCGCGGCGCTGCTCTCGGCCTCGGGGATCGGCCGGGTGGAAGTGCTCGACGGCGGCACGGTCCAGCCGGAGGACGTCCTGCCCGGCGGGCTGTCGGCCGAGCGGATCGGTGAGCGGCGGGACGCCGCCGCGCAACGGCTGGTGCGCCAGTCCTCCCCCTGGAGCCGTACGCCGCGCCCGCGGGTCCCGGTCAGCGAGTCCGGTGAGCCGGGTCTGTCCCTGGTGGTGCTGGCCCCGCGCGACGGCCTCGGCGCGTACGCCCCCGACCCCGTGCTGTCCGAGCCGCTGCTGACTGCCGGAATCCCGCATCTTTACGCGGGGGTGATCGAGGGCACGGGAGTGGTGGGTCCGCTGGTGCTGCCCGGTGGTTCGGCCTGTGCCCGCTGCGACGAGCTGCGCCGCACGGACGCGGAGCCGGCCTGGCCGCGGCTGCTCGCGCAGTGGCGGTCGGGACGCGGTGCACCCGCGGTGCCGGCCTGTGATGCCGCGTTGGCAACGACGGTCGCGGGCGTCGCCGCCATCCAGGCGCTGACGTTCCTCGACGGTGAACTGCCGCCGTGCACAGGGGCGCGGTGGGAACTGGCCGCACCGGGTGCCGAGGTGCGCACGGTGCCGATCGCGCCGCATCCGGAGTGCGCCTGCGGTGCTGCCGCTGCACCGTGTGCGGCAGGCGCCTCGGATCCTCGGCCGTGACACGCCACAATGACGGAGTAACCCCGGTTGGGGGACAGTGTGAGTTGGAGGGGCGCATGTCTGATCTTCCCCGCAAGGCGGTCACCCGTACCGCCAAGCTGGCCGCGCTGCCACTGGGGTTCGCCGGCCGTGCCACCTGGGGCCTGGGCAAGCGGATCGGCGGCAGATCCGCCGAGATCGTCGGCCGTGAGCTTCAACAGCGCACCGCCGAACAGCTCTTCAAGGTGCTCGGGGAGCTGAAGGGCGGGGCGATGAAGTTCGGGCAGGCGCTGTCCGTCTTCGAATCGGCGCTGCCCGAGGAGATCGCCGGCCCCTACCGCGCCGCCCTGACCAAGCTTCAGGAGGCGGCACCGCCGATGCCGACGAGCGCGGTGCATGCGGTGCTGGCCGAGCAGCTCGGCGAGGAGTGGCGAGAGCTGTTCGAGGAGTTCGAGGACAAGCCGGCGGCGGCAGCCTCCATCGGGCAGGTGCACCGGGGGGTGTGGCACGACGGCCGCGAGGTGGCCGTCAAGGTGCAGTATCCGGGCGCGGGCCAGGCGCTGCTGTCGGATCTGACGCAGCTGAGCCGGTTCGCCCGGCTGCTGGGCCCGCTGATCCCGGGCATGGACGTCAAACCGCTGATCGCCGAGCTGCGCGACCGGGTCTCGGAGGAGCTGGACTACTCCCTGGAGGCTCAGGCCCAGCAGGCACACGCCGAGGAGTTCGCCGACGACCCGGACGTGGTGGTGCCGTCCGTGGTCCACCAGTGCGACCAGGTACTGGTGACGGAGTGGATGGACGGGCTGCCACTGTCCGAGGTGATCACGGACGGCACGGACGAACAACGGGACCGGGCCGGTCAGCTCCTGGCCCGCTTCCTCTTCTCCGGCCCCGCCCGTACGGGCCTGCTGCACGCCGATCCGCACCCGGGCAACTTCCGGCTGCTGGCCGACGGCCCGGACAGCCCGGTCGAGGAGTGGCGGCTGGGGGTGCTGGACTTCGGCACCGTGGACCGGCTGCCCGACGGGCTGCCGCCGACGATCGGCACCTCGCTGCGGATGACACTCGACGGCGAGGCGGACGCCGTCTACCAGTTGCTGTGCGAGGAGGGCTTCGTCAGGGAGTCCATCGAGCTGGATCCGGACGCGGTACTGGAGTATCTGCTGCCGATCATCGAACCGGCGCTGGCCGAAGAGTTCACCTTCACCCGGAGCTGGATGCGCCATCAGGCGGCCCGGGTCGGCGATCCGCGCTCCCCCGCCCATCAGTTGGGCAAGCAGCTCAATCTGCCGCCCGCCTACCTGTTGATCCACCGGGTCACCCTGAGCACGATCGGGGTGCTGTGCCAACTGGGGGCGGTCGTACGGCTGCGCGACGAACTCGAGGCCTGGCTGCCCGGCTTCGTACCCGAGGAAGAGCCGCCCGGCCCGGACCTCACCGAGGCCGGCACCGTCCTCGGCGCGGAGGGCGGCACGCGCATCGGTGCGGAGGCCGGCACGGGCATCGGTGCGGACCTCGGCAAGGAGGCCGTCGAAGAGACCACGGCCTGAGCCCGCATGCCGGGGCGGCCGCCCGCTCCGGCATGCGGGAGGGGACGGCCCGCCCGGCGGCGGGAGCGGCCGGGCGGGCCCGGGGTGTGCCTACCCCGGGGCCACTGCCCCGGTGAACACGCCCGGCCTCACCACCAGCTCGAATCCAGGCGCCCCTCGATGGCACGGAGGTTCGTCCGCGCGCAGGTGTCGCAGTAGTAGCGGCGCTCACCGTTCTCGACGGAGAGCGTCCAGGTCGGCGGGGTGCCCTCGGCGATCGCGCCGCAGCCGGCACACACCGTGTTCCCGTCCGCCGACCCCGCCTGTTCATGCGTGCTCTGGTCCACCGTCCGACGATATCCCCGTCCACCACGGCAAGCGGGATCCCACGCACCACGGGGCCCGCCCTGTCGGACGGACCCCGTGGCGGGCGATAGCAGCGCAGCGCAGCGCCCTACTGCCTTACTGCATCACGGCCATGGCCAGCGCACGGCGGGCACGGAGCGACGCGCGCTCGGCGCGCCGCTGCATACGCCGCGCGGCGGCGAGCCGATGGGCCCGGCGTTCTGATTCGGCCTCCCGCAGGCGTTCGTGCATATGGGCACGAGCCAGGGCTTCTGGGATGAGTTGCATGGCGAGGTTCCTGTTCTGACGCGACTCGATCGCGTCGACGTTCACGGGGACGGGGGTGTCGGTGAGAGAGGGGTTCATCGTGAGGTCCTGCTTCTGGGGATCCCGGGTGAGGGGATGGTCGATCGTTCCTGTACCGAGGGCGTTCATGCCGAAACCGGGTTCTTGCGCGGACGGCCACGCGGCCGCTTCCGCGGCACGACGACGCCCTGGACGAAGAGCTCGCCACCCCAGACGCCCCACGGCTCACGCCGGTCCTTGGCGCCGGCGAGGCAGGCCTCACGGACGGGACAGGTCTGGCACAGGGTCTTGGCGTACTCGACGTCGGCCGGGGACTCCGCGAAGAAGACCTCCGGGTCGTAGGTACGGCACGGAACAGCGGCGCCGAGGCGGTCGATCTCGTCGTCGAGCTCGGTGAGGGGAAGCAAGGAGTTCTCCTGAGGGTCGGGCGGAGGGATCAGGTCGGTCGCTACGGACGGGGTGTGCGTCTGGAGTTGCACGGTGGTGTGTTCCTCGTCTGTTCGGCCCGGCTGGTGGCGGGCGCTTGGGCAAACAAAAGGGCCGCGGATCCCGGTGTGGGTTCCGCGGCCCTGGAAGGTGCCGACCTGATCGCGCCGATCAGGCTGGATCTCTCCAGGGTTCGAGCCCGCGGTGGGCCCACATGTCATGCGTCTGGTACTGCTTCCGGGATTCGGCACCGTTGGCCGCCGCGAAGGCAAAGGCATTCGCCGGTGCCGCTGCTGCTACCGCAGGTGCCTCGGTCGGTCGCGCGGTGCGCTCACTGCGCGTCAGCACAGCGAGGGACTCGGGGCGCGCGACCTCGGTACCGGACAGGCGGCCGAAGCCGGACAGACCGGTGCCAGGGAGCGAGGAGCCGAGCGGGCAGGCGGCGACGACCGAGAGATCGGTCATTTTGTTGGTCTCAATGAAGCTGATCACTGGGCTCGCCTCCTCTCGGCGTCTCGGTGGACCGGGAATCCCGTTCCAGGGCGTTCAAGTACAACACGGATCGAGCGGATCTCGGAAGAAACCGTTGTCTCCGTTGCTTCCGAAGGCTATGGGGCTGCGCTCCGCGCGCGCAAACTATTTTTCCGACGAGTTTTCCGCGGGTCCTTCGGACGCCTCTTCCGAGGCTCCCACGAGCTCCTCGCCGGCACAGATTGCCAGCACGTCACTGCCGAAGCGGTCGAACTTGCGCCGCCCCACTCCTGAGATGGCCGCAAGCTCCGATTCGGTTCCCGGAACGGCCTCCGCAATCGCCATCAGTGTCTTGTCGGTGAAGATGCAGTAGGCGGGCTGCCGGAGCAGCGCGGCCTGCTCGGCCCGCCACCCGCACAGCCGCTCGTAGAGCGCCTCGTCGAGCTCCGAGGGACAGTCCTCACACCGCATCAGCTTCATCTCGCCCGCGTCCGTCAGCGTTCTGTTGCAGACCCGGCAGCGCGCCGGGCTGCGGTGCCGGGGACGCCGGGCCACCGCCGCCACCCCGTCGCCGCGCTCGATGCCGCCGGAGACCGCGCCCGGCGCGCGGCGGCCGGGTACCGCCCCCGAACCGGGCCGCAGGCCGTTGAGGAACCGGCTGGCGCGGCGCGAGGCACGCCCCCCGGGAGAGCGCGCCAGCGACCAGGACAGACCCAGATGCAACCGGGCGCGGGTGACGCCGACATACAGCAGCCGGCGCTCCTCCTCTATCTGCTCCTCGGTCCTGGCATAGGTGATCGGCATCATGCCCTCGGTCAGGCCGACCAGGAAGACGGCATCCCACTCCAGGCCCTTGGCCGCGTGCAGGGACGCCAGCGTCACCCCCTCGACCGTCGGGGCGTGCTGGGCGTTGGCCCGCTCGTCCAGCTCGGCGACCAGATCGGCGAGAGTGGCGGCGGGCCGCGCCCGGGCGAAGTCCTCGGCGAGCCGCACCAGGGCCGCAAGCGACTCCCAGCGGTCCCGCACCGCGCCCGAACCGGCCGGCGGCCGGCTGCTCCAGCCCATGTCGCTGAGCACCGCCCGCACCTCGGACGGCAGGTCCAGAGCGTCGTCGAGCAGCGCGTCGTTGCCGCCGAAGCGGGCAGCGCCCCGCAGCTTGACGCCCGCCTCACGCACCTCCGGCCGCTCGAAGAACCGCTCGGCCCCCCGCAGCTGATACGGCACACCGACATCGGCCAGCGCCTGCTCGTAGACCTCGGACTGGGCATTGACACGGAACAGCACGGCGATCTCGCTGGCCGGCACGCCGGAGGCGATCAGATCGCGGATCCGGCGGGCGGTGCCCTCGGCCTCGGCGGGCTCGTCGGCGTACTCCGTGTACACCGGCTCGGGTCCCGCCTCGCGCTGCGAGACCAGCTCCAGGCGGTGCTCGGCGGCGCGGCCCTTGGCCTGGGAGAGCAGACCATTGGCGAGATGCACGACCTGGGGGGTGGAGCGGTAGTCACGGACGAGCTTGACGACCGTCGCCTGCGGATGACGGGTACGGAAGTTGAGGAGGTGGTCGGGGGTGGCGCCGGTGAAGCTGTAGATCGTCTGGCTGGCGTCGCCGACCACACAGAGGTGGTCGCGGTCTCCCAGCCACAGTTCCAGCAGCCGCTGCTGGAGCGGGCTGACGTCCTGGTACTCGTCCACGACGAAGTGCTGATACTGCGCACGGACCTGCTCGGCGATGTCGTGCCGGTCCTGCAGCACGCCGACCGTGAGCAGCAGCACGTCCTCGAAGTCGATGCTGCCCCGTTCCCGCTTGAGCTCCTCGTACGTGCCGTAGATCTGCCCGATCTCCGCCGGGTCACGAGGGGCCTCACGGCCGGCCTTGACGACCGCGGCCGGATAGTCGGCCGGCACGGTCTGGGTGACCTTGGACCATTCGATCTCGGCGGTGACATCGCGCAGCTCATTGCGGTCCAGCCGGATGCGGCAGCGGGCGGCGGCATCGGCGACCACCTGGATCTTGCGCTCCAGCAGCCGCGGGACCTCGCCGCCGACGGCCTTCGGCCAGAAGAACTGCAACTGCCGCAGGGCGGCGGAGTGAAACGTCCTGGCCTGGACCCCGCCGGCACCGAGCTGCCGCAGCCGGCCGCGCATCTCGCCCGCCGCCCGGGCCGTGAACGTGACAGCGAGCACACTCGCGGGCTGCAGAATCCCGGCGCGCACGCCGTACGCGATCCGGTGGGTGATCGCGCGGGTCTTGCCCGTGCCGGCACCGGCCAGCACACACACCGGACCGTGCAGAGCCGTCGCGACCTCGCGCTGCTCGGGGTCGAGCCCTTCGAGCACCGCGTCGGCCGAGTCCGGCACCTGCGGGAAAAGAGAGGAGTCCGTTGCTGCTGTCACCCCGCCATGCTGCCAGGTCCGCAGAGGCGCCCGGGAAACCTGTCCACAGCTGCCGGACCCCGGTCGTACTTCCCACCTCCGCTGTGGACAGCCGCCGCCACGCGGCCTCGGCGGGTGCTTTGCTGGGGTCAGCCGAGGGAGATGAGGAGGGATACGGGGCGCAGGGCGGTTGGGGGGCAGGCCAGCGGCTTGGGGGCTGGGGCTGTGGCGGGGGGCGTGGCTTGGGAGCCGGCT
>NZ_SDIF01000019.1 GCF_004122735.1 Streptomyces sioyaensis | reverse complement strand
TCCGCCGCCCCGCAGCCGCAGCTGCCGCCGCCCGGCCGCGGCCGGGCGGCGGCAGCTGCGGCTGCGGGGCGGCGGAGTTCTGCGGTGCGCTCACGGCAGCAGCCAATCGATCGGGTGCTGCGCGGCCAGATGGACGGCGCCGTCGGCCAGGGTCATGGTGTCGACGGCGTACGGCGGGCCGTCGGAGGTGGACCAGGCGTAGCCGGACCTGTTGTGCGGGGCGGGGTCGAGCTGGACGAGGACCGCCACCGGCTGGCCGTGCCGGGAGAACTGCTCACCGAGTTGGCTGCTGCCCAGGAAGGTGCTGATCCGCTGGCGGGTCTGCGCGGTCCGGCCGACCGCCTTGACCCTGCCGCGCAGCACGCCGTACTGCTGGCTCGGCACGGACTGGACGGTGAGGTCGACGGAGGCGCCGACGGGCACCGTGGCGCCGCTCTCGGCCGGGACGTACAGCATCGCCGTCAGGGGGTCGCGGTCATGGGCGATCCGCTCCACGGATGCCACCTCCGCGCCGGTCGTGACGACGGAGCCGATCGTGGCGGACATGGTGGTCAGCCGGCCGGCGGCGAGGGCGCGGACGACGGTGCTGCCCCGCGCGGTACGGACCTTCAGGACGGGGGTGTTGGCAGCCACCCGTTTGCCTTCTTCGGCGAGTACGGCGGTCACCTGGCCCGCGACCGGGCTCTGCAGGACGTAGCTGCCCTGGCCGTGGGTGAGGATTCCGGGGGCGTTCAGGGTGGACGACACGGTGCCGGTCACCGCCCACAGGGAGGCGGCGCACACGAAGAGGACCGTAACCGTCAGCACGAGCCAGCCCTGGGGCCGGGCGAACCGCACCGGCAGATCGATTTCCTCGGGCGACTGCAGCTTGGAAAGGGCCTGTTGGCGGAACTGCACGACACTCTTCCCTCAACTGCAATGGTCTGTTCAGACGGTGGCTGACGGGTACCCCGGGGCCTGGCAGGGCCTGGCCGGTCCGGGGCACCCGTCGCGGCATGTCGGCAAGGAGGGGACGCCGACCTGCCGTTGTCACCTTGAGCCGGCTGTGCCGCTAGCGGCACAGAAGGTGCTCAGAGACCGGAGACCAGGCCGGTCGCGGTGCCCAGAACGCCGGAGGTGTTGACGCCGGTGGCGCCGTCGACCAGGCCGGTCGCGGTGCCGACGGTGCCCGCAACGCCCGGGGCAACGTGGGCAACGGTGCTGGTGGCGGTGCCGGCCACGCCGCCGAGGAGGCCACCGGACACGTTGTCCAGGTCGCTGTCGGAGATTTCCTGGGTCTGGACCTGGGGGGTGGAGTTCATGATGTTTCCCTTCGGATGAATATCTCTATAAAGCTGCGTCCGTACCGTCCGGTGGGGTGGTCCGGGCGCGGCAGCGGCAGTCGGGTACCCGAAATCAGGTACCGATGGCGTGACTCCCGCAGTGCGAAGGATCAAAGCATGCGGGCGGGTTGCGCTGCTAATCGGACGACCGCTGATCCGTACGCCATCGTCCCGTCGAATTACCTGACGTGTACGCGTGTCCATGACTTGGTGGCAGCTTCTTCACATCCTGTGCGGTTTCCTTTCCGGAGCCCGGGCAATGCCTCGTTCGGCGAACAGGACATTCCCGCACCAAACCGCTTATGCGCAGGTCAGCGGGGTGACGCGGCACCGGAGGGGCGGTGCCGACTGCGCATTCGCTGTGCAGATCCTTTGAAGACCTTCAGTTTTTCCGGCACCCGACCACGACCGCGCGCCGGAACTCCGGCACACACTCCCGGCGAACCGCTGTGAATGTTGCACGATCATGAACTGTGCCCGATTCGCCCGGACTTATTGGGCGCAATTGCATACACAGAAAGCATGGAACGGAATCATCAGCACCCTCCTCATGCTATTCGCCTGGAAATGGATCGAGTGCCCGGAGAACGGACATAACCGCATAACAGCGGGTCTTCGGACTCGGCGGTAATAGGCGGCTACCGCCGACAACACCGGCACCCCGGTGGCCGTCGCCCACCGGGTGCGGCACCGTGAAAGGACGCTGCGGGGCCGGCGCCCCGGGAAGGAGCCGCGCGTGGAACCGGTCGAGGCGCTGGAGCGGATCGCCTTCCTGCTGGAGCGGCAGGGGGCGGTGCCCTACCGCGTCCAGGCGTTCCGTACGGCCGCGGCCGTCCTCGGCGCGCTGCCCCGCGACGAGGTGCACCAGCGGGCCCGGAACGGCACCCTGGGACGGCTCAAGGGGCTGGGCCCCAAGACCACCCGGGTGGTCGAGGAGGCGCTCACGGGTGTGCGGCCGACGTATCTGGCACACCTGGAGGACGAGGCGGGCGGCCCGCTGGTCGACGGGGCGCAGGGGCAGCGGCTGCGGCGGGCGCTGCGCGGCGACTGCCATCTGCACTCGGACTGGTCGGACGGCGGCAGTCCGGTCGAGACGATGGCCCGTACCGCCCGCGACCTCGGCCATGCGTGGTGTGTGCTGACCGACCACTCCCCCCGGCTCACCGTCGCCCGCGGGCTGACCGCCGAACGGCTGCGGCGGCAGCTGTCGCTGGTGGCGGAGGTGAACGAGCAGCTGGCGCCGTTCCGGCTGCTGACCGGCATCGAGTGCGACATCCTCGACGACGGCTCGCTCGACCAGGAGCCGGAGTTGCTGGAGCAGTTGGATGTGGTGGTCGCCTCCGTGCACTCCAAACTCCGGATGGACGAGGGGCCGATGACCCGGCGGCTGCTCGCCGCGGTCCGCAATCCCCTCGTGGACGTCCTCGGCCACTGCACCGGGCGGCAGATCACCGGCAAGCCGCGCCCGGAGTCCCGCTTCGACGCCGGTGAGGTGTTCGCGGCCTGCGCCGAGCGGCACACCGCAGTGGAGATCAACTGCCGTCCGGACCGCCTCGATCCGCCGCGCCGGCTGCTCCGCCAGGCGCTGGCGGCCGGCTGTCTGTTCTCCGTCGACAGCGACGCCCACGCCCCCGGCCAGCTGGACTGGCAGATCTACGGCTGTGCCCGCGCCGAGGAGTGCGGCGTACCGGCGGACCGGATCATCACCACCTGGACGGAGCGCCAGTTGGCCACCTGGACCCGGACCGGCCGGACCCCGCGAAGCTGAGCGGACGCGCGGTCAGGCGGTGCCGGGCGCGGGCGTGGGCGCCCTCGTCGCGGGGGCCGGAGTGAGCCGCAGCACCACGACATAGGAGACCACCACGGCGACGATGACCAGCGGCATCACGGTCAGACCGCTGCGTCCCAGCAGCAGTGTGGCCAGCAGCACCGAGGTCATCGGGAGCTTGAGCATCGCGACACACATCGCGCCGACGCCCATCGCGAAGGCCGGGGTGAGCGACAGGCCGGGCAGATGGGACAGCACGACACCGCCCGCCGCACCGAGGAACAGCGCGGGAAAGATCGGGCCGCCCCGGAAGGCACTCAGCGACGCGCAGTACGCCAGGCCCTTGCAGAGGATCAGCAGCAGCAGCGCCGGCACCGTGTAGCCGGCGCTCTCCCGGAACAGCGAGCCCAGCGCCGACTGGCCCGAATAGAGCATCTCGGTGGCGGACTTGCCGGTGGCCGCGGCGAAGGCCACCGCCAGGGCGCCCACCACCAGCCCCACCAGCATCGTCGCCGGCACGCGATGGCGGACGACACGGCCCTTGAGGAACACCGCGAGCCGCCGTACACCGGTCGCCGCCAACGCCGCGAGCACTCCGATGACCAGCGCCCAGCCGAACTCCGGGACCGTCGGCCCCGCGGCCTGGGGGATGTCGTGCAGCGTGAGCGAGTACGTCCCCAGGCCGGTCCAGTCCCCCAGCCCGGTGAAGACGAGCGCACCGATCCCGGCCGCGAGCAGGCCGGGCACCAGCACGATCCCCAGCATCGGACCGCCCAGCCCCGACACCTCCATCAGGAGGAACGCGCCGAGCAGCGGGGAGCCGAGCAGTGCGCTGATCGCGGCGAAGCTGCCGGCGGCACCCACCGCGGCGGCCGCCTGCGCGGGCATCCCCCGGTTCAGCAACCGCGCGGCGCCCAGGGCCAGGCCGCCGCCGAGGGCGATCAGCGGCGCCTCGGGGCCGAGCACCGCGCCGAAGCTGAGGGAGGCCAGGGCCGCGAGCACGACACCGGGGAGCGCGGAGAGCGGGGGCGCGCCACTCAGCGACAGCCCGTCGGCCGGCTCATGGCCGCCGTGGCCCGGCAGATGACGGATGGTCAGACCGACCAGGAGACCGGCCACCACGAGCAGCGGGACCGGCCACCAGATCGGCGGGCCGGCGAAGCCGAGCGCCCGCGGCAGGTCGTCGTAGAGCAGCGGTTCCAGTGCGTGGACCAGCGCGAGGAAGCCGAAGGCGACGGCACAAACCGGGAAGCCGACCGCCGCCGCCACCAGCAGGAGCTTGAGGTATCCGCGGTCGCGCACCGGCGCGTACGGATCCTGGGGCTCGGTGGCCTCCGCTGGGCCGACCGGGCCGGCCGGACCGACCGACATCCGCCTCGCCTCCGAACCGGGGTTGCCCCGGCGCCCGACCGGGCCGCCGCCGTGACGAGCCTGCCACGGGCGGTCCGGGCCGGCATGTCCGGCGCGGCCGGGCGGGTGCCGGACGGGAAGCCGTCCGTACGCGCGCGCGGCGCGCGGTGGCCTCCCCTCACCCCTGCGGCGCCGCCGCCTCCCGCAGGGCGGCCAGGACGGGGCGGAGCAGGGGGTGGTCCTCGGCTCCGCGGCGTACCGCGGCGAAGACCCGCCGGGTGGGGGCCACTCCGTCGACGGGACGGACCACCACGCCGGTCAGGTCCATGTCGCGCAGGGCCGAGCGAGGGACGAGGGCCACCCCCGCCGCGGCCGAGGCGAGCGAGACGACGGCGCGGAAGTCGTCGGAGGAGTGCTCCAGCCGCGGCTCGAAACCGGCGTATTCGCAGGCCAGGACGACCACGTCGTGGCAGGGGTTGCCGGGGTAGGGGCCGATCCAGCAGTCGCCCGCCAAGTCGGCCACGGCCACCTGCGCCGCCGCCGCGAGACGGTGGCCGGGCGGCAGGACCGCGTCGAACGGCTCGGCGTAGAGCGGGACGCGGGTCAGCCGCGGGTCGTCGGCGCGGGGCGCGCCCCGGTATTCCACGGCCACCGCCACATCGACCTGCCGGTCGAGGACCATCAGCAGGCTGGCGTCGCCCTCGGCGTCCTGGACACGGACCCGGATGCCGGGGGCGGTCACGGCCAGCGCGGTGAGCGCGGGCGCGACGACCAGGCCGATGCCGGTGGCGAAGGCCGCGACGGTCACCGTACCGGCCTCTCCCGAGCCGTAGGCGGCCAGCTCGGACTCGGCGCGCTCCAGCTGTGCGAGGACGGCGTTGGCGTGGCTGAGCAGGATGTCGCCCGCGGCGGTCAGCCGCACGCCGCGGGCGCTGCGCTCCACCAGTCGGTGGCCGGTCTCCTGTTCCAGGGCGGCCAGCTGCTGGGAGACCGCCGAGGGGGTGAGATAGAGCGCGGCGGCCGCGGCGGTGACCGTGCGGTGGTCGGCCACCGCACGGAGGATGTGCAGCCGTCGTGCTTCGATCATGCTTCCAGTTTCGCAGGAGCGGCCCGCGGGCCGCGTCAGCCGCCGAGCGCGGCCCTCGCGTCGACGAAGGCGTCGACCGCGCGGTTGACGTCCTCGGTGGAGTGGGCGGCGGACAGCTGCACCCGGATCCGTGCCTGGCCCTGCGGGACCACGGGGTAGGAGAAGCCGATCACGTACACCCCGCGCTCCAGGAGCAGCTCCGCCATCCGGGCCGCCTCGGCCGCGTCGCCGATCATGACGGGGGCGATGGCGTGGTCGCCGGGGAGGACGTCGAAGCCCTCCTCGGTCATCCGGGAGCGGAACAGCGCGGTGTTGGCGTGCAGCCGCTCGCGCAGCTCGCCGGCCGACTCCAGCAGGTCGAGGACCTTCAGCGAGGCGGCGGCGATCACCGGGGCGAGCGAGTTGGAGAAGAGGTACGGGCGCGAGCGCTGGCGCAGCAGGGCGACGATCTCGGCGCGGGCCGCGACATAGCCGCCGGAGGCGCCGCCGAGGGCCTTACCGAGGGTGCCGGTGATGATGTCGACGCGGTCCATGACGTCGTGGAGTTCGGGGGTGCCGCGGCCGCCGGGGCCGACGAAGCCGACGGCGTGCGAGTCGTCGACCATCACCATGGCGCCGTGCTGCTCGGCCAGGTCGCAGATCTCCCGCAGCGGTGCCACGTAGCCGTCCATGGAGAAGACGCCGTCGGTGACGACCAGCTTGCGGCCGGCGTTCCCGGCCTCCTTCAGCTGACGCTCCAGATCGGCCAGGTCGCGGTTGGCGTAGCGGAAGCGGCGGGCCTTGGACAGGCGGATGCCGTCGATGATCGAGGCGTGGTTGAGGGCGTCGGAGATGACCGCGTCGTCCGGGCCGAGCAGGGTCTCGAACACGCCGCCGTTGGCGTCGAAGCAGGAGGAGTAGAGGATCGTGTCCTCCTGGCCGAGGAAGCCGGAGATCCGCTGTTCCAGCTCCTTGTGGACCTCCTGGGTGCCGCAGATGAAGCGGACCGAGGCCAGGCCGTAGCCCCAGCGGTCCAGCGCCTCGTGCGCGGCCGCGACGACCTCGGGGTGGTCGGCGAGGCCCAGGTAGTTGTTGGCGCAGAAGTTGAGTACCTCGCCGGGGTTGCCCCCCGCGGTGACCGCCACGGTGGCGGACTGCGGGGAGCCGATGACGCGCTCGGGCTTGTGCAGTCCGGCGGCGCGGATCTCTTCGAGGGTGCCGCGCAGTTCGTCGCGTACGGAGTCGAACATCAGGATTTTCTCCAGGAATTGGGGTGGGACGGAGCCGGCCGGGAGCGGTGCGTCAGACGGTCCAGTCGAGGATGATCTTGCCGCTCTGGCCGCTGGCGGCGTCGTCGAAGGCGGCGTCGAAGTCCTGGTACGGATAGCGGCCGGTGATCACGGGCGCCAGGTCGAGGCCGCCTTCGAGCAGCACGGACATCGCGTACCAGGTCTCGAACATCTCCCGGCCGTAGATGCCCTTGATGGTGAGCATGGAGGTGACGATCCGGGACCAGTCGACCGGGAACTGCTCGGCGGGCAGCCCGAGGACCGCGATCCGGCCGCCGTGCGTCATGTTGGCGATCATGTCGCGCATCGCCTCGGGCCGGCCGGACATCTCCAGTCCGATGTCGAAGCCCTCGCGCAGGCCGAGTGCGCGCTGGCCCTCGGCGATCGGCGTCTCGGCGACGTTGACGGCCAGGCTGACGCCGACCTTGCGGGCCAGGGCGAGGCGCGGCTCGCTGACGTCCGTGATCATGACGTTGCGGGCGCCGGCGTGCCGGGCGACGGCCGCGGCCATGATGCCGATCGGTCCGGCGCCGGTGATCAGTACGTCCTCACCGACCAGCGGGAACGACAGCGCGGTGTGCACGGCGTTGCCGAACGGGTCGAAGACGGCGGCGATATCGAGGTCGACGGGGACACGGTGCACCCAGACATTGGTGGCGGGCAGCGCCACGTACTCGGCGAAGGCACCGTCGCGGCCGACGCCGAGGCCGACGGTGGCGCGGCACAGATGGCGGCGGCCGGCCAGGCAGTTGCGGCACTTCCCGCAGACCAGATGGCCCTCGCCGCTGACCAGATCGCCGGCCTTGATGTCGGCCACGTCGCGGCCGGTCTCCACCACCTCGCCGACGAACTCGTGGCCGATCGTCAGCGGGGTGTCGATCGACTGCTGGGCCCAGCCGTCCCAGGCGCGGATGTGCAGATCCGTGCCGCAGATGCCGGTGCGCAGGACCTTTATCAACACATCGCCCGGGCCGATGGCCGGTTCCGGTACGTCCATGAGCCGGAGCCCCGGCTCTGCCTCCTGCTTGACCAGCGCCTTCACCGCAACGGCTCCCGTACGTACGTGACCTGCCGGGGGCCCGCCCCGGCCGCCCGATCTTCGTCAGGAAATCTTCCCTACCTCGGCCGCCGGGTCCATCGAGGTTTTCTTAAGCACGGTCACAGCTGCCCTTTACGCCCCGCTGTTTCCACGGGTCACAGGCCTCACACGGACCGCGGAAACCGCAGGAAATCAGCCATCGGACTGACCCTGCCCAGGTCAGCGGGCTGCCCGCAGGAGTAGTTCGCCGGGCGGCCCGGGGGCGCACCCGCCGGCCTTCGGAACCACCCGTGCGTGAGCATCGGGCTGCTCCGGACGGCCGAGTCGGGCTCGGGAGTGTAAACGTTCGCCACCGCAAGCGTCGGAATTCATCACAGCTTGAGTGGCCGTGAGACCCGGGTGCACGGGGCTACGTAGGACTGAGTGCAACCACACGGGAGCTGACGCGACGCACCGCCGCCTCCCGTGTGCCTCGTTCCTGTGCGTCCCTGGAGGTCAGTCAATTGAGCCACCGACATGTGAACAAGCGGACCGGCGCCATCGCCGGCGCCGCTGCGGTCGCCATCGCGGGCGCAGCGATCCTGCTCCCCAACGCCAACGCGAGCCAGGACCAGCCGGCGGCCCCGAAGACGCTCAGCGCCCACTCGGCCACACAGCTGGCGGCGTCCCTGAAGGCGGATCTCGGGGACCAGTCCGCCGGGTGGTACCTGGACAGCGGCAACGGCCACCTGGTCATGAACGTCCTGTCGAAGGACGACGCCGCGAGCGTCGCGGCCAAGGGCGCCGTCGCCAAGGTCGTGCAGAACAGCATGACCGCGCTGAAGGCCGGTGCGAAGACGCTGCGCGACAACGCCTCGATCCCCGGCACCGCTTGGTCGATCGACCCGAAGACCAACAAGATCGTGGTGGTCGCCGACAGAACTGTCACCGGCGCGAAGATGGCCACGCTGACCAAGACCACGGGCGGCATGGGCGCCGGCATGGTCACCGTCAAGCGGTCCCAGGGCGAGTTCAAGCGGTACGACGGTGGGGAGGCGGGGAGCGCGGCCGGCGGCGGTGCCGGGCAGGCGGCGGGCGGTGCCGGGGACTCCGGCGGGGCCGCGGCGGCCGGCGGCGCTGGCAACGCGGCGTCCGGCGGCGCGGCCAACGGCGGTGCCGGCTCCGGCGGAGGCGGGCAGGCGGCGGGCGGTGCCGGCGACGCGGGTGGTGCCGGCGACGGCGGCGGACAGGCCGCGGGGCCGGTCGGCGGCAGCGCCATCTTCGGCGGCAACGCACGCTGTTCGCTGGGCTTCAACGTCACGGTCAAGGGCGCACCCGCCTTCCTGACGGCGGGTCACTGCGGCAACGACTCCAAGACCTGGACGGCCGACCAGGGCGGCAGCCAGCCGCTGGGCACGGTCGCCGACTCCAAGTTCCCGAAGACCGACTTCGCACTGGTGAAGTACGACGACGCCGGTGCCAAGCCGGAGAGCTCGGTCGACCTGGGGAACGGCAGCACCCAGAAGATCACCAAGGCCGCCGAGGCCGCCGTGGGCATGAAGGTGCAGCGCTCGGGCAGCACCACCGGCGTCCACGACGGCACCGTCACCGGCCTTGACGCGACGGTGAACTACGGCAACGGCGACATCGTCAACGGCCTGATACAGACGGACGTCTGCGCGGAGCCCGGCGACAGCGGCGGCTCGATGTTCTCCGGCGACTCGGCGGTCGGCCTCACCTCGGGCGGCAGCGGCGACTGCACGCAGGGCGGCGAGACCTTCTTCCAGCCGGTGACCGACGCCCTCAAGGCCACCAAGGCGGAGATCGGCGCCGGGGACGGCGCCGGGGGCAACAACGGCGCCGGCGGTGCGAACGGCGCGGGCGGCGCCAACGGAGCCGGCGGTGCCAACGGCGCGGGCGGCGGCGACGCCGGCGCGGGAAACGCCGGTGCCGGCAGCGCGGGGGCCGGCAGCGCCGGCGCGGGATCGCAGGACCCGGGAGCCGCCGGCGGTGCCCAGGACCCCGGTACCGGAACGGAGGACCCGGGAGCCGGTGCGCAGGACCCCGGTACCGGAGCCCAGGACCCCGGTACGGGTGCCCAGGACCCGGGAGCCGGCGGCAGCGCTGACCCCGGTGCGGGCAGCGGTGATTCCCTGAACTGATCCCTGCGGACCCCACTGCGTCCTCGGCCCCGCGCCCTTCCGTCGTGAACGGGCGCGGGGCCGAGGCGCGGTGCGGGCCGATGCGCGCGGTGCCGAGCCGATACGCAGTGCACGGCCGATACGCGGTGCGGCGCGGCCAGGCCCTCAGGGCGACGTGATGGTGAAGAGGCCGCCGTCGGGATCGCGGACGACGGCCTGCCAGCCCCCGCCCTCGGTCGGTGTCACGGGAGTGACCGTCCCGCCGGCCGCCACCGCGGCGGCCGCCACCTTCTCGACGTCACCGACCGGGAAGTGGACATGCCAGCGGGGGCGCACCCGCGGGTCCGGGGCGGACTCCACCGCACCGCCGCGCAGGGTGGCCACGGTGTGGGTGCCGTCGCGGACGATCACCTGGTCGTGTTCGTAGGTCACGTCGCAGCCGCCCGGCTTCCCGGAGGCCCAGTCGAAGACCTCCGCGTAGAAGATGGCGGCGGCGAAGGCATCGCGGGTGCGCAGTTCCAGACAGGCGGGCGCATTGCCCTGCCCCACCGACCAGGCCAGCGTCTGCCCTTCCCAGAAGCCGAAGGTGGCACCGTCGCGGTCGGCGGCGAGGGCGGCGCGCCCGGGGCCGAGCTTGAGCGGGCCGACGGCGACCGTCGCCCCGCGCTCGCGGATCCGGTCCGCGGTCTCATCGGCGTTCTCCACCGCGAAATACGACGTCCAGGCCACCGCGACCTGGAAGCTCTGGGCGAGGGCCCCGATGCCGGCCACCGGCTCCCCGTCGGCCACCGCGACGCAGAACTCCTCGCCGAGAGTGGCCGGGCGGAACCGCCAGCCCAGTACCGCGGAGTAGAACTTCTGGGCGGCCTCCAGATCGTGAGCCATCAGGCTGACCCAGCACGGAGCACCACGTACCGCGGTGACGGGGTCACAAGCCGACCTCACATCTGCCTCCTGTCGCTCACCACCCCTTCCCACTCTGCCAGCGACGGGGCACCGCCGCACCAAGGGCGCGTCCTCGTGCAGCGCAGTTGTGCCGGTCTTGATCCGGCTCGATGCTGTAGGTACTGAACCGGGCTGGGCTGATGCCATGAACGCATGGAACGCGGCGAAGAGTGCCGACTTCCGTGGTCCCCTCGACGTCACCAGGGCGGCCACAGCGGTTCTGGATGCCCAGGACACGGTCATCGGATGGAGTCCGACCGCCCAGGATCTGCTCGGCTACCGCCCCGAGGAGATCATCGGACGTCACCTGGAAACGCTGGTTCCGGCCGGTGACGCCTGGGCCGAACAGTCGCCGGACGCCTCGCTGAGCACCAGCCAGTCACGTGCCGTGCGGCACCGCGACGGCCGGCTGCTGCGGATGGCGGTGGCCATCTGCGCGCTCGCCAAGGTGCCCGACGGCGGCGGCACCCTGCCGGCCCGGGTGCTGGTGGCGGCCGAGCTGGGCGCACACCGGATGTGGGAGTCCCGCCAGGCGATGCTGCACGGCCTGGCCACCGAGTCCCCGGTGAGCCTGGGCATCTATGACACGGAGTTGCGGCTGACCTGGGCGAACACCGCGTACATACGAGAGGTCGGGCTGCCGCTGCGGGAGTTCCTCGGCGCCCGGGCCGACGAGCTGTACCCGGACGCCGAGTTCATGACCGACGGCTATCCGCGCACCCTCGACGCGGTGATGCACCAGGTCATCGACACCGGCGAACCGATCCTCGATCTGCACCTCGTCGGCCAGCTGCCCTCCGACCCGGGTGTCGATCATGTCTGGTCCTGCGCCTACTACCGGCTGCAGAACGCCCGCGGTCAGGTGCTCGGGGTATGCGAGGACGCCTTCGACATCACCGGCCGCTACCAGGCACAGCGCCGGCTGAACCTGCTGGTGGAGGCCGGTGCCCGGATCGGCACCACGCTCGACATGACCGTCACCGCGCGGGAGATCACCGAGGTGACGGTCCCGGACTTCGCCTCCCTGGTCACCGTCGATCTGGTCGGGTCCGTACTGGACGGCGAGGAGCCGGGGAGGTCCGACGGCCGCGTGCCCACCCTGATGCGGGTCGCCGCCCGCTCCGTCCACGGCGCCTCGGACGGCCCGCCGACGGGGCCGCACCGCGTCGAGTACCCGCCCGGCTCGCTCCAGTACCGCAGCCTGTCCTCGGGCGGGATGGTGCGCGACGAGGGCGCCCTGGTCGTACCGCTGCGGGCCGGCGGCACCCCGATGGGGCTGGTCACCTTCCTCCGTGACTCCCATCCCTCGCTCTTCGACAAGGAGGAGACCGAACTCGCCGAGGAGCTGGTCATCCGCACGGCGGTGTGCCTGGACAACGCCCGCCGCTTCGCCCGGGAGCACAAGGCCGCGCTCACCCTCCAGCGCAATCTGCTGCCGCAGCATCTGCCGCCACAGTCCGCCGTCGAGCTGGCCTACCGCTATCTGCCCAGCGACGACCGGGCCGGGGTCGGCGGCGACTGGTTCGATGTGATCGGCCTGTCGGGTACCCGGGTCGGGCTGGTCGTCGGGGACGTGGTCGGCCATGGCCTGCAGGCCGCGGCGACCATGGGGCGGCTGCGGACGACCGTCCGCGCCCTGGCCCGGCTGGACCTGTCCCCCGACGAGCTGCTGAGCCGGCTGGACGATCTGGTGGGCCCCACCACGGAGGGCCGGCCCGCCACGGCCGCCGGGGACGGCGGCCCGCCGGACGATGTGACCATCGGTGTGACCTGCCTGTATGCCGTCTACGACCCGGTGTCGCGGCGGTGCACCATGGCGCGGGCCGGCCATCTGCCGCCGGCCGTCGTCGACCCGGAGCGCGGCCTGTCCTTCCCCGCTCTGCCGGCCGGCCCGCCGCTGGGACTGGGGGGCCTGCCGTTCGAGTCCCTGGAGATCGAGCTGCCGGCCGGCAGCCTGATCGCGCTGTTCACGGACGGGCTGGTCGAGGCTCGCGACCGGGACGTCGACGAGGGGCTGGAGATCCTGGGCCGGGTGCTGAGCGAGCACGACCGGCCGCTGGACGAGCTCTGCGACCGTGCGCTGGACGCGCTGCTGCCGGACGGGCCGGCCGCCGACGACTCGGCGCTGCTGCTGGTGCGCACCCGCGAGCTGGACGCCCGGCAGGTGGCGGCCTGGGAGCTGCCCACGGAGCCCGCGGCCGCGGGCACAGCCCGCGAGCTGGCCACCCGGCAGCTGCAGGAGTGGGGCCTGGAGGAGCTGTCCTACACGACCGAACTTGTGGTCAGCGAGCTGGTGACGAACGCCGTACGGCATGCGTCCGGGCCGTTGCACCTGCGGCTGCTGCGCGATCAGACCCTGCTGACCGAGGTGTCCGACACCGGTCACACCTCGCCCCACCTGCGGTACAGCGCCAGTGACGACGAGGGCGGACGGGGGCTGTTCATCGTCGCGCAGCTGGTGCAGCGCTGGGGCACGCGCTACACGCCGTACGGCAAGACGATCTGGACCGAGCAGGCGTTTCCGCCGCGGTATCCGGGGGCTCCGCGGCCGGACGGCTGACCGGCCGCGGCGGTCCGGGGGCCCGGACCGGCCCGGCGCACATCGTGCGGGGGTTCGGAGGCGGTCCCATGATGGAACCAAGCGAGGTCCCGGCGATCCGGCGGGCGCGGACAGAGGAGGACCTGTGACGACCAATGGCAGGGAGAAGTCGGCCGAGCGGCGGCCGGCCGAGCTGTACACCGGTAGCGAGCGGCCCTACGACCCGGAGGATCTGGTGAAGGCGTCCGGGCGCGAACCCACCCCCGCGAGCCTGGAATGGGCCAGGCGCCTGATCGCCGAGGAAGGTCCCGGCGCCATCGAGCGGTATCTGCCGTGACGGCCAGCGACTGAGGCCGGGGTCGGGAGCGGCCGGGCGGCCCGTTCCGCGGTGGGGTGTGCCATGGGCGCACCGTCCGCGGAACGGGCCGCCCGCCGGTTCCGGGGCCGTCGTGGACTCCGGTACGAGCGATCGGCCGGTTCCGGCGCCGTCATGGACCCGGTACGCGTGATCCGCCGCCCCCGGGAGGCGCGACCTGCCGTGTACCACCCGCCGTCCCGCCGGCTCCCGTAAACACCTTGCGGCGGCCCGCGGCACCCGCAAAGATCCTCTCGACCGCTGCCCGCCCGCGCCCGGGACGCCCGTCCTGCCGCCCTGGCCACCGCACTTCCGCCAGGTCCGGCCCCCCTCAGACGGCGCGCAGCACCGCGATCCCCTCAGCACCTCGACACCCCACCGGCCGTGCCCTGCCCGGGAACGCGCCGCGGAAAGGAACCCACCGTGACCACCGAACGCATCGCCCCGCCCGTACGCGCCGGCGAGCGGGAGACCCTGCGCTCCTTTCTGGACTTCCACCGGGCGACTCTCGCCATGAAGACCGACGGCCTGTCCGACGCGGACCTCAGACGCCGGTCGAGCCCGCCGTCCACGCTCTCCCTGCTCGGTCTGGTGCGGCACATGGCCGAGGTGGAACGCAGCTGGTTCCGGCGGGTGATCAACGGCGAGGACCTCCCGCTGGTCTGGTCGGCCGAGGGCGACTACCAGGTGGCGTACGACGCGAGCACGGCCACCCGCGCGGAGGCGTTCGACGCCTGGCAGACCGAGGTGGCACACGCCCGCCGGATCGAGCGGGCGGCCGCCTCGCTCGACGTCACGGGCTACCAGCCCCGCTGGGACGAGCATGTCTCGCTGCGCCTGGTGATGCTGCATCTGATCCACGAGTACGCCCGCCACAACGGCCATGCGGACTTCCTGCGCGAGGCCATCGACGGCACGGTGGGCGCATGACGGACCGTCGGTTTCCCCGCCCGGCGCCGGACCGGGCGGGGAAACCGACGACTGCCCTGGCTCGGCCCGGCCCGGCCTAGCCCAGTTCCAGGCTGGTGACCGCGAAGGTGCGCTCCTGCTCCGCCGGCGGGACGGGGCCGGTGTACATCCGGACGGTGTGCGACTGCGGGGTCAGGCCGCGGGTGGTGGCCAGGGTGTGGGCGGCGTGCCGGGGGCCGGGGATGTCGAGGAAGACCTCGGCGTCCGGGCCGGCGGTCGCGGCGAGGGCGTCGAAGAGAGCCTCCGCGGCCTCGGTGGTGTCGGCGAAGAGCGGGCCGATGCGATGGCCGGTGCGGGCCGGACGGATCACCCCGTAGCCGGCGACCGCTCCGTCGCGCAGAAATACGCGGGCGGTGTGGCCGGGGGCGGTCAGCCAGCGGGTGACGAAGGCACGGCGGTCGGCGGGGAAGCAGCGCCGGTCGTAGCCGGCCACCGCGTCGAGGTGCGCACCGGTGACGGGGACGACCTCCGGCGGCAGTGTGCCGGGGCCGGCGGGGCGTCCGCCGTAGCGGATGGTCTCGTACGCGGGGGTGAACCCGGCCCGCTCGTAGGTGTGTTGCTGGGCGGGGACCGCGTCGAGGCCCACGGTCCGGGCACCGGCGTGCGGGACGGCGGCGCGCCAGGTGGCGAGCCCCAGACCCTGCCGGCGGTGGTCGGGGTGGACGAGGTAGTAGCCGAGAAACGCGTAGGCGTCGGAGTAGTTGACGACCGAGACGGCGGAGACGGTCCGGCCGTCGCGGCGTCCCACGAAGAAGCCCGCGGGGTCGGTGGGGTGGAAACAGGCGGTGTCGCCGCGTCCGGGGTTCCACTCCTCGTCGGCGGCCCATTGGGCGACCTGGTGCCAGTCGTCCAACGCAGCGGTGGTGACGGTGAGTTCGCCGGTGACGGGCTGTGGGTCCGGTGCGTTTCCGAGCGTGGGCATACCGGGCGTTCGTCCCTTCTGGTGGGGTCAGGGGGCGAGTGAACAGGGGGGCGGTGCGGGCCGGTGACGGTGCGCGGGGCGGGCCGGCCACGTACGCGGCCGGCCCGCCCCGTACACCACGGGGACAGGCTCTAGATGAGGTCCATCGCGGCGACCTCGTCGGGACGGCCGTAGCTGACCGGCCCCTGGAAGCGCCCTCGGGCGGTGGCGAACCACCACACGGTGGCGATGATCAGCACCACGGCCAGCGCGACGGGCGCGTAGTTGAACGAGGCGGGGGTGATCGGGTACGCCTGCGGCAGCATGAACAGCACGTTGCTGACCAGGATCCAGACCACCGCGATCGCCGCGACGGGCTTGCCGTAGCGCCCCAGGTTCCACGGCCCGGCCTGGAAGTCGTCGAGCCGCAGCCGCAGGAAGATGGGCACCGCATAGGCGAGGAACAGCCCGACGACGTTGACGCTCACCACGGCGGTGAAGGCGGTGTGGGACCACCAGCCGGGCAGCACCAGCACCAGGGGGCAGGCCGCGGCGAGCCAGACGGCCTTGACGGGGGTGCGGGTCCGCGCGGACACCGAATGCCACCAGCGGGAGCCGGGCATCGCGCCGTCCCGGGAGAAGGCGAAGATCTGCCGGGTATTGCTGGTCATGTTGGCCAGACCGCAGAACAGCATGGCCCCGATAACGATCAGCAGCAGCAACTTCGCGGTGCCCTGTCCCAGCGCGTCGATCAGAATCTGCACCGGCGGTGCGTCGGCACTCGCGGCATGCCCGTAGTCACGGATCGCGTACACCAACGCGAGCATGAGGATCAGTCCGGTGAGCGCGGAGTAGCTGATCGCCCGCATGATGCCGCGGGGCGCGTTGACGGTTGCCTTCACGGTTTCTTCGGACATGTGGAAACTGCCGTCGAAACCCGTGAAGGTCCAGCTGGTGACGAGCAGGCCCAGCATTCCTCCGTACACCGCATGCGTGAAGCCGGTGTTGTTGACGAAGTGCAGTGCGAACGAAGGCGACTGATGGTCGGTCGGGATCACGGTCAGTGCGCCGACGATCACCACCATGCCGATCAGCAGCCACCACACGGAAATGCGGTTCACCACCGCAACCAGCTGCACCGTATAGGCGTTGGCCAGCGCCTGGAGAAGAAGGATGGCCGCGGTGATGCCGACCGTTTCCTGTGGCGTCGGCTGGTAGTCCGGCCACTGCATGGCGAGGAATGCCTGGATGAACGTGGCGGCGGCGAAGTTGGTGGCGGCGGTGCCGCCGACCTGGCCGACGAAGTTCAGCCAGCCCGTGTACCAGGACCAGGCGCCCTGGTGGCGCTTGGCCAGCTTGCCGGCCGAGAAGTAGAGCGCACCGCTGGTCGGATAGGCGGAGGCGATCTCGCCCATCGCAGCGCCGACGAACAGCACCATGACCGAGACGCCGATCCAGCCGAAGATCAGCACCAGCGGCCCGCCGGCGTTCATCCCGAAGCCGAAGGAAGAGAAGATTCCGGAAATAATGTTGATGATGGTGAAGGAGATGGCGAAATTGTCGAACGCGCGGAATCTGCGAGTGAGTTTCCGCGGATAGCCCATGGCGTGGAGCGTGGCGTCATCGTCGAGAGTGACGGAATCTGCCGCGTGGGGGGATTTCGAGCGAGGTGGCGACGTACGCTCGGACACAACCGCACCTTTCTGGGGTACCGGGGGAATGTGTGGGGGTGAGTTGATCGAACGGTGGGAACGGAATGGAGCGGTCCCGCGCGACGATGAATCCGGCGCGCCCGGACACTTTTTGTGCATCAGCCGTCGTGCGGCACGGGAAGCCCGCAGGAACGTCTGGCCTTGGTCAATTGATCCTCGGGATCACCGAATGCACTCCAGGGCATGCGCGAGGCATACGGCCCCATGGCCGTGAAGACTTCGCGCGCCTCGAATTCGCGATTCGCCATGAACAGCGCATGTGCCAGATACGCCAGATCCAGCACCGGCGTGAAACGGTAATCGGCAACCCGGGGGAACCAGTTGCGGTAGATGCCCATGGCAGTGGTGATCCACTGGGGCTGCTCCCATGTACGGTCCGCGAGCAGCGCGGACGGGTTGTAGTCCTCGACCAGCGCCACCAGCGGCAGCAGCCGCAGCGACGAGTCGGCCGGGGCCCGCTGGCTCAGGAACGCGGCAACGTCCCAGCTCGCGCTGGACGAACCGCCGTAGCGGGTGAAGAAGAACGACAGAAAGCGATGGTGTGCCTCCCGGTGCCAGGGAGCCAGCCGGAGGATGTGGGCGAAGAGGTACCAGGGGCCGGGCGGCGCGGTCAGCAGCCCCTGCGGCGCCGGGTCCCGCGGGCGGTCCAGGCGGGCCAGCGCCAGCTGGGCGACCCACGGGGTGGGGTCGTCGGGGAGCAGCTTCGCGGCCCGCTCGCATGCCGTCTGCGCTATCCGCGCCAGGGCGCCCTGGCGCCGGTCGCCGACGTCGGCCATGCGCAGCGCGCGGAGCATCGCCACCCGGGCCCAGAGCAACGCCGCCTCCGGGCCGGGCTCTTCGGCCAGCCAGCGCTCCGCCAGGTCGGAGTCGGCCGCCACGGACGCCAGCACCAGCGACCGGTGGGCCCGCACCTCGAAATCCTCCCGCGCTTCCCGCAGCACCTCGTGCGCGCTCAAGTACCGTCCCGTACTGACGTCCATACACGCGTGCGCCAGCGCCCGGTCATTGGCTGCTGGACTCCACACGTACTGTCCCTCGAATGAGCCGGCCGCCATGGTCCCCTCCCGGTCACGAAGGCGTCATCCCCCATCGCATTCCAGCTGTGCCGAATTCAGCTGGACCGCCGCCACTGGTCAGGTGACAGCGGCCACACCCTACTCATTCTCAACTCCCCGCGAAAACAAGCCGCCTGGAATATCTGGTTCCGCACCTTTTAGTCTGCGATGAAATTGAAACAGAAACAACTTCTCGGGAGGCCCTCCCGAACCTCTCCACTTTGACGCACCGTTAGTTACAGTGCATTAATTTGGCATATTCACACGTTCACGGAACCTCCACAACTGAACATCGACGCTTATTACTCCTCCGTATCGCACCTGGCAAGAGGGCACCGTGCAGTTCGGCCCCGCAGGGGCCGGACCTCGACTCCCTGCGAGTCCGGCGCGCGCCAGGGAACGCCACCGAGGCATCGCGTACGAAAGGACCTTGACGGCCCCCACGGATCCCGGCCGGTCCGCACGACCCTCCCCACCACGCCGGACGGGGCGGCGCGGCCGGCCGTCTCACCCAACGAGACGGGCAGTCAATGGAGTTGGCGTCACGAATCACAAAGTCGGCTCAAGAGCAACCGAATTCGCGGAAGCTACTTTCCGGAACCGCTCGATCACATGTAGCGTTCATCCGGACCGGAAGCCGTGGCTTCGCACCACGTCATGGCTGGGTACGGGCATGGGCGCGAGCGTTCTCGCGGTACGAACGGAGCGATCGCCCCCGCTGGGCGCACCTATGGCAGACGCGCCCGGTCGCCGCACCGCCGGACCGCGGCGCGATCGCTGCGTCACCTCAGCACCCTGAACGTCGAGCACCGCCCTGTCTGTCCGTACACGCCTGCTTTGCAAGAGGAATGGGCCCAGATCATGTTTATGAACTCCCCGACGACCCCGCTTGCGTTACGACAGGAGGCCGGCCCCGGGCAGCCGTCCACGACCGGGCCGGGCGACGAGCCGCCGCTGGCGGTCGACCGGCTCCCCGACGGCACGTGGCAACTGACCCTGCACGACCTGGAACCCGTCTCGGTGCACCGGCTGCCGTCGGACGAGGTCCACATCATCCTGGCGCCCCCGCGCGAGGAGCCCGCCCCCGACGCCTCCCCTGCCGGCCGGCCCCGGCCGGAGCCGATCCGGATCGATACCGCGGCCCGCATCGTCTTCGCCCGAGGCCGCCAGCTGGAGCTGCCGCGGCTGGAATTCGATCTGCTGGCCCACCTGGTGCGGCATCCCCAGCGCACCTTCACCCGGGAGCAGCTGATGGCCGCCGTCTGGCCCAGCTGCCAGTCCAGCAACCGTACGGTCGACGTCCACATCGCGCGGGTGCGCCGGCGGCTGGGGCCCGGCCCGCGCGACGCCATCACCACGGTGTTCGGGATCGGCTACAAGTACCAGCCCGCCCCGTAGGCCCACTGCCGCGCGGGCGCACGGCACAGGGCCGGTGGCCGACGGGTGTCGGTCACCGGCCCCGGGCGCACCTCAGCAGACCGGCAGCGGGTCGGTCTCGCTGGAGATGTCGGTGTCCTTCATCCAGCCCCACGCCCCGTTGTCGGCCTGGGTCCACTCCCACCGGTTCGGGTGCGGGCCGCCGACGTGACCGCCGTTGTCGCTGCGGCAGACGAACCAGGACGGGTTGGAGTTCATGTAGCCGACGACCGTCGTGCTGCCGGGCTTGTAGACGGGCGCCCCACTCCTGTTGTTGCACCACCAGTGGCTGCCGCTGTACCAGCAGGCGTTGGCCAGGCCGTGCGTGGCGTGGTGGGCGCCGGCGGCGGGGCGGGCCTTGACCGGTCCGTGGGCCGCCGGGGCCGGCGGGCCGTCGGCCCGGGTGGCGGCAACGGACGTACCGGACAGGGCGAGTGCCGTGGCCGCGGCCGCCATCACGGCGACGGCGGAGATCCTGCGGATCATGTGGATTCCTTCCCCCGGAAATGTTCCGTGTGGTCCGAGCCCGGACGACTGCCCGCGCTCGGGCTCCACCATGGCGGGGGCCGGCCGCTGCGGCGAGGCATTTCGGTGCTCGCCGAAAAGGTCGGGGCATATCACCTCATGTCCCGGCAGGAGTGCCTCATGTCCCGGCAGGCGCTGCGGAGTTCAGATGAGCGGGGGTGCCGGCCGGCTCCTTGCGTACGAAGGCCCTGCGCAGCGCGTGATAGGGCTGCTCGGGGTCGAAGAAGATGCGGTGCATACGCGCCAGTTCGTCCTCCCGGTAGGCAGCGAGCGGCCGGTCGGCCTCGTCGCGTTCCCGGTCGGCCTTCTTCGCGGCGATCCGGGCCTGGGTCGAGGCCGCCGACGCCAGCCGGACGGCGAGGCGGGCGGTCCGCGCGGCGAAGTCCTGCGCGGCACAGTCGAGGATCCGGTCGACCAGGCCGAGCCGCGCCCCGGTCGCCGCGGTGAGGGGCAGGGCACGGGTGGTGAGCTGCTCGGCGACCTCGGGACCCGTACGGCGGGGCAGGGTGTAGGTCCAGAACTCCGAGCCGTAGAGCCCCATCAGCCGGTAGTGGGGGTTGAGCACGACGGAGGAGCGGCACCACACCTCGTCCGCGGCGAGGGCCAGCATCGCCCCGCCGGCCGCGGCATTGCCGCCGAGCGCGGCGACCACCAGCCGGTCGGTGGTGGTGAGGACGGCCTGCACCAGATCGTCCATGGCCTGGATATTGGCCCAGGACTCCTCGGCGGGGTCCGCGGCGGCCTCGATGACGTGCAGATGGATGCCGTTGGAGAAGAAGTCCCGGCGGCCACCGAGGACCAGGACGGACGTCGGCCGGGTGCAGGCGTGGCGGTAGGCGGCGAGCAGGCGCCGGCAGTGGTCGGTGCTCATCGCGCCACCGGGGAAGGAGAACTCCAGGAAGCCGGCCGGGCCGTCCTCGCGGTAGCGGATGTCGGCCCAGGTGCGGGGACCGTCACCGGGGCCGAGCAGGGCCGGGACCTCGGGGAGCGGCGGGAGGCGGTCGCCCAGCGCCAGAGTGGCGGGCAGCTTGACGGTGCCGGGCTCCCCCGGGGTGCGGGGCGGGCGCAGTTCCGGGATCCACACCGCGCCGTCGGCCGTCGCCCGGCAGATCGCGCCGCACCGGGTGGCGAGCAGTTCGCCCGGCCGGCCGGTCAGGGTGTCCTCGGGGTGCCCGCCGTGCAGATACCAGGTGCCGCCGAGCAGTTCGTCCCGTACGCCGGGCTGTGAGTCGGCGGCGCGCAGCGTGCGGACGACGGTGTCGGTCGGGTCGCGGTGCCAGTCGATGCGGCGCGCTTCCTGGCGGAGCGGCGGCCGGGGGCGGCCGGTTCTCTCGGCGGCGGACAGGGCGGCCTGCGGCTGCGGGCGATGGGTGCCGGACGCCACCCGGGCGACGGCCGTCAGGACCGCCTCGACCGCGGCATCGGCGATCTCGTTGCGGTACAGATCGCTCTTGCCCACACCGGGGACGGGGCACTCGACCGCGGCCCAGATGTCACCGGCGTCCATCTCGTCATTGGCCTGGAGGACGGTGACGCCCCATCGGTCCGCGCCCAGCTGCACCGCCCAGTCCACCGAGGACGGGCCCCGGTCGCCGACGGGGCCGGGGTGCACGATCAGACAGGGCCGGGCGGACCACACCTCACGGGGGACGGCCGTCTTGAGCATCGGCGCCACGATCAGGTCGGGGGACCGGCGGCGGACGACCTCGGCGAGCGGTGTCTCCCGGGTCACCAGCTCCACGCTCACCTGGTGTCCGCGGTCGCCGAGTTCGGCGTACACGCGCTGCGTCAGGCTGTTGAACGCGCCGGCGATGAGCAGAATGCGCACGGCAGACTCCCCTGGAGCTGGAACCGATGGGCGGGTGGCTGATCCTGAGCGTTCCCCGCCCGCGGCCGCGGGGCTCCGTCCGCGTGTCCGGGTCACCCGATCGACGGCCGCCGTGCGGCGCAATGCGGGTCCCGGCGGGGCGGCGCCGCACCTCACCTGACGGACCATCACATGGTTCCCCTCTCGATCATCTCGACGAAATCCCGCCAAAGTTGGCGCGCCGAACCCCCTTCCCCGACCCCACAGCATTGCCCTTCATTGACATTCACTTGGTCATACTTTTACCTTCGTGGTGCCGGCATCGGTGCAGGTCAACACCTGCACCACCCGTCTATCGCACACACCGGAGGTTCCCGTGGAGCAGCTCATCAAGAAGATGGCCCAGGACGGCGTCTGGCAGAACTGGCTCGCCGCCAACTCTGCACAGCAGGCGGCGAAGAACGGCTGCATCAGCGCGGCGCCGAAGTCCGGCTGCATCAGCGCCGCACCCAAGGCCGGCTGTATTTCCTGACCCTGCGCCACCGAGGTGCCCGGGAGCGGGCCGGCGAGAACCCCCCGCCGCCGGCCAAACGGCCGCTCCCGGGCACCGCCTCCGTTTCCGGCCCCCACCCGAACCCCCTGTCGGGCACCGCATTCCGAAAAGTGACGAGGATTCCATGGACGGGCAGCCGACCCCCGAGGTCATCGAGCAGATCCGCGACATACCGATCTACCGCGAGTCGCTGGCGAAGGGCTACTTCCCGGTGCTCGACAAGCCGGAAATCGCGCGTGGCTTCCCCGACAACTGGATGACTCCCCGGCTGGCCGCGGCGCTGGAATCCGGAGACGCGGAGTTCGTCCTCTCCACCGGCACCCATCACGCCCGGATGCAGATCATCCGGCCCCCGTATTTCCTGCTGCACTCCTACTACCAGCTGTGGCGCACGCACCCCGATATCGGCGACACCTGGGAGTCGGGCTGCCGACGGGTCTCCCTGACCACGGTGCTGGCGACGGAACACGTGGCCCGGGTCAATGCCGCACGGCGCGGTGCGGACCCGGATCCGGTGCCCGCCCTCGACGACCGGTGGCTCGACGAGCGGACCTGCTATCTCAATCTGCGGCTCGACCCGGCGCTCTGGGAGCGCGCGGAGGTGGTGCGGATGCTCAAGGAGATCCAGGACGCCCGGCAGGCGCATCCGCGCGGCTGGTACCACCTCGACTGCTCCGGGTATCACCTGGCGCATCTGCTGCGGAAGGTCGGAGAATGGGGGCTGTGGGACGACTTCCCGCCTCCCGCCAGCATCATCCACGCCTATGAATACACCCCGGCGAACGTCCGGCGTTATCTGCACCAGCACTTCGCCTGCCCGGTCATCGACCTGTTCGGCAGCACCGAACTCGGCTATCTCTACTTCAGCGACCGTCGTGGCACCTATTGGCCGCACCTCGACAAGATGACGGTCGAGCTCCACCCGGTGGCACCCGACAGCACCCTCTACGAGCTCATCGTCTCCAGTGTCCGCAACCCCTATATGCCGCTGATCCGGTACCGCTCGGGCGACTGTGTACGCACCCTGGACGGCACCCCGGACCCGGGAAGGATCTCCCAATTCAGCGGCCGGCAGAAGGAATTGCTGAGCACGCCGGGCGGCCCCGTCGCCCAGGGCGACCTCGACCGGTGCGTCGCCGAGGTATCACCGCACGTCTTCGTCTACCAATTGCAGCTGTCCGGCGATGCGGAAGCACGCCTGGCGTACACGACCTTCCAGGGAACGCCCCTCGACCCCGACCGGGCCGCGGCGCTGGCGGAGGCGGTCGGCGCACTGACCGGGCGCCGCTGCCGCGCCGAGCACCGCGGGCACCTCCCCATCGGGAAGTCGGGAAAGTACGCCTGGCTCACGACCGCCCCCGACCCGGACAACGCCCCCTCCCGGACAGGAGAAGCATGACCAGCCAGCCGTGGATATCCGCCGGCGATCTCAAGCGACTGCTCGGTGAAGCACTGCACACCGAAGTGGTGACCCATTTCGAGAACAAGAGCGACGCACCGCGGGAATACGTGGAGCGCCAGGTCACCGAGTGCCTGCGCTATCTGTATCTCGTCTCCCGGCACCATGACCAACTCGGCGGCCTGTTCCTGCCGGTCGAGCAGGACATCGACGAGATCTGGCACTACCTCATTCTGCAGACCCGTGAATACCGGGAGCTGTGCGGGCAGCGGCTGCCGGGGCACTTCTTCATCGAACACCGCAGCATCGCCTACGAGGACTACCAGCAGGAACCGGGCCGGGAGCAGGCGCTCGAAGAGGCCCTGCGCTGGATCCCCTTGTACTGCCGGGAATTCGGCCCCTTCGACGAGGGCGCGCTGCCGCACTGGACCATCGTGCGCTTCCTCCATGAGCAGATGGGGCTGTCACTCGATGAGATCGCCGCACTCGAACCCATGGCGGCGCCGGCCTGACACTCCCTGCCGGCCCGGCCGGCGCCGACTCGAACCGAAAGGAATCATGAGGGCTCCCCACGGTGTCCCGGCCCCCCGCGAGGTGCCGGAACAGCGCCGGATTCTGGCAGTCCTGGTCTTCTCCCAGATCCTCAGCGGCGCGGGTCTCGCCGCGGGCATCACCGTCGGCGCACTGCTCGCCGAGGAGATGCTCGGCTCGACCGGTCTGGCGGGCGTGCCCAGTGCCCTGTTCACCGCCGGGGCCGCGCTCGGCGCCGTCGGCATCGGCCGGCTCTGCCGGAACCACGGCCGGCGCCCCGGGCTCGCGCTCGGTTACGCCGTCGGGGCGCTCGGCAGCCTCGGGGTCGTGGTGGCGGCCGCCGTCGGCAGCGCGCTGCTGCTGTTCGTGTCCCTGCTGGTCTACGGGGCGGGCACCGCCACCAATCTGATGGCCCGCTACGCGGGGGCCGACCTGGCGACGCCCGCGCGGCGCGGGCGGGCGGTGAGCACGGTGCTCTTCGCCACCACGCTCGGCGCGGTGGTCGGCCCCAACCTGGTGGCGCTGACCGGAGAGGTGGCCCACTCCTGGGGCATCCCCCGGCTCGCCGGGCCGTTCCTGCTGGCGGTCGCCGCGTTCGGGGCGGCCGCGGTGGCCCTGGCCGCGCTGCTGCGGCCCGATCCGCTGCGACTGGCCGAGCAGTTGGCCGCGGCGGCACGGGACGACGGCGCGGCCGAGGGCCCCTCGGACGGGGACGCCGGCCCGACGGACGCGTCCGGGCACCGGCTCGGGGTGGCCGTCGGCACCACGGTCATGGTCCTCACCCAGCTCGTGATGATCGCGATCATGACGATGACGCCCGTCCACATGCAGGCACACGGCCACGGCACCCAGGCGGCGGGGCTGGTCATCGCGCTCCACGTCGGTGCGATGTTTCTGCCCTCCCCGCTCACCGGTCTGCTCGTCGACCGGGTCGGCCGGCGGTGGATCGCCGGCGCTTCCGGGGTGACGCTGGCGGCCGCCGGGGCCCTCGCCGCCCTGGCACCGCCGCACTCGGTTCCCGCGCTCGCCGCGGCGCTGGTGCTGCTCGGCCTCGGCTGGAACTTCGGACTGGTCAGCGGCACCGCCCTGGTCATCGACGCGCTGCCGCCCGCCCGACGCGCCTCGGGCCAGGGGCTGGTGGACGTCGGGATCGCCCTCGCGGGTGCGGTCGGGGGCATGTCCTCGGGGCTCGTCGTCGTCCTGGGCGGCTACCGGACGCTGGCGCTGGCCGGCGGGCTGCTGGCGCTGGCGGTCATACCCGTCCTCGGGTGGGCGGCCCGCCGGCCGGCACCCGCCCCCGCCGCCCCGCCGGCACCCCGTACGGAAACGGAACGGGCATGAACGGCCACGCGGCCCGCGGAGGGGGCCGGCAGCGAAGCGACGGTGCCCGGCGGCACATTCGGCAGATCATGAAACATGACGTCATTTGTCGTTATCACGGAGGAAACCTGGATGATGCACTGTCAGGGCAGGGTGTAGCCGTATGGCCGAACCACGGGGGACCATGATGCGGAAGGACACCGGCATACCGGGCGACGCACCGTCGCCGCGCCCGCGCCGCCTGCCCTTGACCGCCCTGATGGTGATCCTGACGTTCCTGCTGGGCACCCTGGCGATGGCGCCCGACGCGGCAGCGCACACACCGGCAGGACCGTTCGCCATGACGTCCGCGGGAATCCGGCCGGCCGTCAAGCCCGATTACAGGCACACCGAGAAGAAGACCAAGTACGAGACCGGGCGCGGCCAGCCCCGGCGCACCGCCCGGGCCTCCGGCGGCGGTCCCCATCCCTCCGGCCGGCAACTGCCGCCCTGGCGGGGCGGGTCCATGGCGCCGCCCCTCGCCTGCCCCTCCGGGACCGCCGCGGCCGGCAACTCCACCAAGGCCGCGGGCAGAACGGTCCAGCTCCCCGTCCTGCACTGCGTGTTCCTCTGCTGAGCACGGCCGGTGGTGAACCGCCCCACCTGCCGCGCCTCACACGTTCTCGCCACTCCCCCACGGTGGCCCCCCTCTTCAGCAGGAGACCTTCTCGTGGAGACCTTCATCCAGCATGCCCGGAGCCTGACGGCCCGTATTGCCGACCGGCAGGACGAACGGGAGACCTACGGCCGGCTCGCCGCCGGCCAGTCGCCCCTCGCCCTGTTCATCACCTGTTCCGACTCCCGCGTCGTGCCGTCCCTGATCACCGGGGCACAGCCTGGCGAACTCTTCGAACTCCGCACCGCCGGCAACGCCGTTCCCGTCTACCAGGAAGACATGGCGGCCTGTGCGGAAGCCGCCACCATCGAGTACGCGATGCGCGTCCTGGGCGTGGCCGACATCATCGTGTGCGGGCACTCGCACTGCGGTGCGGTCGGCGCCCGGGTCCGCGGCGAGGACCTGAACGGCGCGCCCGCCGTCCGGGACTGGCTGACCCAGCAGGTGTCCGACCGGCTGCCGCAGGACGAGGACGCGACCGTCGCCGCCGCGGTACAGCAGCATGTGCGCGAACAGCTCGACCGGCTGCGCGGCTACCCCTGTGTCCAGGAGCGGCTGTCCGCCGGTGAGGTGTCACTGCACGGCTGGTTCTACGAAGTGCACACCGGCCTGGTGGCGGCGCATCACCCGGCCACCGACCTGTTCCTCCCCCTGTGAAGGCGCGGGTACCTCTCATGAAGCACTTCACTTCGTTCCGGGCGGACTTCACCGCCTCCCTCGTGGTCTTCCTCGTGGCCGTCCCGCTGTGTGTCGGGGTGGCGGTCGCCTCCGGCGTCCCGGCCGAACTGGGCCTGGTGACCGGTGTGGTCGGCGGACTGCTCACCGGCCTGCTCCCCGGCAGCAGCCTGCAGGTCAGCGGCCCCGCCGCCGGGCTGACGGTGCTGGTCTTCGAGGCCGTCAAGGAGTACGGGCTCGGCGCCCTCGGTGCGCTGGTGCTGGCCGCCGGCGTCCTGCAACTGGCCATGGGTGCCCTGAAGTTGGGGCGCTGGTTCCGGGCGATCTCGGTCGCCGTCGTCCAGGGCATGCTGGCCGGTATCGGCCTGGTGCTGATCGCCGGGCAGCTCTACGCCCTCACGGACGCCAAGGCACCGGGCACCGGCCTGAGCAACCTCGCCGGGCTGCCCGGACTGATCGGCGACACCGTCGGCTCGGGAACGGCACTGGCCGCGTTCGGCATCGGTGCCGGCACCATCGCCGTCCTGGTGCTGTGGCCGCGCTGGCGGCGCGCCGCCCGGGTCCTCCCCGCGCCGCTGGCCGCGGTGGCGCTCTCCACCCTCGCGGTGTGGGCGCTGGATCTGCCCGTCGCACGGGTCGAGGTCAGCGGGCTGCTCGACGCGATCCAGCCACCGGGCGCGGCCGACTTCGGCGCGCTCGCCGACGTGGGGGTGCTCGGTACGGTCCTCGCCTTCGCGTTGATCGCCTCCGCGGAGTCCCTCTTCAGCGCCGCCGCGGTCGACCGGCTGCACGACGGGCCGCGTACGGACTACGACAAGGAGCTGATGGCCCAGGGCGCGGGCAACACCGTGTGCGGTCTGCTCGGTGCGCTGCCGATGACCGCCGTCATCGTGCGCAGCGCCGCCAACGTGCAGGCGGGCGCGAAGACCAAGCTGTCGCGGGTGCTGCACGGGGTCTGGCTGCTGGTGTTCGCCGCGGCGTTCCCGGCGGCGCTGGGCGTGGTGCCGGTGGCCGCGCTGGCGGGCGTGCTGGTGCACGCCGGCTGGAAGCTGATCCCGGTGCGGGAGCTGGGTCCGCTGTGGCGGGAGCACCGCGGTGAGGCGCTCGTCCTCATCGTCACGGCCCTCGCCATCGTGACGGTCAACATGTTCGAGGGCGTCCTCATCGGTCTGCTGCTGGCCGTCGCGAAGACGGCCTGGGAGACCTCCCACGTCCACCTGGAGATCCACACCCCGGACGACGAGGAGGAGCCGGTGCAGGTGCGCGCCGTCGGCAACGCCACGTTCCTGCGGCTGCCCAAGATCCTCGACCAGTTGGCGACGCTGCCGGCCGACCGGGATGTGGAGCTCGACCTGAGCGGGCTGCGCCATCTCGACCACGCCTGTGGTGCCGCGCTGACGAACTGGGCCGAGCAGCACCGCCGGAGCCGGCAGACGGTGGAGCTGGTGTCCTGACCAGTGGCGCCTGCCCGCCGCGCGGAGGGGCGGGCAGGCGCCGGCGCTCAGAGCGTGACGACGGAGACCTCGGTGGCCTTCACGCTGGTCCATACGGACACCCCGTCGGCGAGGCCGAGTTCAAGGGCGGCCGAGGGAGTGATTTCGGCCACCAGATCGGGGGCCCGGTCGGAGGTGACCAGGACCCGCAGCCGGCTGCCCGCGGAGGTGATTTCGCGGACGGTGCCCGGCCAGACGTTGCGGGGGCTGCCCGCCGGCTTGTCGAGGTGGACGGAGACCGCTTCCGGGGCGATGATCGCCAGCGCCCGGACGCCTTCGGGGAGACGGTCGGCGAGGACCAGCCGGCCGCCGTCGGCCAGCGCGAGGCCGTCGCCGGCGGCGGTGCCCGGCCAGGCGTTACGGCCGAGCATCCGGGCGACCCAGGGCGAGCGCGGATGCCGGGTGACCTCGGCGGGCGGGGCGTCCTGGAGTGCCCGGCCGTCGTCGAGGACGAGCACCCGGTCGGCGAGCGAGACCGCCTCGACGGGGTCGTGGGTGACGAGCAGACAGACGCCGCCGAAGGCTGCCAGATGGGCGCGCAGGGTGTGCCGGACGTGCGCGCGGGTGGTCTGGTCGAGCGCGGCGAGCGGTTCGTCGAGCAGCAGCAGACGGGGCCGGGCGGCCAATGCCCGTGCCAGTGCGACGCGTTGGGCCTGGCCGCCGGAGAGCTGGGCGGGCCTGCGGTGCGCGAGCGGGCCGACGCCGAGCCGGTCGAGCCACTGCTGCGCGGTGCGGCGGGCCTCGGCGCGCGGGGTGCCGTGGGCGCGCAGCCCGTAGGCGGTGTTGGTCAGCGCCGTCAGATGGGGGAACAGTGCACCGTCCTGGGGAACCCAGGCGACCCCGCGGCGGTGCGGGGGCAGCGCGCCGACGTCGGTGTCGCCGAGGCGCAGCGCGGCGCGGGCGCGCGGGGTGAGGCCGAGCAGGGCGCGCAGCAGGGTGGTCTTGCCGGCGCCGTTGGGGCCGACGACGGCGATGGTGGTGCCCGGACCGGCGTCCAGGGTGAGCTGGTTGAAGCCGGTGACCTCGGCGTGCAGCGGCCAACGCTCCCCGGGCGCCGCGGATCCGGTGCCGGGCTCCACGGTGTCGGTGGCGGGCGGCGCCGGGAGGGCGGTGTCGTCGGCCGGCCGTACGACGCGGGCCGGGCGGCCGGTGGTGGCGCCGGTCCAGCGGCCCCGCAGACAGATCAGCACGGCCATGGCGATGACGAGCAGCAGCAGGGAGACCGAGGTGGCGGCTTCCGGGGAGTCCTGGAGCAGCAGATAGACCTCCAGCGGCAGGGTCTGGGTGGCGCCGGGCAGATTGCCGGCGAAGGTGATCGTGGCGCCGAATTCGCCGAGCGCACGGGCCCAGGTCAGTGCGGCGCCCGCGGCGAGGCCGGGGGCGACCATGGGGAGGGTGACGGTGCAGAAGACCCGTACGGGTGAGGCGCCCAGGGAGGCCGCGGTCTCCTCGTAGCTCGTGCGCAGCCCGGCGAGCGTGCCCTCCAGGCTGATGACGAGGAACGGCATCGCCACGAAGGTGGCCGCGACCACGGCGCCCGAGGTGTGGAACGGCAGCACGATGCCGAAGGTGCCCTCCAGCCAGGGGCCGAGCAGTCCGCGGCGGCCGAAGCCGAGCAGCAGCGCGACACCGCCGACGGTCGGCGGCAGCACCATCGGCAGCAGCACCAGCGAGCGGACCAGCGCCTTTCCGGGGAAGCTGACCCGCGCCAGCAGCCAGGCCAGCGGGACGCCCAGCAGCAGGGCGAGCCCCAGCGCGCAGAAGGACACCAGCAGCGACAGCCGGAGCGCTTCGAGGACGCCGGGAGAGGTCAGATGGGTGCCGAGCTCGCTCCAGGTGGTGCGGGCGAGGATGCCGACGAGCGGCAGCAGCAGGAACGCGACGGCGATCAGCGCGGGCACGGCCAGCGCGAGCGGGGCGCGGCTGCCGGGTGCGCGCGGCCCGCCTGCCGGGGCCGGGGCGGGGATGCGGAGGCGTCTCATCGGGGTTCCTGGGATCGGGACGGCTGGGGGGGCGCGCACGGGTCCGCCGCTCGGCCGGACTCCCGTGCGCGCCCCGCCGGTTACGGCTTCTGGAAGCCCGCCTGCTGCAGGATCTTCTGCGCCTCGGGCGTGCTCAGCCACTTCACGAAGGCGGCCGCGGCGGCGCTGTGGCGGGAGGACTTGAGGGGCGCGGCCGGGTAGGAGGCGACGGCGTTCTGGGCGTCGGGGATGGCGACGGCGTCGACCTTGTCCGGTGCGGTGGCGGCGTCCGTCTTGTAGACGAGGCCGGCGTCGGCCTCGCCGAGCTCGACCTTGCTGAGCACCGCACGGACGTTGGGCTCCTGCGAGACCGGCTTGACCGTCAGCTTCTGCGCGTCCAGGACCTGCTTGCTGTAGCGGCCGACCGGCACCTGGGAGGCGGCGAGGACGACCTTCAGCTTGCTGTCGGTGAGGCCCTTGAGGTCCGTGACCTTCTTCGGGTTGCCCTTACCGGTCACGATCACCAGCCGGTTCTTGGCGATCACGGTGGGCTTGCCGGCGTCGGTCCGGAGCCCGTCCATCGTCTTGGTGTCGGCGGTGACCAGGGCGTCGGCGGGAGCGCCGTTCTTGACCTGGGCGGCCAGTTCCTGGGAGCCGGCGAAGGAGAAGTTCACCTCGGTGCCCGGGTGCGCCTTCTCGTAGACCGCACCGGCCTTCTTGAAGACGTCGGTCAGCGACGAGGCGGCGAGCACGGTGAGGTCCGTCTTGGCGGCGCTGCCGGACTTCGTGGCGCCCGCGTCCTTCTTGGCGTCGTCGTTGCCGCCGCAGGCGGTGAGGGGGACGAGGAGGGCGGCGGTCACGAGCGCGGCGGCGGCGCGGCGCCCGGTGAAGAGCTGGGACATGGGGCGGGACTCCTTGGGACGCGGACGACGGGTGTCGTCCGGGCGATTGGGAAAGCCGCGCCGTGGACGGGCGACGCCGCTGAGGTGAGGCAGCCTGCCGGTGGGGGACGGTGGTCCGGCTGGGGTGCAGCCCGTGACGGGTCAGGTGCGGTCGATGTGCACGCTGGTGGACTTCACGCGGGCGGTGGCCTGCATGCCGACCTCCAGCCCCAGTTCCTCCACCGCTTCCCGGGTGAGCAGCGACACCAGGCGGTGCGGACCGGCCTGGATCTCGACCTGGGCGGCGACATCGCCGAGCTTGACGGCGGTGACGATGCCCGGGAAGGCGTTGCGCGCGGAGGTGTACGAGGTGTCGTCCTCGCCGGTGCCGTTCTGCGCCAACTCGATGGAGAAGGCGGCCAGATCGCGGCCGTCGATGAGGCGGCGGCCGCCTTCGTCGCGGTGGGTCGCGACCTTGCCGGCGTCCGCCCAGCGGCGGGCGGTGTCCGGGCTGACGCCCAGGAGCCGCGCCGCCTGCCCGATCGTGTAGGACTGCATGTGCAGCAAGATAGGCAGGATGGGCTCGCATGTGCAATGCCATGAGGCGATTCTCCAGGGCAGATGTCAGGCCCATCGGAGGAACCGACGACACCTCGGCGGCCGTCCGCCGCCTGCCCCGCATGCCGGGACGCACTCCGCCGCCCTCCTCGGTGCCGACCCCCTTCGGATCTCCCCTGGCGCCCGCACCGCGCGCCCGGCCGGCGGCACGGAAGACGACTAGAGTGCAGCGGACAGAACAGGAAATACGCCCCAAAAGCCAAAGGCCCCTCAAGCCAATGGCTCCTCAAAGCCAGCAGCCCCTTGCTCCCCCTCCCGGTGAGGCACCGCCCATGAGCCTGAGCATCCGCAACCAGATTCCCGGCACCGTCCTCTCCGTCACCCCCGGCGAGGTCATGGCGACCGTCAAGGTCCGTCTGCAAGGCGGCCAGGAGATCACCGCCGCTATCACCCGGGAAGCCGTGCAGGAACTTGCCCTCGAACCGGGCTCCGTGGTGCGCAGCCTGATCAAATCCACCGAGGTCGCGCTCGCCACCAGCACCCTCGACGGCGTCAGCATCCGCAACCGGATCCCCGGCACCGTCACCGAGGTCGCGGCCGGCGGCGCGATGGCCGGCGTCAAGGTGGCCGTCGCGGGCGGTGAGCTGACCGCCGCCATCACCAAGGACGCGGTCGACGACCTGGGTCTGACGGCCGGCTCCGAGGTCACCGCGCTGATCAAGTCGACGGAGGTCGCCCTCGCCACCGGCTGAGCCCGGCGGCATCGGGGCGGGGTCCCGTCCGGCCGGGGGCGCGGGGCCGTTGCCGGCGCGCGGGCCCTGGAGCCCCTCGACCGCAACCGGAGACTGCCGGACGAGCCGCTGTTGGCGAAAGACCTACCGGCCGGTCACACCGCCGGTGCGGGCGTACAGCCGGCCCCCGGAGCCACCGCGGCAGCCCTCCCGGCAGGCGCCGCCGCCACGTGGATGCATCCGAACAGAGCAGCCCGCTCCGCCATCGGGGCAACATTCCCACCCGGAGCACCACACCGCTCTACTCCATCGACACCCGGCCTCATGATCACTAACTCCTCTTTCCCGCACGGGAGTTGAGACGCACGGACTGACTGAGACTCCATCACCGTCGCCCGAAAGATGAGCACTCGTCCGATTTCTCCCGTTGCATCCGATAAATGACGATGTGAATCTGGTATCCCATTCGTCGAAGGAGTTGATCGCATGGTTACGGATCGCACAGCGCCGGTCGAGACGGCCACCCTGGCCGCCGAGGTCGAGGGACTGCTTGAACCCGCCGAGGCCGACGGCGTTTACCGCGATACGCGCGAGTGCACCTCAGCACTGCTGTTCTTGGGACTGCTGCTGATCTCGCCGCCCACCCCCCGGCCCAAGACTGACAACCGATAAGGCTGAGGGGAAAGCGTTGGCTGAACAGACGCAGGGAGCAGTCCCGCTCAGCGCTGTGATTGCCGATGCCGCAACCGGGGTCGCCCTCGCCCTGCGGGGTGAGGGCGGCCCTTATGCGTTGTCCGGCATTCTGCGGCACAACGACGCGCTGACTCCGGCGGCGGTCCGGGTGCTCGGCGCCGATGCGCTCGCGCCGTACGCCATGGAGCACCGCGGGGCACCCGTAGGCCCCGAGGACGAAGCGGTGGTCCGGCAGGCGCTGGCGGCCTATCCACCGGGCGCGGACGCCTCGGAGGTATCGAGGTGGACCTACCGGGGCCTGGTGGAGGCCTCGCACGCGTTTCTGCCCGCGGGCGCACAGCCCTGGCCCGCACCGCCCGAGGCCGCGACCGGCTGGGTCGACAGCACGCCCTGGCCCAAGCTCTCCCACCGCGTGTCCCAGCTCGCGGCGCTCGCGCTGCCCAAGCTGGCCCCGGGCCTCGCCGAGCAGCTGACCGCGCGCACCGACGACCTGTCCCGCGGTTTCGTCCGGGCGGTCCGCCGCCGGGACTGGCTGCAGGCGGCCGGTCTGGGGCGCTGGCTGGCCCGGCTGCCCGACGTGGCACCGACGCTGGGGCTCGACAGCGGGCTGGCGTTCGTCCGCCAGATGGGTGGTGCGGACCCCCGGGTGGCGCTGCACGTCGTGGCGGCTCAGCGGTTCTACGGACGGGGTTGGTGACCGGCGGCCGGGGCGACCCCGGGCTGCTGGACCGGATGGTCCGCGGCAGCCTGGGGTGGCTGGACGAAGCACGCGGCTTCTTCCGGCTGCCCCCGAACGTGACGACGGACGCCGACCCGAATCTGACCCTCAAACCGCTCGGTGAACTCGCCGAGCTGACCCAGCTGATCGGGGTACTGCACCCGCGGGACGAGATCCGTCAGGCTGCCCGCGGGCTGTTCGCGTTCGCCTGGAACGAGACCCGGGACGGTGAGCTGTTCGCCGAGCTGATCCACGGGGAGCCGTTCGCCACCTATCCCGTGGAGCTCTACGGGACCTTCGCCCAGGCCGGGCTACGGCACGCGGACGCGGACGCGCTGGTACAGACCACGACCCGGCTGCGCGGCTGGCGGGTGGCCCGCGAGGATCACACCCGTACCCTCAACGTGCTCAACGCGGAGCGGCGACTCGGGCTCCGCCAGCACGCCGACTTCGCCTCCGTGCTGGCGCTGACCGGCCTCGGCCGGCTGCCGGAGCCCTGGACGCTGGACCGCAAGTCGGTCTACGGCGTGACCCATGACGTCTTCCACCTCACCGACTGGGGGCGCAACCGGCAGCGGCTGTCCCCCGAATTCGCCGGCTATCTGCGGCTGTGGCTCCCCTCCTGGCTGGACACCTGGCTGGAGGAGGAGATGTGGGACCTGGTGGGCGAGCTGCTGGCCGTGACGGCCTGCCTGCCCGCCGCCCCCTTCGATCCGGTGGCCTGGCAGCGGCTGGCCACCGCCCAGGCGGCCGACGGCAGTGTGCCCGAGATCGGCGCCGCGCCGTCCTCGGGTGACCCGGCCGAGGCCTTCCTGGCCTGCTACCACTCCACCCTGGTGACCGCGTTCGCCGCCACCCTCGCCCGGATCGCCTGCGACGAGGCCGAGGCCGGTCCGGTGGCCGGGGATCCGGCGCTGGTGGGCGGGCGGACCCCCTGCGAAAGCGAGAATGCCCCGTGACCGTGACGGCCGCGTCCCCCGCCCTGCTGCACGCTGTCGGCGACCGGGCCCTGACCTGGCTCGACAACCACCGTGAGCACTTCCGGCTGACCGCCGGCGACCTCGCCGACAACGTCGCGGTCACCGAACGGCTCAAGCCCATCGGGGAGCTGGCACTCAATATGCAGGTGCTGTTCCGGGAGGGGGTGGCCGGCTCCCGGCAGAAGGCCCGCGCCGGACAGCTGCTGGACTTCGCCTGGCGGGAGCTGCTGGACGGCGGCAATGTGCTGGCCCGGCTCCAGCAGGACGAGCCGCTCTCCCCCGTGCCGGTGGAGGTCTATGCGACCTTCCACGAACTGGGCCACCGCCATCCGGGGCTGGAGGCGACGCTGGAGGTCTGCCGGCGCACCGCCACCTGGGCGACGCTGGAGATGGTGCCCAACCGGCGGCTCGGTGTCCTCAACGCCGAACGCAAGCTGGGGCTGCCGCCCAGCAGCGACTTCGACCAGGCCATGGCCCGTACCTGGCTGGGGCAGCTGGCCGAACCGTGGACGGTGCAGCTGCACATCGCCTACGACATCACCCACACCGTCTTCCACCTCACCAACTGGGGCGAGGCCCCCGAGCGCATCCCGCCGGCCGTCGCCGACTATCTGACGCGGTATCTGCCGGCCTGGCTGGAGGACTGGGCGGACCTCGAACACTGGGATCTGCTCGGCGAGCTGCTCGTCGTCGACGCCTGTCTGCCGCGGCCCGCCCTGGACGCGGAGCTGTGGGAGCGGTACGCCGCCGCGCAGTCGCCCGAGGGCGCGATGCCGATCCACCAGCAGATGCCGCGGGGCGATGCGGCCCAGGTCTTCGATCAGGTGCACCACCCCACCCTGGTCGCCGCGTTCGCCTCCGCGATGGCCACCTCCCGGGCGATGTCCGCGGTCTGATGAGCCCCGACCTCGTGCAACCGGCGCTCGGTGACCGCCTGGCGGATGCCGTCACCCTGATCGACGCCCCCGATGTCGTGGTGGCCGTCACCCGGCACGGCCGGCGGACCGTGATGACCGGCGGCTCCGCCCTCACGCCGCCCACCCCACGGCATGCGCTGCGCTACGAACTGGGGTCGCTGTCCAAGACGTTCACCGTGCTGCTGCTGGCCGACCTGGCCCGGGCCGGCGCGCTGTCCCTGGACGACCGGCTCGCCGTGCATCTGCCCGAGGTGCAGCCGGCGCATCCGCAGTCGCGCCGGATCACCCTGCGGCATCTGGCCACCCACACCTCCGGGCTGCCGCGCATCCCAGCCGATCTGATCCCCGGCGCGCTGGTGAAGCCGTACGACAACGGCTACGCCCGCTACGACACCGAGCGGCTGCTGCGCGCCTTCGCCCGGACCCGGCCGCGGAACCGGCCCGGCACCCGCTGGCGCTACTCCAACTTCGGGCTGGCGCTGCTCGGCCCGGCCATGTCCCGCGCCGCGGGCGCCGGCTACGCCACCCTGCTCGCCGACCGGGTGCTGCGCCCCCTCGGGCTGACCGGCACGACGCTGGGGCCCGGCACCACGGGCACCGACGCCATCGGCCACCGCGCGAACGGCGTGACGCCGGTGCGCAGCACCGAGATGGGTGCCTTCGTCGCCGCCGGCTCGGTCCGCGCCACCCCCGGCGATCTGCTCACCTACCTGGAGGCGCTGCTCTCCCCCGACGGCACCCCCCTGGCCGGGGCGCTGCGCGACGTCCAGGTGCCGCTGCTACGGCGCGGCTGGCGCAAGCGCCACACCCACACCCTGACGTGGTATCAGCACCCGTCGCCGCGCGGACCGTTGCTCTTCCATGTCGGTGCGACCTTCGGCCAGCAGGCGTTCCTCGGCTACCACCGGGCGTCGCACACCGGCGTGGTCGCGCTGGCCACCCGCCGTGGCCGTACCTGCCGGATGACCGGCACCGCCTACGACCTGCTGTACGCGCTGGCCGGCGAGGCCCCGGACTGAGCCGGGGGGCCACCGGCCCTCACAGGTCGCCCGCCAGGATCCGGGGCAGGGAGGTGCCCGGGCACTCCTCGCTGGCCTGATGGAAGGCGTCCGCATAGGCCTCGTCGCCGATCGCGGCGCGGGCCCGCTGTTCGCACTTCTCGCGCACCGCACGCAGTTCCGGGGTGCCGCGCTGGGGGTGCCCGACGGTGCGCCAGACGGCCTGGCCGCTGCCGGAGACGCGGGCGGCGGCGGCACCGTCGCCCTGGGCCGCCAGCGCGGCCGCGAGCAGGTCCAGGCCGAGCGCGATCCCGAATTTGTCGCCGATGCCCTGCTTGGCCGCGAGCATCGCCCGGGCGTGCTCCGCCGACTCCTCGGGCCGGTCCTGGAACAGCGAGATCAGCGAGAGCTGGTAATCGGTGTAGGAGCGGGTCCAGTACTCGCCGCGCTGCACACAGCCGTGGCGCAGCGCGGTCGCCTCGGCGCGCGCCTCGTCGAGCCGGCCCAGACCGGTGAGCGCGAAGATCTGTACGAGGTGACAGCGCAGCCGCCCGGGAGAGTCGAACGGGGCGTGCGGCGGCGGGCCCAGCACCTGGGCCGCGACGGTGTGCGCGGACATCGGGCGGCCGGCCATCAGATGGGTGAGGCCGATGAGGTAGCCCGCCTGGAGCACCGCCTCCGCGTCCCGGGACTCCCGCGCGGCGCGCGCGCACTCCCGGCCCAGGGCCTCGGCGGAGGCCAGCTCGCCCTGCAGCAGCACGGCGACGCCCAGCGTCCACAGCGCTCTGGTGCGGGCCGGGCCCGGGCCCGGGTGGGCGGCGAGCGCCCTGGCCACATAGTCGCGGGCCTCGTGCAGATGGCCGCAGCAGCTCCAGATGAAGCCGATCGAGGCGCCGAGTTCCTGGGCCTGTTCCGGATCGGTGGCCAGGAAGTGGTCCAGTGCGGTGCACAGGTCGACATGGGCGTCGGCGATCCGGCCGTACCAGGCGAGCTGTTCGGGGCCCAGCCAGCCCTGCTCGGCCCGGCGGCCGAGGGTGGCGAAGTGGGCGGCGTGCCGGTCGGCGAGGTCCGTCGTCTCGGCGAGTTCGGCCAGCCACATCCGGCCGTACTCCCGCAGGGTGTCGAGCATGCGGAAGCGGGAGCCCTCGCGGGTGAGCACCGACTTGGCGGCCAGCCCGGCCAGCGCGGTGCGTACCCCCGGCCCGGTGAGCGGCCCGCCGGCGCACACGGCGCTCGCGGACTCCTCGTCGAAGGTGCCGCGGAAGACGGACAGCCGGGCCCACAGCAGCCGCTCCAGCGGGGCGCACAGCTCATGGCTCCAGCCGATGGCGCAGCGCAGGGTCCGGTGCCGCGGCGGCTGCACCGGGCCGTCGCCGTCGAGGGCATCGAAGCGGGAGGTGAGGCGGGCGGCGATCCGCTCGACGGAGCTGTGCGCCAGCTGGGCGCCGGCCAGTTCGAGGGCCAGCGGGATGCCTTCGAGGCGCCGGCAGATGGCGGCGGCGGCCGCGACACTGCGCGGGGCGGTGAGCCGCCGGCCGGGGGCCGCGGCGCCGGCCCGTTCGGTGAACAGGGCCAGCGCGTCGTTGTCGCCGGTGCAGGACAACGGTCCGATCTCGGTGGTCCACTCGCCGACGATGTCCAGCGGCTGTCTGCTGGTGACCAGGACGGTCACGCCCGGGGCGGCGGTCAGCAGATCGCCGAGCAGGTCGCGGCAGGCCTCGACGAGATGCTCACAGGAGTCCAGCACCAGCAGCAGCCGTTTGTCCGCGAGCCATTCGCACAGCGCCGCCACCGGGGACCGCGCCGAGTGGTCGGCCAGCCCCACGGCATCGCAGACGCCGGCCACCAGCCGGCCGTCACCCAGCAGGGGCCACAGATCGGCCCAGCAGACCCCGTCGCGGAACCGGGGCGCCGCGGCGCGCGCGGCCCGCATCGCGATCCGGGTCTTGCCCACACCACCGGGGCCGGTCAGGGTGACCAGCCGGTGCTCCGTCAAGTCGTTGCCGATCCGGTGCAGTTCAGCTCGTCGACCGATGAAGGTGGTCGACTCCTCGGGAATGTTGCTCACCACCGGCCCAGTTTGCCCCAGCCGGGGTGTACGGAGCAGCCCGGTGGTGTCAGCGCGCCGGGGCACGAGGTTGACGGACCGCCCCGCGGACGGGCCCGTCAGGGGGTGACGACGGGGAAGGTGGGGTGCGGGGTGCTGACGAGGCCGAGGAGCTGGTGCAGTGCGCCGCTCTCGCCGTTCTGTGCGCTCTCGCCCGGTCCGTGGCCGGTGAGCAGGCCGAGCAGTTGCGGCTTGGTGAGGGTCAGCGTGAGGTCCGGGGTGTGCTCCTTGGTCGGGGTGGGCGCGCCGGGCGAGCTGAGGTGGGTGAGGGCGCCGTGGGAGAGCGTCAGATGCCAGGTCCGGTCCTCGTCGGGGAGGTAGAGGTCGAGGGTGAGCGCGGTGGACCAGGCGCGGGGGCCGTCGATGCGGATGGCGAGCGAGTCGAGGAGCTGGTCGACGCTCAGGGCCCGGGCCAGCTCGGGGTCGGCGGTGTCCGGCGAGGCCTCGGCGAGGGTGCCGCGCAGTTCGCTCGCACCGGTGAGGTAGAAGTTGCGCCAGGCGCCGTTCTCGCAGCCGTGGCCCAGCCGCTCGTAGACGAGGGCGAGTTCGCGCCGGGCGCGGAGGTTGTGGGGGTCGGCGAAGACGGCGTGGTTGAGCAGGGTGGCGGCGAACCGCAGATCGCCGTCGGCGGCGTACCGCTTGCCCGCGTCCACCGTGGCCTCGATGCCGCCCATGGTGTCCACGTAGCGTCGGGCCTGCTCGGCCGGCGGATGCTCCCACAGATGGGCGGGGTTGCCGTCGAACCAGCCCAGATGGCGCTGGTAGATCGCGCGGACGTGGTGGCCGAGCGAGCCGTAGTAGCCGTGGTGGGCCCAGACCCGCTCCAGCTCCGGCGGCAGCCGCAGCTCCTCGGCGATCTCGGTGCCGGTGAGCCCCTCGTTGAGCATCCGCAGCGTCTGGTCGTGCAGATAGGCGTACAGGTCGCGCTGCCCGGCCAGCAGGGCCGCCACGCGTTCCTTGCCCCAGGTCGGCCAGTGGTGGGAGGCGAAGGCGACCTCCGCCTCGTCGCCGAACAGGGCCAGCGCCTCGCCCACGTACCGGGCCCAGGCCCGGGTGTCGCGGACGGCGCCGCCGCGCAGCGTCAGGACGGTGTGCAGGGTGTGGGTGACGTTCTCGGCCAGGCAGAGCGCCTGATGCGCCGGGAGGCTGAAGTTCATCTCGGCGGGGGCCTCGGTGCCGGGGGTGAGCTGGAAGACGGTACGGATGCCGTCGACGATCTCCTCCTGGCCGGTGCTGGTGATGTCCACGGTCGGCGGGATGAGGGTCATGGTGCCGGTGGAGGGGACGGTACCCAGGCCGCAGCCGATCTGGCCGTCCGGCCCCTTGGGGAGCCCGGTTCCGTACAGGTAGACGGCGCGCCGGGCCATCGCGACGCCGGCGTCGACGTTGTCGCCGACCGCGTGCGCGAGAAAGCCGGCCGGCGCGAGGACGGGCACGGGGTGGTGGCCGTGCGGCAGCACGCCGCGGGCCCCGCCGAAGTGGTTGGCGTGCGAGTGGGTGTAGATCAGGCCGGTGACCGGCCGGTCGCCGCGGTATTTGCGGTAGAGCTCCAGGGCCGCGGCGGCGGTCTCGGCGGAGCGGAGCGGGTCGATGACGACGACGCCGTGGTCGCCCTCGACCAGCGTCATGTTGGCCAGGTCCAGGCCGCGCGTCTGGTAGAGGCCGTCGGTGACCTCGTACAGACCCTGCCGGCTCACCAGCCGGCCCTGCCGCCACAGGCTCTCGTGCGCGGTGTCGGGGCAGTTGCCGGCCAGGAAGGCGTAGGCCTCGGCGTTCCAGACCACCCGGCCGTCGTCCATGGTGATCTCGGGCGGGTCGAGCGCCGCGATGAAGCCGCGGTCGGCGTCGGCGAAGTCTTCGTGATCATCCACGGGCACAGCGGTCACGGGACGCCACCTCTCCGGGGCGAGGGGCCACAGTCGGAGGACCCATGCAACCGATTTAACCGAATTTACCCGGTGACCGCATGCGTGCGGGCGGGCCGCCCCGCCACGGCGTGCGCCCCTCACCGCACACCCTCACCGCCCCGTCCGCCGCCCCCGGACTCCGCCCCGATGACCCGCGGCGGCCGGCCCTCCCGGGGCCCGGCGCGCCCGCGCGCAGAGCCGCCGGCCGGCTCGCCCCGAGGGGCGTACGGTCGGCGGCTTGTCGCACGCTCCCGCGGGGAGCGCGCCTCAGGTGGCGCGGCGGCTCTTCGACGCCGCGGCGACGCACATCGCGCCCAACAGGAACGTCAGGGCGCCGACGACGACGTTGTTCCAGATGACGCCGGCGTCCGGAGCGCTGCCGACGATCCAGGGCGAGATGATCATCCACACGCCGATCGCGCACATCGCGCCGCTCAGGCCGTACATCCGCTCCGGTGTCACGGTGAACCCGACCGCCAGCAGGGCGATCGCGATACCGAGGATGAGGTTGTGCGTCACGAGTGCCGGCTGTGCGGCCGTGAAGTGGAGGATCCACGGCGAGACCGCGCAGTACAGGCCGACCAGGAACACCGGTCCGTCGACGAGTACCACGTCCCGCCCGCCGAGTACCCGGTCGTACCGGGCCTGCATCTCCGATGCATCGGGGTGACCGGCGAGATCTCCCCTGTGGTGTGAGACGTCGGCCATGCGACTCGCCTCCTTCGTTCGCAAGCTGGCCGTTTCCGCGCGGCATAGGACCACGCACTTTTTATTCTGCGCTTATGTCGCCTTTATGTGTAGATGAGAGGACAGATGAATTGTGAACCAATGCCGCCGCACCGCCCTCACCTGCGGTCCAGCGCCCTCCCCAGGCTCAGATTCCAGCGGCCGCCGCGGCCGCTCAGCTCGGTCACGGTCAGCGGCGGAACGTCCAGCCGCCAGAAGGCCTCCTCGGGCACCCGGAGGGCACACACCGCCGCGGCACGGACGACGTCCGGCTCGACGACGGCCAGCACCCGGCCCCCGTCCCGGGCCGTGCGCGCCAGCCAGCCCGCGATCCGCGCGCACAGCTGCCGCAGCGACTCCCCGCCGTGCGCCGCGAAGTCCGGGTCCGAGAGCCAGGCGGACACCGCGGCCGGATCGCCGTCGGCGACCTCGGCCAGGGTCCGGCCGCGCCAGGCGCCCATCGCACAGCCCGCCAGCTCCGGCGCGGACCGGACCGCAAGTCCGAGCTCCTCGGCGGTCTGCCGGCACCGGACCGAGGGCGAGACCACGCTCCGCTCGACGGGCGGCAGCGCTCCGGCGGCGGCCCGGGCCCGGCGCCGCCCGGCCTCGCTCAGCGGGCCGTCGTCGTCGAAGCGCACCTCGCGCTGGGCCTGCCCCGCGGCCGCTGAGACCAACATCACCCGAGTTGTCATGCTCTCTTCTTTCGCTTGCCGCCCGCGACGGCAACCTCTCGACGCCGCAAGGGAGTTGACCGTCCGGCGCGCCCTGCCCTGCGCCTCTCCGCCCCCTCGGGGGCCTTGGCCCCGGGGGCGGTCCGCGGTACCTTCCCGATGATATTGACGACGACATGACGGAAGCCGGTGGGATCCCGGCGCGGTCGCGCCACTGTATGTCCGGTCTTCACCAGCCCAGCAGGGCCGGAACCGGGCGAGCCAGACCCGGCATGTTGTCGCGCACTCCACCGACAAGGGACGCGAGTTCCCCGCACAGGAGGTTCTGCCATGGCTCAGACCATCGCACCCCCGGCCACCGGCGCCGTCACCCCCGCCCCGCTCCCCCTCAAGGCCCTTGCCCCCTGGGCGCTGTTCTTCGGCGTCCTGATGCTCGTGCTGCTGTACTTCATCGGCGCGGAGCAGGGCGCGACCTCACTGCTCTCCGGTACCGACGTCCACGAGTGGGTCCACGACGGGCGCCACCTCCTCGGTTTCCCCTGCCACTGATCGGACGCCGCACCCATGAACTCCGTCACCATCAGAGCTCTTCTGGTGCGCGGGATGCTCGCCGGGCTGGCAGCCGGTGTCCTGGCCCTCGTCGTCGCCTTTCTGCTGGGCGAACCGCAGGTGGACGCCGCCATCGCGTTCGAAGAAGCACACAGCCACGAACACGAGATGGAGGTCGTCAGCCGCGGTCTGCAGTCCACTGCGGGGCTGGCGACCGGCGTGCTGGTCTACGGCGTGGCGCTGGGCGGGATCGCCGCACTGGCCTTCTGCTTCGCGCTGGGGCGGATCGGCCGCTTCGGTGCCCGGGCCACGGCCGTGCTGCTCTCCGGAGCGGCGCTGCTGGCCGTCTACCTCGTACCGTTCCTGAAGTACCCGGCCAACCCGCCGTCCGTCGGTGACCCCGACACCATCGGCACCCGCACCACGCTGTATTTCCTGATGATGCTGCTCAGCGTCCTGCTGGCCGTCGCCGCCACGATCCTCGGGCGGCGGCTGGCTCCGAAGCTGGGCAACTGGAACGCCACGGTCGCGGCAGCCGCCGCGTTCGTGGTGGCCGTCGGCCTCGCGTACGCGTTCCTGCCGGCTGTCAACGAGGTGCCCGCCGACTTCTCCGCCACCCTGCTCTGGCAGTTCCGGCTGTCGGCGATCGCCATCCAACTGGTGCTGTGGACGGCCTTCGGGCTGGTCTTCGGTCATCTCGCGGAGCGTGTCCTGCCGGCCCGGCAGGAAGCCGCCGCGACCGAGAGGGCGGCAGCCGCCGCCTCCTGATCCGGCGGTCCCGCCGGCCGGATCACCGAGGGAGGGCCCGCGACCACACGGTCGTGGACCCTCCCTCGTGGCATGCCTGGCCACCCGCGCGGACCGGCCGGCCGCGTCAGGACAGCCCGGTGATGCCGTCCAGATGCGGCAGGTCGTGGTCGAGGCGCTCCCGCTTGGCGCGGAGGTAGCGGATGTTCTCCGCACGGGGCGGCATCAGCAGCGGGACCTGTTCGGCGACGGCGACGCCGTGCCGCACCAGCGCCTCGCGCTTGCGCGGATTGTTCGACATCAGCCGCACCGACCGCACGCCCAGGTCCTGCAGTATCTCGGCCGCGGCGCCGTAGTCGCGGGCATCGACGGGCAGCCCGAGCGCGATGTTCGCCTCCACCGTGTCCAGCCCGCCCTCCTGCAGCTTCATCGCCTGGAGCTTGGCCAACAGGCCGATGCCGCGGCCCTCGTGGCCCTGGAGATAGACCAGAATGCCGCGTCCTTCCGCCACGATCGCGCGCAGCGCCGCGGACAATTGGTCGCCGCATTCGCAGTGGGTGGACGCAAAGGCATCGCCGGTCAGGCATTCCGAATGCATCCGGGCCAGCGTCAGCTCGCCGGCCACATCGCCGTGGACCAGCGCCACTTGCTCGATGCCGCTGCGGTGGTCGAGATAACCGACGGCGAGAAATTCGCCGTATGTGGTGGGCAGCCGGACCTCCACCACCCGTTCCACACCCGGTTTTTGGCCAAGAGCATCGTCGAAAGCAACACGGAGGTTGCGCACGGCATCGTCGTCGGGGTCCATCATGGCGTGATCGTACCCGCGTGAGGAAATGATCGTCAGGACTCACTCAGAACACAACAAGTATGCTGCGAAGACCATGACTCGGTGAGTCAGCGACGAAAGGCCGCAGCACACCATGACCGCTTCGGGACACCCGACTTCGCCCCCCGGCCCGTGGCCGGCCGACACCACCGAGGACATACGGGCACGGCAGCCGACGATGGCCGTACTGCCCATCGGCAGCTTCGAACAGCACGGCGCCTTCCTGCCGTTGGCCACCGACACGGTGATTGCCTGCACCATCGCCAGGGAGCTGGCGGCCGCCCATCGGGTCCAGCTGCTGCCGCCGCTGACCGTGTCCTGTTCCCACGAACACGCCGCCTGGCCGGGGACCGTCAGCATTTCGGCGCGCACCCTGCATGCGGTCGTCACGGACATCGCCGATTCGCTCCGCCGGTCCGGTATCGACACCCTCATTCTCGTCAACGGGCACGGCGGAAATTACGTACTGCGCAATGTCGTTCAGGAATCCGCCGGGCGCGGTGTGCGGATGGCACTGTTCCCCGGATCGGCCGACTGGGACCGGGCACGCGCCCGGGCCGGGGTGCAGACGTCCGGGCACACCGATATGCATGCGGGAGAGGCCGAGACGTCCATTCTGCTGCACGCCCATCCCGAATTGGTCAAGGAAGGCTATGAATCGGCGGATTGCGTCGCCGATGACCGGAAGCACCTCCTGACGCTGGGCATGTCGGCCTATACCGAATCCGGAGTCATCGGACGGCCGTCACTGGCGTCCGCCCGGAAGGGCCGGGAATTGCTGGCCGGGCTGACCGAGACATTCGGCGAATATGCCGCACTCTTCGGCGCGGGGGAACCTGCCCATGACTGAGGAACTCGACGCGGCGGCCGCCTGGGACCGGCTGCGGGACATCCGTACGACCGCCGGGGCGCACGCCGCCGGGCTGGTGTCCGACGGCGACGGCGGGCTGCGGTGGAAAGAGCCCGCCACCCCTGAGGCGGTGGAGCTCACCGCCCGCTATCTGCCGCTGTGCCTGGCCGGCCCCCGGGCCGCGTTCGCCCAGCTCGGGCAGAGCCTGGACGGCTTCATCGCGACGCGTACGGGCGATGCCGACTTCGTCACCGGCCCGGAGGACCGCTGCCATCTGCACCGGCTGCGTGCGCTCGCCGACGCGGTGCTCGTCGGCGCGGGCACCGCGGTGGCGGACGATCCCCGGCTGACCGTGCGCGCCTGTGCGGGCACCAATCCGGTGCGGGTGGTGCTCGATCCGCGGGGCCGGGTGCCGCTGCACAGCGGGGTGTTCACCGATGGGGCCGCACCGACGCTCTGGGTGGTGGGGCCGGACGTCACCCCCGTCCCCCGGCCCGACGGGGTCGATGTGCTGGTGCTGCCGGACGCGGCGGCCGCCTCCCCGGGGCGTCTGCTGGCCGCGCTGGCGGCACGCGGGCTGGGCCGGGTGCTGATCGAGGGCGGCGGGGTCACCGTGTCGCGGTTCCTGCAGGACCGGGCGCTGCACCGGCTGTACGTCACGGTCGCGCCGGTGCTGCTCGGCGACGGCGTCCCCGGGCTGCGGTTTCCCGGAACGCCGGTGATGCGGGAGGCGCTACGCCCGCCGCTGCGGCGCGCCCTGCTCGGCGAGGACACGCTCTTCGAGCTCGACCTGCGGCCGCTCGCCACCCCGGGTGACGGAGCGGCGGACGAGCAGGACCGCGGCGCCGGGCAGGCTCGCCACGAAAGCCAGCACGCCGTAGATCACGGCGGTGGTGAGCCCCTGCGCCGCGCCTAGTCCGGCGGCACCGAAGGCCCACGCGGCGACGCCTTCGCGTGGGCCCCAGCCGCCGACGTTCAGCGGCAGCGCCATCGCCAGCAGCGCCAGCACCACCAGCGGCACCAGTTCGGCGATCGGCGCGGTGGCTCCGGCCACCCGGGCGGCCAGCACGAACATCCCGAGATACCCCGTCAGGACCGCCACGGACGAGAGCGCGACACCGGGCCACACCCCACGGCCGAGCAGGCCCTGCCGTACCTCGGCCAGCATGCCGCGGACGGCGCGTTCGGCCCGCGAGGCGCCCCGCCGGGTCCGCACCCTCAGGGCGGCCGCCGTCAGCAGCACGGCCACCGCGGCCACGGACAGCGCGACGGCGGGCGAGGTGAGGAAGCGGACGACCGGCGCCAGGACCGGGGAGGGCCGCACGAGCAGCACCGCCGCCCCCGCGACGAGCAGGACGAGTTGGCCCGCGGTGCGTTCCAGGACCACCGCACGGACGCCGCGGCCCAGGTCACCGGAGGTGCGACCGTGGCGTACCGCGCGGTGCACATCGCCCAGCACGCCGCCGGGCAGAGCCGCGTTGAGGAACAGCGCCCGGTAGTAGTCCGCGACGGCCCGGCCCAGCGGCAGCCGCAGTCCGAGACCGCGGGCCACCAGCGACCAGCGCCAGGCGCTGCACACCGTGGTCAGCAGGCCGATGGCGAGCCCGGCCAGCAGCGTGGCGGCGTCGATCCGGCGCAGGCCCGACACGAAGGCGTCGGATCCCAGATGCCACACCAGCGCCACCAGGATGCCCAGCCCCGCGAGCATCCTGAGCCACGCCGCCCAGCGGGACCGGTCCATCACGCGCTCCCGGAGACGGGCCGGGGCAGCGCCAGCAGATCGGTGTGGTACACCTCGACGTTCAACTCCCCCGCCGCACACTCCTCCAGCCGGCGGCGCAGATAGGCGACGGCATCGGGCGCCAGCTCCGGGCGCTGGGCGTGCGCGGCGCCGACCCAGCCGCGCAGCCATTCGGCGATCAGCGCCGACTCGACGCAGCCGAGCCGCCAGGGGCTGGACCGCACCAGGACCGTCGCACCGCGCCGCTCGAACGCCGCGACCGCCGCCGCGATCGCATCCGGACCGAGCAGCGCGCGGCCCTGGTCCGTACGGCGCTGATGGTCGTTGAAGGCCTCGGCGATCTCGGCATCGAGGGGATCGGACGGGGTCAGTTCGACCCGCCCGGCGACGGAGAGGGCCAGCAGCGCCGGGCAGCCCGCGCCGACACAGGCCTCGGCGAGGTCCTCCACCTCCTCGCGGGTGAGCAGGTCGAGCAGCGCGGAGGCGGTCACCAGCGAGGTGCCGGCGAGGTCGGCGGCGCTGAGGTCGGCCAGATCGCCGCGCGTGGTCGTCGCCTCAACGGGCGTGCCGTCGGCGGCGGTTACCGGCATCCGCGCCCCGGCGTGCGCGAGCAGCAAGGGGTCATGGTCGTGCAGGACCCAGTGCTGCGGCCCGGGCAGCCGGACGGCGAGCCAGCGCCCCATCGAGCCGGTGCCACAGCCGAGGTCACGGATCACCAGCCCCCGGCTGCCGTCCAGGCCGGCCGGAGCCGGCTGCGCAAAGAGCCGTTCGCGCAGCGGACGCAGCAGTTCCGGAGCGCGCGCTGCGGCATCGGCGCGCTCGCGCAACTCCAGCCAGTCAGGGGCGAATCGGGGCCGGTCGGTGGCGTTCATCGGGCGCTCCGGGGCTCGTGCCGAAGCCGTTCGAGCGTCCCGGCCAGACTGTGCGACGTCATCTCCCACCCCTCCAGCATGGCACGCCGGCCGCGTGCCGCTTCCCTCAGCCGGCCGCGCAGTTGCGGATCGCCGAGCCAGTCACGGAGCGCGCCGGCGAGCGCCGCCGGCCGTCCGGGCGGTACCAGAAGGCCCGGAACCCTGCCGTCCGGAGCCCGGCCGACCGCCTCCGGTACCCCGTCCACGTCCGTGGCCAGGACCGGAATCCCGCGCCCCAGCGCCTCGGTGACGACCATGCCGTAGGTCTCGGCGTACGAGGCGAGCAGCAACAGATCGGCGGCGGCATACCGCGCGTCCAGTGCAGCGCCGGCCTGCGGCCCGGTGAAGGTGATCCGGTCGTCGAGGCCCAACTCCGCCACCTTGTCCCGCAGTTGGTCGGCGTATCCGGTGTCGCGGCCGAGCCCGCCGACGAAGGTGCAGCTCCAGGGCAGATCGGCGACCTCCGCCAGCGCCTCCACCAGGAGGTGCTGGCCCTTGCGCGGGGTGACCGACGCGACACACAGCAGTCCGGAGGCGCCGTCGGTGCCGGGCGCGGGGGGTGCCGGGTCGGCCCCCGGCCTGGCGACATGGACGCGCGCGGCCGCCAGTCCGTGGTGCGCGACGAGCCGGCGGGCGGCCCAGTCGCTGGTGGCCACCACGGCCTCCGCGGCGTGCAGCGTACGGCGTTCGCGGGCGTCCAGTTCCGCGGCCACGGCGGCATCGAGCCCGGTCTCGTCGCCCAGCGGCAGATGGACGAGGACGGCGAGCCGCAGCCGGTCCGCCTCGGGGCGGAGCACTTCCGGGACACCGCAGGCGACCAGTCCGTCGAGCAGGACCACGGCGTCGTCCGGCAGCCGCGCCAGATGCTGCGCCAGCCCCACGCGGGCGGCGGCGTCCGGCCGCGGCCAGCTTCCGTGCGCGGCATACGGGCGCACCCGCCAGCCCGCCGCCGGGAGATCGCGGCACACCCGGCGGTCGTAGGTGTTGCCACCGCTGGGCGCCGCCGGATCGTCGACGTCGCCGGGCAGGACCACATGCACCACGCGCTCCGCCGTCGCCGTGGCGCCGGTACGGGTCACAGAGTGCGCTCGTAGGTCGCCCAGGCGATGTGGGATTCATGCAGGGTGACCGATATCCCGGTCAGCTCGCGGGCGCCCTCGCCGAGGTTGCCCGCCTGGATGCGGTCCGCGAGCCGGTCGGCGATCACCTTGGCCAGGGCCTCCGTCGAGGTGTTGATGCCGGTGAAGGCGGGCTCCTCGTCGAGGTTGCGGTAGTTCAGTTCCCCGACCACGGCACCGAGTTCCCGGGTGGCCAGGCCGATGTCGACGACGATGTTGTCGTCGTCGAGCTCCGGCCGGCGGAAGGTGGCGTCCACGAGGAAGGTCGCGCCGTGCAGACGCTGTGCGGGGCCGAAGACCTCGCCACGGAAGCTGTGGGCGATCATGAGGTGATCGCGGACGGTGATGCTGAACAAGGCCGTTCCTCCGGTGTGATGTCGGTCTCAGTGACGGTGTCGCGAGAGGGCGAATTCAGGCGGTCCACGGGGGCCGCTGCGGACCCCGCCTAGGGGACACCCCTAGCCGTCCGCCGCGGTGTACCGGATGCGGTGGCACAGTGCGGGGAGGTCGCCGGAGGCGAGCCGGGGCATCACCCGCGGCAGGTCCTCGAAGGCGGATTCGCCGGTGACCAGCGCATCGAAGGCGGGGTCGGCGAGCAGGTCGAGGGCGAGCGCCAGCCGGTCGGCGAAGGTACGACGGGCGCGCCGGGCCGGGGAGACGGCACCCACCTGACTGCTGCGCACGACCAGCCGGCGGGAGTGGAAGGCCTCCCCCAGCGGCAGGCTGACCTGCCGGTCGCCGTACCAGCTCAGCTCGATGACGGTGCCTTCCTGGGCGAGGAGTTCGAGGGAGCGGGCCAGCCCCTGCTCGGTGGCGCTGGCGTGGACGACCAGGTCACAGTCGCCCCTCGCGTCCTGCGGCAGCGCGAAGTCCACCCCCAGCGCCTCGGCGGTGGCGGCCCGTGCGGGGTCGGCGTCGACCAGCTGTAGCCGGACGCCGGGGAAGCGGGCGAGGACCGCGGCCACACTGCAGCCGACCATGCCCGCACCGACCACCGCGATCCGGTCGCCGACCAGCGGCGCGGCGTCCCACAGGGCGTTCACCGCGGTCTCGACCGTACCCGCCAGCACGGCGCGCGAGGCGGGGACGGAGTCCGGTACCGGGGTGACCGCACTCGCCGGGACGACGTAGTGGGTCTGGTGCGGATAGAGGCAGAAGACCGTGCGGCCCAGCAGGGCGGACGGCCCCTGCTCGACGACTCCGACGTTGAGATAGCCGTACTTGACCGGTGCGGGGAAGTCGCCTTCCTGGAACGGCGCCCGCATCACGGCGTGCTGGCTCTCGGGGACACCGCCGCGGAAGACGAGGGTCTCTGTGCCACGGCTCACACCGGAGCAGAGCGTACGCACCAGGACTTCGTCGTCACGGGGCTCCGGGACCGGCACCGTCCGGATTTCGCCCTGCCCTGAAACGCTTAGCCAAAAGGCACAAGCGACGCGCGGCATAGGGATCCTCCTGGACGCTACGCGGATGGTTCAACAATGCTGGGGATCATGGGGACGCCGTCACGATACGCAACACCCTTCGACTCCGCCACACGTCACGGGAGGCATGGTGGCCGTACAAGAGCGCTACGACACAAGGCCGTTCGGACCGGACATTACGGCAGGAATGGGCGTGCAGCTGTTGCTGCTGGAGGTGCTGTGCCGCGCGGTCGGCCTGAGCATGGTGGGCTGGCTGACGGGCCTGGTCTTCGCGGTGGCCACCTGGGCCGTCCTCACCGTCGCGGTGCGCCGGTCGTGGACCCTGACGTTCGGACCGGCCAACCGCGTCACGCTGGCCCGCACCATCCTGGTCGGCGGGGTGACGGCGATGGTCGCGGACTCCTTCGGCCGGCACGTACCCGTCGCGGTGCTGATCGCGTTCGCCGCCGTGGCGCTGGTCCTCGACGGCGTGGACGGGAAGGTGGCGCGGTACACCGGGACGGCGACCCCGCTCGGGGCGCGCTTCGACATGGAGGTCGACGCCTTCCTGATCCTGGTGCTCTGCATCCACCTCGCGCTGCCGCTGGGCTCCTGGGTCCTGGCCATCGGCCTCATGCGGTACGCCTTCGTCGCGGCCTCCTGGGCACTGCCGTGGCTGCGCGGGGCACTGCCGCACAGCATGGCCCGTAAGACCGTGGCGGCGCTGCAGGGCGTCGTGCTGGTGGTGGCCGGTGCCGGGATCCTGCCGAGGGCATCGGCGGCCGCGGCGGTCGCGGTGGCGCTGGCGCTTCTGGTGTGGTCGTTCGGGCGTGATGTCGCGTGGCTGTGGCGGGTCCGGGAGCGGGCGGGCGCGGCGAGGGTGCCGACGGTCCGTGCGCGGCACGTGCCCGCGTGGTCCGTCACGTCCCGGCGTGCCGCCCCAGATAGATGACCATCGCCAGGAAGAGCAGCAGGAGCTGGGTGACGACGATATGGAGCAACACCCGTCGCCACATGCTGTGCCGGGGGGCCCGGTGGGTGAGCAGCACCGCGCCGGGCAGCCGCGCCAGCTGGGTTCCGGGCCGGACCGCGGCCGTACGGGAGTGCGGGATGCCGCAGCGCGGCGAGGTGGTGCGAGGTGTGGTGCTCTCCGGGCAGGCACGGCCGCGGCCGGGTGCCGTGCGCAGCGGTCCCCCTCCGGGCGGCCGCCCCCGGCAGGGGCGTACGGTGCCGTGCCCGGAGGGCGTGGGTATGCAGGTACGGGAGCGGACCGCCCGCCACGGCGGTGGCCCCTTACGCCTTGCTGCGCCGGACATCAGCGCTCACTCTTTTCCGTCGCAGGACGAGCGGAGGGTTCCGGTCCGGTCACCGAGCGGGGAACGGAGCGGGCGGATCACGAGGCCGCCCCCACGGCTTCGGCCGCGGACAGTGCGCCGGCCTCGGTCCGACCCGGCGGAACCCAGGCACCGTTCACCGCTGCGCCCCGTCCCCGGGGCGAGGCGCGGACCGCGTCACGCGCACTCGTTCCCTTACCGATTCGGCGAAACCGCCCACGCATGTCCTCCGCGTTCAGGCCGACCGGCCGTCGCGTCATCTGTTGAATTGCGGAATTCTGCAACTGTAGACGACGGGGACGGGCGACTTGCAGGGGTGTGCCCTGCCCGGGACGTTCCCGGCGCCCGGGTGCGGACCCGGCCGGTCGCCGCCGGCCACGGTCCGGCTCAACGGCTCTTTCCCTCATGGTAATTGCGGAAGGCGGACGCCGGAACCGCGCCGGCGGCGTGGTGTGCCGGATGATTTCCGATGGACAGCTCCGCCCTTCAACCACAGAGTGGCGTCCATGACTTCATGGATACGGCACACCACGATCGACTGCACCGACGCCTACCGTCTGGCCGGCTTCTGGGCACAGGTGCTGGGCGGAACGCTGGCCGAGGACGACCGGCCGGGCGATCCGGAGGCCACGGTCACGACCGCCGGCGGTGCGCTGCTGTTCCTCACGGTGCCCGAGGCCAAGACCGTCAAGAACCGGGTGCATCTGGATCTGCAGCCGCAGGACCGGAGCCGGGACGAGGAGGTCGAGCGGCTGCTGGCGCTCGGCGCGACCCTGGTGGCCGACCACCGCCGGGCCGACGGGACCGGGTGGGCGATCCTGGCCGACATCGAGGGCAATGAGTTCTGCGTGGAGCGCAGCGCGGCGGAGCGGGCGGGCTGACCCTGCCTCGGCCGTGCGAGGCAGCGGCGCTGCGGGGGCCGGGCGGCCGCGGCCCGGCGTCCTCGGCCGGCCGGGCCGTCCCCGGGCCGGGGCGGCCGCCTCCCCCGCGGCCGTTGGGGTGATCAAGCGGGCCCGCTGCCCCCGGGCCGGTGTCGTCGGCCGGGCCTGGCGCGTTGTTCCTCCGTGACCGTTTTCCGCGCCCGACCGTGGTTTCTGCCGACCAGCCTCGCGGCATTCCTGACCGAGGTGTGGCCGGACGGGCCGGCTGATGCCCCGTCGGACACCGGCCCCGACGCCCGCCCCGACACCCCCGACGCTCCGTCCGATGCCCGGTCCGATACCCGGTCAGCTGATTCCCGGTCCGCCGGTTCCGCGCCGTGCGGCGAGGCGTTCCACACCGGCGACGAGAGCCCGCGGGACCCCGCTGACCGGCCCTGATGGGCGGTCCGGTGCCTGTCTGGGCACCGGACCTGACGGCGTGTCGCACACCGGGGTCCGTACCCACCGTCATCAACGGCTCACCACATGTGGCGAGCGGGCATGATCGCCCATAGCTTCGCCTCATGGCGCTACGACAGATGAAATACCTGAGCTGCGTCGCCGCGATGCTGGTCGGCGGACTGGGCGCGGCCGCACCGAGCGAACCGGCCGGATACCACGTCGTCCACCCCGGCGAATCGATCCAGCGGGCGGTGAACAGGGCGCGGCCGGGCGACACCCTTTTCATCCGGCCCGGTCACTACCGGGGAAGCGTGCTGATCACCAAGCCGCGGCTGCGCCTGATCGGCGCGGGCCGCCGTACGGTGATCGGCCCGTCCGGCAAGCGGGCCCAGAACGCCTGCGGGCGCGAGGGCAACGGCATCTGCATCATCGGTGAGCGGGGCAGGAGGCTGCACGGCGTCACGCTCCACGGGCTGACCGTCCAGGGCTTCCGGAAGACCGGCATCTGGGCCTCCCGCACCGACCGGCTGACCGTGCACCGGGTGACCGCACGGCACAACGGCGTGTGGGGCATCGCGCAGGAGAGGTCCACCCGCGCCGCGATCCGGGACAACACCGTCACCGGCAACGGCGACTCCGGCATCTATCTCGCGAACGTCGTGGGCGAAGAGGGCGGTGCCACCGACAACCGGGGCGCCACGATCACCGGGAACCGGCTGTCCCACAACCGGATCGGCATCACCCTCCAGCGCGTCCGGAATCTGACGGTCGCCCACAACAGCATCGCCGGGAACTGCGGCGGCATCTTCATCGTCGGCGACGAGTCCCGTCCCCGGGCGGGCGCGCTGACCGTACGGGACAACACCATCGTCAAGAACAACAAGCACTGCCCCGCCAATGGCCGCCTGCCGTTCATTCAGGGGGTCGGCGTCCTGCTCACCGGCACCGAGCAGGCGCTGGTGCGGCACAACCTGATTCGCGAGAACCGCGGCGCCTCCCCGTTCTCCGGCGGCGTCGTGCTCTTCCCCAGCTTCGTGAAGTCGCTCAACGAGCGCAATGTCATCAGCGACAACATCGTGCTGCGCAACAAGCCCGTGGACCTGGCCAACCGGGACCGCGCCGGCCGGCACAACCGGTTCATCCGGAATGTGTGCCGGACCTCGCAGCCGGCCGGACTGTGCCCACGGCCGCACCGGGAGCACAGGATGCACCCGTCGTCAACGGGAGAATAGAGGCGGAATGACCACCGTAAGTCCCACCCCCCAGCCGGCCATGCAGCTGCGTGAGCTGATCTTCGGCGCCGCGTGCGCGGCGGCCGTACGGGCGGCGGCGCGCCTCGGCGTCGCCGACGCGCTCGGCGACCGGCCCACCACCGCCGAGGAGCTGGCCACCGCGGTACGGGCCGAGGCGCGGCCGCTGGAGCGGCTGCTGCGCACCCTGTCCTGCTACGGAATCTTCGCGGAGACCGACGACGGGAAGTACGTCCACACGGACATGTCCCGGCTGCTGCGCGAGGACAACCCCCACAGCCTGCGCTACATCTCCCTGTGGTGCACCGAGCCGTGGACCTGGGACGCCTGGCCGCGGCTCGACGAGGCGGTGCGCTCCGGCCGCAACGTCTTCGACGGCCTCTACGGCAAGGGGTTCTTCGAGTATCTGCACCAGGACGCACCGGAGTCCGCCGAGGTCTTCGACCGGGCGATGACGACCTCCAGCAAGCAGTCGGCGCAGGACATCGCCCAGCTCCTCGATCTGACCGGGGCATCGTCGGTGGCGGACATCGGCGGTGGTCAGGGGCACGTCCTGGCCAGCCTGCTGGAGAAGTACCCCGCGATGCAGGGCACCCTGCTCGATCTGCCCACGGTCGTGGCGAACCCGGACCCGCGACTGCGGGACGGCGGCCCGCTCGCCTCGCGGGTACGGATCGTGCCCGGTGACTGCCGGAAGGAGATCCCCGTCCAGGCCGATGTCTACATCATCAAGAACATCCTGGAGTGGGACGACGAGAGCACCCGCCGCACGCTGCACAACGTCGTCGGGGCCGCCCGCCCCGGCGCCCGCGTCGTGATCATCGAGAACCTCGTCGACGACAGCCCCTCGATGAAGTTCACCACGGCGATGGACCTGCTGCTGCTCCTCAACGTCGGCGGGGCCAAGCACACCAGGTCCAGCCTGGTGAGCCGGATGACGGACGCCGGACTGAAGGTCGGCGAGCTCCGGGTCGTCAACCCGTATCTGCACGCCTTCGAGTGCACCGTCCCCGAATGAACCCGGGCATACACGGCAGGTCGCCCGGCGAGGAGACTGCTCCTCGCCGGGCGACCTCGCCCCTGCCCGGGCCGGCGCGGAAGCCGGGGGCTGGCCCCGGCTCCGCGTACGCGTCAGCCGCTGCCCTCGCACTGCCAGCTGTAGAACTGCTGGGCCTGCGCGTCCTTGGGGCTGCGCCAGGTCTCCGGGTCGTAGGCGCTGACGAACGCGGAGAGCCGCTCGCTGACGTTGCGGAACTCGGGGTGCTCCGCCACCTTGGCGATCTCCGGGCCGGGCGGCCGGTCGGATTCGATGAGGTGCAGATACACGTCACCGAACTGGAAGAGCGTCCGCCGCTTGACCCCGACCAGGTGGGGCAGCTCCGTACGGTCGGAGGCCCGGAAGACCTCGGCGATGTCCGGGGCGGAGCCGGGTGCCATGCGGGCGACGATCAGAGCGTGATGCATCAGGGGGGTCCCTTCATTGCCGCCGGGTGGCGGTCCGGACGCGGCCTGGCGGGCCGTCAGCTGACGGTGGCGGAGCGACGCTCGCGGTCCCGCTGTTCGATCTTGTCCCGGATGAGCTCCATCTGGATCCGGGAATTGCGGTTGATGAGCTCGGTCATGCCCTTGTCGTCGATCGGCGCGTCGGGCTTCATCGCGAAGTCCTGGGTCCAGTGCATCGAGGTGCCGCCCGGGATCTCGGCGTACTTCCAGTGGATGTCCATGTGCGCGAAGGGACCGGTCTCCACGCGGCGGGCGCGCACCGTGCGGCCCTGGCGGTCGACGGTCCGCTCGGAGACCCAGCTCCAGACGGTGCCGTTGTCGTCCGGGTGCATCGTCAGCCGGAAGGTGGTCTTGTCGCCCTCTCTGGACAGCACCTCGACGGAGGCGTACTCGCTGAACAGCTGCGGCCAGTTCTCGATGTCGTTGGTGATGTCCCAGACGAGGTCGAGGGGCGCCGCGATGGTGATGTCGTTCTCGGTGTGGCCGGACATGTCAGGCTCCTGTCGTAGGAACGGATTCGGGTGCGGTGTTGACGAGGTCGAGGAAGTCGCGCGGCGTCTTGCAGCGCTCGGCGTCGGTCGGCATCGGCCGGCCCTGCCGGTTCTCCAGCTCGCCCACGATGCCGAGGAGGCCGAGCGAGTCGAGGCCGAACTCGGCGAAGGTCGCGTCGGGCCGGTTCGCCAGCTCCTTCGGATCGACGGTGAGGCCGGCGGCGGACTTCATCAGCGCGGCCAGCTCATTGAGCGTCAGTTGAGCGTTCATGCGGGGTTCTCCTTCTCACGAGGGGGACCCGGAGCCCTGCCGCAGCACCATTGCCGCGTTCGAGCCCATCAGTCCCCGGCTCAGCACCAACGCCGTCCGCAACTCGCCGGGGCGGGCCCGGCCGGTCACCACGTCGAGGTCATGGCAGACGTCGACGACGTTGGGGGTGGGCGGCACGACGCCGTGCTCCATGGCGAGCACCGCGGCCGCGGCGTCCAGAACGGGGGCACCGCAGTACGCCCGGCCGGTACCGGTCTTGGGTGCCGTCACCGGGACCTGCGCGGCGTGCCGGCCCAGGGCGTCCGCGAGCGCCAGTGCCTCGGCCCGGTCGGCCGCAGGGACACCGAGCGCGTCGGCGAACACCACATCTATCTCCTCTGGGGCGCACCGTGCGTCCTGGAGTGCGCCGCGGATCGCATGCGCCAGCCCCTCCCGGGACTCCTCCCACAGGGAGGCCCCGGTGAAGGTCGCGGCATGCCCGGCCAGCACCGCCCGGACGGTCGCCCCGCGGTCGACGGCGGCCGCCTCCTCCTCGACGATCAGCATCGCGCCGCCCTCGGCGGGCACGAATCCGCACGCACCGCTGGTGAACGGGCGGTAGGCGCGGGCCGGATCGTCGAGCCGGCTCAGATCGTCGTAGCCGAGCTGGCAGACGACCGAGTAGGGGGCCAGCGGTGCCTCCGCGGCGCCCACGACGACGGCATCGGTGCCGCGCCGTATGGTGCGGGCGGCGTGCGCCAGCGCGTCCAGGCCGCCGGCCTCGTCGCTGGCCACCACTCCGCACGGCCCCTTGAAGCCGCCGCGGATGGAGATCTGGCCGGTGCTCGCCGCGTAGAACCAGGCGATGGACTGGTACGGGCCGACGTAACGGGAGCCCTGGCCCCAGAGCCGTTGCAGCTCCCGCTGGCCGAACTCACCACCGCCCGATCCGGCGGCCGTGACGACCCCCACCGCGAACGGCGAGTCGTTGTAGTCGGCGCGGCCCATCCGGGCGTCGTCCAGCGCGAGGTTGGCCGCCGCCATGGCGAAGTGCGTGAACCGGTCGGTCTGGACGAGGTAGCGCTCCTCGATCAGATCCCCCGGATCGAAGCCGCGGACCTCGCCCGCGACCTTGAGCGGCAGATGTTCACACCCGTCGCGGGTGACGTGGTCGAGGACGCTGATGCCCTCGACGGTCGCCTTCCAGAAGGTCTCGGTGCTCACCCCGTTGGGGGCGATGACGCCGATGCCGGTGACGACGGAGCGACGTTCCTTCGGGGAGCTCATCATGCCCTCCCACCCTGTCGGGTCAGTACCACCGCTGACTGGAAACCACCGAACCCGCTGCCGACCGAGAGCACCGAACGCAGCGGCAGCTCCCGTGCCGTCTTGGGCACGTAGTCGAGGTCGCACTCCGGGTCCGGAGTCTCGTAGTTGGCCGTCGGCGGCACCACCTGGTGCGTGAGTGCCAGCACACAGGCCACGATCTCGATCGCGCCGATGGCCCCCAGTGAGTGGCCGACCATGGATTTGATGGAACTCATCGGGATTCTGCGGGCGTGTTCGCCCAGGGACCGCTTGACCGCGGCCGTTTCGTGCCGGTCGTTCTGCTGGGTGCCCGAGCCGTGGGCGTTGACGTAGTCCACCTGAGTCGCGTCGAGCCTGGCGTGGGCCAGGGCCCGGTTGATCGCCTCGGCCATCTCCAGGCCTTCCTGGGTGAGGCCGGTCATGTGGTAGGCGTTGCCGAAGGTGGCATAGCCACGGATCTCGCAGTGGATACGCGCGCCGCGGGCACGGGCGTGTTCCAGCTCTTCCAACACGAGGACGGCGCCGCCCTCACCCATCACGAACCCGTCGCGATGGGCGTCGAACGGCCGTGAGGCATGGGCGGGGTCGTCGTTGTTGGGGGAGGTCGCCTTGATGGCGTCGAAGCAGGCGACCGTGATCGGGGAGATCGGTGAGTCCGAGGCACCGGCGATGCACACATCGGCCTTGCCCTCCTCGATGGAGTGGAAGGCGTAGCCGATGGCGTCGAGGCCGGAGGTGCAGCCCGTGGAGACGGTCTGCACCGGCCCGTGCGCACCGACCTGCTCGGCCACCGCGGAGGCCAGCGAACTCGGGGAGAACGCCCGCTCCAGATACCGGCCGGCCGGACGGTGGTCGACATCCCACCGCTGCCCGTGGCCGCTGACGGCGACGTAGTCGTGTTCCAGCCGCGTGGTGCCGCCGACGGCGGTGCCCAGGGACACCCCGATGCGCCAGGGATCCTCCGCCCCGGCGTCCAGCCCGGCGTCGCGCAGCGCCTCGCGCGCGGCGACCATGGCGAACTGGACGTACCGGTCCGAGCGGGCCACCTGCTCGCTGCTCAGACCGTGGGCCGCGGGATCGAAGTCGCACTCGGCGGCGATACGTGAGCGGAACCCCGCCGGGTCGAAGAGGGTGATGCCACGGGTAGCCGTACGTCCGGCGGACAGCAGGTCCCAGAAGGCGGGCACCCCCACACCGCCGGGCGCGACGATACCGACGCCGGTGACCGCCACGCGGCGGGTCATGACACCGGCTCCGTGCGTTCGGGCGGTGCGGCGGGGGTGCTCTCCTCCGTGCCCTCGGTGTCGACGTGGCCGAGCTCGGGGCGCGGGGCCAGCGGACCGAGGTGGAAGACCATCCGGGCCTCCACGTCCCCCACATTGCGGAAGCGGTGCCGCATATAAGGGGGAATCAGCAGCCCTTGGTCCGGGCGCAGCGGGTGCGCCTCCCCGTCGAGGTCCACTTCGAGCGCGCCCTGGACGACGTACACGAACTCCTCGGAGTACGGGTGGTAGTGCTCGCCGATGCGCTCGCCGGGCTGGACGAGTGCCATGCCCATGAAGCCGCTCGTGGCGCCCACCGCGGTAGGTGTCAGCATGGCGCGCAGGTCACCTCCGCGCCGGCGGTTGGGCTGGGTCTCGCTGAGGTCCACGATGCGTGGGCGGTGCGTGGTCATGGCTGATTCCTCCAGGGGCGTGGGGCCGGCGGTTGAGGGGGACGGGACCTGCTGCGGGCGGGTGCGCTCAGGCGTCCGGCGCCCGGCGGTCGGTGATGAGGGCCATGTCGGAGCGCTCCAGGAAGTGCGCCACCTCGCGGTCGTTCGACAGACCGCCGGCCTCATCGGTGTCGAGGAGGCGCCGCAGCACCGCCGTCTTGCGGGGACCGCGGACACCCAGCGCCAGCATGGGATCGCTGTCGAGGGGGATCCGCAGATCGATGAGCCGGACCACCACGTCGTCGCGCTGGAAGACGGTGCTGCCGGTGATGGGGCACTGCGGGTCGTCCGCGGCCAGCTCGTCCTGGTGGGCCAGCATCCTGGCCAGGGCCATCCCGCACCCTTCTTTGGCGGGGTAGTACAGCGCGTGCCGGCGGATGCCGTCGGGCTGCTGCCCGCTCGCCGCGACGTGGTGCACCGCGGGCAGTGCGGCGCGGGTGAAGAACACCCGGGCGGAGTTCGGGTCGCTGAGGTCGCGGTCCTGCTCCAGATACGGGTTGACCGCCTCCTCGACGGCCCGGATCTCGGGCTGCTGGGAGATGTGACGCAGCGCCGCGACCAGGTCGCCCTGTACCTCCACGGTGCGCACGACGCGGTTGCCGTGCATGAACAGGGAGGTGCGGCGCAGCCGCGTGGTGTCGTCGACCCGGGCCTCCGGGGAGGTGTAGCCGGCGAGGATCTCCGCGACCATCGATTCGCTGCCCGGCTTCACGGTGAAGGTCAGTGCGTGCCGGACGACGCCGTCGCCGACGCGGGGGTTGGCCTGCAGCCGGCCCTTGGGGGGCTCGGGGGCGAGGCTCGCGATGTTCGAGGTCTCGCGCAGGACGCTGAAGCGCAGCGACCGGGTGTCGCGCACACAGCTGTGCAGCGGCTGGACCATCTTGACGTGTTCCTCGCTGTTGACCCAGGCGAGGAAGGGCGGGGCGCTCTCCCACTCACTGGTGATGAGCCACTGCGAGGGGTTCTCGATGGACTGGCACAGTTGGTCGTTGATGTGCCCGGGGACGGACGCGACCTGATTGCGCAGGTGCTCATAGGCTTCCATGAAGCGCTGCTGGGCTCCCTCGTGGAGATCCAGAAGCAGCACGACCCGAAGCCGCGAGCCGTCGAAGGCTGACTGGGATATTCGTTCCGACAGCGTTGTCATCGTCTACGCATCTCCTTCGGGGCCCGGTGGCCCCAGTGGTGCGTCGTCAGTTCCGGTGCGATCCGGTGACTGAGCCGGATGGTGGGGCGGCCTGCCCGGTGTCCTGGGGGGCGTCCCGGATTCGATCGTGGCCGGGACCCACGGGCGGCGCGAGATCTGTGAGCCATGCAGGTGAACGTTGATCGAACAGAGCCGGGGCCGAGCATCCGTGCTCCATCTGCCGTACCCGTCCGTGCCGCTGGAGCTCGCGCGGAACCCCACCGCCGGGCCCGGTGCCCGGCACCCGTCGTGGCCGGGCCCCTGGTAGGCGCGTCGCCTCGTCCTTCCCGGGGCGTCCGGGCGCCCGTCAGCCGCCGGCCGGGACGCCCGGACACCTCCCGCCCGCGCGGGTGACAGGGAACGACGTCCGCACGGGGGACCGTTCGGGCAGGCCGGTACCGAACACCGGGTCCGCCGGGCCGCGTCACCCCGGGCCGACAACCACGGGGGCCGGCGGGCCCGTTCACGCGCGGGCGACGGGCGGCTGCCGGTGCACGGCGGGACCGGGTCCGGCGCCCGGGCCGAGGCTGGACCCGGCGGACTTCCCCGGCGGGCGCGGCACCCACCGCTTCCGCCGCGCAACTTCCGTACTACAAGCGGGAGTTGATGTCCATCAGCGAGCCTTCGTGGCATGCGGCCGGGCGGGGCGCGGAGCGGTACCCGGCCGGCCGGGCCCTCCGCTCCGGCGCCCGGGGCCGACACGAGGCGCCCCCACCGGCGCGGAACACAGGGGCCGGACCCGTGGCACACGAGGCTGCTGAGCAAGAAGCGGCCGACGGACCGTCCGCCCGGGCGCGAACGTATCTTCTGCCCGTCACCACCGCAGGGGCATCTGAGAGCCGTCCCGGCCGCGTCCCGCAACTCGGGGGCCGAATTCCGGTTGAGTCCGGACATGGACGCCGAGAAGCCCGCCTCGCACCCCTTCCAGCGCATCTCCCTCCCCCGCCGGCCGCCGCCGCTGCCACCCCCGGCCCCTCACACACGGCGCCCGGCCGAGGGGGAAACGCCGATCTTCGACCAGCTGCTCAAGGAGTGGCGCTCGGGGGAGCTCCGGCCGGTCGTTTCCTGGCCGGTCGACGATCCGGGGAAGATCAGGGCGGGCGCCGCTGTTGGGACACAGGAAGGACGTCCCAGTCCGCGGACCCGTAACGAGGAGCATGACCGTGACCCTGTACGACATCCCGCTGCGCACCCTGACCGGTGAACCCGCTTCCCTCGCCGACTACCGGGGCAAAGCCCTGCTGGTGGTGAACGTGGCGTCCAAGTGCGGGCTGACCCCGCAGTATGCGGGCCTGGAGCGGCTGCAGCAGCGCTACGGGGACCGTGGTTTCAGCGTGCTGGGCTTCCCCAGCAACCAGTTCGCGGGCCAGGAGCCGGGCACCGCGGAAGAGATCGCCACGTTCTGCTCGGCGACGTACGGCGTGAGTTTCCCGCTGTTCGAGAAGACCGACGTCAACGGCGCGGACCGGCACCCGCTGTATGCGGCGCTGACCGCCACCGAGGATGCCGAGGGCGCGGCCGGTGACATCCAGTGGAACTTCGAGAAGTTCCTGATCGATGCCGGGGGTGAGGTCGCGGGCCGCTTCCGTCCGCGCACCGAGCCGGAGGCCGAGGAGCTGGTCGGCGCCATCGAGGCGGCCCTTCCGGCCTGAGGCCGGGGGCGGGCCGGCGGGTGTCCGGGCGCGTCAGGCGACGGCGCTGCCGGCGCCGTCCGTGACCCCGGCCGGCCCGGTGGCCTCGGCGACGGCGTCCATAGCGCCGTCGTCGTCGGGGACGAGTTCGAAGCTGCCGGTCAGCCCGGTCATGCGCAGCAGCCGCGCGACGCTCCCGTCGCCGGTGGCCCCGGTCAGCCGTAGCCTGCCGCCCCGCTGCCGGGCGCGCTGGCGGGCGCGGCTGAGCAGGGACAGTCCGGCGCAGTCGATGAACGTCACCGCGCGCACGTCCAGCACGAGATCGACGCCCTGAGCACCGGTGATGTCGTCCAGCCGGTCGGACAGCACCGACACGGCGAGGATGTCCAGCTCACCGCGGATTTCGAGAAGGGTGGTGCCGCCCGCCGCACGGCTGGGTCCCACGAGTCTCGGGTAGTACTGACCTTCATCCATCGGCCCGGCCCACTTTCATGCCGAGGCGCGGGATATGGCCACGCGTCTGCGGCGGAGATGTTCGGAACGTGTGGGGGGCGCCCGGCGCAATCCGGGCGGGTCGGCCCGTTGCCGGGTCGTTGGTGGTGTGTCGGTTGTGCGCCTGTGTTTCTGCAGCTGTGTCCGTAGTTGACTACGGCTTACCCGCAGCCCGGGGGCCTCAAGTCCCGGCGCACGACTCAGCTCCAGGTTGTCTCAAAGTCGCCCCTGATGGGTGTGGCCGGGATAAGCACCCAAGGGCCGCGCCTCCCGCCGCCCCCGTACACCACAGACCGAGACGGACTGCTCGATCGACCACGCCGTCGATCGGCCGGAGACCTGGACGGCATGGAGCACACGCAGGTCAGGCCCTGTCCCGGCCGAACCGGAGAAACCATCCATTTTTCGCGGGTAACACACTTTCGACCGAATTAGACTGTCCGAACGGCCGGAAAGTGAGAGGTGTGCCCTGAAGCCGTCGGACCCCGCGGGAGATTTCCCCGACCGCACCGCGCGCAGCTTGCGCGCGCTGGCGGGCGGGCCGATCTCGCGCCTTCCGCAGCTCCTGGAAGCGATGGTGACGGTCGGTTCCGATCATGATCTGCGCCGTGCGCTGGACCGTATCGCCGAGAACGCCGTCGCGCTGACCGGAGCGCGCCATGCCGCGGTCAGCCTTCCCGACGAGGACGGCGACGGCCCCGGCGAGCCGATCACTCACGGCCCCTCCCCCGCCACCGAGCAGCCCGCCGGAGCCTTTCTGGAGGTACCCATACGGGTGCAGGGGAAGCTGTTCGGCACGCTGCGTGTGACGGGGAAGGACGGCGGCGGGGGGTTCGGCGACGGGGATCTGCACCTGGTGCGGGTGCTGGCCACCCAAGCGGGCATCGCCTTCAGCAATGCCCGGACGCACGCGGCCGCCCGGCAGCGAAGACGCTGGATCGACGGGACGGCCTCCGTGACCACGGCCCTGCTGGCCGAGCCCGACACCCGCTCGACGACCCCCAACGCCCTGACCGTCGTCGCGGAGCAGGGCCGGGACCTGGCCGACGCGGCCACCGGCGCGGTGCTGATGCCGCACCCCGAGGGCGGTATGGAGATCGTGGCGATCTCCACCGTGCTGTCCGAGGCGGTACGGGCCGAGTCCGAGCACGCCAGGATCCCGCCGCAGAGCCCCTCCGTCCACCAGATACGCGCCGGGCTCGCGGTGTTCTCCGACGACTTCGGCGGCGATCCCCGCTCGATCTCCCCACTCTCGCGCCACTACGGCCCGATGATGCTGCTGCCGCTGCGCAGCAGTGGGCGGGTGCTGGGCGCCCTCGCACTGTGCCGCAGGCCCGGCGAGCGCCGCTTCAGCCACACCGAGCGGACCCTGGGGACGCAGTTCGCCGCTCAGGCCGCGGTGGCTCTCGTCCTCGCCGACCGGCACCGCGACCGCGAACAGCTCGCCGTCTTCGAGGACCGCGACCGCATCGCCCGCGATCTGCACGATCTGGTCATCCAGCGGCTGTTCGCCACCGGGATGCTGCTGGAGACCGCCCGGCGCAAGGCGCAGCTGCCGGAGGTGGCGGAGGGGGTCGGCCGGGCGGTCGACGAGCTGGACGCGACGATCCAGGAGATCAGGTCGGCGATCATCGCGCTGCAGCAGGGGCCGGCCGCGGTGCCCGGGCTCCGTAGCCGCGTGCTGCGGGAGGCCGACGCCGCCACCCCCGTACTCGGCAGCCGGCCGTCGGTGCAGTTCGTGGGCCCGGTCGAGGCGCGCCTCGACGACGAGGGCGGCCGGGAGCTGCTGGCGGCGCTGGCCAAGGCTCTGGCCGAGGCGGCCCCGTCGGTGCCCGCCGCGGCCCGCCCGGCCCGCATCGAGGTCGTCGTGGACGCCCTCGCCACGCTCCCCGACGGCCGCCCGGCGGTGCGGCTGACGGTCAGCGTCCCGGCCGCCCCCGAGGCCCTCACGGTCTGGGAACGCCCGCTCTGACGGAGCCCGTCACCTCCCGACTCTGACGGGGCGCGTCACCTGCCGACGCCGTCGGCCCGCTCACGGACGATGGGGCCGGTTTCCGCGAGCGCGGGTGGCCGGCAGCGGTCCTTGCGGGTGAGCGCAAGGGAATCAAGTTGACCTCAACATTGCTTGAGGTTCTAGGTTTTCTTATGTCGCCGGTCGCACACGGCGATCCCGTGACGACCCCGACGGCTTGGAGGCCACGATGGACATGGAAGTCACCGCCTGGCATGCGTTGCACAGCACGATGACCGCCCAGCAGGGCCGGCGCCGTTTCTCCCGCGGCACCCTGCGCCGCATCGCGGCGTTCGCCCGCCCGCACCGCCGCCGGCTGCTGTGGTTCCTCGTCCTGAGCACGGTGACCGCGATGCTCGCGGTGGCCACCCCGCTGCTCGCGGGCCGGGTGGTGGACGCGATCGTGAGCGGCGACCCGTCGGGCGTGGTCGTCGGCCTGTCCGGGCTGATCGCCCTGATCGCGGTCGCGGAGGCGGGGCTGGGGCTGCTGACCCGCTGGCTGTCGGCGAGCATCGGTGAGGGGCTGATCCTCGATCTGCGGACGACCGTGTACGACCACGTGCAGCGGATGCCCGTCGCGTTCTTCACCCGCACCCGCACCGGCGCCCTGGTCAGCCGTCTGAACAACGATGTGATCGGCGCCCAGCGGGCGTTCAGCGACACCCTGTCCGGGGTCGTCAGCAATATCGTGACGCTGCTGCTCACCCTCGTCGTGATGCTCGGCCTGTCCTGGCAGATCACCCTGATCGCGCTGGTGCTGCTGCCGGTGTTCGTGCTGCCCGCCCGCCGGGTCGGCCGGCGGCTGGCGGCCCTGCGCCGGGAGGGGGCCGACCACAACGCGGCGATGGGCACCCAGATGACCGAGCGGTTCTCCGCGCCCGGCGCCACCCTCGTCAAGCTGATGGGCCGGCCGACGCGCGAGTCAGCCGAATTCGCCACCCGGGCCCGCCGGGTGCGCGACATCGGGGTCCGTTCGGCGATGGTCCAGACGTACTTCGTCACCGCCCTCACCCTGGTCTCCGCCCTGGCGCTGGCCGTGGTCTACGGACTGGGCGGATTCCTCGCCCTGCACGGACAGCTGGAGGCCGGTGCGATCGTCTCGCTCGCCCTGCTGCTCACCCGGCTCTACGCCCCGCTGACCGCGCTGTCCGGCGCCCACATCGAGGTGATGAGCGCGCTGGTCAGCTTCGAGCGGGTCTTCGAGGTGCTCGACCTGAAGCCGCTGATCACCGAGAAGCCGGACGCCCGCCCGGTGCCCGACGGCCCGGTGTCGGTGGAGTTCGACGACGTCCGCTTCGGCTACCCGTCCGCCGACAAGGTCTCGCTGGCCTCCCTGGAGGAGGTCGCCGCCCTCGACACCCGCGGCGGCGAAGAGGTCCTGCACGGCATCTCCTTCCGCGCCGAACCGGGCCAGATGGTCGCCCTGGTCGGCTCCTCGGGCGCCGGCAAGTCGACCGTGGCGCAGCTGCTGCCGCGGCTGTACGACGCCGATGCCGGTGCGGTCCGGCTCTCCGGGGTGGATGTCCGCGATCTGACGGCGGCCTCGCTGCGCGACGTCCTGGGCATGGTCACCCAGGACGGGCACCTCTTCCATGACTCGATCCGCGCGAACCTGCTGCTGGCCAGGCCGGCGGCGACCGAGACCGAGCTGTGGGACGCCTTGCGCCGGGCCCGTCTGGAGGACCTGATCGCCCAGCTCCCCGATGGTCTGGACACCGTCGTCGGCGAGCGCGGCTACCGTCTCTCCGGGGGCGAACGGCAGCGGCTGACCATCGCCCGGCTGCTGCTCGCCCACCCCCGGGTGGTGATCCTGGACGAGGCCACCGCCCATCTGGACAACACCTCCGAGGCGGCCGTGCAGGAAGCGCTCACCGAGGCGCTCGACGGCCGTACCGCCCTGGTCATCGCCCACCGGCTGTCGACCGTACGGGCCGCGGACGTGATCCTGGTCGTCGAGGGCGGGCGGATCGTCGAGCGCGGGACGCACGAGAGCCTGCTGGCGGACGACGGGCGGTACGCGGAGCTGTACCGGACCCAGTTCACCGACTCGGAGGACCGCCGGGAGGCGGCCGGGGAGGAAGCCGGCCGCCCGGACGCCGGGCCGGATCTGCTGCCGGAGTCGGCGCTGGCGAACTGAGGCGGTACACGGAGGCGGACACGCCCTGGGCCCCCGCCTGTTGGCGGGGGCCCGCGCCATGCCGAACACTGAGGCGATGACGCAGCGCGCGGAACACTCCACGGTCATGGACCGCCTGGCTCTCGACGATCTGATCAACGGCTATGCCCGCGCCGTGGACGACGGCGACTGGCCCGGCTATATGGCCCTGTTCACCCCGGACGGACGGGCCGACTACCGCTCGGCGGGCGGCATCGAGGCCGGCACCGAGGACATCGCCGCCTGGCTGGCCGAGATGCTGCGGCAGTTCGCGATGCGGCAGCACCTGATCGTCAACCGCCGTATCGACCTCAAGCGGCCGGACGGTGCGCCCGGCGACACCGCCACGATCCAGGCCGACTACCTCAACCCGATGCGGCTCGCGGGCCCCGCCGCGGACGCGGACGACGACGACCCGACCGCGCCCAATTACACCTGCGGCGGCCGCTACGACTTCACCGCCCGCCGTACTCCCGACGGCTGGCGGCTGACCGGGGTCGTGGTCCACGAGAAGTGGCGGCAGGTGCGCCCGCTCGGTCACTGACCGTCCCGGCCCCGTCCCGGACCGGAATCGGCCGTTGCGGCGACACCCCCTTTTCTTGATCCGCCCGCCCGCGCACACTGGCCGTCCGGCCCGCGGACACCGGGACGAGGGAGGCGGCATGGACGGAGTGCTCGGCCACCGGTCGCGGTGGCTCGGCTCCCCCTGGGTACGGGGGCTGGCCGCCGCCCTCGCCGGCGCGGTGCCGGCCCTCACCTTTCCCGCGCCGTCGTGGTGGTGGCTGGCGTATGTCGCACTGGTCCCCTGGCTGCTGCTGGTGCGGTCGGCACCGACGTACCGGCAGGCGGCGCTGGACGGCTGGCTGGGCGGCACCGGCTTCATGCTCGCCGTCCACCAATGGCTGCTGCCGAGCCTGCACGTCTTCATCCTCCTTCTCGCGCTGCTGCTCGGGGCGCTGTGGGCGCCGTGGGGGCTGCTGGTGCGCGCACTGCTGGGCGGCGCGCCCGGAGCGGACGGAACGGCGGGCGGCGCGGGGCGGCCGGCGACGGGCGGGCGGTACGCCGCCGCGCTGGTGCTGGTGCCCTCGGGCTGGCTGATGGTCGAACTGGTCCGCTCCTGGGAGTACTTGGGCGGGCCCTGGGGACTGCTGGGTGCCGGGCAGTGGCAGGTGCCGCCCGCGCTGCGGCTGGCGTCGATCGGCGGGGTGTGGCTGCTGAGCCTGCTGATCGTGGCGGTGAACACCGCGGTGGCGGAGCTGATCGCCCGTCCCGCGACCTGGCTGCCGGCCGTCTCGGGGCTGCTGGTGTGCGCGCTGGCGGGCACCGCGGCGTGGCTGTGGGCGCCGGTCCCCCGCGCCGCCGGCACGGTGCGGTTCGCGGTCGTCCAGCCCGGCCCGACCGGCACCCCGTCGGCGCGGCTGGCCCGGAGCGAGGCGCTCACCCGGTCGCTGGCGGGCCACGGGGTACGGCTGGTCATCTGGGGGGAGAGCAGCCTCTACGAGGACCCGGCCGACCACCCGGCGCTCGCCGCCCGCCTCGCCGCGCTCTCCCGGCAGACCGGTGCCGAGCTGCTGGTCAACGCCGACTCCCCGCACGCCGGCCGGGCCGGCATCTACAAGAGCGCGGTACTGATCGGACCGGACGGGCCGACCGGTGACCGCTACGCCAAGATGCGGCTGGTGCCCTTCGGCGAGTACATACCCTTCCGGCCGGTGCTGGGCTGGGCGACCCGGGTGGGCAAGGCGGCCACCACCGACCGGCTGCGCGGCACCCGCCAGGTCCTGCTGCCCGTGGCCACCGCGGGCGGGCTGCGCGTCGGGCCGCTGGTGTGCTTCGAGTCCGCGTTCCCCGACATGAGCCGTCATCTGGCGCGGGACGGTGCACAGGTGCTGGTCGCCCAGTCCTCGACCTCGACCTTCCAGCACAGCTGGGCGCCCGCACAGCACTCCTCACTGGCCGCGCTGCGCGCCGCGGAGAACTGGCGGCCGATGGTGCACGCCACGCTCACCGGCATCAGCGCGGTGTACGGCCCGCGCGGCGAGCAGATCGGCGCGCGGCTGGGCACCGACCGCAGCGCGGCGGCCGTCTACGACCTGCCGCTGGCCGAGGGCACCAGCCCGTACACCCGGTTCGGTGACTGGGCGGTGTACGGGGCGGTGGGCGCGCTGGTGCTCGCCGGCGGGTACGCGGGGCTGCGCGCGGTCAGCAGGCGGCCTGCGCCAGGGCGTCGCTGATCACCCGTTCGCACAGTTCGTGGGTGCGCAGCGCGTCCCGGGCGGACGGCTGGCGGCCGGCTCGTACGTCGTCCAGGAACGCCAGCACGATCTGCTCGATGCCGCGCTGGCGGGCGACCGGCACCCAGTCGCCGCGGCGCCGGATGCTCGGCTGTCCCTTGTGGTCGATGACCTCGGCGAGATTGACGACCTGACGCCTGGTGTCCTGCCCGGAGACGTCGAGGACCTCCTCCGCCGAACCGCTGAGGCGGTTCATGATGCCCAGGGCGGTGAAGCCGTCGCCGGACAGCTGGAGCACCACATGCTGCATCAGCCCCTCCCTGATCCTGGCGCGCACATCGATGTGGTCGACCTCGCCGGGGACCAGAAACCGCAGGGTGTCGACGACATGGATGAAGTCGTCCAGCACCAGCGTGCGCGGGTCCTCGGGCAGGCCGATGCGGTTCTTCTGCATCAGGATCAGCTCGCGGGCATGCTCGCGGCACTGGGTGTAGGCGGGCGCGAAGCGGCGGTTGAAGCCGACGGTGAGGCCCACGCCGCGGTCCTCGGCGAGCGCGACCAGGCGCTGGGAGACGGCGAACTCGTAGGAGAGCGGCTTGTCGACATACGTCGGTACGCCGGCTTCGAGCAGCCGGGTCACGAGCTCGGGGTGCGCGGCGGTGGCGGCATGCACGAAGGCCGCGTCCAGGCCGGTGGCGAGCAGGGCGTCCAGGTCGGTGTGGAGCTGTGCGCCGGGCAGCCGGAGGCTGTCGCCGACGCGTTGGAGGGTGGCCGGGGTACGGGTGTACAGATGCAGTTCGAGACCCGGTTGTGTGCCCAGGACCGGGAGGTACGCCTTCTGGGCGATGTCGCCGAGTCCGATGCAGCCGACCTTCACTCGCGCTCCCTGGGTTGTGCCGCGTTCCTGGTGTCTGGCGTGCCGGCAGCATACGTTCCGGTGCGCGGCAGCCGGCCGGCGATCCCGTCGAGGCGGCGCAGCGGCGGCTCAGCCGCTGCCGGATGCGGTAGCGGTGCCCGTGGGACTGCCCTGCGGCGGCGGAAGGCCCGCCGTCCCGGACGCGGGAGCCCTACGGCGTGTGCCCCGCCGCCCGGTCGATCCGCAGCTGGAGCCGGTCGATCGCGTCCCGCAGGCCCTGGCGGTATTCGCCGTCGGCGAGGGCGTTGACCGACGCCCGTGCCCGCCGCAGCTGGGCACGGGCATCGGCCGGACGGTCGAGGGCGGCGTAGTCGGCCGCGATATTGAGATGGAGGGAGGGGAAGAACGCCCGGAGCGCGACGAGGGGGTGACGGGGTCCGGGGCCGTCGGCGACCTTCGACTCCACGGGCGCGGCGGCGGTGCCCGCGGGCCGCTCGGTGACGAAGCCCTCGGCCGCCTCCAGGGCCCTGAGGTCCCAGTCGAGTTCGTCCCGGGGGTCGTCCTGGGTGTCGGCCATGTAGTGGGCGAGGGTGCAGCGGTGGAAGGCGTCGCCCTGGGGCCCGATCTCGTGCCACAGGGCCGAGAGGCGGTTGCGTGCCTCTTCCCGGTCGCCGGCGCGGTGCAACATGATCGCCTGGCCGATCCGGGTCAGCACGCCGTCCTCGGGCGTCGCCTGCCGCCGCTTCTCCATCACCGCGCACTCCCGGTCGGTTCACCACCACCAATGTCGTTGCCTCGACGCTAACCGCCGGACGGGACCTGCGCGCGGTGTGCGCGACGCGCCCGGGCGGCGGCCGGTCCGTGCCGCTCTGTCGGACCGGCCCGGTGACTCAGCCCAGGTCGGGGATGCGCCAGTCGATCGGCGCATGGCCCTGTGCGGCGACCGCCGCATTGATCTGGGTGAAGGGACGGGAGCCGAAGAACTTCTTCGCCGAGAGCGGGGAGGGGTGCGCGCCCTGCACCACGGCATGCCGCTCCTCGTCGATCAGCGGCAGCTTCTTCTTGGCGTAATTCCCCCACAGCACGAAGACCGCCGGCTCCGGCCGGGAGGCGACCGCGCGGATCACCGCGTCGGTGACCTTCTCCCAGCCCTTGCCCTTGTGCGAATTGGCTTCGGCCTCGCGGACCGTGAGGACGGCGTTCAGCAGCAGCACCCCCTGCTGGGCCCAGGGCATCAGATAGCCGTTGTCCGGAACGGGGTGGCCCAGCTCCTCCTGCATCTCCTTGTAGATGTTCCGCAGCGACGGCGGTGTCTTGACGCCGGGCTGCACGGAGAAGCACAGACCGTGGCCCTGGCCCGCGCCGTGGTACGGGTCCTGGCCCAGGATGAGCACCTTCACCTGGTCGTAAGGGGTCGCCTCCAGCGCCGCGAAGACCTGCTCGCGGGGCGGGTAGACCGGACCGTTGGCCCGCTCCCGCTCGACGAAGTCGGAGAGCTCCTTGACATAGGGCTTCTCCCACTCCTCGCCGAGGACCTCGCGCCAGGACTCGGGCAGCATGTCGGTCACCACGTCAACAACCTCCGGTGTGCGTTACGTTCTTCGGCACCGAACCTACCGGCGGCCACTGACAACGCGGTCCGCGGGCCGATCGCCCTCAGGTGTCGGTGTCCCCGGTCAGGGTCCCAATGCCTCCCCTGCCGGTCCGCCGACAGGCGTGGTGCCGGCCCCCCGCAAGGGACCGGCACCACGGATTCTCCTTGGAGCGCACACCGGTACGAGGCCTCCCCGGCCCGGCCCGATGCCGTCGGCCCCGGCGTTCAGACCCCGACGCCGTCAGAACCCGACGCCGTCAGACCCCGGCGTTGAGGAAGAGACCGCCGTCGACGACCAGGTTCTGGCCGGTGATCCAGCCGGCCGCGTCGGACAGCAGGAAGGCCGCGGCCCCGCCGATGTCCTCCGGGACGCCCAGCCGCGCCATGGGGTAGCCGGCCGCCGCCTCCTCCTCACGGTTCTCGTACAGCGCGGCGGCGAACTTGGTCTTGATCACCGCGGGCGCGATCGAGTTGACCCGCACCCCCGGCGCGAATTCGTGGGCGAGCTGCATCGTCAGGTTCACCATCGCGGCCTTGCTGATCCCGTACGCGCCGATGAAGGGCGAGGGGGCCAGGCCGGCGATCGAGGCGATGTTGACGATCGCGCCGCCGTTGTCCTTCTGCCAGGCGTGCCAGGTGCGCTGCGCGAAGCCGAGCGCCGAGACGACGTTGGTCTCGAACACCTTGCGGGCGACGCCCAGGTCGAGGTCGGCAATGGGGCCGAACACCGGGTTCGTCCCGGCGTTGTTGACGAGGTAGTCGACGCGGCCGAAGGTCTCCATGGCGCGCTCGACGGCCACGGCCTGATGGGCCTCGTCATGTGCCTTGCCGGCGACGCCGAGCACCCGGTCGGCGCCCAGCTTCTCGGCGGCTTCCTTGAGGGCGTCCTCGTTGCGGCCGGTGATGACGACCCGGTCACCGCGGGCGACCAGGGCCTCCGCGATGCCGTAGCCGATGCCGCGGCTGGCCCCGGTGACCAGCGCCACCTTGCCGGAGGGCTCGGGCAGGCCGCTGTTCTGCTCGGTCATGTCCAGACTCCTGAAGTCGGTGGGGCGGTCAGTTGAGCGGGCCGCCGGCGACGTACATGACCTGGCCGGAGACGAAGCCGGCCGCCTCGCCGGTGAAGAAGGCGATGGCGTTGGCGATGTCCTCGGGCCGGCCGACGCGCTGCACGGGGATCTGCGTGGCGGCCGCGGCCTGGAACTCCTCGAAGCCCATCCCCACGCGCTCGGCGGTGGCGGCGGTCATGTCGGTGACGATGAATCCGGGGGCGACGGCGTTGGCGGTGACCCCGAACTTGCCGAGCTCGATGGCCAGGGTCTTGGTGAGGCCCTGCAGACCGGCCTTCGCCGCCGAGTAGTTGGCCTGTCCGCGGTTGCCGAGCGCCGAGCTGGAGGAGAGGTTGACGATCCGGCCGAACTTGGCGTCCACCATGTGCTTCTGGCAGGCGCGGGACATCAGGAACGCACCACGCAGATGCACGTTCATGACGGTGTCCCAGTCGGTCTCGCTCATCTTGAACAGCAGGTTGTCCCGAAGCACACCGGCGTTGTTGACGAGGACGGTCGGCGCACCGAGCTCGGAGGCGACCCGCGCGACCGCCGCGTCGACCTGCTCCGCGTCGGAGACGTCGCAGCCGACCGCGATGGCCTTGCCGCCGGCCGCGGTGATCTTCTCCACGGTGTCCTTGCACGCCGCCTCGTCGAGGTCGAGTACGGCGACGGCGCGGCCCTCGGCGGCCAGACGTACGGCGGTGGCCGCGCCGATGCCGCGGGCCGCGCCCGTCACGATGGCGACGCGCTGCTCGGTGGTGGACATGGGGTTCTCCTCACCCTAGAAACCTCGACAAGCGGCCCGCCCCACCGATCCCTGGGTGAGCAACCGCTTAGTAGCCTGAGCAGGGCTGACGCTAGAAGCCCGGCAGGGCGCTGTCAACGCCCCACCACTGCGCCGTTGCCCACCTCACCGCGCGGCGGCCCGGGACCCGGTGGAATCGCGCCGCACGACAGAGCGCCCGGCCCGCCCGACGGCGGAACCGGGCGCCCTCGGCGCACCCGCGGTCCTCAGCGCACCAGCAGTTCCAGCAGCCGCGCGGCCTCGGTGGTGGGATCGGCGGTCAGTCCGGTGTGCACCGGCCCCGGCTGGACGATGGTGCTGCGCGGCGCCACCAGCCAGCGGAACCGGCGCCCCGCGTCATCCCCCGCCGCCTGCCCGGCCCGCTCGCCGCCCGCGCAGATGCCCTCGACGGCGCCGAGCGCGGCGCGTACCCCGGCCACGTCGGTGGTGGGGTCCAGGGCCAGCAGCCGGGCCTCGTCCAGATGGGTCCGGGCCTCGACGAAGCGCCGGGCGTGGCAGTACACGACCACCCCGGCATTGATCATCTCTCCGCGCTCGACCCGGGGCACGACCTTCAGCAGGGCGTATTCGAAGACGTCGCGTCCGTTGTGCAGACCGGTCACTTCACTGCCTTCCGTGCCAGCCGTCCGGCCAGCCATTCCGGTGCCTGCGAGGGCTTGTCCTTGGTCGGTTCCCCCAGGGTGATGTGGTCGCTGATGGTCCGGGCGCGGGCCAGCAGCGTGGACACGTACGCCTGGCGCAGCGCCTCCGGGGAGTCGAAACCGGGCTCGTCGGCCAGCCATTCGTCCGGCACCTCGGCCGCGATCCCGGTCAGCAGCTCCTCCGTGATCTGCGGGGCGAACTCCTCGGCCGCCGCGGTGAGATCCGGACCGAACGTGGCCAGCACATGGTCGGAGGCGTCGTACGGCCGGGCCGAAGCCTTCTGCGCACTCGGCCAGTTGTGGTGCCAGATCATCGCCGCACCGTGGTCGATCAGCCACAGTTCGCCGTGCCAGACCAGCAGATTGGGGTTGCGCCAGGACCGGTCGACGTTGTTGATCAGTGCGTCGAACCACACCACGCGGCCCGCCTCGCGGGGCGTCACCTCGAAGGCCAGCGGATCGAAGCCCAGCGATCCGGGGAGGTAGTCCATGCCCAGATTGAGCCCACCGCTGGCCTTCAGCAGCTCCTGGACCTCCTGGTCGGGTTCGCCCAGCCCGATGACGGGGTCGAGCTGCATCCGCACCAGATCGGGCACCCGCAGCCCGAGCCGGCGGCCCAGCTGCCCGCAGATGATCTCGGCGACGAGCGTCTTGCGCCCCTGCCCGGCGCCGGTGAACTTCATGATGTAGGTACCGAGGTCGTCGGCCTCGACGATCCCCGGGAGCGAGCCGCCCTCACGCAAGGGCGTGACATAGCGGGTCGCAACAACTTCGGTCAGCATGATCCCAAACTCCACGACTCATCTACGGTGCAATCCACGGTCAACCCCAGGCAGGTGCACCCCAGATCAGCGTCACGATCAACCCTGGGAAGAATCCGGGGAGTTCCCCCTGACATCCTGCTCCCCCTCTCTTCCGACTCTCTTCCGGCTCTCTTCCGAGCAGCCCGTCGATGGCCGTGCGCCCGTTCATTCCGACCTCCGGCACAAAGTGGGCATCATAACCGGGCGTGACGGCGGGCACGGAGTGACCGAGCCACCGCGCCAAAGACACCACGGATTCCCCGGCCTCCCCGGCCTCCCCGGCCTCCCCGGCCTCCAGCATGATCGCGGAGTGGGTGTGCCGCAGACGTGGAAGCCACGCTTCGGGGCCGCCTGCTACCGCCCGGCGCGGTCGATGCCCTCCGGGCTCAGCCCGAACGCCTCGCCCTGACCAAGCCCGCACCCCGGACCGAGTACGACGGCCTCGGGTCGCCGATGCCTGCTGTGGTGCGTAGACGCCTCGTCAAGAAGGTGTGCTCTCTCTGCCAACGACACGTGTGTGAAGGCTTGGGACGCTAATCCGGTCAACGCAACACGTAGATCGCGTAAGTCAGTCGATCACGTCAATGCGCAAGAACCAGGGAAAGAGGAGACATCATGCGCATGCGTCTTATGGCCGCTGCGGGCGTCGCCGCCGCACTCTCGCTCGGTGCCGCGCTGCCGGCCTTCGCCAGCGACGCCCAGCCGTCTGCCGGTCAGTCCCACGCGGTGGCTGCCCACCACACCGCGGACCTCGGGGGTCTGATGGCCAAGAGGAAGGTGAAGGTCTACCAGGACGCCAGCTACAAGAACCGGAACACGACCTTCACCGAGAACATGCGGAACCTGAAGAAGGACGGCTGGAACGACACCATCAGCTCCGCCAGGAACCAGGGCAGCCGCACGGTCACGTTCTACCAGCACGCCGGCTACAAGGGCGCCCGCTTCTCCCTCGCACCGGGCGAGTCCGAGCCCCACTTCGGCGATGTCGGCATGAGCGACAAGACGAGCTCGGTCAAGTTCCGCTGACAGCGGGATCCGTCAGCAACGCACTGCTGACGGGCGGGGTGCGGCACACGGGGGCCGCACCCCGCCCCTGCCGATCACCGCGCACCCTGAACGCGCACCGCGTACCGCACGACGAGAGGCACCCATGCCGCCCTCCCGCGCCCGGGCCACCACCACAGCGCTCGCACTGCTGCTCCTGGCCACGACCGGCACCGCCTGCACGGCGGCGGAGCACGCATCCACGCCCGCTTCGCACGCCGCGCCACCTCCGCCGGCGACCCGGCAGGTCAAGCCGCTCCAGCTGCCGTTGGACGCGTATGCCTCGACCGTGGCCGAGACCCACCTGGTGGAGGATGCCCAGGACGTCCTCATGCGTCGGTGCATGAAGGGCCTGGGCATGGAGTGGAAGGCGCTGCCCCGGGTGACTGCCCGGGACATCGAGCCGCCGAATCTCGGCCGATACGGAGCGGACGAGGCGGACGCCCTCCAGTACGGGTATCACCCGCGCCCCGACCCGCCGTCGGTGGTACGGCGCAACCGTGCCTGGGACGAGCGGGAGGCGCTGCCGGCCGAGGTGCAGCGCGCGGCCTACGGCGCCTCCGGCAAGGGCGGCTGCCTCAAGGAGGCCCGGCACCAACTCGTCGGCGACACCGCTCCACCCGACTACCACGCCTTCAACCAGCTGACCGGCACCGCCCTGAAAGCTTCCCGGCGCACCCCCGAAGTACGCGACGTCCTGCGTCGTTGGCACACCTGCATGGCGAAGGCGGGTTTCGACTATCCGGAGCCCATGGCCGCCGCCGTCAGCGAGCGCTGGAAGACGCCGGATCCCACACCGGCCGAACGCGCCACCGCCCGCGCCGATGTGGCCTGCCAGCAGTCGGCAACGGTGGTGAAGGTCTGGTCAGCGGCCGAGAGCCGTATCCAACGCCGCCTGATCGAGCAGAACGCCGACCGGCTGGACGGGGCGAAAGCCCGCAAGGACCGCTGGCTGGCGGCCGCGCGCCGCGTCCTGGGCCATGAGGGCGGCGCGCACCATCCGCGTCACCTGTCCGATCACTAGCCCTTCAAAGGAGTTCCTCATGCGTATTCGTCGCACAGCTGTTGCGGGCGCCGCGGCCGCCGCACTCACCCTCGTCGCCGCACTGCCGGCCTCCGCCGACGGGGCGGCGGCCGCCGGCCCGCTCAAGGCCGGCAAGGCCAAGGTCAAGATCTTCGAACAGCCCAAGTTCCAGGGCAGGTACACCGTCTTGACCCACGGCGTGCGAAATCTTCCGGCCGCCGGCTGGGAGCACATCGGCTCCGCCAAGAACACCGGCAAGCGCACGGCCACGTTCTACGAGCACGCCGGCTACCACGGCGCCCGCTTCTCCCTGGCACCGGGCGAGTCCGAGCCCGACTTCGGCGATGTCGGCATGGGCGACAAGACGGGCTCCCTCATGTTCCGCTGACGGCGAGCGGCTGCCGTGGCACGCCGTCACCGACCTGGAAGCCGACTTCCCGCATCGGGACGATCGCCTCGTCGCTGCTGAGCGCCTTTGAGGTGTGGAAGGCACCGGCTGAGGTGTGGAAGGCACCGACTCCCTCCGCTGCTGCCTTCCACATCGTCACCCGAAGTCCTGGCTACCCGGTCGGGGGACAGGCCGCCATCCGGTAGTCCTTTGGCGGCATGCCATATGCGGTGCGGAAGGCACGGGTGAAGTCGGCTGCGTGGGCGAACCCGCAGCGGGTGGCGATGGCGTGGATGGGGGTGGTGCGCCAGGTGGGGTCGGCGAGTTCGCGGCGGGCACGTTCGAGGCGTTGTCGGCGGATCCATGCCGCGACGGTGGTCTCTTCGTGTTGGAAGAGGCGGTGTAGGTAGCTGGTGGAGATGTGGTGCGCGGCCGCGATGGTCGGGGGCCGCAGGTCCGGGTCGGCCAGATGCCGATGCATGAAGGCTTGGATGCGCAGGATCAGAGCGCGTCGGCGGCTTTCGGGGGGTACCTGGCCGTCGGCGTCCAGGTGGTGGGCGAGGGTGGCGGTGAGCAGGTCCAGGGCCACCGTGCCCAGCCGAGCGGTGTCGGCGGGCCGATAGGGCGTGGTGTCGCCGGCCAGGCGCGTAAGGAACTGCGCGAGCAGGCCTCCGATTCCGTCCCTGCCGGATAAGGAGCGGGCGAGAAACCGGTCGACGCTCTTGGGAGGAAACGGCAGTAACTTCTTGGGAATCCCCATTCCCACCGATGTCACGGGGCCGGCTACGGTCTCCCAGGTGCGTGAGGTGTCGACGACATACATCTGCTGTGCACCGTGCACTGCTTCGTGACCGGCGTGGCGAATTCCCAGGGTTCCCCGCAGGAGCAGAGCGAGCGTGTAGCACTCCGGGTCGGATTGCCGTATCGACTTGGCTGTCCGCAGCCCCGTGACGGGCTGCACCTTCGTCGGCACAACCGATATCGGCCCCAGCTGGAGACTGCGCAGCTCACCGTGAAAGTCCCCCGAATGCTCGCTGCTGGTCTCCATGGGACAGATCGTCTTGGCCAGGTGTTCACGCCAGACATCGAATCGGTCAGGCGCCGGCACCTCACTACTGTTGAAGACCATCTCCATCGTTCTTCCCCCTTGTGTATGGCTGCGTACGAGAGATCCCGCGGCGCTGTCCGCTGTCGGCGCCCGTGATGGTCAATCACGGAACCGGAGACGGGCGCCGCGCCCACCCCAAGCCGGAGCGGCGCAATCCGCGACGGCGGCAGGGACGCGCGAGGGGCGCTCGGCGTCGGCGCTTCCCTGCGTCATTTCCCCACTCGCGTGGTGGTGGACCTCGGCCCTACTGGGCAAGACGGTACAGCGGCCTGGTAGAGCCGTTTGCTGTGCGGTCGAGCGGCGAGGTCGTAGTGGTCCGCGACCGTAGTGCCCGGTACTTCCGCTGGTCGAAAGGTCTGGCGGCGGTGGCGGCCCACGATGGCCCCTGTAGGCCGAGCGAACGTGAGGCAAGAGCACTCCGCCCGCTCAACTGACCGTCCAGGGCACCATATTTGGCTGATTGGCAATCGCCACCGGTGACGATCGCTCGCCCACGGTAGTCGTGCGCTACGGACGAATACGTCGTGCGCTTCGGACGAATACGCAGTCGGCATCCGGCCTTGCCGGCCGGGCGCTGTAGGAGTTGGGCGCGCGCCGGTCCTGATCCGGCTGCGCGCCCCCCGGGGGCAGGACGGGTTTCGCCTCTCGGTGGCGCGCCGCGACCGCTTGTGCGGGCGCGGTGTTCGCCCCGGATACGGGTCAGGACGGCGAGCGCCTCGCCGCACCGCCCGCTAGAAGGAGTACGGGCCGAACCGGCCCCACACCACGACGGCTGCGAAGGCGAGCAGCGCCACGTCCACGATGATCATCTGCGTCTCGCTGCGGCGGGCATGCACCACCACGCCCCCGACCATGACCAGCACGAGACCGAGCGCGGCCAGCGGCACCAGCACCGGAGCGATGCCGGACAGCGCCGGCACGGTAAGCCCGACCGCGGCCAGTACCTCCATGGCCCCGATCAGCTTCACCGTCCCGGCACTCATGTCCCCGGCCCAGCCCATACCCGAGGCCACCAGCTTCTCCTTCGGCTGGGACAGCTTCATCGCCCCGGCCGCAAGGAACGCCACAGCGAGCACACCCGCGAGGCCCCACAACACCATGTTCATGCTACTCAGCACCCTTCGATGACTTCAAGCTTTAACTGAAGACTAGAGTGCGATCACTTAAAGATGCAAGTGATGCGGAGTGTTGATCACTTAACGCGTGAAGTTATACTCGCGGACATGGAGAACGCGCAGGAGCCTCGCTGGCTGGACGACGAAGAAGATCAGGCGTGGATCGCGCTGGTCAGTGTGCTGATGCGGCTGCCCGCGGCGCTGGACTCACAGCTCCAGCGCGACGCCGGTGTGAGCCACTTCGAGTACCAGGTGATGGCCGGGCTGTCCCTGGCCCCCGAACGAACGCTGCGGATGAGCGAGCTGGCCGCCTTCGTCGAGGGCTCCCTCCCCCGGCTGTCCCAGGTCGTCGGACGACTGGAGAAGCGCGGCTGGGTACGCCGCAGCCCTGATCCCACCGATGGCCGCTACACCGTGGCCACCCTCAACGACGAGGGCTACGACAGAGTGGCCGCGGCCGCCCCGGGACACGTGGAGACGGTGCGCGCCTCCGTCTTCGATGCGCTCACCAGGGCACAGGTCCGCCAGCTGACCGCGATCGGGCGCCGCATCGTCGGCGCCATCGACCCCGATCACCCCCTCGTCACAGGAACGGTGGACCGGCTGCGCCCCAAGAAATGAGCGCATTCGGGCAGTCCCGCCAGGTGAACGTACGGCCGAGCCGCACCCCGCACGCTGCGGCCGGCTCGGCCGGGCCGGCTGAGGTGAGGTGAGGTGAGGTGCGGGGTGGACGGTCTCGTCCGGAGGCGTAAGGACAGTTGCGGGCGCGGGCGGGAACGGGTCCCGCTCAGCGGCCGGCGAGCGGGACCGTGGCCTCGATGGCGAAGCCGCCGTCCGGCCGGCCCCCGGACGTGAAGGTGCCGCCGAGGGCGGTGACGCGTTCACCCAGGCCGACGAGTCCGCGGCCGCCGCTGGGCAGTTCCGTGCCGGACGGGCCGTGCGGGGCGTCGTTCTCCACCCGTACCCGCACCGCGTCGGTGAGGTAGCGCACCTCGACGCGGACCGGGGCCCCGGAGGCGTGCTTGGCGGCGTTGGTCAGTCCCTCCTGGACGAGGCGGTACAGGGCGCCGCTGAGGTCGGCGGGCAGCGTACGGGGGTCGCCGTTGATGTCGAGGCCGATCGGGGTCCCGGTGCTGCGCGACTCCTCGACCAGGGTGGTGACGTCGTCGAGCGTCGGAAGTGACGGTGCCGGGTGCTGGTCGTCCGCGCCGTCCATCCGCAGCACGTTCAGTACGTCGCGCAGTTCGTTGAGGGCCTGGCGGCCCATCTGGCCGATCAGTGCGCCCGTCTTCCGGGCGACCTCGTTGTCCCCGCCGGCCCCGGCTTCCAGCGCGCCGGCGTGCACCACCATCAGGCTCACCCGGTGCGAGACCACATCGTGCATCTCGCGGGCGATCCGGGCCCGTTCCTGCATCCGGGCCTGCGCTTCCTTGAGGTGCTGCTCGCGTTCCAGGCGCTCGGCCCGTTCCCGCAGGTTCACCAGCAGGCTCTGCTTGGCGCCGCGGTACATGCCGAGCAGCACCGGCACCACGACCATGGACACCAGCAGGACCATCACCAGGGGGGTGACCACCCGCAGGTTCGTGGAGTACGCCCAGCCGAGGAGCATGGCCGCTGCCGCCCCGGAGATCATCAGCAATTGGCGGCGGGAGCGCCCGTATTTGGCCACCGTGTACAGAGCGACCGGCAGCGTGCTGAGCGCCGGCAGGACCAGCGGCAGCAGCGCGATGGCGGCCAGCGCCACCCCCGCGGGGTAGCGGCGCCGCAGGACGAGGGTCAGGCCCGCCAGCGGCACCAGCGCGGCGAACACCGGCACCGGCAGCAGCAGCGTGTCGTGGTTGACCGCATTCGAGGTGAAGACCGCCGGTGGGTTGGCCAGGGGGAACAGCAGCACCAGGAAGACGTCGAACAGCATCGCCCGCCGGCTCTCCCACCAGCCCGGGTGCCGGCTCAGGGAACGGAGTCCGGCGAGTACCGGCAGGATGACGGCGGCCAGCAGCACCACGATCAGCATCACCCCCTGGTACGACGCCCCCATTCCGTGGCGGGGGGCCAGACGCTGAAGGTGGACCACGGCGATGGCGAGGACGGTGACCAGCCCGAGGGATGCGGCGATTCCCGCGGTGCGGAGCTGCCGGGTATGGCGGGCGAGCGAGTAGTACGCGACGGAGACCGTCAGGACGGACCCGGTCCCCAGCAGCAGTCCGCCGGTCACCACGGCGGCCACCGCCACCGGAAAGCGGCGCCGGAACAGCAGGAGCAGGCCCGCCGCTGCCGTCAGCCAGCCGGACAGGGACGGCGACAGCGGACTGTAGATCTCCCCCGGCGCGAAGCCTTCCCGGATCTGGGGATCCAGCAGGGCACAGCCCAGCGCGATCACCACATCGAGGACCACGGTGTACCACGGGCGCATCCGGCACAGTGTCCGCACCCGGCTCCGCAGGCCGTTCGGCGCGGACGCCTCCCCCGAAATCACGGAATGGGAAGGTGACTTCTCCGTGGTTTCGGTGAACGGTGCGGAGCTTTTCTCAAGGGTCACGGGAATAACCAGACGGCCGGCGGAGGTGTCCGGAGATTGTAGGGCAGTTCCGTCCGGTCCGGCAGACGAACCATTTCAGGACGCGATACGGCACGGGAAACAACTTCGCAATGTGACCCCACAATGACTTTGGGTCATCACTGTCCTCCCCGTCCCCCTGTCCTCTCTGTCCTCCCTGCTGCATTCTGCGCGGCGCGCCACCGTTCCCACCGCAAAGGGATACAGAAACGACGGCCACGCATAGGACATTGCCAGTGCGTTGGGCAAAGGCAGCGCCCAGGGCAATACCAGCGCGTCTGGCGGGGAAAACGAGGCATGGGCGGCCGGGCATCGACGAAACGGAACGCCGACGTACGAGTCGGTCCGACTTCCTTTGCAGCAGAACACTTTCCTGGATTTCGGCGAGACGCGATGCCGGACGCCCGAAGCCCGATGCTGGATAGCGGATGTCGGACGCCCGATGCCGGATACCGGATTCCGCTGCGGTCAATTGGCGGTAAAGCGCAGGCCTGCGGGATTGGCCCCGTCGGGACCCCGGCGCCGATCCCGCTGTCCGTCGCGGCGGCCGGACGTCGCGAAGCAGCACGTCGCGACGCCGCACGTCGCGGGTGGGTCTTCCGCAGACGTCTTCGGTGTGCCTAGTTTCTCTTCAGAGATCGTCATCCCCGGACCGGCACCGTCCGGGTCGCCCGCACCCCCGGAGGACAGCACCTTGGACAGCAGTGCCCGGAACGTCGAGCACACCGTGAACTCTGCTGCGTTTCCCCGCCAGTTCGCCCGTACCCGTCGCTTCTCCCTCGGAGTGCCCCGGCAGTTCACCGTCTCCCCCGACGGCTCCCGGGTGCTCTTCGTCCGTACGGGCTCGGGCACCGATCCCGTGGGCCGGCTGTGGCAGTACGAGGACGGCAAGGAACAGCTGCTGGCCGATCCGGCGCTCCTGGTGGGGAACGGTTCCGGGGAGGTCCCCGAGGAGGAGCGGCTGCGCCGGGAGCGCGCCCGGGAGCGCTCGGTGGGCGTGGTGTCGTACGCGACCGACGACGCGGCCCGCCTGGTCGCGTTCGCCCTGTCCGGGGCCCTGTGGGCGGTGCGTACCGACGGTGGCGCGCCGTTCTCCGTCCCCGCGGCGGGGCCGGTGGTCGACCCCCGCCCCTCCCCCGACGGCCGGCACGTCGCCTATGTGAGCCGTCGCTGCCTGCACGTCGTGGATCTGGCCGGTGCCGACCGGCAGCTGGCCCGCGCCGAGGGTCCGGACGTCTCCTACGGGCTCGCCGAATATGTCGCCGCGGAGTCCATGCACCGGATGCGCGGCTACTGGTGGGCGCCGGACAGTCGCCACCTCCTGGTGGCCAGGGTCGACACCGCCCCCGTGGAACGGCGTTACACATCGGATCCGGCCGACCCGACGAAGCCGCCGCGGGCGGTTCCCTACCCGGCGGCAGGCACCCCCAACGCGGAGGTCACTGTTCAGCTCCACTCCCTGGAGGGCGGGCGGATCGACGTGCAGTGGGACCGCAGGGCCTATGAGTACCTCGTCGCCGCCGGCTGGGACGCACAGGGCCCGTTCCTCACCGTACAGAGCCGTGACCAGCGCATACTGCGGATGCTCAGGGTCGATCCGGCGACCGGCGCCACCGAGCTGCTGCACGAGCGGACCGATCCCGCGTGGGTGGAGATCGTCCACGGCACCCCCGCCCGTACGGCGTCGGGTGCCCTGGTGCTCCCCGAGGACGACGGCGACACCCGGTATCTGGCCGTCGGCGGCCGGCGGGTCACCCCCAGGGGGCTGCAGCTGTGCGAGGTCCTCGGGGTCGAGGGCGAGCAGGTGCTGTTCACGGCGAGCGAGGACCCGCTGGAGACCCACGTGTGGCGCCATGAACCGGGCCGCGGCAACCGGCGGCTGAGCCGCGGGCCCGGCCGGTTCACCGGCGTGGGGCGTGGTGGCACGGTCGTCCTGGCCGGGGTGACGCCACGGGGCGACGAAGCCCGCGTCCTACGGGAACCGGCGGCCGGCACGGGGACGGGGACGGGGACGGGGACGGATGCGCCGTACCAGGTCATCCGCTCACTCGCCGAGGAGCCGTCGGTCACCCCGCGGCCCCGCCATCTCACCCTCGGCGAACGGCAGTTGCGCGGCGCGCTCTTCCTGCCGTCATGGCACGAGGAGGGCACCGGGAAACTGCCGGTGCTGCTCGACCCGTACGGGGGGCCGGGAGCGCAGCAGGTGGGGCGCGACCGCGGATGGTTCACCTGTGTGTCCCAGTGGTTCGCCGAGCAGGGGTTCGCGGTGCTGGTCGTCGACGGCCGCGGGACACCGAACCGGGGCCCGGCCTGGGAGAAGACCATCCACGGCGACCAGCTCACGCCCGCCCTGGAGGACCAGATCGACGCGCTGCGGGCGGCCGCGGCGCGCTGCGGTGACCTGGACCTGGCGCGGGTGGCGATCCGTGGCTGGTCCTTCGGCGGGTTCCTTGCCGCGGGCGCGGTGCTGCACCACCCCGAGGTCTTCCACGCGGCGGTCGCCGGCGCGCCGCCCACCGACATGCGGATGTACGACACCCACTGGAAGGAGCGGTTCCTGGGCCACCCCGATGAGCAGCCGGAGAATTATGCGCGCTGCTCCCTGATCGGCCACGGCCATCTGCTGAGCCGCCCGCTGCTGCTGGTCCACGGGCTCGCGGACGACAATGTGGCCGCCGCGCACACCCTGCGCTTCTCGGCGGAGCTGCTCGCGGCGGGCAAGCCGCACAGCGTGCTGCCGCTCCCCGGCGCCACCCACCTGCCGGCCGATGACGCGGTCAACGAGCAGCTGCTGTTCTTCCAGCGGGACTTTCTGCGCGACGCGCTGGGCCCTGGTACCTCAGCGAGCTGAACCTTCGTACCTCAGCAAAAGGAACGCATCCGCGTTGAACACCCCGGGCCGACCCTCCGTATGGACCCTGTGCAACGCCCATGGAGCAGAGCGCGCACCGAAGGCACCACCAAGAACCGGAGGCACACCATGGCTCGACAGGCAGCGTCGGAGCGGACGGAGACCGCAGCGATGACCGCGGCGCAGGAGACCGGCCCGGCGACGCAGGAGAACGGCCCGGCGACGCAGGAGACCGGCCCGGCGGCGGAGCGCGGGGCGGGACGGCGGGCCGTCGTCGCGGCGGTCGGCGCGGCCGGACTGACGGCGGCCCTCGCGGCCTGCGGCGGCAGCAAGATGGACGCGGGCAGCGGCGACTCCAAGAGCGCGGCCGGCGAGCAGTCGTCCTCGGGGGCGAGCGGCGGGGGCAGCGGCAGCGGTGCCGAGAGCGGCAGCACACTCGCCAAGACCTCGGAGATCCCCAAGGGCGGCGGCAAGATCTTCAAGGCCGAGAAGGTGGTCGTCACCCAGCCGCAGGACGGCGAGATCAAGGCGTTCTCCGCGATCTGCACCCACGCGGGCTGCGTCGTCGGCGAGGTCTCCGGCGGCACGATCAACTGCATGTGCCACGGCAGCAAGTTCGACATCAACGACGGCAGCGTGAAGAAGGGCCCCGCCACCAAGGCACTGGCCCCCGCCAAGGTGGACGTCAAGGGCGGGTCGGTCACCCTCGGCTGACGGCACGGCCGCCCAGCCGCCCGCCGGGCTCCGGCCCCGGCGGGCGGGTGTCATGGGCGCCGCTCAGGCCTCTGGGGGGAATCAAGCCCGCCCTATGGGGTCTGCAGTTCCCCGATCCGTGCCACTGCCGTTCCCGTCTTCGGGCATACCCATACCGCCACGTCCGTGCGCACCGTCGCCGTCAGCGGATGCGTGTCCGGGTGTGTCGGGCACAGTGGCCAGACCGCCGATGCGCCTTCGGACCACAGTGCCTCCACCGCCCACTCGAACAGAGGATCACGTTCGGAAGCGGATGGCATCTCGGGCCAACGACCGGCTGAGCCAGGAGGAACTGCACCGCCGTCGTCAGGTGCCCCTCTGAGCATGACGCCTGGTAAGACCGCCACACTCCCGGAAGGGTTGTTTCTGCCGACCGTGCGGCGATTTGACGCTGCCGGTGGAACGGCCCCGCGGTGATCCAAACGACACGGCCTGGCCACGGTCAGCCCGCCGAACGGTCCCATTTGGGCCGCCGATGCACCGTGGCGACGGCGGCCAGGGCGGCCGCCGTCGCCACGGATGTCCTGGCCGATCAGTCCGTTCCGGCAGTGGCGATCCGGCCGGCGTAGCGCTGCGTCCAGGTCGTGTCGGTGTCGACGGTGACCACCACGTCGTAGTAGCCCTCCTGGGTCGGCCACATGACGACCTTCGTCTCGCCGTGGGCCACCGTGACCTTCCGGGTACGGCCGAGGTAGTCGTGAGCGGTGAGCTTGTAGTCCACCGGCTTGGTGCCGTCGTTGTGCAGCGTGAGCTCCACCTGAGCACCGTGCGTGGTGCGCGCGCCCTTCAGCAGGTCGACTTCCACGCGCGGGAGGCCGCCCTCCTTCTTTCCAGCGGGCGCGACCTGGCCGGCGAAGGAGCGCACAAAGCCGTCGTTGGAGTAGATCGAGAACGCGTACTTGCCGTCGTGGGCCTTGGCGTCCCAGGTGTACTCGCGCGGATTGCGCGCGGTGACGGTGAACGGCGTGCTGGAGAACGCCTGGTACTTGTCGGGGAAGACCTGAAAGCTCAGGGCTTTGTCCTTCGGGCCGCCGGTCAGGGTCATCCTGGCGGTGACCGTCCCCGACGCGCGGTCCTCCGAGATCGTCGCGTGCGGATGGAAGCTCAGCGGGCGCGCTTTCATGTGGTGGGCGGCGATGGACACCGCCTGCTCGGCGAGCGGGTCCGCGAAGGTGGCGGGCCCCGGTTGCGGGTGGGCGAAGTCGAGCGCGCTGGTCAGATCGCCCGCGATCGAGCGCCGCCAGTCGCTGATGTTGGGGCAACGGAACGGCTTGCCGAGGTGGGTCGCCCAGATCTCCAGGAACTTGATCGTCGAGGTGTGGTCGAAGACTTCCGAGGCGACGTATCCTCCGCGGGTCCACGGCGAGACCAGCAGCATCGGCACCCGCGGACCGAAGCCGAGCGGGTAGTCGCCGACGTACTCGCGCGCCGTGCCCGGCTCAGGCCATGGCGGCAGCACGTGGTCGAACTTCCCGTCGTTCTCGTCGTAGTTGAGAATGAAGAGGGTGTGGTCCCAGATATCGGGATTGCTCTGCAGGATGTCGAGCAACTTCTTGACGTAGCGCTCGCCGTGCAGGGTGTCCGCGCTCGGGTGCTCGGACCAGCCGTACGGCGCCACGATCCAGGAGACTGCCGGCAGCGGGTGTTCCGAGCCTGGCCGGCAGGCGTCACGGAGGTTTTTGAGGACCGCGTCGAGGTTCTCGTCGGAGTCGTCGTTCGGCGAGGTCATGCCGGAGTAGTACGTGGCGTTGCCGCGCCAGATCAGCCCGGTGCCGGGCCGCAGCTTGGGGTCGTCGGCGCTCAGCCCCTCCGGGTCGAACCCCTTGAAGTACTTCAGCTCGTTGTCGCCGTAGTCGCCGACCCAGGTGCTGATGTAACCCTGCCGCCCGTTGCCGCTGTTGTCGGAGTAGAGCCGCCAATCGATACCGGCCTGCTGGAGCTGCTCGGCCACCGTGATCCAGGGACGGGAGTAGTTGGACTCATCGGTGTTGCCCGTCTCGCTGTTGGCGGTACCGCTCCACAGGTACTTTCGGTTGGGGTCGGTCGGCCCGAACTCAGAGCAGAAGTTCTGGTCGGCGACGGTGTACTGCGCGGCGACCGAGTGGTAGAAGCCCATGTAGGCGTCGCTGTGGTAGTTCATGCAGCTGGCGCCGTTGTGCTGCACCCACAGGTCCCACTTGCGGTGGTCGACGTCGCCCCAGGCTCCGTGGTCGTTGCCCCAGGCTCCGTCGTCGACCTGCGGGGTGACGATGTTGCCGCTGCCGTCCTTTTGCTGGAAGACGGTGGTGCCGTCCTGGAACCGCAGCGCCTGCTTGTCGTTGAAGCCGCGTATGCCGGGGAACGTGCCGAAGTAGTGGTCGAGGGACCGGTTCTCCTGCATCAGGATCACGACATGCTTCAGGTCGGACATGGTGCCCTTGAAGCCCTTCGGCAAGACGTACCCGGGCTGCGGAGCAGCGTACGCACCGCCCGCCCCGGCGGTCGCGCCGAGTACCAGCGCCCCGGCGACGCCCCCCGTGCCCTGGAGGAACCTACGACGTGTCGTGCCGGTCGACGTCTCGGGTCTGTTGCCGAGCTCGGACTCGGACCTCGGGATGATCGGATCGGGGGCCATGGAAGCTCCTCGCATAGGCGTGGATGGTCGGAGATGGTGCTGTAGCCCCCCTCATCGAAGCGAGTGGATACCAACTCTGTGTGAACACCGGCCGAGCGATCAGCAGGACAACGACTGCGAGGTTGGCAACTTCTGCGCCCGATCACCAACGGGTCAGGAAGGCCGCGCAGGTCGCAGCAGGCTAGGAGAGGGGCCTGCGGGGGACCCCGTAACGCGGCGATGCAGCCGGCGCACTTGATGCGGACCGTAGAGCTCTTTCCGGGCCTGAAGCGTACGGTTGCGCTCAGGGTGCGCTGTGAAAGCGGCGGTGCAGGTCGCGTACCTGCTCGGCGAGGCCGGGAATCGGGCCCTCCACTACGAGGTCAGGGACGATCGCCTGGATCGGCAGGGTCCGCACGGGAGGTGAGGGAATCCCCAACTCGGCGAGCCAGGACGCCAGTTGCTCGGAAGAACTCGCATACACGATGCGCCCCAGCCCGACCCAGCCATGCGCGGCGGCGCACATCGGGCAGTGCTCACCGGAAGTGAAGACGGTCGCCGCCGCTCGCTCCTCAGGGGTCATGTTCGCCGCGGCCCAGCGCGCCAGCTCGAACTCCGGATGGCGGGTGCGGTCTCCCGAAGCCACCCGGTTGTGGTCCTCGGCCAGGACGGCCCCGTCCGCGGAGACGAGCACAGAGCCGAACGGCTCGTCGCCCGACTCCAGAGCCTCGTTCGCCAGTTCCACACAGCGGCGCAGGTGCCGCAGCTCAGCGTCATTCACCATGATGCCCCCAGCAAGTGATCTTCTGTGGTCATCAACGGATGCTAGGCCCTCGATCCGCTCGGCATACTCGAACAGGCGGCACGGCAGAACCCTCAACCACTGGGCGAATCCGGCCCTTTTGCAGAGCGCGCAGCCAGGTGGGGGCCCCGGCGCAGTCGTCGCCAGCTGGTCAGGACCTCCTCCGTGGTGGTGACGGTGGCGACCAGGGCGAGGGTGTTGCGGACCATCGCGGGGGTGTACTCGGCGGGCACCCCCGCGATGGCGTCTGCGGGCACCACGGCCGTGTAGCCCAGGTTGACCGCGTCGAACACGGCGTTGGGGACCGCCACGTTCGCCGACACCCCGGTGACGACGAGCGTGCGGCACCCGAGGTTGCGCAGCAGTGCGTCCACCTCGGTGCCGGCGATCGGCGAGAGGCCGTGCAGTCGCCGCACGACCAGGTCGTCTCCGGTCACAGGAATGGGATCGGCGACACGTACCGCCGTGGACCCGGCGAGCTGCTGGACGGGCAGCCGCTCGGCCGCCTTGAAGAGGCGGGCGTTGTGGCTGGCACCACGGCCGTCGGGACGGCGCTCGGCGATCGCGTGCAGCACCTGGACGCCGGCGTCATGAGCGGCTGCCACCAGCCGCGCGACGTTGGCCAGCGCCCCCGACCTGCGGGCCACCTCGGCCAGTTCGGGCAAGGCGCTGTCCGGGCCGACCACACCGCGCTGGCACTCGACGGTCAGCAGCACCGTCGAGTCCGGGTCCAGTTGCGCGACGCGCCGCGCGGCGTCCGAAGGCATCGTATTCCCCTCTGGCGGGCCTGGTTCCGTGACGGGCCTGTTCACGGCGGGTGAGAGTAGCGGGCATTGCGTACGCGAGGAAGAGCCCGCATGATTTCTGACGCATAGTCAGTTCAGGATATCGACGAGGATGGACGAGTGTCGGGTGAGCGGGGCGGTGCCCGTAGTAGGGGCTGCCACACGGCGGAGGGCGGGGACGGATGGCCGGCACACAGCGGCGCGGGCGCCGGATCATGATGACCCGCGGCGAGCTCGATGCGTTCCTCGGGACGCAGCGCACCTGCCGGGTCGCGACGGTCGGCGGCGACGGCGCACCGCACGTCGGCGCGCTGTGGTTCGTCTGGGACGGTGCGGCGCTGTGGCTGTATTCGATCACTCGCAGCAAGCGGTGGGCACAGCTGCGCAAGGACCCGCGGATCGCGGTGGTCGTCGACGACGGGCACGAGTACGGCGAGCTGCGCGGCGCCGAGCTGACCGGCCGGGTGGACTTCGTCGGTGAGGCCCCGCGCACCGGCGAGCCCTGCCCTGAACTGGACGCCCCTGAACGGCTCTTCGCCGAGAAGTACTTCGGAATGTCCCGGGTACCGCACGACGGCCGGCATGCGTGGCTGCGCCTGACGCCCCGGTCCGTCGCGTCATGGGACTTCCGCAAGATCCCGGGGTGAGGCGTGAGCGCCGCGGGCGGCTGCTCCCCGGTGCTGAGGGCGGGCGCCGCGAGGTGCCTGCGTGCCGTAGCCGCGTGAACGGACGACGTGCTCACCATGCCGTAGCCGGGTGAACGGACGACACGATCACCGCGCCGTAGCCGCTGGACGGACGACACGATCACCTCTCCGTACTCGCCGTGCCGTGCCCCGTCATCGCCGGAACGCAGGTCATCGCCGCTGGTGCGCGCCCCGCCGCCTGAAGTTGATCTCCGTCGGGAGATCGCAATGTCAGTGGTCTCTGCGAGAGTGGTCTCGGTCAGCCCGTTCCGCGCCGGCAGGGGTGCGGAAGCGGACGGCCCGGCCGTGACGGGCCGGGCGCCGACGAGGACGAAGGAGATCCGGTGAACGTGTTCTTCCCCGCGCTGCGCGATGCGTCGCCCGCCCCGGCGCTGCGCTTCGGCGACCGCGCTCTGAGCTATCAGCAGTTGGCGTCGGTGGCGGGCGCGCTCGCCGAGCGGATCGCCGGCGAGAGCCGTATCGCCCTCTGGGCGACGCCGACGCTGGAGACGTCCGTCGGCGCGGTGGCCGCGCTGCTCGCGGGGGTGGCCGCGGTACCGGTCAATCCGAAGATCGGCGAGAGCGAGCTGGCGCACATCGTGGCGGACAGCGCGCCGACGCTCGTCCTGGCCGAGCCGGGCGCCGATCTGCCGGTGCCGCTCTCCGCGCTCCCCCGTGTCGACATCGAGGCCGCGGAGTCTCCCGAGGGGGTCGGACCGGCCCTGCTGCCGGCCGAACCGGGCGACGAGGCGCCGGCCTTGATCGTCTACACCTCCGGGACGACCGGGCCGCCCAAGGGCGTCGTCCTCCCCCGGCGCGCCCTCGCGCACACCCTGGACGCCCTGGAGGACGCCTGGCAGTGGACCGCCGACGACGTCCTCGTCCACGCCCTGCCCCTCTTCCATGTCCACGGCCTGATCCTCGGCATCCTCGGCCCGCTGCGCCGCGGCGGCAGCGTCCACCACCTGGGGCGCTTCAGCACCGAGGCGGTGGCGCGGGAGCTGTCCGCGGACGGGACGATGCTGTTCGGCGTCCCGACGATGTACCACCGCCTGGCCGCGGAGGCCGGACAGGATGCCGTCCTCGCCAAGGCGCTCTCCCGGGCCCGGCTGCTGGTCTCCGGCTCGGCCGCGCTGCCGCAGACCGATCACGAGCGGATCGCTGCCGCGTGCGGTCGGCGGGTGATCGAGCGCTACGGCATGACGGAGACCCTCATGAACACCAGCGTGCGGGCGGACGGCCCGGATGCCGTGGGCACGGTCGGGGTGCCCCTGCCGGGGGTCTACGTCCGGCTCGTCGACGACACGGGCCAGGCCATCGAGGGGGGCGACGCGGAGACGGTCGGCGAGATCCAGGTCCGCGGCCCGAACCTCTTCGTCGAGTACCTCAACCGCCCCGATGCCACCGCCGCCGCCTTCGACGGCGGATGGTTCCGTACGGGCGACATGGCGACCCGCGACGCCGCCGGGAACTACCGCATCGTGGGCCGCAAGGCCACCGACCTGATCAAGAGCGGCGGCTACAAGATCGGCGCGGGTGAGATCGAGAATGCGCTCCTGACGCACCCCGGGGTCGCCGAGGCCGCCGTCACCGGCGCCCCGGACGAGGACCTCGGCGAGCGGATCGTCGCCTGGATCGTGGTGCGGACCGGTCCGGACGCGGGCCCGGTGCCGTCCGGCCAGGAGCTCGCGGATCATGTCGCCCGTCAGCTGGCGCCGCACAAACGGCCACGCACCGTGCACTTCCTGGACGCACTGCCGCGCAATGACATGGGCAAGGTGCTGAAGCGTGAGCTCCGTGCGTGACGAAGGGCGCGGCGAGGCCGGGGACCGAGCCGGCGCTCCCGCCGAGACGATGCCGTGCGCACGACTGACGGCACGTCAGGCCATTGCCGCCGTCTCGGATACGTACACCGAGCTGACCGTGCCCGAGGGACCCGGCGCACCGGCGACGGCGCCCTCCGCGCCGGACGGCCCGCTCGGCTGGCCCGGCTACGACGACATGCGGGCCCGCGCCCACGCCCGGACCGGCGAGCACGAGTCGGTGGTCACCGCCCTGGCCACGATGGGCGGCACGGAAGCGGTCGTGCTCTCCTTCGAGTTCCGCTATCTGGGCGGCTCCCTGGGCGAGAGCACCGGCGACCGACTGGAGGCCGCCTACCGCCTGGCGCGCGAGCGCCGCCTGCCGGTCGTCTCGCTGATCGCCACGGGCGGCAGCCGGATGCAGGAAGGGATGCGCGCGCTGACCCAACTCCAGCGGGTGGCCGCCCAGTCGGCGCACACCCGCGCCGCCGGCCTGCCGCAGATCGCCGTGCTGCGCGATCCGACGACCGGCGGCGGCTGGGCCACCCTCGGCGCGGCCGCCGATGTCATCCTCGCGCTCCCCGGGGCACAGGTCGGCTTCGCGGGCTCACGGGTACGCCCCGCGGACGCCGACCCGTACGCCTACTCCGCCGAGGGACAGCTGGCGTCGGGCCATATCGACGCCGTCGTCCCGCCCGACCGGCTGCGCGCCACGCTCCAGCACTGGCTTCAACTCCTTTGTGGATCAGGAGAGTTGGGCAGCCCCACCGTGGATCCGGCCTCGTTGCCGTACGCACTCGGCGTGCCGGGGCTGCCGGAGACCGGCTGGGGCGCGGTGGCCCGCGCCCGCGAGCCGCGGCGGCCGCGCGCCGAGGCCTATCTGCGGGCCTACTTCGACGACCGGGAGGAGCTCAGCGGCGACCGCTGTGGCGGTGTCGACCCCGGGATGCGGTGCGGCTTCGGCCGTCGTGACGGGCGCACGATCGCCTTCGCCGCCCAGTGCGGCACGGCCACCCGCCCGGCCGGCTTCCGCAGCGCCGCCCGCCTCGTCCGGCTCGCCGACCGGCTCGGTATACCGGTCCTCACGCTCATCGACACCCCGGGGGCCGCCAATGACGCGGCGGCCGAGCGCGCCGGGGCCGGAGCGGCCATCGCCGACACCTTCGCGGCGCTTGCCACCGCCCGGGTGCCCGTCACGTCCCTGCTCATCGGGGAAGGCGGTTCGGGCGGCGCGCTGGCGCTGGCCGCGCCGGACCGACTCTGGGCCACGCCGGACAGCTACTTCTCCGTGATCGCCCCGGAGCTGGCCGTGGCCATCCTCAAGCGCGACCCGGCGCAGCTCCATGACACCGCCGACCAACTCCGCATCCGCCCGCAGGATCTGCTCGACCTCGGCGTCATCCGCGGGATCGCCCCACCGGCCTGACGGGGGTGAGACGGCCGGCCAGGCCCGCCTCAGCAGGCCTCCACGCTCTTTCCGGCCGCACGGAGCGCTTCCACCGCCGCCCGGATCGAGGGCCTGCGGTCGGCGTCCTCACGCCAGATGGCGTAGACATGGCGGCGCATCGTATGGGGTACGGGCACCACGCTCACCCCCTCCGGCACCGGCCCGCGGCCGAGCCGCGGCGCCACCGCGATCCCCAGCCCGGCCGCGATCAGGGCGAGCTGAGTGTGATGCTCCTCGGCCATGTGCGCGATCCGCGGTTCCATCCCCTTGCTGCGCAGCGTGAACATCAGCCAGTCGTGGCAGAACTCCCCCTGCGGCCAGGAGATCCACTCATCGTCCGCGAATTCCTCCAACTCCACGGACTGCCGCCGGGCCAACGGATGGGTGGACGGCATGGCCACATCGGCCGGATCGTCCAGCAGCGGCGCCTTGGCCAGCCCCTCGGGCAGGGACAACGGCCGGTTGTACCAGTCCAGCACGACCGCCAGATCGATATCGCCGCGCACCACCCCGCGCACCGATTCATCCGGCTCCATCTCCGTCAGCCGCGCGCGCAGCTGGGGGTGCTCGGCGGCGAGCGCGACGAGCGCGGCCGGGAAGAGTCCTCGGGCAGCGGTGGGAAAGGCACCCAGCCGCAGTTCACCCACCGCCTGACCGCGGTGCGCCTCCAACTCGGCCTGCGCGAGCTCGACTTGGGACAGAATCCGGGTGGCATGATCCGCGAGCAGCCGCCCGGCGTCGGTCAGCCGCACCCCGCGTCCGTTCTTCGCCAACAGCTGCTGACCGGTCTCCCGCTCCAGCTTGGCGATCTGCTGCGAGACGGCCGAGGTCGTCACATGCAGTCCATCGGCGGCCGCACTCACCGACCCATGGCGGGCGACGGCACTCAGCGTCCGGAGGCGATCAAGGTTCAACATATAAGTAATGCTAAGCGATACCCGGCAAGAAATCTCGCTTGTGCTACGAAGTTGCACGCCGCATCGTGGACGCCATGAGCACCACCGCCGGCGCGTCCACCGCCTCCGCCCATGCCGCGACCTCCCAGCCCCCGTCCGCCGAACCTGCTGCCGACCAGACCGTCGCGGCGGCCGCGTCCGTGGCGGCCGCGAAGCCCGTCGGCCGTGCCTGCGGCTGGCAATTCCGCTTCGCCGTCCTCTCCCTGATCTGGGGCTTCAGCTTCCTCTTCATCAAGGTGGGCACCCAGGGCTTCGCTCCACTACAGGTCACCCTGGGCCGGGTGGTGTTCGGTGCGCTGGTACTGCTGACCATGCTCGCGATCAAGCGCGAGCGGCTCCCCCGCTCCGCGCGCACCTGGGGCCATCTCGCCGTCGCCGCGCTCTTCCTGAACGTGCTGCCGTTCTCCCTCTTCGCCTACTCCGAACTGACCATCCCCTCCACGCTGGCCGGGATCTGCAATGCCACCTCCCCGCTGTGGGGCATGGCGCTGTCGGTGGTCGCACTCTCCGAGGACCGCCCCACCCGGCGCCGGGTCGCGGGTCTGGGCATCGGGTTCCTGGGCGTGCTCACCGTGCTCGGCGCCTGGCAGGGCTTCGCCGGCACCGATCTGACGGGCACCGCGATGGCCCTGGGCGCCTCGCTCTGCTACCCCATCGGCTGGATCTACGTCCGCCGCACCCTGGCGGGCGGCCGGCACTCCCACCTCTCCATGTCCAGCGCCCAGTTGCTGCTCGCATCCGCCCAACTGGCCATCGCAACACCCCTCTTCACGACCGCACCGGCAGGTATCCCCCTCGTCCCGCTGCTCGCCGTCTTCGCACTCGGCGCGCTCGGCACCGGCGTCGCCTTCCTCCTCCAGTACGGGCTGGTCGCCGAGGTCGGCCCCACCACCGCGCAGATGGTCACCTACTTCGTCCCCCTGATCGCCACCGCGGCCGGAGTGCTGCTCCTGCACGAGCGGCTGAGCTGGAACACCCCGGCCGGCGCCCTCATCGTGCTGGCCGGGGCCGCGCTCACCCAGAGCAAGCCCCGCACGCGCCACGCGTCCGCCCCACGGCCCGGGTCCGCTGCCGACTGACAATCCGCCCGGACCCGCATACGCCAGGTCCGCCGGCCCCCGAGCCCGTCTCGGGGGCTCCCGCACAGCCTCCCGCGCCCCGGAACCAACAGCCTGCGCCTGCACAGCAGTTCCGGCTGCCGTACCGAGCTGAGCGCCTGGGCGGGGTACGGAAAGGGGCGTCCGGCGACCAGCGCGGAAGGGGCGTCGTGGACGGGGTGGACGGGGTGGACGAACATCGGCCCCGCCCGTCGCCCACCGC
>NZ_SDIF01000189.1 GCF_004122735.1 Streptomyces sioyaensis | reverse complement strand
CCAGCAGACCGGTCGCCGCCGCGAGCTTGGGCAGTACCTGATCACGAAAATCGGGGTCGAAGGCGTCGGGGCGGAGGGCGTGGCGGCGGAATTGCTGTCGGTGGAGCGCTTGCTCGGTTCGCTGTGCGGATTCATGGCTCGAAGATCCCGCGGCAGGCCGCCGCGCCGCGACCCCTGTGGATAACTCGCGGGCGAGGAAGTTGTCCACAGCCTCGGGCGGGAGTTCGCGCATTGTCAGTGGCATCGGGTTGCATGGAGGCATGAGCAACGATGATCTGCGTGCCGCCGCCGATGCCGTCCTGACCCGACTCGTCGGGGATCCCGGCGGCGAGGCCAGGCTGCGCGAGGATCAGTGGCGGGCGATCGAGGCGCTGGTCGCCGACCACCGCCGGGCGCTGGTCGTGCAGCGGACGGGCTGGGGCAAGTCCGCGGTCTATTTCGTCGCGACGGCGCTGCTGCGCGAGCGCGGCAGCGGGCCGACCGTGATCGTCTCCCCGCTCCTTGCGCTGATGCGTAATCAGGTCGAGGCCGCCGCGCGCGCCGGGATCCGGGCGCGCACGATCAACTCCGCCAACACCGAGGAGTGGGACACCGTCCAGGCCGAGGTGGCGGCCGGTGAAGTGGATGTCCTGCTGGTGAGCCCCGAGCGGCTCAACAACCCCGATTTTCGTGATCAGGTACTGCCCAAGCTCGCGGCGGCGACCGGTCTGCTGGTGGTCGACGAGGCGCACTGCATCTCCGACTGGGGCCATGATTTCCGGCCGGATTACCGACGGCTGCGCACCATGCTCGCCGATCTCCCGCCCGGTGTGCCGGTGCTCGCCACCACCGCCACGGCCAATGCGCGGGTGACCGCCGATGTCGCCGAGCAGCTCGGGACGGGCGAGGGCTCCACCGAGGCACTGGTGCTGCGCGGACCGCTGGACCGGGAGAGTCTGAGCCTGGGCGTGCTTCCGCTGCCGGACGCCGCGCACCGGCTCGCCTGGCTCGCGGACCATCTGCACGAACTGCCGGGCTCGGGAATCATCTACACCCTCACGGTCGCCGCCGCCGAGGAGGTGACGGCCTTCCTGCGCCACCGGGGACACACGGTCTCGTCGTACACCGGTAAGACGGAGAACGCCGACCGCCAGCAGGCCGAGGACGATCTGCTCGCCAACCGCGTCAAGGCGCTGGTGGCGACGTCCGCGCTGGGCATGGGCTTCGACAAGCCCGATCTGGGCTTCGTGGTGCACCTCGGGTCGCCCTCGTCCCCCATCGCGTACTACCAGCAGGTGGGCCGGGCCGGCCGAGGGGTGAAGCACGCCGAGGTGCTGCTGCTGCCGGGGCGTGAGGACGAGGCGATCTGGAAGTACTTCGCGTCGCTGGCCTTCCCGCCCGAGGAGCAGGTGCGGCGGACTCTGGACGTCTTGGCCGCGGCCGGCCGGCCGGTGTCGCTGCCCGCCCTGGAGCCGCAGGTCGACCTGCGCCGCTCGCGCCTGGAGATCATGCTCAAGGTGCTCGATGTGGACGGCGCCGTGCAACGCGTCAAGGGCGGCTGGACGTCCACCGGCCGGCCCTGGTCGTACGACGCCGAGCGCTATGCGTGGGTGTCGCGTCAGCGCGAGGCCGAGCAGCAGGCCATGCGGGAGTACGCGACCACGGCGGGCTGCCGGATGGAGTTCCTGCGGCGGCAGTTGGACGACGAGGCGGCGGTGGCCTGCGGTCGCTGCGACAACTGCGCCGGGGCACGCTTCAGCACCGAGGTGTCGGCCGCTTCGCTGGACGCGGCGCGCGGTGAGCTGGGGCGTCCAGGGGTGGAGGTGGAGCCGCGGCGGATGTGGCCGACGGGGCTGCCGGCCGTCGGCGTCGACCTCAAGGGGCGTATCCCGGCGGGCGAGCTGTCCGCGACCGGCCGGGCCCTGGGCCGGCTCTCCGACATCGGGTGGGGCAACCGCCTGCGGCCGATGCTCGCGCCGCAGGCGCCGGACGGGCCGGTCCCCGACGATGTGTCGGCCGCGGTGGTCACCGTGCTCGCCGACTGGGCCAAGGGGCCCGGTGGTTGGGCCTCGGGCGCGGCCGATGCCCCGGCCCGCCCGGTGGGCGTCGTCGCGCTCTCCTCGCGCAGCCGCCCGCAGCTGATCCGGTCGCTGGCCGAGCGGATCGCCGCGGTCGGCCGGATGCCGTTCCTGGGCACGGTGGCCTCGGCGGACGACGGTGTCGAGGGCAGGATTCCGCGCAGCAACAGCGCTCAGCGGCTGCGGGCGCTGCACGGTTCGCTGTGCGTGCCTCCGGAGCTGGCGCAGGCTCTGGCCTCGGCGGGTGGCCCGGTGCTGTTGGTGGACGACTACGCCGACACCGGCTGGACAGTGGCCATGACAGCCCGGCTCCTGCGCCGGGCAGGCGCCGAGGGGGTGTTTCCGCTGGTCCTCGCCGTACAGGGCTAGGAGCGATACGTTCACGGCCGACTCCGCGACGGACAAGCACATCGGTGACTTTCCTGGCGATTCCGGGCACCGGCGGGAATTGCTCGTTGCCGCATGCGTGTACGACGGCAAGAATTGGAATGCTTCCCCGTACCGGCCGTCCATGGTCAGGCAGCGCCGTGCCGTGGTGCGCACCCGTGCCCGGTCACCGCCCGACGCGTGGACGCCTAGACGAAGGGAGGAACATGACCTTCGGCTTCGCTCCGCCCCCGCATGTGTCCTTGCCCGTGTCCGCCGATTCCGCCGCGCGACTGGGACGGATGCTGGTGCCCGCCGAATGGGCCTCGGCCGGGATCCCGTTGCTGCGCAATCCCCGTGAGGTCGTCGCCGATCTGCACGATCGCCATCGTCCGGGGCCGTCGACGGCCATCGTCGCGGTGCTCGACGCACACGACCGATTGACGGCCAGCGCCTCGTTCACCGAGTTCGCGGCCGCGCCCGACGGCTGGGAGTTCCGCAATGCGCTGCTGGCACATCTGCGCCGGGTCATCCCGCACGACCTGCGATTGCGTACCCCGGTCCGGACCGCGGTGCTGGTCTACTGCCGTGAGGGCGAGCCCCGTTGGACGGAGACGGACGGGGCGTGGATGTGGGGGCTGCGCGACGCCTGCACCCTGCACGGACTCCGCTGCGGGGCGTACATCACGCTGACCCCGAGCCGCTGGCAGGTATTGGGAGAGGGACGGGGCGGGCGCCGCCCCAGGCCACCCGCCACGGACCTGCCGGTCCCCGAACCGCGTCGCCCGGATGCGGGACGTACGGAGCCACGTCGTACGACGGCAGCGCGACCGGATGCATCACGCACCGCCGCGAAGGCCGCCGCCCCGCAGAGCCGGCCGCTTCCACGGCGCGCGGGCGGCGCCCCGGAAGCACGCCGGCACACGGCAGCGCGCTGAGGCGGACCGAGCGGCCGCGCCCCTACCGGGGTTCGCGCCCACGGCGAACGGCGGGCCGTGCCTCTCGGGGAGCCGTACCACCTGTCGGCACGCGCGGCGTCCGCACACCGTGGGCGCGGACGCGCATGCGTGCCCGTCGGCCCTGCAGGACCGACGGGCCGTTGCGGGCCGACAGGGTCAGGCGTGGGCGCCGAGGACAGCCGTGATCCGCTGCGGGTCGCCGCAGACGATCAGCAGCACTCCGGCACGGGCCATGGCCGCCGGCAGAGCCCTCCCGGTGACCTCGTCCGAACCGCCATTGACGGCGACGACCACAACGGGCCGGCCGGTGGCGCGCTCGGCGGCCGCGTCCGCGTAGAACACATCGTCCGTGGCGTCGTGTTGGGCCCAGTACGAGGCCTCGCCGAACGAGAGCTCATGCGCGGCCCACGGGTGGGCTTCGCCGGTGGTCAGCACCAGGATGTCGCCCGGCGCACGCCCGGAGTCCAGCAGCAGGTCGACGGCCTCGTCGGCAGCGTCGACGGCGCCGGCGGCGGGTGCCGGGATCAGCTGGAGCTGCGCTCCCGCGGCGGTACCGGTCTTGTCGGCCGGCGGCTGCGGGGAGCTGGTGCGCTGCACCGGCGGAGCGGCGACAGGCCCACGCGACGGGGCAGCAGGTCCGGGCTTGCCCGGACGGACGCTGGCCGCCGGAGCGCCACGCGGGGGCGCGGGGCGGGGACCGGGGCCAGGAACAGGACGGGGGGTCGGCGCGGTACGGCCGGCGGCCGAAGTTGCGCGGGGACCCGGGACACTCTCGTGAATCTGAGGCTCCTCGGGGATGAGAGGCATAAAGGGATGTCTATCAAACGTAAGTACGGAACACGCTACCGGGTACCGAATTGATGTCCGTACCACTCAGAAATCGAAGCCGAGTTGGCCACCGGCTTCCAGAGCGGCTGCTTCGGGGGTGATGCGCACCTTCTTCAGATGCCGCCACCGGGGCAGGGCGTCCATGTAGGACCACGACACTCGGTGGTGCGGCGTGGGACCGTACTCCTCCAGGGCGATGCGATGGGTCGGCGAGGGGTAGCCTGCGTTGGCCGCGAAGTCGAAGTCGGCGTAGGCCAGACCCAGTTCGGCCATCATCGCGTCGCGCCGCACCTTGGCGATCACGGACGCGGCGGCGACCGCGATGCAGGACTGGTCACCCTTGATGACCGTGCGGACCCGCCATGGCGCGCCCAGGTAGTCGTGCTTGCCGTCAAGAATGACCGCGTCCGGCCGGACCGGCAGCGCCTCCAGGGCGCGTACGGCCGCGAGCCGCAGTGCCGCGGTCATGCCCAGCTCGTCGATCTCCTCCGGCGAGGAGTGCCCAAGGGCGTACGACGTGACCCACTCGCCGAGCACCTCGCACAATTCGGTGCGGCGCTTGGGAGTCAGCAGCTTGGAATCGGTGAGTCCGTCGGGCGGCCGGCGCAGACCGGTGATGGCTGCGCAGACGCTGACCGGACCGGCCCACGCTCCGCGTCCGACCTCGTCGATACCTACAACGATCTTGGCGCCCGTCGTGGCGCGCAATGATCGCTCGACGGTATGGGTGGGGGGCTCGTACGGCATGGCGCCAGCCAGGTTACGCCTATTCGGCGCAGCCGTCCGCACCGGATCCGCACCCAGCGGAAAACGATGTCCGTGCAGGTGCGAACGGGACCGGGACGGCACCGCTACCAACGGGTACCCGGCGGCGACCCCGGAGGGCGCGACGTGTCGCGCTCCCGTGCCCGCCTACCACCACCCGGGGCGAATTCGCCGCCCCTCACCGGCCGTTGGAGGGCACCGGGGGACGGAACGGGTCACGGACGGCCGGTCCGCGGCGGGCGAGGGGAGCTACGGTGCGGCGGTGCTCAGTCGGTGTGGACGGGGGCCCAGGACGGGAGGGGTTCGGTGCCCGCCAGCCATGCCTCGGGCGGGGCGCCCGCAGCACCGGCGGCCACGATGCCGCCGACGATCGCGCAGGTGGTGTCGACATCGCCGCCCGCATGAGCGGTGGCCCAAAATGCCCGCTCATAGTTGCCGAGATGCCGGGCGGCGGCCCAGAGGGTGAAGGGCACGGTGTCGTGGGCACTGGTACGCCGCCCGCAGCCCAGCACGGCGGCGACGGTGCCGGAGTCGGCGTAGTCGAGCATGTCGCGTGCCCGGCGCAGACCGGCCTGTACGGCGCTGCGCGGGATCAGCTCCAGTACGCCGTCCAGCAGCTGCTCGGGGCCGAGGTCCCGGGTCGGGTCGGCCACCAGGGCGGCCGCGGCGGCGACGGCCATGGCACCGACGACGGCCTCGCGGTGCTGGTGGGTGGTGTAGGCGGAGATCTCGGCCTGGTGGGTGGCCTGCTCGGGGTCGTCGGCGTACCAGGCGCCGAGGGGAGCGATGCGCATGGCGGCTCCGTTGCCCCACGAGCCCTGGCCGTTGAAGAGTCCGGACGCCAGCTCACGCCAGTCGCCGCCCTCGCGGATCAGCCGCAGCATGCGGTTGACGGCCGGACCATAGCCACGGTCGAAGTCGTGGTGGTCGGCGAAGGAGCGGGCGAGGGAGTCCTGGTCGATCCGCCCATGGGTCGTGAGCTCGGCCAGGACGGAGCACGCCATCTCCGTGTCGTCGGTCCACTGCCAGGGGGCCGGTGGCAGCTCGCGGCGCTTGAGGGAGGGGTAGTGGGCGGGGACGAAGAACTGGGATCCGAGGGCGTCACCCACGGACAGGCCGCGCAGGCTGGCCAGAGCCCGCGCACGGCGGTCTGCGTCACGGTGATCGAGGGTCATCGGTGTGCACTCTAACCGGTGGCTCCATAAGGCTCCGGTTTACACCAGCGCTCGAAGGGCCGGTCGAGGGTGTAGCGGCCGTTCCCGCCGAGCAGCAGGGTGCGCCGTTCCGCATTGCCCGGATTGGACAGCGACTCGAAGTCGGCCACCGTCCAGTGGAACCAGCGCATACAGAACAGCCGCATGGTGAGCCCGTGCGTGACGATCAGGACGTTCGGCGGGTGGTCCGGGGCCTCGAAGCTGCGCCACAGGCTCTCCAGGAACGCCCCGACGCGGTCGTAGACGTCCGCTCCGGACTCGCCCTGGGCGAACCGGTAGAAGAAGTGTCCGTAGGCGTCGCGGTAGGCCTTCTGCCGTCGTACGTCGTCGCGGTCCTGCCAGTTCCCCCAGTCCTGCTCGCGCAGTCGGGGCTCCTCACGGACCCGGACCCTGCCGGGATCGAGGCCGAGCGCCCGGAAGGTCTGGTGGGTGCGGCGGTAGGGCGAGACGTAGGCGGAGACCCGCTGGTCACCGAACATCTCGCGCAGCGGGCCGCCGGCCGCCTCCGCCTGTCGCAACCCGGCCGGGGTGAGCGAGAGCGCATGATCGGGTTCTCGCTCGTAGACGGTGTCATCGACGTTCCCCTCCGACTCTCCGTGGCGGATGAGAACGATGCGTCGGGGCCGAGCCATGCCGCCAGCCTAAATCTCCTGCTCTGTACATGCCGCACACCCCCTGGCCCGCGGTCCGGACCTTGCTGCACAGCACTCCTCCTGCCTGTTCGGCCGCGGCCCGTTCCCGGCGTGACTGATCCGTTTCTGGCCTGCCTGAGGCACCTGCGGCGAGGTACGGCCGCACTCCTGCCCGGGACCGTCGGGCACGATCCCCCCACGACCCCGTTGCGTTCGGCAGGGTGTATCGACAGCGATACGCCGTCGTTCAGCGGCCGGTCACCGCAGGACGTGATGATGGCGTGCCATGAGATCCGCGCAGGCATCGAGCCCCCAATCAAACGCAACACTCGTTGCATTACGATGAGGATGACACGGTCCGGCCACTAACGCAACAAGGATTGCAATTGACTGAGGACGAAGCGAGCAGCGACCGGCGCACGGCCGACGGCTCCGCACCTGCCCCCGGCACCCGGCGCCCCGGCGGCCGCACCGCCCGCACCCGCGCGGCCGTCCGCGACGCCGTACTGGCCGGGCTCACCGAGCACGGCTATCCCGGCTTGACCGTCGAATACGTCGCCGAGCACTCCGGCGTGCACAAAACGACGCTCTATCGCCGCTGGAAGGACCTCGAGGGCCTGGTGGCGGACGCTCTGGACCTCGCGGGCGAGGACGACTGGACCCCGCCCGACACCGGGTCCCTGGAGGGCGATCTGCGCGCCCTGGCCCGCGAGGTCGTCGCCTCCTTCGCCGATCCTGCGGTGGCCGCTTCGGGCTCCGCGATGATCGCTGCCGGCTTCCGGTCGGAGCGGGCGGCCGCGGCGCTGCGCGGCTACTACACCGAGCGGTTCGCGCGCTGTGAGGTCCTCGTCGAACGTGCCGTCCTGCGCGGGGAATTGCCTGCGCCCCCGGAAGCCGTACCGGGCCCCCCGGCGGGTACCCGGGCACACACCGCCTCCGACCCCGCCGTGAGCGGCGCGATCGATGCCGGTGCGCTGGTCCGCTCGGTCTCCGCACCGCTCTTCTTCCGCCTGTTCATCACCCGGGAACCGGTCGAGGCCGCGCACGCCGACCAGGCCGCGGCGGCCACCCTGGCCGCCGCCCGCGCCGGGGCGTTCACCCTCGACAGCGCCTCAGGCATCCCCCACGGCACGGGCTCCTGAACACGCCGCCCGTCATACCGTCCACGACGGTTCGAGCTGGACCACGTCCCCCGCGATGGCCCGGACGTCCGCGGCTATCTGAGCCCGCAGTGCCAGCCGCTCCACCCGCTCGGGCCGGTACTTGCCCCGCTCGGCAGCCGACTGCCACATCGACAGCACCAGGAACTCCTCACCCGGTGCCCGCCCCACCATCCCCCGCAGCATTCCCGGCGAACCCGCCATCGCCGGGTTCCAGACCTTCTCCTGCATGAGCATGAAGTGGTCCACCCGGTCCTGGTACACCTGGCTGTGCGCCAGCCGCAGCACGTCCACATCACCGAACGACGGGCGGAAGCCCACCTTCACGTCGAACTCGTGCTCAAACAGGCGCACCTGTGCGTCCTTGTACGTCCCGACCTGGGCGGCCGCCAGCCGGTCGTGCGCACGCGCCATGAAGGAGTCGTAGAACGCCCGGCTCTCCCAGAAGGCGACCAGATGCGCGACGCCCGGCCGCCCCCGGCTCCACCCCCCGCCC
>NZ_SDIF01000188.1 GCF_004122735.1 Streptomyces sioyaensis | reverse complement strand
CCGCCACCACCACCCAGCAACCGGGACCCCACCCCACAACCACTTCCGCTCCCGCCGAAGGCGGGGAAAAACCCACGGAACAAACACGGCGCGAAACCCGGCAACGTACGACTAGCGCCGAGGCGCCACCGTGACCTCCACCCGCTGGAATTCCTTCAGCTCCGAGTAACCCGTCGTCGCCATCGCCCGGCGCAGGGCGCCGAAGAAGTTCATCGAGCCATCGGGAACCGTGGACGGCCCCAACAGCACCTCCTCCGTCGTGCCGACCGCACCGAGGTCCATCCGCTTGCCGCGCGGCACGTCCTCGTGCACCGCTTCCATGCCCCAGTGGTGGCCGCGGCCGGGCGCGTCGGTGGCGCGGGCCAGCGGGGAGCCCATCATCACGGCGTCGGCACCGCAGGCGATCGCCTTGGGGAGGTCGCCGGACCAGCCCACACCGCCGTCGGCGATGACGTGGACGTAGCGGCCGCCGGACTCGTCCATGTAGTCGCGGCGGGCGGCCGCGACATCGGCGACCGCGGTCGCCATCGGGACCTGGATGCCCAGCACGTTACGGGTGGTGTGCGCGGCGCCGCCGCCGAAGCCGACCAGCACACCGGCCGCGCCGGTCCGCATCAGGTGCAGCGCCGCGGTGTAGGTGGCGCAGCCGCCGACGATGACCGGGACGTCCAGCTCGTAGATGAACTGCTTGAGGTTCAGCGGCTCGGCCGCGGAGGAGACGTGCTCGGCGGAGACGGTCGTGCCGCGGATGACGAAGATGTCGACGCCGGCGTCCACGACGGCCTTGGAGAACTGCGCCGTGCGCTGCGGGGAGAGCGCGGCGGCGGTGACGACGCCCGCGTCCCGCACCTCCTTGATGCGCTGCCCGATCAGCTCTTCCTTGATCGGCGCGGCGTAGATCTCCTGGAGCCGCTTGGTGGCCGTGGCGCCGTCCAGCTCCGCGATCTCGGCGAGCAGCGGCTCCGGGTCCTCGTACCGGGTCCAGAGGCCTTCGAGGTTGAGGACGCCCAGGCCGCCCAGCTCACCGATGCGGATCGCGGTCTGCGGCGAGACCACGGAGTCCATGGGAGCGGCCAGGAAGGGCAGCTCGAAACGGTAGGCGTCGATCTGCCAGGCGATCGAGACCTCCTTCGGGTCGCGGGTGCGGCGACTCGGTACGACGGCGATGTCGTCGAATGCGTATGCCCGGCGGCCGCGCTTGCCGCGCCCGATCTCGATCTCAGTCACGTGTGTGGCCTTTCCCTCTACGTCTGCCGTACCAGTATCCCCGACACACCGAAGCCCGCGGCCGGGGAGCGGCCACGGGCTTGTGCACGCGTGCGGGCGGTGCCGTACGCGCAGGTCAGCGCCGAGTGTAGTTCGGAGCCTCGGTGGTCATCTGGATGTCGTGCGGGTGGCTCTCCTTGAGACCCGCGGAGGTGATGCGCACGAAGTGGCCCTTCTCCTTGAGCTCGGGGATGTCGGCGGAGCCGACGTAGCCCATGGAGGCCCGCAGGCCGCCGACGAGCTGGTGGGCGACCGAGGAGAGCGGGCCGCGGTAGGGCACCTGGCCCTCGATGCCCTCGGGGACCAGCTTGTCCTCGGAGAGCACGTTGTCCTGGAAGTAGCGGTCCTTGGAGAAGGAGCGGGCCTGGCCGCGGGACTGCATCGCGCCCAGCGAACCCATGCCGCGGTACGACTTGAACTGCTTGCCGTTGATGAAGACCATCTCGCCCGGCGACTCCTCGCAGCCGGCCAGCAGCGAGCCCAGCATGACCGTGTCCGCACCGGCCGCGATGGCCTTGGCGATGTCGCCGGAGAACTGCAGACCGCCGTCACCGATCAGCGGCACACCCGCGGCGTGCGCGGCCTGCGCCGCCTCGTAGATCGCGGTGACCTGCGGGACGCCGACACCGGCGACGACGCGGGTGGTGCAGATGGAGCCGGGGCCGACACCGACCTTGATGCCGTCGGCGCCCGCGTCGATGAGCGCCTGCGCGCCGTCGCGGGTGGCGACGTTGCCGCCGACGACATCGACGTTGATGTTGGACTTGACCTTGGCGATCATGTCGAGGATGCCGCGGCTGTGGCCGTGCGCGCTGTCGATCACCAGGAAGTCGGCACCGGCCTCGACCAGCGCCTGCGCCCGCTCGTACGCCTCGCCACCGACGCCCACCGCGGCACCGACGACCAGCCGGCCCTCGGTGTCCTTGGCGGCGTTCGGGTACTTCTCGGCCTTGACGAAGTCCTTGACCGTGATCAGGCCCTTGAGCACGCCCGCGTCGTCGACCAGCGGGAGCTTCTCGATCTTGTGGCGGCGCAGCAGCTCGATGGCGTCCTCGCCGGAGATGCCGACCTTGCCGGTGACCAGCGGCATCGGCGTCATGACCTCGCGGACCTGACGGCTGCGGTCCATCTCGAAGGCCATGTCGCGGTTGGTCACGATGCCCAGCAGCTTGCCCGCGGCGTCGGTGACCGGCACCCCGCTGATCCGGAACTTGGCGCACAGCGCGTCGGCCTCGGCGAGCGCGGCGTCCGGACGGACCGTGATCGGGTCGGTGACCATGCCGGACTCGGAGCGCTTGACCAGGTCGACCTGGTTGGCCTGGTCCTCGATGGACAGATTGCGGTGCAGTACGCCCGCGCCGCCCTGCCGCGCCATGGCGATGGCCATCCGCGCCTCGGTCACCTTGTCCATCGCCGCCGACAGCAGCGGGATGTTCACCGTGACATTGCGCGAGACCCGGGACGCGGTGCTCACCGCGTTCGGCAGCACCTCCGACGCACCCGGCAGCAGCAGCACGTCGTCGTATGTCAGCCCGAGCATGGCGAATTTGGCGGGCATACCGTCGACGTTGTCACTCATGACACCTTCCCCAATGCTCTTGCCTCAGCGCGGACTCCCATGCTAACGGCCTAAGGAAGTGTCCTAATCCACGAGCGGTGAGGGCCTCGTCACTTGTGTATTTCTACGGCGGAATTCCGCCCTGGAGGCCGGGAATCTGCTACTGCTCGGCGAGCGCCCGCAGCCTGCTCAGCGCACGGTGCTGGGCCACCCGTACGGCGCCGGGCGACATCCCCAGCATCTGCCCGGTCTCCTCGGCGGTCAGCCCGACGGCGACCCGCAGCAGGACCAGCTCGCGCTGGTTCTCCGGAAGGTTCGCCAGCAGCTTCTTGGCCCACTCCGCGTCGCTGCTCAGCAGCGCCCGCTCCTCCGGGCCGAGGGAGTCGTCCGGCTGCTCGGGCATCTCGTCGGACGGCACGGCCGTGCTGCCCGGATGCCGCATCGCCGCCCGCTGCAGATCGGCGACCTTGTGGCCGGCGATGGCGAAGACGAACGCCTCGAAGGGCTTGCCGGTGTCGCGGTAGCGCGGCAGCGCACAGAGCACCGCGACACACACTTCCTGCGCCAGATCCTCGACGAAGTGCCGGGCATCACCCGGCAGCCTCGACAGCCGGGTGCGGCAGTACCGCAGAGCCAGGGGATGCACATGGGCCAACAGATCGTGGGTGGCCCGCTGGTCACCCTCGACTGCGCGAGCGACGAGATCGCCGATTTCCTGCTTCCCGTCCTCACGCATCGGACCATGGTGCCTTGGCGCCGCACGATCCGCGGCATCAGGTCCGTACTTGTGCGCTGAAGCGTTATGAGCGGCAGGTGCGCCGGCTGTCATGTCGTGCGCCCTCCCCTCGTGCCCGACCGACCCGTCCCCGAGGAACTCCATACCTCAAGGATGCGGCACCGCGCGGCGAATCGGACCGCCGGCGGACGCGGCGGCGGGCGGGGCACCCTGCCACCCCGCCCGCCACAGGGCGGGCGGGGATCCTCACTCCCCCGCATCGCTGCACGTCACAATGCCTTAGCGGACGAGTCCCCAACGGAAGCCCAGGGCCACCGCATGCGCGCGGTCCGAGGCGCCGAGCTTCTTGAAGAGGCGCCGGGCATGGGTCTTGACCGTGTCCTCCGACAGGAACAGCTCACGGCCGATCTCGGCGTTCGAGCGGCCGTGACTCATGCCCTCCAGCACCTGGATCTCCCGCGCGGTGAGCGTCGGTGCGGCACCCATCTCGGCGGACCGCAGCCGCCGTGGGGCGAGCCGCCACGTCGGGTCGGCCAGCGCCTGGGTCACCGTCGCCCGCAGTTCGGCGCGCGAGGCGTCCTTGTGCAGATAGCCGCGGGCACCGGCGGCGACCGCGAGCGCGACGCCGTCCAGATCCTCGGCCACCGTGAGCATGATGATCCGGGCGCCGGGATCGGCGGACAGCAGACGGCGCACGGTCTCGACACCGCCGAGACCGGGCATCCGTACGTCCATCAAAATAAGGTCCGAGCGATCGGCGCCCCAGCGGCGGAGGACTTCCTCGCCGTTGGCCGCGGTCGTCACACGCTCGACGCCGGGCACGGTCGCAACCGCCCGACGGAGCGCCTCTCGGGCAAGCGGGGAGTCGTCGCAGACGAGGACGGATGTCATGACCGCCCTCCGCAGCTGATGCGCGTCACCTTGAGCCTCCAGGCTGGTACGTATCGTCACCTGTTGCGATTGACGGCCTCGGACACCTGCCCTACGGCTACCTCTGCCAATCGCCTCCGCACACTCAACGACGGTCACTCGAAAGAGTTACGGCTTCGGCGACCGAGTTCAGCACGCTCCGTGAGGAGCCGGATACGCAGACGACTCAACGGGCGACCGGCATCCGCGCGTGCACCCTATGCCCTATTTGGCTCTCTTTCTTCCATTTTGATGGGGACTATGACTAGATTCGCAATGAGTCATATTTACATCTACTTCGACAGTAGATGTACCGTCGTGAGCACCGAGCCCGCATCAGCATCGCTTCGAGGGGACACGCAATGGCAGATTTCTCCCGCCTCCCGGGCCCGAACGCCGACCTGTGGGACTGGCAGCTGCTGGCCGCCTGTCGTGGCGTGGACAGCTCCCTCTTCTTCCACCCGGAGGGCGAGCGCGGAGCGGCCCGCAGCGCGCGTGAGACATCGGCGAAGGAGGTCTGTATGCGCTGCCCGGTACGGGCCGAGTGCGCGGCGCATGCACTGGCCGTCCGCGAGCCCTACGGGGTCTGGGGCGGTCTGACGGAGGACGAACGTGAGGAGCTCATGGGCCGGGCACGGCACCGGCTGATCCCCGCGTCCTCCATGACCGGCCGTGCGGGCGGATCCGGCGCCTGACCCACGGGAGCGGATCGCTCCTGAAGAAACGTTCCTGCATGAGCCGTGCGGCCGCGGGCTCGGGTGGCAGAAGACGGCTGCGGTGAGCGGCGGGTCGGGGTGGCCGGGTGCCCTGGCGGAGCGGGCCGGTCGGCGAGCGGACGACGATTCCCCGAACGAGCCGATGACGATTCCCGGAAGCCGCACCGGCGGGCGGAGCGGACGGACCGTGTGTCCCGGTGCCCCCTCAGCGGCCCGCGGCGTGCGCCAGCTGGTCGAGCGTGGCCTCGACGGCGGGGACATGCGCCAGGTCCGGCAGCGTGAGCGCGACGACCTCACGATGGACGGCGGGCTCCATCCGTACGGCCGTGGCCCCCTTGAGGCGTACCGACGTCAGCGTCAGCTCGGGCAGCGCGGCGACCCCCAGGCCGGCGCCGACCAGGCCGATCACCGCGGGATAGTCGTCCGTCGCGAAGTCGATGCGCGGGGTGAAGCCCGCGCTCTCGCAGACCTCCACGAGATGCCGGCGGCAGCGGGGGCAGCCCGCGATCCAGGGCTCGTCGGCCAGCTCGGAGAAGTGCGCGCTCCCCGCCCGCGCCAGTCGGTGGCCGTCCGGCACCAGGCCCACCAGCCGGTCCGCCAGGATCGGCCGGACGACCAGGTCGTCCCACTCCGCCGCGGCCGCCGGGTCCGCACCGCGCACTTCCGGATAGCGGAAGGCCAGGGCGATCTCGCAGTCGCCGCTGCGCAGCATGTCGATCGAGCGCGGGGGTTCGGCCTCGACCAGCGAGACCTGGGTGCCCGGGTGTGCGGCGCGCATCGTCGCCAGGGCGGTCGGCACCAGCGTCGAGTTGCCGGAGGGGAAGGACACCAGCCGGACCCGTCCGGCGCGCAGTCCCGCGATGGCCGCGATCTCCTCCTCGGCGGCGGTGAGTCCGGCGATGATGCCGACGGCATGGCGGACGAGGGCCTCGCCCGCCTGGGTCAGCCGCATCTCCCGGCCCGTACGCACCAGCAGCGGGGTGCCGGCGGACTGCTCCAGGGCCTTCATCTGCTGGCTGACGGCCGGCTGGGTGCAGCCCAGCTCGCGCGCGGCGGCGGAGAACGAACCGGTCCGGGCGACCGCACGCAGCACACGGAGATGACGGGCCTCGATCATGCATCAATCATAAGCGATTCTTGGGGTGGCAAGGAAAAGATGCGTCAAAGCTTTTGGGTGGCGGCCGGCACGGGACACGGGCCCGGCCGGGAGTGATCCATGACGGGCCGCGAACGGGGAAGATGCACAGGAGGCCCGCCGGGGCCGCACCGACCGAGCAACGGAGCGCCGCATGAAGCTGCTGGCCGTGAATCTGGGGCAGCCCGCACCGTCCGAACACACCGAGGCGGCGGGGGGCACCACCGGTATCGACAAGCGGCCGGTGGACGGCCCGGTGGCGGTGGCCGCGCCCGGGCCCAAGGGCACCGGCGGCAGCGGGCTGGCCGGCGACGCGGTGGTCAATCTGCGCCATCACGGCGGTGACGACCAGGCCGTGTACGCCTACGCCCGCGAGGATCTGGACGACTGGCAGCGGGAGCTGGGCCGCGAGCTGGCCAACGGGTCGTTCGGCGAGAACCTCACCACGTCGGGTGTGGAGGTCACCGGAGCGCTGATCGGCGAACGATGGCGGGTCGGCCCGCGGTTGCTGCTGGAGGTGAGCTGTCCGCGTATCCCCTGCCGGACGTTCCAGGGGTGGCTGGGCGAGCACGGGTGGCTGAAGCGGTTCACCCAGGCCGCGGTGCCCGGCGCCTATCTGCGGGTGATCGAGCCGGGGGAGATCCGTGCCGGGGACGCCGTCGAGCTGGTGCACCGGCCGGAGCACGAGGTGACCATCCGTCTGATGTTCCAGGCGCTGACCACCCGTCGGGAGCTGTTGCCGCGGCTGCTGGAGGCGGGCGGGGCGCTCCCGGAGGAGGCGCGGCGGCGGGCGGAGAAGTATGTGGAGCGGGAGAAGGGCTGAGTGCCGGGGCCGGGCGGCTCCGTGGGCGGGGCGGGTCGGACGGCCGGTTCGGGGAGCTCGGAGGGCAAGGGCCTTGCGGGCCGGGGGTGGTGGGCTCCCGGGCACGGACGACGGGGCGGCGCGGCGGCGGCCGGACGGGTGGCCGCGTCGGCGGGGTTGGGGCTCGGGCCGTGCGGCCGGGGCGGATAGCGTGCCCGTATGACGACTGCACTGATCACAGGAGCCACGGCGGGCATCGGGGCGGCGTTCGCCCGGCGGCTGGCGAGCGACGGACACAGCGTGGTGCTGGTGGCCCGCGACGAGAAGCGACTGCACGAGCAGGCCACCGAGTTGCACGACCGGCACGGCATCGAGGCGGAGGTGCTGAGCGCCGATCTGTCCACCGAGGACGGCATCGCGGCCGTCGAGGCGCGGCTTTCGGACACCAAGCACCCGGTGGATCTGCTGGTGAACAATGCCGGCTTCGGCAACAAGGGCGAGTACCTCGAAGTCTCGATGGCCGACGAGCTGACGATGCTGAAGGTGCACTGCGAGGCGGTGCTGCGGCTGACCACGGCCGGGGTGCGCGGGATGCGGGACCGCAGGCGGGGCGCGGTGGTCAATGTGGCGTCGGTGGCGGCGTTCGTACCACGCGGCACCTATGGCGCGAGCAAGGCGTGGGTCGTGCAGTTCACCCAGGGCGCCGCGCGGGATCTGGCGGGGAGCGGGGTGCGGCTGATGGCGCTGTGCCCCGGCTTCGTACGGACCGAATTCCATCAGCGGGCCGGGATGGGGACGGAGAACATCCCCGGGTGGATGTGGCTGGACGCGGACAAGCTCGTCGATGCCGCGATGAAGGACCTGACGCGGGGGAAGTCGCTGTCGATTCCGGATCCGCGCTACAAGGCGCTGATGGGTGCCGTGAAGCTGGCGCCCCGTGGAGTGCTGGGCGGGCTCAGCTCGCGCACGGGCCGGAAGTACGGGCCGCGCTGATCGCTGCGCTGGGCAGCCTTCCCATGTTGTCGTCTTTCCCGCCGCGGTGGTTTTCCGCCATTGCTCCCCCAGCTGACGCTGGGAGGTACCCCCAGCGGCGGGCGGGGTCCGCTGCGCGGGGCTGTGGGTGCGGTGACGGGCCTCCGGGGCAGGGTGTCCGGACTGCTTCGCTTTACGTCCGGACACCCTGCCCCTCCGGCCCGTCCCCTCCCGTGGGTGGGTGAGGCAGGGCGAGGTGGGTGCTGGTGCCGTCGTCCCAGCTGATGTGGATGTCATGGCCCGTGATGACTGCTGTTGCCAGTTCCCCTACGGGGGCCGGGTCCGGGTCCCCGGTCAGCGACGCCAGGGCCACGAAGAGGGTGCCCTGGGGGTCGGCGGTGACGGTGCCCTCCACGACCACGGTTTCGGTTCGGGGGCCGAAGAGGGTGCTTCCCGTGGGGGTGCGGCGGGGCGGGGTGTCGTAGCCGTGGACGGGGTGGAGT
>NZ_SDIF01000187.1 GCF_004122735.1 Streptomyces sioyaensis | reverse complement strand
GGTGGGGGTATGGCGTGGAGGGGAGCGGAGGGCGGTGTGGACGGCAGAAGGGCGAGCGCACTGAAGCAGCGCGCTCGCCCTCATTGACCACTGTGCGAGCCGTCGGGGCTGCTCAGCCGATCGCTATCCGTACGTGTGCCGACGCGAGGTCAGCCCGCCCAGATACCGGAGTTCTTGTGCTCGGTGGCCTGGTAGTTCTGGGCGGCCTGGTCGAGCGCCTTGGCGATGGCCTCGAGCGTCGAGTGCAGGGAGGCCGCACGCTGGTCCCACTCGCGCTGGCGGGCCTGGTAGCCCTCCTGCGCCGCACCTTCCCAGCTGGCGGCGATCTTCTTGACGCCCGCCTCGAGGTCGTCGAGCTGCTGGCGGATGTTGTTGGCCGTACCGCGCACGTCGGAACTGGCCTGCGAGATCGTCGCGAAATTAACGAGGATCTGGCCTGACATGGTGTCTCCTCAGGAGTTGATGAAGCCGGGTCGATTCATGCCGCAGCGGGCCGACGGGAATGCCCGGCTGGCCCGTGCCGCGGCCGCTGAGCCGCTGCGCCGCACGGAGCGGCGCGGCTCCATCATCCGAACGGGGAAGCCGAAGCGGAGACGTGCGAAATCGACTGGGCCTGCTCCTCTTCGGAGGCGGAGTAGTTCTTCGTGGTCTCGTCGATCGCTTCCTTGATCTCACCCAGAAGCTGGTTGAGACGGTTGGCGTCCTCGTTCACCTGCGACTGCAGCTGGTTGTACGAGGAGGCCGCAGCACCCTTCCACCCGGACGTGATGGTGTCGACGACCGTGTTCAGGCGCGAGATCTCGCCCTGGATCGACTGGTTGACCGAGGAGATCTTGCCGCTGAACGCGACCATCTCCTCCTCGGTGGTTGTGTACTGCTGACCAGCCATAGTCAACGTCCCCCATGAGACTTGTACGTCGTACCGCGCCGCACCGACGGAGCCGGCTTGCGTGGTGGGCATCTCCTGCTGACGCCTTCGACCACTTTAACCACTCCACACGTCCGTTCCCAACTGTGGGAGGGCTCTTGTTGCGGGATCACCACATAGCCAACTGCCCCGCGGGGAAACCCTGTTCGCGGAATTCGGGCAGATGCGGTGCTATCGGTCAGGACGGGAAATCCTGGCCGGAAAGGGAAGAGCGTAGGAGCGGAAGTCGCGATTTGGCGGGAGGCCGGGGCGATACTCCCGTGAAGGGTATCGGCCCGGCCTCCGTACGTCACGAAGCCTGCGGCTTATGGGCGCTTTGAACGTCCAGCGACGGGCCCGCGGAGAGGAGTTCGGACCAGGTCTTCAGGATGAGCGGCGGATGCGCATCCTTGTAGCCGAGGCGGAGTTGCGACTGGCCGCCCTCCTGGTTGGCCTTGCCGGCCTTCTCGCCGTCGTTGTTCTCGGGAACGGAGTAACGCAGACCGGTGTCGGTCACCAGGAACAGACTGCCGAACTTCGCGGACGGCGTGGAGGCCTGGCGGTACAACAGCCCGTTGCCGGGGGTGACATACGAGCTGGCACCCGGGGCGATCTTTGCGGGATAGTCCTTGCCGACCCAGGTCTGCATGTTGGGCACGCCGTTCGGGAATCCCAGCTTCTTGTTCGCCTCGCCCGGATACTTGGTGCTGGTGCCCTTGTAGACGCTGCAGGAGACGCCGTTGTCCGTGGGGCTGATCAGGCCGCCGGTCTGCGAACCCTGCTTGAAGTTGTTCGCGGCGGAGACGGTTTCGGTCGGCCACGGCATATCGATGTCGGTGCCCTGGATCTTGCCCAGGTAGGTCTCCGCATGGCCCTCGGCGTCCTGCTTGAGGGTCATGCTCGTGGTGGACACCTCAGCGGGCTTCATCGCGGTGCCGTCCGGGTGGACGTCCTTCGCGTTCTGGCCCTCAAGGAGGAGGTTCGCCACGAAGTCGGACACCTTGTAGACGCCGTCCGCCTGAACGACGTACTTCTGCCGGCTGTCGCGCGCCTGGAGCACCGTGCCGATGGTCCGCACGCTGTCCGGGACGCCCATGGCGGTGGTCCGCTTGCCCGCACCGGAGATACGGGGCATGGCGATCGGGACCGGGCTCTTGATGAGGGTGTCCATGAACTGCTGGGAGACCTTCTGCGGCTCGGCGGAGTCGCCGAAGATGATGCGCTGCAGGTCGCTGTTGGCCTTCTCCGCGCCCTGCGCCGGCGCGATCTTCCCACCCAGGGTGGCGTCGAACTGGAAGGCCACGCCCTTCTCGTCGACCAGCCACCGCAGCCCCTTGGGGTCCTCGATGTAGAGCGCCTGGTCGTTGTCGAGCTTGCCCTTGCCCTCGACGAGGTCCTTGTCCTTGCCGCCGAGCACGAACACCGTCTGCTGGGGCTTGCTGTTCTCGCCGCTGCCGGGACGGTCGCACACCGCCCAGACCTTCGGCTTGTCCACCTCGTCCGTGCCGGGAAGACGGTCGGGCGCATACGGAATACCGACGGCCGGACCGTGCGGAAGCTTTCCGTCGAGCTCGGAATCCTTGACCTGAACGACGTGGAACTTATTGGGGTCGAGGAGAAGTCGGGCCGAGGCGAGGTTCAGGACGGGGTGCAGAAGCTTATGGCTTTTCCCGCCGGCGTCCGTGTTGGGAAGAACAACATATCGCGTGGTGGAGTCGGACCCGACAACGACATTGGCCCCGACCGTGTCCCAGCCCTGCGGAGCAACAGGCTTGAGAATGCCACAGGCTCCGAATCCCACGAGCACCACGACCCCCATCACGATGCTCGGTACCACCGCCTTCAGCGGCTTGGGGGCACTCTCGATCGAGCCGTTCGGCAGCGGCTTCAGAAATGCCGCATTCGTGCGCTTTCGAGCGAACGAATACGCATTCAGCTCGTCCCGGCGTGATGCCATTGTTGCTTTCTCTCCCCGCCTGTTGGATCCACATCGACCGCCCCCGGCACTCTCGCCGTAGCGCCCTCTACTATGCCGTGTGTCGATCGACCCGTACGGTACGGGTGCCACCTTCCAACGCACCAGTCTCAGCGGGCGACCGATACGCCTAGAGGCCACACCACCAGTAGAGGAGCAGGCCGGGGGATGTCCAGCGCCACCAGGGCTCGACGCCGCAATGGGCGGCAACAGCAGCAACAGCCTTCTGCTGCACCGCAATACGCGGGAAATGCTGACCAAAACGGTACAGCTCAGGGCAACAGAGGAAATGGCGGCCGGGGTTCTGCAGCCCGCCCGGCCGGTCCGGTGGCACCGCGGCTGCGCCAGCAGGCGGGAACCATCGGCGGGGTCCGCGTACAGCAGCTGGCCATCATCGAACTCGCCGTGGCACTGGTGCTGGTGGGCTGGTCGATCCACCCGGCCGCACTGACCGCGGCCATCGTGATCGCGGCAGTGCTCGTCGTTTTCGCGCTCGGCCGCCGGCGGCGGATTCCGCTGCCGGAGTGGATCACCACCGTGCGGGCGATGAAGCGCCGCGGCAAGAACAGCGCCTCCGCCCTCGCGGCCACCCAGGGCGTCGACCCGGCCTTCGCCCCCGTCGTGGAGTGCGAACCGGCGCTGCAGACCTACGAGTTCACCACCGAGGCCGACCAGCGGGCGATCGGCTTCGTCGGCGACGGGACGTTCCTGACGGCCCTCGTCCAGGTGGACGCCCGGGACGAGCCGCTGCGGCCGCAGCGCGGCAGCCACATGCTGCCGCTCGATGTGCTGCACACCGCGCTCGACATCGAGGACATCCACCTCGAATCGGTGCAGTTCGTCCAGTACACCCAGCCCGCTCCGGCCCCGCATCTGCCCGAACAGGCCGTCGCGGCCCGCTCGTACGCGCCGCTGCAGGCCCAGACGCAGACGCCGGCCCTGCAGCTGACGTGGATCGCGCTCAAGCTCGACCCCGAGCTGTGCGCAGAGGCGATCGAGGCCCGCGGCGGCGGCATGGAGGGCGCCAAGCGTTCGCTGCTGCGCGCCGCCGACCAGCTCGTCAGCCGACTGACCGCGCACGGGGTGCGGGCACGGGTGCTCGACGAGCGTGAGGTCGTGGCCGCGATCGGTACCGCCGTGTGCGTCAGCCCGCGCGCCGCCAACGGCGCGATGGGGCGCGACGGCCGGGCGGCCCGCCGCACCCAGGAGACGACCCGGGCGATGCGCTGCGACGACCGCTGGCACTCCACGTACTGGATCGGCCGGTGGCCCCAACTGGGGCAGGGCGGCGCCCCGTTGGCCGCCGTCACCCAGCTGCTGACCAGCACCAGGGCGATGGCCAGCACGTTCGCGCTGACCGCCACGCACGGCGGCGGCCACGCCCCGGCCATCTCGGGTTACGTCCGTCTTTCCACCCGCAGCGAGAACGAACTCACGGCCGCGCAGAGTGAGTTGGAGCGTCGTTCCGGTTCCGTGAAGGTCGGGCTCGTCCGGCTCGACCGGGAACAGCTGCCCGGCCTGCTGGCCACGCTCCCCCTCGGAGGTACCCGCTGATGGCCTCTCCCACCTATCAGCCCCGCGTCAACACCAGCGGCAACGGCTGGCGCAATCCGACCGGGGGCGCCGACGGCAGCCGCCGGCCCTCGCACCAGCAGCGTCCGGAGGAGGAGCAGGCGGGGCCGGCCGGCCCGAAGCTGCGGCCCGGATTCGGTCTGCGCGGTCCACGGCGCAGCCCGCACATCCTGACGCCCGAGTCGCTCGCCTCGCTGACCCTGCCGGTCGGTGACGACGGCGTGATCATCGGCATCGACCCGCAGAACCAGCCCGCCGTGCTGAGCCTGCTGCGCCCGGCGCCGATGGAGATCGCCCTGGTCGGCAGCGTGTGGATGGCGCAGGTGCTGGCGCTGCGTACGGTCGCCACCGGCGCCCGGGTCGCGGTCGAGACGGCGCGGCCGCCGGTCTGGGGCCAGATGGCACAGGCCGCGGGCGGCGGACAGCAGTGCGTGTCCGTGCACGAGGTACGCCAGATCGCACCCCAGGGACCGTCGGTTTCGAGCCCCGTGCTGGTCGTCCGGGACATGGGTGCGCGGCCGCCGCGCAATCAGCTCGCCCCGAGCCCCTGGCAGTCGGTGATGACCGTGCTGCCGTTCCTCGGGCCGCGCTCGCCGCAGATGCTCAGCCGCGCCGACCTGGTCGGTCTGCAGCGGCTTTCGCCCGAGGAAGCGGACGTTGTGACGCGAATCATGCGGCTGCCGGAGCAGGTCGGCGCGGTGCTGCCGACGCTCAGCGACAACGCCATGCTGTGGTGCTCGCGCGACGGCCACCAGTTCGTCATGACCCAGCCCACGGAGGCGGAGACCAACCTGCTCGGCGGGCCGCGCCGGATGGACTGACCGGCATCACGGGCCGGTTGCCCGCCTCGCGCCCGGCGCGGCGGGAGGCAGCCGGCCGCGGGCACGACGTACGAGCACGACTTACGGGCGCATCCACGGGTGCGCCCGTAAGCGTGCCGGAACGGCCCGAAGACGACATGACGTCGACTGCCGCTGTGTGCCGACTGTTGATTAGGCTGTGGGGAGCCGCAGGAGCACAGCACGACGGCAGTCGATACGGGGACGGTGCCAGTTAGTGTGGGCGCAACCCCGGGTGGTGTGTTCCGACTTCCGCTACATCCGATCGATCCGCCTGTATCCGGTCCTGCCGTTCAGGTGCGTTGCAATACACCAGGAGGCACAGTGAACGAGCAGGAGGCTTTCCGTCCGGACGGAAACGATCCTGACGACGACCAGTCCGAGTTCGACCTGACCGGTGAGTTCAAGATCGACTTCGCCGCGCCGGCCTGGTACGCGAGCAACGACACCAGTGGTGGCGGCGCGGGTGCCGCAGCCTCCCCCGCGGCTCCTCCTGCGTCTTCGTCCACCACTCCGCCCGCCGGGGCCCAGCCGCCCGTCGGGCCGCCCACGGCCCAGCCGCTGCCCGGGCCCGCGGAGGCGGCACCGCCCGGATTCCCGACGCTGCGTCCGCAGGACGCGGGCAACGAGGCGCCGGCCGCCGCCGCTCCCCCGGTCACTCCGCAGGCACCCGCGGAGCACGCGCCGGCCGCGAACGACGGTGCCGCCGGCGGTAATCGGCGCGCCGGCACCGGTGTCGACCCGTCGGCCTCGCTCTGGGACGACGACGAGGACGACGCGGAGACGGAGGCCGCCGCGTCCGAGCCGGAGTCCGCCACCGCCGACCCGGCGCCGTCGGCCGAGGCCACGGCTTCGGCTGCGCCCGACGCCCCCGTGGAAGGCGGTGCCCCGGCCCCCGAGGCCACCGCCGTGGCACAGCCCGCCCCCGTGCAGCCCGCGCCCGCCCAGCCCGGCCCCGAGGCCGCCGCACAGGGTGCCCAGCCGACACAGGGCCAGCAGCCGCAGCAGGGCGTGCCTTCACAAGGAGTACCTCAGCAGGGCGTGCCCCAACAGGGCGTGCCCGCGCAGGGTGTACCGCAGCAGCACGGCATGCCCCTGCAGGCGGCCCCGCAGCAGACCCCTCCGCAGGGCGTACCCCAGCAGGGAGTTCCCCAGCAGGGCGCACCGTGGGGTGCGTCCGCCGACGGCCGGCAGCAGGGCGTACCCGGCCAGGGCGCGCTGCCGCCGCTGCCGCCGGAGTTCCAGCCCGCGGACCCCCAGGCGCAGGCCCAGGCACAGGCCGCTCAGCAGGCGCAGCAGGGCCGGCCGCAGACGCCCGTTCAGCCGCCGCAGCAGCAGGCACCACAGCATCCGCAGGCCGGCTATCCGCAGGGCCAGCAGGCGCAGCAGGGCGGCTACCCGCAACAGCAGCAAGGCGCACCCGCGCCGCAGCAACAGCCCGCCTACGGCTATCCGCAGCCCGCGTACGGCTACCCCCAGCAGGGTCAGCAGCCGCAGCAGCAGGCGGCCCAGCAGGCGCAGGCGGCCGCGCAGCAGTCCGCGTACGGCTACCCGCAGACCGGCGCGCAGGGCTACCCGCAGCAGGGCCAGCAGGCGCAGCAGGCGTACGCCCAGCAGCAGGCCGCGCACCAGGCACAGCAGGCGCAGGCTCAGGCCCAACAGACCGCGCAGGCACAGCAGGCAGCCCAGGCACAGCAGGCCCAACAGGCACAGCAGAGCCACCAAGCGCACCAGGCAGCGCAGGCACAGCAGGCTCAGCAAACGCCTCAGGCACAGCAGAGCCAGCAGGCCCAGCAAGCCCCGTATCAGCCGCTCCCCGGGCAGCAGGCCGGCGACCCGAACGCGGCGGCCAACTACGCCTCGTACTCGCAGCCGGGTCAGCAGCAGCCGCAGCAGCGGGCCGCCCCCGGCGCGCCGCTCGGATACAGCGCTGCCGTGGAGCTGACCTCCGACCGGCTGCTGCGCAACCAGCCCAAGAAGCGCAAGCCGGGTGCCAATGCCCAGCCGTCCAAGTTCAAGCTGGGCGCGAAGAAGGAAGAGGCGGAGCGGCAGCGCAAGCTGGAGCTGATCCGTACGCCGGTGATGTCGTGTTACCGGATCGCGGTGATCAGCCTCAAGGGCGGCGTCGGCAAGACCACGACGACCACCGCCCTCGGCTCCACCCTCGCGTCCGAGCGGCAGGACAAGATCCTGGCGATCGACGCCAACCCGGACGCCGGCACGCTCGGCCGACGGGTGCGCCGCGAGACCGGTGCGACCATCCGTGACCTGGTGCACGCGATCCCGCATCTGCACAGCTACATGGACATCCGCCGGTTCACCTCGCAGGCCCCCTCGGGCCTGGAGATCCTCGCCAACGACGTGGACCCCGCGGTCTCGACGACGTTCAACGACGAGGACTACCGGCGGGCGATCGACATCCTCGGCCAGCAGTACCCGATCATCCTCACCGACTCGGGTACGGGTCTGCTCTACAGCGCGATGCGCGGAGTGCTCGACCTCGCCGACCAGTTGATCATCATCTCCACCCCGTCCGTGGACGGTGCGAGCAGCGCGAGCACCACCCTGGACTGGCTGTCCGCGCACGGCTACGCCGATCTGGTGCAGCGCGGTATCACGGTCATCTCCGGGGTCCGCGAGACCGGCAAGATGATCAAGATCGATGACATCGTGTCGCACTTCGAGACCCGTTGCCGCGGCGTGGTGGTCGTCCCCTTCGACGAGCATCTCGCCGCCGGTGCCGAGGTCGACCTCGACATGATGCGGCCCAAGACCCGCGAGGCGTACTTCAACCTCTCCGCCCTGGTGGCCGAGGACTTCGCGCGGGCACAGCAGGCGCAGGGGATGTATCCGCAGCAGCAGATGGGCGACCCGTACGCCCAGCAGCAGATGGGCGGCGATCCGTACGCCCAGCAGCAGTATGCCCAGCAGGCACAGGGCCAGCAGGGCCAGCCGCAGCAACCGCAGCAGGGGCAGCCGCCGGCCGGTTACCCGCCGCAGCAGGGCGGCTGGACCCAGCAGCCCGCCCAGCCGCCGGCGCACTGGCAGCAGCAACAGCCCGCTCCGGACGCCCCGCAGCCCGAACAGCAGGGCGGCCTGGGGCCGGGGTGGCAGCAGCAGCCGCCTCCGCAGTGAGGCGCGGGCAGCACGCATGAAGGGGGCGGGGCCCGGCACGTATCAGGTGCCGGGCCCCGCCCCGTATCACGTCATCCCCCGGACGAGTGACTGAACTCTCGGCCGAACTCCGCCTGAAACCGGCCGAGTTGACGGTCCCGCAGTACTACTACAGGCGCCTGCCTTTGATGGGCCTCCGCGGGACCACACCTGCCCGCCACGCGAAGGGCTTCCGTAGCACTACACCCGCCCACCCCCC
>NZ_SDIF01000186.1 GCF_004122735.1 Streptomyces sioyaensis | reverse complement strand
CACCCACCCCACCCCGCCGAAGGCGAATCACACGGCGCCGCAGCCGAGTACGTACGCCAGGCCGCCAGGCTTCAAAGCCGATGGGCGACACCCGCAGGAGTGGCGCCCCTCGTATCCAGGAGGAGCTGGGCCTTCACCGAAAGGCCCTGGAGGTCATACGTGCGGTGGGCCTGGAGCAGGATCGTCAGGTCGGCGGCGGCTGCCGCTTCGTAGAGGGAGTCGGCGCGGGGGACGGGGCGGTCGAGGACGTTCCACTGGGGGACGTACGGGTCGTGGTACGTGAGGTGGGCGCCCAGTTCCCGCAGGCGGGAGGCGATCTCGCGGGCCGGGGAGCCGGTCTGGTCGGCGATGTCCGGCTTGTAGGTGACGCCGAGCAGCAGGACCCGTGCGCCGCGGGCGGATTTGCCGTGGTGGTTGAGGAGGGTGGCGCAGCGCTGGATGACGTAGCGGGGCATCCGGCCGTTGACTTCCTGGGCCAGTTCCACCATGCGGAGCGGGTGGCCCGGTGAACGGCCGTTGTAGGCAAGGTAGTTGGGGTCGATGGGGGCGGCGTGGCCGCCGACGCCGGGGCCGGGGCGGAAGGACTGGAAGCCGAACGGTTTGGTCTCCGCGCAGCGGATGACGTCCCACAGGTCGACGCCGATGTCATGACAGAAGACCGCCATCTCGTTCATCAGCGCGATGTTGATGTGGCGGTAGTTGGTCTCCAGCAGCTTGGCGGTCTCGGCCTCGCGGGGGCCGCGGGCGCGGACGACCTTGTCGGTGAGGCGGCTGTAGAAGGCGGCGGCCGCCTCCGTGCAGGCGGGGGTGAGGCCGCCGATCACCTTGGGGGTGTTGGCGATGCCGTGGGTGCGGTTGCCGGGGTCGAGGCGGCCGGGGGAGCAGGCGAGGTGGAAATCGCGCCCGGCGGTGAGGCCGGAGCCCTCCTCCAGGAGGGGGCGCAGGAATTCTTCGGTGGTGCCGGGGTACGCGGTGGATTCGAGAATCACCGTGGTGTGCGGGCGCAGCTGTGCGGCCAGGGTGCGGGCGGCGTCGGCGATGCAGCCCAGGTCCAGGGTGTGGTCCTCGCCGAGTGGGGTGGGCGCACAGATGACGGCGGTGCGGACCCGGCCGAGGGCGGTGGGGTCGGTGGTGGTGCGGAAGCCGGCCGAGAGCAGGCGGCGGAGTTCGGTGGCGGACAGCGGCCCGTCGGCGCCCGAGAGGGCGGCGGTGTGCGGGTCGGGGTCGTAGCCGAGGGTGCTGATGCCGGCGGTGGTGGCGGCCTGGGCGAGGGGGAGGCCGAGGTGACCGAGTCCGATGACGGCGAGATCTGCGGGCATGCTGCGGCCGTCCTTCCCGAGCGACTGCGAATGACGTGTGCGCATGACGTATGCGGATGGCGCATAAGTAGACTAAGCGGATATTTGACCCAGAATAGGGATTGGTGGATCAAGGCGGCGGGGTGTTGCCGTTCATCAGCGGAGGGTGGATAGCGGAACGCAGCGCGGACAGAATCGACGGACGGCGGGTATGGCCCCGAGCACAGCGGGAGGCAGCGGTGCAGACAGCGATACTGGGACCGGCGCAGCGGGCCGAGGCGCTCGCCCGAATGGCGGAACGGGAGCTGGACGTCCTTGTGGTCGGCGGGGGAGTCGTCGGCGCGGGGACCGCGCTGGACGCGGCGACCCGCGGGCTGTCCACCGGACTCGTCGAGGCGCGGGACTGGGCCTCGGGCACGTCCAGCAGGTCGAGCAAGCTCATCCACGGCGGTCTGCGGTATCTGGAAATGCTGGACTTCGCGCTGGTCCGAGAGGCGTTGAAGGAACGGGGGCTGCTGCTGGAGCGGCTGGCGCCCCATCTGGTCAAGCCGGTGCCGTTTCTGTACCCGTTGCAGCACAAGGCGTGGGAGCGCTGGTACGCGGGCGCGGGGGTGGCGCTGTATGACGCGATGTCGGTCTCGTCGGGGCACGGCCGCGGCCTGCCCGTACACCGGCATCTCTCGCAGAAGCGGGCGCTGCGGGCCGCGCCCTGCCTGAAGAAGGGCGCGCTGGTCGGTGCGCTGCAGTACTACGACGCGCAGATGGACGACGCGCGCTATGTGGCGACGATGGTGCGGACCGCGGCGTCCTACGGTGCGGCGGTCGCCAACCGGGCGCGGGTGGTGGGCTTTCTGCGCGAGGGCGAGCGGGTGGTCGGCGCGCGGGTGGAGGACGTCGAAGGGGGCGGCGAGTACGAGATCCGGGCGCGGCAGATCGTCAACGCCACCGGGGTGTGGACGGACGACACCCAGGCGCTGATCGGGGAGCGCGGGCAGTTCCACGTCCGGGCGTCGAAGGGGATTCATCTGGTTGTTCCGAAGGACCGGATCCATTCGACGAGCGGGCTGATCCTGCGGACCGAGAAGAGCGTGCTGTTCGTCATTCCGTGGGGGCGGCACTGGATCGTGGGGACGACGGACACGGACTGGGATCTCGACAAGGCGCACCCGGCGGCCTCCAGCGCGGACATCGACTATCTGCTGGAGCATGTGAACGAGGTGCTGGCGACGCCGCTGACCAGGGACGACGTGGAGGGTGTCTACGCCGGGCTGCGGCCGCTGCTGGCGGGGGAGTCGGACGCCACCAGCAAGCTGTCGCGGGAGCACACCGTCGCGCATCCGGTGCCGGGGCTGGTCGTGGTCGCCGGCGGCAAGTACACGACGTACCGGGTGATGGCCAAGGACGCGGTCGACGAGGCGGTGCACGGGCTCGATCAGAGGGTCGCGGAGTGTGTCACCGAGGACGTGCCGCTGGTCGGTGCCGAGGGGTACCGGGCGCTGTGGAACGCGCGGGCCCGGATCGCGGCGCGCACCGGGCTGCATGTGGCGCGCATCGAGCATCTGTTGAACCGTTACGGCTCGCTGGCCGAGGAGCTGCTGGAGCTGGTGGTCGCCGACCCGTCGCTGGGCGAACCGCTGACGGCGGCGGACGACTATCTGCGGGCCGAGGCGGTCTATGCCTGTACGCACGAGGGCGCCCGGCATCTCGACGACGTCCTGACCCGGCGCACCCGGATCTCCATCGAGACCTTCGACCGCGGCGCCCGCAGCGCCCGGGAGGTGGCCGAGCTGATCGCACCGGCGCTGGGCTGGGACGGCGACCAGGTCGAGAAGGAGATCGCGCACTACCAGAAGCGGGTCGAGGCGGAGCGTGAATCGCAGCGCCAGCCGGACGATCTGACGGCGGATGCGGCGCGGCTGGGGGCGCCGGACATCGTGCCCCTGTAGGCCGCGGGGCGGTGTCCCTAGGGGGCGGGCCGGTTGCCGGTGGGCCGGCGGGCGCAGAACTCCGCGGTCAGGACGGCGGTGCCGTGCGCCGGGTCGGGCAAGGGGGCGGTGTTGACGCGGAAGCTGACGACCTGACGGCCGTCGGCGGTGCCCGCGGTCCGGGTGTAGGAGCCGTTGATGTCGCCGTCGTGACCCCAGACCGTGACGCCGCAGGGCAGCGCGGTGGCGTACAGGCCGAGGCCGTAGGTGCCGCCGGTGCCCTTCCCGTTGCGTATCTCGGCCATCTGGCGCGGTGCCAGGATCTTCCCGCCGAGCAGCGCGGAGAAGAAGCGGTTGAGATCGCCGAGGGTGGTGATCATCTCCCCGGCCGCCCCGGCCCGGCTGGGGTCCAGGGAGGTGGCATCGACGCGGCGGTGGCCGATCCGGGCGTAACCGCGGCCGTGCGGCTCGGGAAGTACGGGGTCGGTGCCGGGGAAGGAGGTGTGGCCGAGCCCGGCGGGGACGAGGATGCGGCGGCGGATCTCCGCGGCGTACGGGTGCCCGGTGACCGCCTCGATGACCAGGCCGAGGACGAGGTAGTTGGTGTTGGAGTAGGCGTAGCGGGTGCCCGGTGGGGCCACCGGCGGATGGTTGAGCGCGATCCGCAGCAGCTCGCCCGGGGTGTGGCTGTCGTAGCGGTGGGCGCCGAAGCCCGCGCCGCCCAGCTGCCGGGACAGCCGGGGGTCCGCGGTGTAGTTGAACAAACCACTCGTATGGTCCAGCAGCTGGCGGATCGTCACCCGTCGCAGGTCGCTGCCGTCGCCCTTCGCCCTGGTCGGTACGCCCGGTGGGAGGTGGGCCGCGGCGCTGTCGTGCAGGGTCAGCCTGCCCTCGGCGACGAGTTGCAGGATCACCGTCGCGACCAGGGTCTTGGTGATGGAGCCGGCCCGGAAGTGGTCCTGCGGACCGATCCTGCGGCCGCTGTGCAGATCGGCCACCCCGGTGGTGGCGAACCGCGCGGCGAAGGAGCCGCCGCCGCGGGTGGCGAGCGAGGCGGCGCCCGGCGCCCCGTCGGTGACCAGCCGGTGCAGTGCGGACTCCGCCACGTCGTCGGCCGGGCGGCGCGGTGCGGACACCGCCCCGTCGTCGGCCGGATGGCGCGGTGCGGGCGCCGTCGTCCCCGCCGCCGGCGACCGGTGGGTGACCGCCGCAGGTGGGGAGAGGGCGGCGTCGGTCCGGGCGGTGCAGGCCGTCAGGGCCAGCGCGGCCAGCAGGCCCGCTGGGACCGCGGCGCGGCGGCGGCCGGCCGGGCGCGGGCCACCGGCCGGGGCCGGGCACGGCGGGCGCATCGTCATCGGGACTCCCGTTCGTTCGGGCCATCATGACGGGTGCCAGGTGTTGTCCGGCACCGACCCGGGCCTTCCGCATGGCTCCGGATGAGGGAGAATGAAGGCTCTGCCAGGGTGGGTTGTCCGAGTTGGGTCAGTTTGGTGATCGATGGGATGTCGAAGCTGCCAACTCGACTGGATTGCAGAGGGGATTCAGTGGGTGACGAGGTCGAGATGGACGGCAAGGAGGGCAGGCTGCTCGCCGGCCGGTACCGGCTCGCCGATGTTCTCGGCCGTGGCGGTATGGGCACCGTATGGCGGGCACGCGACGAGGTCCTGGGCCGTACGGTCGCAGTCAAGGAACTGCGCTTCCCGGGCGGGGTCGAGGAGGACGAGAAGCGTCGTCTGATCACCCGTACGCTCCGCGAGGCCAAGGCGATCGCCCGGATCCGGAACAACGGCGCCGTGACGGTCTACGACGTGGTCGACGAGGACGACCGCCCGTGGATCGTGATGGAGCTGGTCGAGGGCCGCTCGCTGGCCGAGGTCGTCCGGGACGACGGCCCGCTCACCCCGCGCCGCGCCGCCGAGGTGGGCCTGGCCGTGCTCGATGTGCTGCGCGCCGCCCACGCCGAGGGCATCCTGCACCGCGATGTGAAGCCGTCCAACGTCCTGATGTCCGACGACGGCCGGGTCGTGCTGACCGACTTCGGTATCGCCCAGGTCGAGGGCGACCCCTCCGTGACCTCGACCGGCATGCTCGTCGGGGCCCCCTCCTACATCTCCCCCGAGCGCGCCCGCGGCCAGAAGCCGGGCCCGCCGGCCGACATGTGGTCGCTGGGCGGGCTGCTGTACGCCTGCGTCGAGGGCGTGCCGCCGTACGACAAGGGCTCGGCGATCGCCACGCTGACGGCGGTGATGACCGAGCCGGTCGAGCCGCCGAAGAGCGCCGGCGTCCTGGAAGAGGCCATCTACGGGCTGCTGGTGAAGGACCCGGCGGGCCGGCTGGACGATGCCGGTGCCCGGGCGCTGCTGCTGGATGTGGTGCACGCCCCCGAGGCCCGGAAGCCCGAGCCCCCGCTGGACGAGACCCGGGCGATGGTGCTGCCTACGGTGCCCAAGGAGCGGGCGGAGGCGAAGCCCAAGGCCGCGTCGAAGCCCAAGGCCGCCCCGAAGCCCGCCGCGAAGGCGCGGCCGGCGCGCAAGCCGAAGGCGAAGCCGGCCGCCGCGCCGGTCACGGAGCCGGCGGCCACGAGCGAGAGCAGCTCCGGCGGCTCCACCGCGGACAAGAGCCCGGCCGCCTCCGGCAAGGCGGCCGCGGCGAGCGCACCGGCGCGGACCGGGCGCCCGGAGAAGGCTTCCGGATCGGCCGCCCCGGAGGCCGCCGGCACCGAGCCGGCGACGGCGGACCGTAAGGCCCCGGCCGTCGCCGAGGCGGACCGCGGGGCGGGCGCCCGCCCCGGGTTCGACGTCGAGGCCGCCAAGGAGCGGATGCGCGGCGCCCTGGAGGCCGTGCGCACCGCGGCCGCCGCCGCGAGGGCCCGCCTGGAGGCCCGGCCCGGCGACGGCAACCGCCCGTCCGCACGCGCGTCGGTGACCGATGTCGTCCCGCGCCGCACGCTGATCATCGTGGCCGTGGTCGTCGCCCTGGCGGTGCTGGGCACGGTGCTGGCCATTGCGCTCAGCGGCGGCGACGCCACGCAGACCCACGGCAAGGGGGCCGGCAAGCAGGCCAAGGCGTCGTCCGCGGGCCGGGCGAAGCCCGAGGCGGCGTCGGCCGGGACCGGCGGGGACACCACGAAGGAATCCGCCGGGGAGCCCGCCCCGCAGTCGACGGGGGTCACCCCGGCCGGCGACAAGGGCGCCGCGGACCCCGGGGACGGCGCGGACGGTAAGGACGGCAAGGCGGTGCCGGACGGTTTCGCCGAGCTGACCAACGGCGCGTTCCACTTCCGTATGGCGATGCCCAAGGGCTTCAAACAGACCGGCACCGCGGGCGAGGGCTCCGGCGCCATCTACAGCGCCTCGGGCGGATTCCCGCGCATCCAGATCGACTACAACGCCAAGCCCGGCTCCGACGCGGCGGCCTCCTGGCGCAGCCTGGAGCCGGCCGTGCGCGGCTCCAGCGAGGACTACCACCTCATCGGCATCAAGTCGGTGAAGTGGCGGAACTACCCGACGGTCGCCGACTGGTCGTTCACCCGCCGGCAGAGCGGGCAGAAGGTGCGGGTCCTCGACCGCGGTTTCCGGGCCGACGACAACCACGGCTACGCGATCATGATCACCTGCAAGGCGGACGCCTGGTCGGACAAGGCGTGTCAGCAGCTGATCAATACCGCCTTCAATACCTTCGCGCTGAAGGACTGAGGGACGGTCCGGGTGAAGAACGGACGGGGCGCGCGTCGTTGGGCCGAGCGGGCCGCGCGCTCCGGCGCCGGGACGTATCGTGAGACGGCGAAGACCGTACGCATCCGCAATCGGCGGGAATGCGACCGGAAGTGACCGGAGGCGCCGGCGCCGATGGGCGGATCCGGCGCGCGACGGCAGACACAGTGCGCGCTGCGGGGAGGCGTCGTGGACGAGTACGCGGGAAGGGTGCTCGCCGAGAGATACCGCCTTCCGTTGCGGCCCCTCGGCGAGGACGAATTCGCCGAGACCCGGGCCTTTGACACGTTCAGCGGCCAGGAGGTGCTGCTCCGTCAGGTGCCGCTGCCGGAGGTCGTGGACGCGGAGGTCGTGGGGGCCAAGACGGCCGGGCCGGCCGAGGGCGGCTACGGCGGCGGGCGCCCGGGCGGTGGGCGGGCGGCGGGTGCGTCGGCGGCCGACCGCAGTCCCCGGGACCCGGCCGCGCGGCGCGCGCTGGAGGCCGCGACGACGGCGGCCCAGCTGGCCGACCACCCCCGGCTGGAGCAGGTCTTCGATGTCTTCGTGCAGGACGGCAGCCTGTGGGTCGTCGCGGAACTCCTCGCCGCCCGCCCGCTGTCCGCGCTGCTCGCCGAGCGGGCACTGTCCCCGCACCGCGCCGCGGAGATCGCCGCGGATCTGCTGACCGCGCTGCGGGTGCTGCACGCGGACGGCTGGCTGCACCGCAACATCACCGCCCGTACGGTCCTGGTCTGCGACGACGGCCGGGCCATCCTGACCGGCCTGGCGGCGGGCGCGGCCCAGGAGGCGCTGTGCGGAGACCAGGCGTCCGCCGCGGCCGGGACCCCGCGGGCCGCGGCGGCACCGGAGGGGCCGGCGGAGCGTGGCACCACACCGGGCGGCACCACACCGGGCGGCACCACACCGGGCGGCACCACACCGGGCGGCACCGCACCGGGCGGCGCGGCAGTGGACGGCCGGGAGGGAGCCGCCACGGGTGGTTCCGGGAAAGGCGGTTCGGCGACGGGCGGTTCCCCGGCGGGCGGTTCCGCCGTCAAGACCTCGCTGAGCAAGGACGCCCCGGACGAGCCGCCCGCGGCGGACGGCACCGGCACCGGCACTGCCACCGCCTTCGGCCGTCCCAGCGCCGGGCTCGCCGCCGAGCGGGCGCGGCAGGCGCGGCTGACGGTGGTCGGCCCGGTCACCGAGCGCTGGGCGCCGGAGCAGGCCGGACCGGTCCATGAGAAGTGGCAGCTGGCGCCGCCGGTCGGTCCGGCCACCGATCTGTGGGCGGTCGGTGCGCTGCTGTACCGGTGCGTGCAGGGGCAGCCGCCGTTCCCGGAGGACAGCGCCGTCGAACTGGCGCAGCTGGTCTGCTCCCGGCCGCCCGCGGTCGCCGAGGAATGCGGGGCGCTGCGTCCCGTCGTCGAGTCGCTGCTGCGTCAGGATCCCGCCGACCGTCCGGACTTCGAGGAGCTGAGCGGCTGGCTGCGGTCACTGATCCGTACGGCACCGGAGCCGGTGGCCGAGAGCCGGCCGGTGATCCTGCCGGCGCCGGAGCCGTACGCCGATCCGCGGCGGCTGCCGATCGTGCGGCGCCGCGGCGAACTCGTGCGGAAGGGGCGCCACAAGAAGACCCGGACGTCCCGGCGGGCCCGGCCGCAGCCGGCACCGGCCGTCGTGGCGGCGTCCGCCGCGGCGCCCGCCCCGCCGGCGTCCGCCGCGGCGGACGCCGCCACGACGGCCGGTGCCGGCTGCGGC
>NZ_SDIF01000185.1 GCF_004122735.1 Streptomyces sioyaensis | reverse complement strand
AACGCCCAGAATTCTTCCGGGGTGTTGACGCCGCCGGGGAAGCGGCAGCTCATGCCGACGATGGCGATCGGCTCGTCGGGCGCGGCGGTGCCGGAAGCCGTGACCGGGGCGTCCGTGTCGCGCGGCGCGTCTGCACCGACGAGTTCGGCCCGGAGGTACTCCGCGAGTGCGGCCGGTGTGGGGTGGTCGAAGACCAGGGTGACCGGCAGCCGGATCCCGGCCGCCGCGCCGAGCCGGTTGCGCAGGGTCACGGCGGCGAGCGAGTCGAACCCCAGGTCCTTGAAGGCACGCTCCGGTTCGACGGCGTCCCCGCTCTCATGTCCGAGAACGCCGGCGACCTGGGTACGTACCAGATCCAGCAGCAGACGGTCCCGCTCGGGCACCGGCATCCGGAGGAGTTGGTGGGCCAGGGTGCCGCTGCCGTCGGTGGCTGTGGCGGCGACCGCGCGGCGGGCCGCCGGGCGGACCAGGCCGCTCAGCAGCGGCGGCAGCGTACCGGGGCGGTTGCGCAGCGCAGCCAGGTCCAGGCGGATCGGCAGCAGGACCGGTGCCCCGCTGGACACGGCGGTGTCGAACAGCGCGAGGCCCTCCTCTCCCGACAGCCCGCGCACCCCGGACTTCGCCATCTGCTCCACGTCTGCCGAGGTCAGGTGCGTGGTCATACCTGTGTCTTGGGTCCACAGGCCCCAGGCGAGGGACTGTGCGGGGAGGTTTTGGGTGTGGCGGTGGTGGGCGAGGGCGTCGAGGAAGGCGTTGGCTGCGGCGTAGTTGGCTTGTCCGGTGGGGTCGAGGGTGGCTGCGGCGGAGGAGTAGAGGATGAAGTGGGTGAGGTTGAGGTGTTGGGTGGTGTGGTGGAGGTGCCAGGCGGCGTCTGCTTTGGGGGTGAGGGTGGTGTTGAGGTGGTGGGGGGTTTGGTTGGTGAGGGTGGCGTCTTGGAGGGTGCCTGCGGTGTGGATGATGGCTTTGAGGCGTGGGGTGTTGTTGATGAGGTGGGTGAGTTGGGTGGGGTTGCTGACGTCGCAGGTGGTGAGGGTGATGTGGGCGCCGAGTTGGGTGAGGTGTTGGGTGAGGTGGGTGGCGTTGGGGTGGTTGGGTCCTTGTCTGCTGGCGAGGGTGAGGTTGCGGATGTGGTGGTGGGTGATGAGGTGTTCGGCGAGGAGGGTGGCGAGTCCGCCGGTGCCGCCGGTGATCAGAACGGTGTCCTCGGGGTCCCAGTTTTCGAAGGCGGTGGGTTCGAGGGTGGGGGTCGGTGTGGTGGGTGTGGTGGCTCGGGTGAGTCGGGGTACGTAGGTCTCGCCGTTGCGCAGGGCCAGTTCCGGCTCACCGCTCGACAGCACCGCCGAGGCGAGCCGTCGCGCGGATTCGGGTGTTCCGTCCGAGTCGACCAGGACGAAGCAGTCCGGTGTCTCGGCCTGCGCGGCGCGCACCAGGCCCCACACGGCCGCGCCGATCAGGTCGACCGGCAGTCCCTCCGGCCCGGCCGCGCCCCGGGTGACCACGGCCAGCCGGGACGAGACCGGCCGGTCCTCGGCGGACCACCGCTGCAGCGCGGCCAATACGGTGCCGAGCACATCGCGCAGCCGCTGGGGCACCGACTCCGCCTCGCAGCCCTCCGCGAGGTCCACCGGCGGGCAGGGGACAAGCAGGACATCCGGCAGTGGCTGACCCTCCGCCCCGTCGGCGGCCACCTGGCCGGTGTCCGGCAGCAGACCGGCGTAGCTGCCGGCGGCCGCGGATGCGTCCGGAAGCGTCCAGGATCCGTCGAGAAGTGCCCACGGCACGGCGTCCGCCGTCGGTTCATCCGTCTCCGCTTCATCCGTCGTCCATGCGGCCCGCTGCCACTCCACCTGGAACAGTGAGTCGCGGTGCGGTGCCGGGGCGGCAGACAGCGCACCGGGGGTGACCGGGCGCAGTATCAGAGCGTCGACGGACGCGACGGGGGCGCCGGCTGGGTCCGTCAGGTGCAGACTCACCGCGTCGTCGCCGGCCGGCGAGATCCGTACCCGTACCGCGGCCGCGCCCACGGCCCGCAGGCTGACACCGGTCCAGCTGAAGGGCAGCCGGATCCCGCCGTCCGCGGTCTCGGCGGCGGAAGCGCCGAACGGGCCCAGACCGGCGGCGTGCAGCGCCGCGTCCAGCAGCGCCGGGTGCAGGCCGAACCTGGCCGCCTCGGCGCGGACGTCCTCGGGCAGCGCGACTTCCGCGAAGACCTCGTCGCCGCGCTGCCAGGCGGCATGCAGCCCCTGGAAGGACGGGCCGTAGCCGTAACCCTGGTCGCCGAGCCGTTCGTACAGGTCCGACACATCGAGCGCGGTGGCGCCCGTCGGCGGCCAGACATCCGGTGTGTCCGACTCCGACTCCGACTCCGACTCCGACGTCGACACCGACGCCGTCGTCGGGGAGTCGGCCGGGTGGGTCGTTTCGGGCACGAGGAAGCCGTCCGCGTGGGAGGTCCACGGCGTGTCGGCGCCGCCCTCGTCGGCGGGTCCGGTCAGCGGGCGCGCATGCACGCTCACCGGGCGCCGGCCGGCCGGGTCGGGCACCCCCACGAAGACCTGTAGCTGGACGCCGCCTTTTTCGGGCAACAACAGCGGTGCGGTCAGGGTGAGTTCGTCGACGCGGCCGCAACCGACCTGGTCACCTGCCCGTACGGCGAGTTCCACCAGCGCCGTACCGGGCAGCAGCACCGCACCGCCGGCCGCGTGGTCCGCCAGCCAGGGATGGGTGTCGAGGCCGATCCGCCCGGTCAGAAGTGCGCCGTCCGCATCAGCCAGCCGCACCACGGCGCCCAGCAGCGGATGATCGGCGGCGTCGAGCCCGGCGGACGTGACGTCCCCACCGGCGGCGTCCGGGCGCGGCCAGTACGGCCGGCGCTGGAACGGGTAGGTCGGCAGATCCACCCACGCCGGGGCGTACGGCGCGAGCGGCGGCGCCCAGTCCACCGCCACCCCCTGCGCCCAGACCTCACCGAGGGCGAGCAGGAAACGGTCCATGCCGCCGTCGTTCCTGCGCAGCGATCCGACCGCGGTGACCTGCCGCCCCAGCGCGTCGCCCGTCTCCTGGATGCCCATGGACAGCACGGGGTGCGGGCTGGACTCGACGAAGACGCCGTAGCCATCGGCCAGCAGCGCCCGGGTGGTCTCCTCAAAGCGCACCGTCTGCCGCAGATTGCGGTACCAGTACGACGCGTCGAGCTCGCCGGTGTCGATCAGCGAGGCCGTCACGGTCGAGTAGAACGGGACGCGGGACGCCCGGGGGGTGATGTCCGCAAGGGCCGCCAGCAACTCCGCCTCGATGGACTCCACATGGGCGGAGTGGGAGGCGTAGTCGACCGGAATGCGGCGCGCCCAGATGTCCTCGGACTGCAGCTCGGCGAGGAGTTCGTCCAGCGCGTCGGAGTCACCGGAGACGGCGACCGATCCCGCGCCGTTGATCGCGGCGACGGACAGCCGGCCGTCCCAGCGGCGCAGCCGCTCCGCGACCTGCCCGGCGGGCGACGACACCGACATCATGCCGCCGGGCCCGGCCAACCGCCGGGCGATGGCCTGGCTGCGCAGCGTCACCACGCGGGCGGCGTCCTCCAGGGACAGCGCCCCCGCGACACAGGCAGCCGCGATCTCGCCCTGGGAGTGACCCACCACCGCGGCGGGCTGCACTCCGTGCGCGCGCCACAGCTCCGCCAGCGAGACCAGCACAGAGAACAGCACCGGCTGGACCACATCGACGCGTTCCAGGGTCGGCGCGCCCGGATCGGCCCGCAGTACGGCCAGCAGATCCCAGTCGACAAAGGGGCCCAGGGCCTGTGCACACTCCCGTATCCGGTCGGCGAACGCGGGGGAACGGTCCAGGAGTTCCCGAGCCATGCCCACCCATTGCGAGCCCTGCCCGGGGAAGACGAAGGCGACCTTGGGCCGGCCGCCGGCGGTGCCGCGCACCACGTTGTCCGGGGTCTCGCCGGCGGCCGTGGACCGCAGCCCGGCCAGTAGCTCCGGCATCCCGTCCGCGACCAGTACGGCCCGGTGCTCCAGCGCGGCGCGGGTGGTCGCCAGGGAGTGCGCGAGATCCGCCGGACGCAGGCCGGGGTCGGCCGCCACCCGCTCGGCGAGCCGGCCTGCCTGGGCGCGCAACGCCGCTCCGGTCTTGGCGGTGAGGAGGAACGGCAGCGCGGCGGCGACCGGCTCGTCGGCGCTCACCGCGTCGATACCGGGGCTCTCCGGCGCACCGGACGGGGCCGGATCTGCCGCAGGGGCCTGTTCCAGGATCACATGGGCGTTGGTGCCGCTCAGGCCGAACGACGACACGCCCGCGCGGCGCGGGCGGTCACGCTGCCACGGCACCGGCTCGGTGAGCAGTTCCACCGCCCCGTCCGCCCAGTCGACCTTCGACGACGGGGCGTCCACATGCAAGGTCCTGGGCAGCACACCGTGCCGCATCGCCATCACTGCCTTGATCACCCCGGCCACCCCCGCGGCGGCCTGGGTGTGCCCGATGTTCGACTTGACCGAGCCCAGCCACAGCGGGTCCGTCGCCGAACGGCCCTTGCCGTAGGTGGCCATCAGCGCCTGGGCCTCGATGGGGTCGCCGAGCACGGTGCCGGTGCCGTGCGCCTCCACCACGTCGACATCCCCGGTGGTGAGCCCCGCGTCGGCCAGCGCCTGGCGGATCACGCGCTGCTGGGACGGGCCGTTGGGCGCGGTGAGGCCGTTGCTGGCACCGTCCTGGTTCAGCGCGGAGCCCCTCACCACCGCGAGAATGCGGCGGTCGTTCCGGCGCGCGTCGGACAGCTTCTCCAGTACGAGCATGCCGGCACCCTCGCCCCAGCCCGTACCGGCGGCGGCATCGGCGAAGGACCGGCAGCGGCCGTCCAGGGCCAGCCCGCGCTGCCTGCTGAACTCGACGAACGTACGGGCCGTGGACATCACGGTGACGCCGCCGGCCAGTGCCAGCGTGCAGGTGCCCTGGCGCAGCGCCTGCACCGCGAGGTGCAGCGCCACCAGCGAGGACGAGCAGGCCGTGTCGATCGAGACGGCGGGCCCTTCCAGGCCGAGGGTGTAGGAGATCCGGCCGGACACGATGCTGCCGTCGGTGCCGGTGACCATGAACCCTTCGGCACCCTCGGGAACCGTACCCACCCGGACCGGATAGTCGGTGGCCATGACGCCCGCGTACACGCCGGTCTGACTGCCCGTCAGGGCCGTCGGATCGATGCCGGCCCGCTCGAACGCCTCCCACGCGACCTCCAGCAACAGCCGCTGCTGAGGGTCGGTGGCGGTCGCCTCGTGCGGGCTCATTCCGAAGAACGCCGCATCGAACTCCGGTGCCCGGTGCAGGAATCCGCCCTGCCCCGTATAGCTGGTGTGCGGGCGCTTCCCCTCCGGGTCGTACACCCCGTCGAGGTCCCAGCCCCGGTTGTCCGGGAACGCGGTGATCGCGTCGCCGCCCGCGTCGACGAGCGACCACAGGTCCTCGGGAGACTCCACATCCCCCGGAAAGCGGCAGCTCATGCCCACGATCGCCACTGGTTCCGCCGCGGCGGCGGTGACCTCGTCATACCGCCGGCGCAGCCGCTCGTTCTCCAGCAGCGAGGTGCGCAGCGCCTCGGCGATCTTCTGGACAGGTGTATCCACGGTGGTCACTCGCATTCCTCGGTCGCTCGTATCACGGGGCTGGGCTCGCTCCGCCGGGCCGGGTGCCGGCGCCCCCCCGGTGCGGTGGGGGAGCGCCGGCGCCCGGCCGCAACGGTCACTCGGGCTGTTCGGAGTCGCTGCGCTCGAACGCCGCACGGACGAGATCGTCGATGTCCATCGCCAGGATCGCGTCGCTCTGATCGGCCTGGTCACCGGCCGGGGCCGCGTCGTTCCGCCCGGCTGCCTGACCGGTCGTCCGCCCGGCAACCTGAGCGGCTGTCTGCCCGGCCTGATCGCCGTCGGGCGTGCTCTCCGGGGATGCGGTACAGGCACCAGCGGCGGGCACGTCGCCGCCCTCCGCGCCCCCTGCCGGGAGCGTGGACGGGGCCAGTGCCAGCAGCGCGTCCAGCAGGCCCGCTTCCTTGATACGGCTCAGCGGCACCGAGTCGAGCAGCCGGCGCAGCGCTTCCTCGTCCGCTTCCGGAACCCGCAGCCGCGCCTCGATCTCCTCGACGGCCGGCAGCAACTCCTCCAGCAGGTACTTCGCCATGGTCTGCGGCGTCGGATAGTCGAAGACCAAGGTGGCCGACAGCCGCTGCCCGGTGACCCCCTTCAGCCGGTTGCGCAGCTCCACCGCGGTGAGCGAGTCGAATCCGGAGTCCTGGAACGACCGGGCCGGGTCGAGCGAAGAGCCATCGGCGTGCCCCAGTACCCCGGCCACCTCGCCGCAGATCAGGTCCTCCAGCAGATGGCGCCGCTCGTCGTCGCCGAGGGGGGCCAGCCGCTCCTCCAACGACGCATGGTCCTGGTGTGTGTTGGTGGTTGTGGTGGGTGGTGAGTGCGGTGTCGAAGAGGGTGAGGTTTTGGGTGGTGGTGAGGGGGATGAGGGGGCCGTTGTTCATGCGGTTGAGGTCGGTTTGGGTGAGGTGGGTGGCCATGCCGTGGTGGGTGTTCCAGAGTCCCCAGGCGAGGGACTGTGCGGGGAGGTTTTGGGTGTGGCGGTGGTGGGCGAGGGCGTCGAGGAAGGCGTTGGCTGCGGCGTAGTTGGCTTGTCCGGTGGGGTCGAGGGTGGCTGCGGCGGAGGAGTAGAGGATGAAGTGGGTGAGGTTGAGGTGTTGGGTGGTGTGGTGGAGGTGCCAGGCGGCGTCTGCTTTGGGGGTGAGGGTGGTGTTGAGGTGGTGGGGTGTTTGGTTGGTGAGGGTGGCGTCTTGGAGGGTGCCTGCGGTGTGGATGATGGCTTTGAGGCGTGGGGTGTTGTTGATGAGGTGGGTGAGTTGGGTGGGGTTGCTGACGTCGCAGGTGGTGAGGGTGATGTGGGCGCCGAGTTGGGTGAGGTGTTGGGTGAGGTGGGTGGCGTTGGGGTGGTGGGGTCCTTGTCTGCTGGCGAGGGTGAGGTTGCGGATGTGGTGGTGGGTGATGAGGTGTTCGGCGAGGAGGGTGGCGAGTCCGCCGGTACCGCCGGTGATCAGAACGGTGTCCTCGGGATCCCAGTCCTCGAAACCCGTGAGCGCCGGCGACTCCGCAGCCTTCTCCTCCGGTATGACGCGCCCCAGCCGGGCGACGCGCACGCCGTCCCTATGGACCCACACCTGCGGCTCGGCGCCGGCAAGAGCCGCCGGGAAGTAGCGGGCCGAGGCCGCGTCACCGTCCCAGCGGGCCAGCACGAAGCAGCCCGGATTCTCCGCCTGGGCCGACCGGACCAGGCCCTCCACCGCCGCGTTGATCAGGCTGCCGTAGCCCTCCGTGTCCCGCGTGACGACGACCAGCCGGGAGGATGCCAGCCGCTCCTGCGCCAGCCACTGCTGCAGCGTGCCGAGCACCGCACCGAGGACCTCGCGCAGTCGCTGCGGCATCGCGGTGACGTCGTTCCCGTCCCTGTTCCCGTACCCGTTCCCGTCTCCGTCTCCGTCCCCGTATCCCTCCCCGTATCCGTCCTCGAACTCGACCACCGGGCACAGCAGTAGTGCCACCTCCGGCACCGCCTCGCCCAGCGAGGCAACATCCGGGTACGACGTGATCCCCGGCCATGCCCGGTCGGCGTCCGCCTCCGGGCCGAGCACCACCCACCCGTCCGGGACAGCCGCGGCCGGGCTCACTCCGTCCGTCGGGATCGGCGTCCACTCCACCTGGTACAGCGGCAGCGCCCCCTCGCGTGCCGTCGTGATCTGCTCGGCCGACACCGGCCGGGCGGCCATGGCACGAACCGTCGCCACCGGCACACCGGCCGCGTCGGCCAGATCCAGCGACGTCGTGTCCGCGCTGCCCTCGACCGCCGCGATCCTGACCCGCAGCGAGGTCGCCCCCGAGGCGTGCAGCGACACCCCGCTCCACGCGAACGGGAGCGACGCACCGCTGCCGGGCTGCCGGGTGCCGTCACCCACCAATTCGGTGGCGTGTAGGGCGGCGTCGAGGAGCGCGGGGTGCAGCCCGAACGCGTCGGCGTCCCCGTGGGCCTCCTCAGGGAGGGCGACCTCGGCGAAGATCTCGCCACCACGGCGCCAGGCGGCGCGCAGCCCCCGGAAGACCGGACCGTACTCAAGGCCGTCCGCGGCCAGGGCCAGGTAGAGCACGCTTACGTCGACGGGCGTGGCACCCTCGGGCGGCCATACGCTCAGATCGGCCCCGGAACCGGATGCGGCCGTGTCGTCCACGAGGAGACCACGGGCATGCCGGGTCCAGACATCGTCCGAAGCCGCGTCCTGATTCCGCGCGTACACGCTGACCTGCCTACGGGCGGACTCGTCAGGCTCCCCGACGGATACCCGGAGATCGCAGCCACCGTGCTGCGGGAGGACGAGCGGCACCTCAAGGGTGAGCTCATCCAGCACGCCGCACCCCACTTGGTCGCCCGCCCGCAGCGCGAGCTCGACGCAGGCGGTGCCGGGCAGGAGCGTGGCGCCCATGACAGCGTGATCGGCCAGCCAGGGGTGGGACTGGAGGCTGATGCGGCCCGTCAGTACCACCGCATCCGACTCCGGCAGAGCGATGGCGGCACCGAGCAGCGGATGCTCCGCGGGAACCAGACCAGCGGCGGCCACGTCTGCCTGCTCCGCTACCGCATTGAGCCAGTAGCGCCGGCGTTGGAAGGGGTAGGTGGGGAGGTCGATGGGTTGGGTGGGGGTTGTTGTGGTGTGGAGGG
>NZ_SDIF01000184.1 GCF_004122735.1 Streptomyces sioyaensis | reverse complement strand
GGACGATGCCGCATCGGAGAACGGGGCCGGGGCGGCGGAGGGCCGGCGGCGTACCGAGGCCGGGGGAGCGGAGGGCACAACCACCGGAGGAGGTGGCAAGGACACTGACGGACAGTCAGGATCGCTCCCGCCTGTGCCGTCCGCGGACTCCTCCACTTCCCCGGATCCCTCCTGTGACTCCCAACCTGCCGGATCCACGGGGTCGTTGACGCCTCCCGGGCCGCCCCGGCGCGCGCTGTACGCCTGGGGGAGCGAGGGCGGCGCGCCCGGCGCGGACCGGGCCCGTCCCGCGCGGGTCCCCGGCGGGCGGGCACTGCCCGATGCCCAGCAGCTGGGCCGGGCGCTGCGCCCGCTGCGCAGGTCCCGTGACCACCCGCACCGCACCGTCACCGACGTCGAGGCCACCGTCCGGCTCGCCGCCGAGACCGGCTTCCTCGATGTCGTCTCCCGCCCGGAGCAGGAACGGCGCTGGTCGGCCGTGCTGTTGGTGGACTGCTCGGCCGCCATGCAGGTATGGGGGCCGCTCGCTGCCGAACTGCGTGCGGTGCTCGCCCGGAGCACGGTCTTCCGCTCCGTCCGGATCCAGCGGATCGACCCCCGGAACCCCGCCGGCCCGGTGCACCGGCGGCGGTCCGCGGGCGCGTCGGTGACCTTTCTGCTCACCGACGGCACCAGCCCGGGATGGCGCAGCCCGCAGACCGTCCGCGCCCTGACCGCGTGGGGCAGCTGCGGCCCGCTGGCCGTCCTGAACCCGCTGCCCCGGCGGCTGTGGCGCGGCACCGCCCTGGACGCCCGGCCCCGGCTGCTGGCCGCGCCCGCCGAGTTCGGCGGCCTCGGCCGGCTCCTCGTCTGCGACCCGCTCAGCGGTGAGCGCGACCCGGAGGCGGAGGGGGTGCTCGCGCTGCCCGTACTGCATCCGACCGCGTCCGCGCTGGAGCAGTGGGCCGGTCTGCTCACCCGCCCCGGAGTGCCGCATCTGATCGACACGGTGCTGCTGGACGAGCTGCCCGGGCACCGGGGGCCGGACCGGCCCGAGGGCAGCGCCGAGGAGTTGCTGGCGCACTTCCGCGGCGCGTTCTCCCCCGAGGCCTACCGGCTCGCGGTCCGCCTCTCCGCCGTCCGCCCGCTGACGACCCCGCTGATGCAGCTGGTGCGCGCCGCCACGATGGGCGACGCCGGCCCCACCCATGTCGCGGAAATCCTGCTCGGCGGCCTCCTGGAGCGCACCGACCGGGCCCGGGACACCTCCGCCGCACACACCCTGGACCGCGCCCTGGGCGCACCGCCACCGGGCCTGGCCACCGAGCCCGTCTACGATTTCCGCCCCGGCGTACGGGAGTTGCTGTTCAGCGGGCTGGGCGCGGAGGCGGCCGTGGAGGTCGTCGAGGCGGTCGGCCGGTCGCTGGAGCCGTACATGGGGCGGCTGCCCGACTTCCCGGTCCTGATGGGCGACGAGGACGGGGAGCTGCGGCTGCAGGCCTCGGCGCGGGCCTTCGCCGTCCTGGCCAGCCCGGTGCTGGAGCGGTTGGGGGGCGCGGTGCCCGGCCCGCCGGACCGTGTGGTGCCGTCGCAGCGCCGCCCCGAGCCGGCGCTCCCGCGGCTCGACGGGCAGCTGTCCGCGCCCGCGCGCCGGGCCGTCCGGCTGCTCGCGCTGGCGGACCTCGCGGACACCTCGCCCGCCGGCCTCCCCTTCGGCGCCGCGGCCGCGCTGCTGGACGAGACGGCCCCGCGGACCCGTGCTCTGCTGGACGAGCTGGTGGCGGCCGGCGCGCTGCGGGAAACGGCCGCCGACCGCCACCGCTTGGCCGACGAGGTGCGGGGCCCGGCCCGCGAGGCCGCCGGGCGCGAGCTGCCGTCCGCGCCGCGGGATGCTGCGCTGTCGCGGCTGCTGACCTGGTATCTGGCCGTGGGCCGGCAGACGTACGCACTGCGGTACCCCGGTGAGCGGATGCTCCAGGACCTGGCCCGGGTCTCGTCCCCCGGCCCCCTGCCCACGACGAAGGACCGCACCAAGGCCCTGGCCGCCTGGGCCGAGGAGCTGCCGCGGCTGCTCGCCCTCGTCCGCCGCGCCGTGGTCCGCTCCCCGCGGACCGTCCGGACCGCCGCCGACCTCCTGCTGCTCGCCGGGACGACGGCGGATTGCGGGGGGCTCTCGGCCGCCTTCGAGCCGGCCGCCCGGACCGTGGCGGCACGGGCGGCGGGGGCGGGTGACGCCCGGGCCGAGGGCCGCGCCCGGCTGGCACTGGCCGAGGCCTGCCTCGCGCTGGGCAGGGCCGACGAGGCCGAGGCCGAGGCACGGCGGGCGGCGGAGCTGGCCGACCGCTGCGGGGATCCGCTGACCCGCTTCCGGGCCCCGTATGCGCGCGGGATCACCGCCCTTCAGCAGGGGCGGCACGACACCGCGGAACGGCATCTCACCGCGGCATGGGAGCAGTGCGGGCGCCGCGGCGACGAGCTCGGCGAGGCACTCGTCCTCGGCGCGCTGGCCCGGCTCTGGGCGGCGACCGGCAACAGCTACGAGGCGGTGCTGTTCGCCGAGCGGGGCATCGGCCTCCACCGCGGCGCCGGCGGCGGCTCCCCGCGGCTCGCGCACGGCCACTACGCCCTCGCCGCGGCGCTGTCGTCGGCCGGCCGGCCCGCCGACGCGCTCCGTGAACTCTCCCGGGCCCTGCCCCTGTTCGAGGAGGACCGGCAGCGTCTGTGGGCGGGGCGCACCCGCTGCCGGATGGCCGAGGCGATGGTCGCCCTGGTCCGGCCCGGCGAGGCGGCGACGGCTGCCGCGGACGCGGCGGAGCGGCTGCTGGTGCCGGGCGGGGAGCGGTGGCGGGCCGACGCCCTGACCGCAGCGGGCCATGCCCAGACCGCCCTGGGGCACAAGCAAGGGGCCCGGGCGCACTGGCGCGAGGCGCTCGCCGTCCTGGAGGAGTTCGGCGCCCCCCAGGCCGTCGAACTCCGCGCGCTGCTCCGGGAGAAGCCGTCTCCGTCGGCGGCCGGCCCGCACCGCCCGGGGCTCTCGCGCGCCGCGGAGACCGCCCGCACCGGCACGACGCTGCGCGATCTGACGGCGGCCGTCCGCACCCTCAGCGATCAGCTGCGACTGCGACTGCGGGACGCGGACGGGGAGCCCGGCCGCCAGCCCACCGGCTCCGCCGCCCCGCCGGGCACCCCGGACCCCCAGGACTCCCTGGGCTCCCGGGACACCCTGGACTCCCTGCACTCCCTGGAGGCGGAACTCGCCGGCCACGTCCGGGACATGGAGCGGACGGGCCGGGCGCCGCGCGCCGGTCTGGAGCGCCTGCGCGCCGCCCTGGAGACGCTCACCGCCTCCGACGCGCTCACGGTGGCGGAGCCCGGAGCGGCCGAGGCGGTCACCGCCGTCCGCACCCTCGGGTGCCGTCTCACCCCGTAGGCGCGGCGCGCCCCGAACCGCTGACCTCGCGCAGGAACTCGCCCAGCGTCGCCGTCAGTTCCGCCGGGGCGTCCTCCTGCACGAGGTGTCCCGCGCCCTCGATCAGCCGGAGGCGGGAGCCCGGAATGCGGGCCGCCAGTTCGCGGCCCTTGGCGGGTGGGATCCAGGTGTCCCGGGCGCCCCAGCAGATCAGCGTGGGCAGCGCGATCTCGCCGTACCGCCCCTGGATCTCGTCGGTGAACCGCTGGTCGTTCTGCCCGATCTGGCGGTAGAACGCCGGCTGCCCCTCGTCCGTGCACCAGGGCTCGACCAGCCGGTCGAGGACGGCCGGGGGCAGGCCGGCGTGACTCGCGGAGGACATGTACTCCCGCACCAGCGCCCGGTGGAGCCCCGGCGGCAGCTGCCCGAACACCTCGCGGTGCGTCCCCAGCAACCGGTAGGCGGGCGAGCCCCAGGGCGCCAGCGCCACCGGGTCGACGAGCGCCAGCCGGCTGTAGCGCGCACCGTGCAGCAGATGCGCCCGCAAGGCCACACAGCCGCCGAAGTCGTGCGCCACCACGGCCGGTCCGGCCCCGTCGCCGTCCCCGTCCAGGTCCCAGTGCGCCAGCAGCTCCGTGAAGACGCGCGCCTGGGCGCCGAGCGACACATCCTGCCCGGCCCGCTGCTGCGAGGCGCCGTACCCGGGCATGTCCCAGACGAACACCCGGTGCCGCGCGGCCAGGGCCCGGGCGACACCGCGCCAGACGTACGACGAGAACGGCGTCCCGTGCAGCAGGACCACCGCCGGCGCCTGCGCCCGCCCGGCCCCGAGCACGGCCCACCGCACCTCGTCGCCCGACGCGGTGCGGAACGTATGGTCCAGAAGCCAGTCGGTCATGACCGTCAGGCTAGTGACTCCTTACCGGGGTGTCGAGGATGTCGAGGGGTACCGGCGGACCCGCGGCGGGCCCCGCACGGCGGTCGGGACGAGCGGACCCCGCACCGCGCCCACGGCGAGCGCACCCATGGTCCCGCCGCGCGAAGCTTCCGCGCGCGGCGGATGCGCCCCCGGAGCCCGTCGTGCCAGCTCGTAGAATCGTGGGCACCATGGTTTACCTCGACCACGCCGCCACCACCCCGATGCTCCCGGAGGCGGTGCAGGCGATGACCGCCCAGCTGACCGTCACCGGCAACGCGTCCTCGCTGCACGCCGACGGCCGGCGGGCCCGGCGTACCGTCGAGGAGGCGCGCGAGTCCCTCGCCGCCTCCCTCGGCGCCCGCCCGAGCGAGATCGTCTTCACCGCGGGCGGCACCGAGGCCGACAACCTCGCGGTCAAGGGCCTGTACTGGGCACGCCGGGCCGCCGACGCGTCCCGTACCCGGGTCCTCGCCAGCCCCGTCGAGCACCATGCCGTCCTCGACGCCGTGGAGTGGCTCGCCGAGCACGAGGGCGCCCGGGTCGAATGGCTGCCGGTCGACACCTACGGCCGGGTGCGGGCCGGCGCGCTGCGCGAGGCCATCGCCCGCAACCCCGCCGATGTCGCGCTCGCCACGGTCATGTGGGCCAACAACGAGATCGGCACCGTCCAGCCGGTCCGTGAACTCGCCGACGTGGCCGCCGAGTTCGAGATCCCGCTGCATGCGGACGCGGTGCAGGCGGTCGGCCAGCTGGAGGTCGACTTCGGCGCGTCCGGGCTCGCCGCGATGACCGTCTCCGGCCACAAGATCGGCGGCCCGTACGGCATCGGCGCCCTGCTGCTGGGCCGTGAGTACGCCCCGGTGCCGGTGCTGCACGGCGGCGGCCAGGAGCGGCAGGTACGCTCCGGCACCCTCGACACCCCCGCCATCGCCGCCTTCGCGGCCGCCGCCCAGTGCGCCGTCACCCGCCGCGCGGACTTCGCCCGCGACATCGGCGCGCTGCGCGACGACCTGGTCAAGGCGGTCCGCGCCGCCGCCCCGGACGCCGTCCTCGGCGGCGACCCGGACCCGTCCGGCCGGCTTCCCGCCAACGCCCACTTCTCCTTCCCCGGCTGCGAGGGCGACTCCCTGCTGCTCCTCCTGGACGCCCAGGGCATCGCCTGCTCGACGGGCTCCGCCTGCACCGCCGGCGTCGCCCAGCCCAGCCATGTCCTGCTGGCCACCGGCATGTCCCCAGAGCTCGCCCGCGGCACCCTGCGGTTCTCCCTGGGCCACACCTCCACGGCCGAGGACGTGGCGGCCCTGGCGGCGGCCATCGGCCCGGTCGTGGAACGGGCCAGGAGCGCGGGGCTGAGCTAGGGCCTGATCCAAACGACAGACCCCAGGACTTGCCCGACGGGTCAGGGTCGGAAAGGCCCTGGGGCCGGAAGCGGCAGCTCGGCTTCCGCCACCTCTTCCCGGGAGCTCAGATCTGGAGCCGCGAGTGCACGTGGTCGTGCACATCGTCGGCGTGCTCCAGCGCCGCGGAAATGGCGACACGGACCCCGGCGGCCGACGTGGCCAGCGACATGCTCGGTGCCCCGAGGTTGATGTCCAGGGCGGCAACCTCGGGGAGGTGGGGCAGATGGAGCCATCCGGTGCGAGTCGCGAGGCCGTGGGTGGCGACATGGCGCAGCACGCCGTACATGAGGTGGTTGCACATCAACGTGCCCGGCGCGTCGGAGATGTCGGCGGGGATGCCGGCCGCTCGCATCGCCAGGACCATCGCGCGCAGGGGCAGCGTCGACCAGTACGCCACCGGGCCGTCCGGATCGGTGAGGTCGCCCTCCAACAGCCGCCCACTGTTGTCGGCGACCCGGTAGCGGGCGGAGTCATTGAAGTTCTGGGCGATGCGCTCGATGGTGATCATCGACCGTCCGCCGTACTCGCCCAGCATCAACACCAGGTGTGGAGCGGTCCGGTTGATGGCCTCGGCGACGACGTCGATGCAGTCGAACCATCTGCTCGGTGCCACCAGCCCGGTGATCGTGGCACCGTCGAGTTCCGTACCGTCGAGCGCTTCGGCGACGCCTTGCGCGGGGTTGACCGGCGTCGTGCCGTACCGCTCGAAGCCCGATACCAGCACTTTGGTCACTCGTCACCCTCCGTCCCGTCAGCGCAGGCGGGCGGTGCCGTTGACGGCCACGTGCTTTTCAGGGTATTTGCGGCACTTCTGCCCCGCCAGCCGGGCAGGTGCGTCGGCCGGAGCGGCCGGGTTGGTCCGGTCCGGGTCCGAGGAACTCATTCGTGCACCTGGCCGTCTAGCCGTCCTCCCGGCCAGGAAGTGGCGCCCCCCGGAGAAACGCTCGGTAAGCGTCTGCGGCGTCATCCTCCACGGCCGGCCCCTCCGGTCCGTACCGTGTGTCGCTCCGGTCGCGCTTAGGGCCGGAGAGCCAGAATTCCTCACCGGTTTCGACGTCGTAGAAGTTTGCGTCGGACAAGCCGAGACCCGTGGCGCGCCGCAGCGTCCGCCCGTGAAAGTAGGCGGTCTTCCAGGTCTTGGAGAAGTCCACCCACCCGATCCACGAGGGTCCGCGGTCGGTGCCGTAGCCCGTTTTGAGCTGCACGAACATGATTCTGCAAGGCATCGCCCCAGCTTGGCCGATGCGCGACCGCCGGCAAACCGAATTCCTGTACCTCTCCGGTGACCTGAACGAAAGGACCGGAGGGCCGTCGCGTAACTGCTCCTGCAGTGTTCCTGCGGGATCAGCCCGGCCCCGGCTGTCCCTTCCGCAGGGGCGGCCGCTCCGTCGCCCGTGCGCCCCGGCGCAGCTCGGCCCGGACCAGCCGCAGATAGCGGGCCCAGTCCCAGTGCCGCCCCGGGTCGGTGTGATCCGTCCCCGGCACCTCCACATGCCCCACGATGTGTTCCCGGTCGGCCGGAAAGCCGTAGCGGCGGCAGATCCCCGCCGTCAGCCGCGCCGACGACGCGTACATGGCAGCGGTGAACGACTCCGGCCGGTCCACGAACCCCTCGTGCTCGATCCCGACGCTCCGCTCGTTGTAGCCGCGGTTCCCGGCGTGGAACGCCACATCCAGCTCACGGATCATCTGGGCCACGTGCCCGTCCTTGCGGACGACGTAATGGGCGCCCGCCTCGTGATCCGGATCCTGGAAGACCTTCAGCGCGGTCGCAAAGCTGCCCTGGACGACATGGACGACCACCCGGTCGATCTCGTAATCCGCCGGCCGGTCCGCCCGCCGGTAGTTCTCCGGGGACGCCGCGACCCACTGCGCGCCCCGGAAGTCGACCTCGCCCGCCGTCCGCGGCTTGTCGTTCCCCGGCAGCCGCCACCACCAGTGCGCCAGCTCGTCCCGCGCCGCGAGGGCCGCGGCCCCGGCGGCCACCACCGAGCCGCCCCCGATCCACAGCGCCCGCCGTCGCGTCACCCCGGGCGCGGCCCCCTCGCCGCCGCCCCCGTCACCGTGCTCCCCGCCACTTTTCCCCATGCGCTGATCAACGCTTTCCGCCCGGTCACCGGTTCCGTCTACCCTGGACGGGCTATGACTGATGACGCCCCCCGCCGCCTCCGCGTACTCGCCGCCATGTCCGGCGGCGTCGACTCCGCCGTCGCCGCCGCCCGCGCCGCCGAGGCCGGCCACGACGTGACCGGCGTGCATCTCGCGCTCTCCGAGAACCCCAAGTCCTTCCGCACCGGCGCCCGCGGCTGCTGCACGATCGAGGACTCGCACGACGCCCGCCGCGCCGCCGACGTCATCGGCATCCCCTTCTACGTCTGGGACCTCGCCGAACGCTTCCGTGAGGACGTCGTCGACGACTTCATCGCCGAGTACGAGGCCGGGCGCACCCCGAACCCCTGCCTGCGCTGCAACGAGAAGATCAAGTTCGCCGCCCTCCTGGACAAGGCCCTGGCCCTCGGCTTCGACGCGGTGTGCACGGGCCACTACGCCACCGTCGTCCTCCGCGAGGACGGCACCCGCGAGCTCCACCGCGCCTCCGACATGGCCAAGGACCAGTCGTACGTCCTCGGCGTCCTCGACGACCGCCAGCTCGCGCACGCCATGTTCCCGCTCGGCGACACCCTCACCACCAAGGCCGAGATCCGCGAAGAGGCCGCCCGCCGCGGCCTGTTCGTCGCCAAGAAGCCGGACAGCCACGACATCTGCTTCATCGCCGACGGCGACACCCAGGGCTTTCTCGCCAAGCGGCTCGGCACGGCCCACGGCGACATCGTCGACGAGTCCGGCAACCGCCTCGGCACGCACGAGGGCGCGTACGGCTTCACCATCGGCCAGCGCAAGGGCCTGCGCATCGGCCACCCGGCCCCCGACGGCAAGCCGCGCTACGTCCTGGACATCTCCCCGGTCGACAACACCGTCACGGTCGGGCCCGTCGAAGCCCTCGACGTCACGGCCTTGACCGCCATCCGCCCCCGCTGGTGCGGCCGCCCCCCGACCGTGACGGTGTTGTCGACCGGGGAGATGTCCAGGACGTAGCGCGGCTTGCCGT
>NZ_SDIF01000183.1 GCF_004122735.1 Streptomyces sioyaensis | reverse complement strand
CCACCCCCAACGGGAGGGGCCGGACCGCAGGACGGAGTCCGGAGGGCCGGTCCCGCAGCCGAACAGCCAGCGCAGCGGCAACCAGCCCGCCGCAGGCGCAACGGCGACAAACCATCACGGCGGGACAGCCGACCACGTACGGCGCGCCGCAAAGCGCAACGGCGAAAAACCATCACGGCGGGACGGCCGACAACGTGCGGGCGCGCCGCAAAGCGCAACGGCGACAAACCACCACGGCGGGACGGCCGACAACGTGGGGCGGCAACCACTACGCGGACGGGCGCCCAAGCGCCCGGTAGGTCCAGCCCGCCTTGCGCCACAGGTCGGGGTCGAGGGCGTTGCGGCCGTCCAGGATGCGGCGTTCGGCGACGACCTCGCCCAACGTGGCGGGGTCGAGCTCGCGGAACTCGCGCCACTCCGTGAGGTGGAGCACGACGTCGGCGCCGCGTACGGCGTCCAGCGCGCTGTCCGCGTACGCCAGCGTCGGGAAGAGCCGCCGGGCGTTCTCCATGCCCTTCGGGTCGTAGACCGTCACCTGGCCGCCCTGGAGGTGGATCTGGCCGGCGACGTTGAGCGCGGGGGAGTCGCGGACGTCGTCCGAGTCCGGCTTGAAGGTCGCGCCCAGTACGGCGACCCGCTTGCCCAGGAAGCCGCCGCCGCCGACCGCGTCCCGGGTCAGCTCGACCATGTGACCGCGGCGCCGCATGTTGATCGAGTCGATCTCGCGCAGGAACGTCAGCGCCTGGTCCGCGCCCAGTTCACCGGCGCGCGCCATGAAGGCCCGCAGGTCCTTGGGCAGACAGCCGCCGCCGAAGCCGATGCCGGCCCGCAGGAACTTCTTGCCGATCCGCTCGTCGTGCCCGATGGCCTCGGCGAGCTTCACCACATCGCCGTTGGCCGCCTCGCAGACCTCCGCCATCGCGTTGATGAAGGAGATCTTCGTCGCCAGGAAGGAGTTGGCGGAGGTCTTCACCAGCTCGGACGTCGGGTAGTCCATGACGATGAAGGGGGAGCCCTCGGCGAGGGGTGTGGCGTACACCTCACGCAGCAGTTCTTCGCCCCGCTCACCGGCCACGCCCACCACGATCCGGTCCGGGTGCAGGGTGTCCTCGACGGCGAACCCCTCGCGCAGGAACTCCGGGTTCCAGGCCAGCTCGACATCGGCGCCGGCCGGGGCGGCCGCGGCCAGCCGTTCGGCGAGCCGGGCCGCGCTGCCCACCGGCACCGTCGACTTGCCGACCACCAGGGCGGGCCGGGTCAGATGCGGAGCCAGCGCGTCGAAGGCGCTCTCCACGTACGACATGTCACAGGCGTACTCACCGTGCTTCTGCGGGGTGTTCACGCAGACGAAGTGCACATCGCCGAAGGCGCCGGCCTCCTCGTAGGAGGTGGTGAAGCGCAGCCGTCCGCTCGCCCCCTCGATCCCGGCGACGTGGCGGCGCAGCAGCTCCTCCAGGCCGGGCTCGTACATCGGGACCTCGCCCCGCTGCAGCATCTCGATCTTCTCGGGGACCACATCGAGCCCCAGCACCTCGAAGCCCAGCTCGGCCATGGCCGCGGCGTGGGTGGCGCCGAGGTAGCCGGTGCCGATCACTGTGATCTTGAGGGCCATGGATGCTCCAAACAAGCGGGGCGGCGCGGGCGCCGGCATTCAGGGTGGTGGTCGGTGTGCGGGCGGGCAGAAAATTGGCGCTGACCGAGCATAGTCGGGCGTGGAACGGCCCACTCCAGCCGCTCGCCCCCGCCCCGTGCGTCACTGTCGGCAACCTCACGTATCCGCAGCCGGGATCCGGCGCCTAGAATCCGGAGAGGTAACGGGTTACTTAACGGTAATTAGCACTTGCAGTCAGCTCTCAGGGGAGTGAGAAACCTTGGCGGGAACCGCTGATTTCGATCTGTACCGGCCATCCGAGGAGCACGACATGCTCCGCGAGTCGGTGCGCTCGCTCGCCGAGGCGAAGATCGCGCCGTTCGCCGCCGCGGTGGACGAGGAAGCCCGCTTCCCGCAGGAGGCACTCGACGCGCTGGTCGCCAACGACCTGCACGCCGTGCACGTCCCGGAGGCCTACGGCGGCGCCGGCGCCGATGCCCTGGCGACCGTCATCGTCATCGAGGAGGTCGCCCGCGTCTGTGCCTCGTCCTCCCTCATCCCGGCGGTCAACAAGCTCGGCTCGCTGCCGGTGATCCTCTCCGGCTCCGAGGAGCTGAAGGCGAAGTACCTGGGCCCGCTGGCCAAGGGCGACGCGATGTTCTCGTACTGTCTGAGCGAGCCGGACGCCGGCTCCGACGCGGCGGGGATGAAGACCAAGGCCGTCCGCGACGGCGACCACTACGTCCTCAACGGCGTCAAGCGCTGGATCACCAACGCCGGTGTCAGCGAGTACTACACGGTGATGGCCGTCACCGACCCCGAGAAGCGCTCCAAGGGCATCTCGGCCTTCGTCGTGGAGAAGGGCGACGAGGGCGTCTCCTTCGGCGCACCGGAGAAGAAGCTCGGCATCAAGGGCTCGCCGACCCGCGAGGTCTACCTGGACAACGTCCGGATTCCCGCGGACCGCATGATCGGCGTCGAGGGCACCGGCTTCGCCACCGCCATGAAGACCCTGGACCACACCCGCATCACCATCGCGGCCCAGGCGCTCGGCATCGCCCAGGGCGCCCTGGACTACGCCAAGGGCTACGTCCAGGAGCGCAAGCAGTTCGGCAAGCCGATCGGCGACTTCCAGGGCGTCCAGTTCATGCTCGCCGACATGGCCATGAAGGTGGAGGCGGCCCGTCAGCTCACCTACGCCGCGGCCGCCCGCTCCGAGCGGATATCCGCCGGCGGCAAGGGCGAGGACCTGACGTTCTTCGGCGCCGCGGCCAAGTGCTACGCCTCGGACGCCGCCATGGAGATCACCACGGACGCCGTCCAGCTGCTCGGCGGCTACGGCTACACCCGTGACTACCCGGTCGAGCGGATGATGCGCGACGCCAAGATCACCCAGATCTACGAGGGCACCAACCAGGTCCAGCGGATCGTGATGGCGCGCAACCTGCCGCAGTAGTAGGGGCAGGAGAACGGCGTACGGCGAGGGGCCCCGGATCGCAGTGGCGGTCCGGGGCCCCTCGTGTGCCGGGCGTGGGTCAGTTGCCGCTGACCGTGACCTTCTCGTCGTTGTTCAGCTGCTGGACCAGCTGCCGGAGCTTGGCCTTGTCCCAGACCAGGTTGCCGCCGGTGGAGCCGGAGATGGGCATGTTCATCGACTTGCCCTCGCCGCCGGTGACGCCCTTCATCGCGAAGAACATGTTGCCCAGGTTCCACAGGCTCATGTCCTTGTCGACGATGAGGGTGTCCAGGCCGGCACTCATCGTCGGGTAGAGCTTGAAGGGGTTGAGCACGGTGCCGGGCGTGGCCGTCTGGCTCGCCAGGGTCGCCAGGAACTTCTGCTGGTTCTTCGTCCGGTCCAGGTCCTGGCCGGCGAAGGCGTGCCGGGTGCGGACGAAGGCGAGCGCCTGCTGGCCGTTGAGCGTCTGCTTGCCGGCCGGGAAGTCGGCGCCGGAGTTCTTGTCCTTGAACGCCTTCGGGATGTCCATCTCGACGCCGCCGATGGCGTCCACGATGTTGGCGAAGCCGGCGAAGCCGATCTCGACGTAGTGGTCGATGTGCAGCTTGGTGTTGTACTCGACGGTGCGCACCAGCAGCTCCGGGCCGTCCTCGGCGTAGGCCGCGTTGAGCTTGGTGTGCCGCCCGGTGTCCGGGTACTTCTTGCCGGAGTCCGAGCCGACGAACGACGGTATCTCGACGTCCGAGTCACGCGGCAGGGATATCAGCGTCGGGCCGTTGCTGCCGTCGTGCAGGATCATCATCGAGTCGGTGCGCTTGCCCTCGGCGGAGCCGGTGTGCAGCTTCTGCTTCTCCGCGGCGGACATGCCCTCACGGCTGTCCGAGCCGACGATCAGGTAGTTGGTGCCGTCGCCCGCCAACGGCCGGTCGATGACCTTGCTCAGGTCCACCTTGCGGCGGAGCTTGCCGTCGGCCCAGAAGTAGGTGGCGACCGAGGCCACCGCGAGCACCGCGACCAGAGTGATCACGGTCCACTTGATCCGCCGGCCCCAGCGCGGCCGCGGCCGCCCGGGACGGCCGTCGTAGCCGTAGTCGTCACCGCGACGGCCCCCGCCACCGCCGCCGTAGACCTCGCCGGTGTTGTAGCCGCTGTCGTATGCGTCGTCGTAGCCCTGGGACTGCTGCGGCGGCACGGTCGCGCCTCTGCGCGGGGACATCGACTGCGGCATCGGCGGCTCGTGCCGCTGGTAGCCGGGGGCCGCGTCGCGCCGCACCTGGGGCATGGCGCGCGCACCCTCCGGCTCGGCGTTGCCGCTGCCGTATCCGTACCGGTTGCCGCTCTGGTCGCCGGACCACCCATTGGGCCACTCATTCATACGGGGAAGTGTGCATGCCGCGGCGGGGTGCTCCATAGACCGGGTGCCGGATCGGGCCAGGGCTGTTGCAGAGCTGATGCAAAGCCACGGCGGCCTTCCACCGCATACCGGAAGGGGGAGTTGCCATCCCGACCTGGGATAACGGAAGGCCGTATTCCGGTTTGTATCCGGCAGGGATCACGAGAGCAATGTCACGGACCTGCGGCTCAGTGCGAGAGCTGTCTCACGGACGGTGCGGGGCCCGGTCGTCTTCCGGCCACTTAGGGTGGCTGCATGACCGAACTCGCCACCGAAAACCCCGAGGAAGAGCAGGCGGGCAAGCCCACCTCTGTGTCCCGCATCACACTCAGCCACATCATGACGGCGGTCGACACCAACCTGCTGGGAACGGTGCACGGCGGCGTGATCATGAAGCTGGTGGACGACGCGGCGGGCGCGGTGGCCGGGCGCCACTCCGGCGGGCCGGCCGTGACCGCCTCCATGGACGAGATGGTCTTCCTCGAACCGGTCCGGATCGGCGACCTCGTGCATGTGCGCGCCCAGGTCAACTGGACCGGCCGCTCCTCGATGGAGGTCGGCGTGCGGGTCCTGGCCGAGCGCTGGAACGAATCCAGCCCGGCCCAGCAGGTCGGGTCCGCCTACCTCGTCTTCGCCGCCGTCGACGAGCAGGGCAAGCCGCGCCGGGTGCCGCAGGTGGTCCCCGAGACCGAGCAGGACAAGCGCCGCTACCAGGAGGCGCAGATCCGCCGTACGCACCGCCTCGCCCGGCGGCGCGCCATCAAGGAGCTGCGCGAACGGCGCTCCGCGGAAGGCCTCGACGGCGCATAGCGGCGACCGTCAGCTGCGCGAGCAGCGCCAGCCCCGTGCCGATGACGGTGCCGGCCGCCGCGCAGATCACATCGTCGACATCGGCGATCCGTCCGGCTCGCATCAGCAGCTGCGCCGTCTCGATGGCCAGGCACAGGCCCACCCCCAGCAGGAACGCCGCGGCGGCCGACGTGCGCGGCGCCGCGAACCTCAGCATCAGCGGTGCGGGGACGAACAGCGCGGCGTTGGCGATCTGCCGCCGCACCAGCATCGCCAGCTCCCCGGGCTCCAGCTGGGCGCCCAGGTCGAACAGCCCCTCTCCGGGCCGCCACCACACCGTCGCGTCCCCGGACCCGATCGGCTGGCTGGGGGCGAGCGTCGCCGCCAGGAGCAGCAGCAGCCAGCCGGTCAGCAGCATCCGGGCCGTGGTGCGCGGTGCGCGGTCGGCCGGGGCGCGAGCCGCCCACAGGGCCAGCGCCAGCGCCAGCAGCAGCGCCAGGGCCAGGAAGAGCGCCACCGAGGCGGGGGTGATGCCGAGCACTACCTGCCACACGATGCGCCCCTTTCAGGACATCCAGGACATCAACTGCAGCTCCATTTTGTGACGTAGATCGTCTGCGCCCGCTCCATGACGCCCCGGATGCACTCGTCCCGGAGCATCTCCACCCGGCCGCTCAGCCCGACGGCGCCCCCTTGCGTCCGCCGGGTGCCGAACCAGCCGGGGAAGGCGGTGATCCGGTCGTTCCTGCGCTGGTAGCCGAGTCGCACGACGATCTCGTCCGGCCCGGCGGGCTCGTCCCGCCGGTAGGTCGCGGTGTACGTCCCGTCGGCCCCCACCGGACCGCTCAGACACAGCTGGCCGCGCACCAGGTCCCCGCAGCCGGTCGGTGCGGCCGGCGCCGGCGGCGCGGCGGCGGCGGTGGCCGCGACCAGGCCCAGGGCCGCGAGGGCCACCGTGACCCGGCGCGCACGGTGCTGGGCATCCGGCCGGCGGGCCGGCGGCCCGGGCAGGGTGCGGCGGGGTGCGGGAACGCTCATGCCGCCTCGCCCCGCTCGGCCCCGCCCGCGCGAGGCGCGCACGCTTCGACGCGGAGCGCACGACCGGCAGCCGGCCGCCGGAGCCCGCCGCGCCGGCTCATGGGCACACCGCCTGATCGCCGGTGATCGCCGCGATCCCGCCGGGCTTCTGCGGCGGCTCCTCGGCCCGCACCCGCTGCACCGCCCGGTGGTCCCGGCCGACCGTCACCTGCATCACCGGCCCCTGCCCGGTCACCGGGTGCAGCTCGGCGCCGGGCAGCGCGACGGCCAGCGAGCGGGCCGAGCGGTCCCAGCGCGGGTCGTAGGCGACGACCGTGCGGGGCACCGTGCCGAGAGAGGAGGCGCTGGGGCCGTCGGTGGTGGCGAAACCCGTGGCGTGCAGCTCCCCGGCCACCGAGGTGCCCGCCCCGGCCCGGCCGCTGCCGTTGTCGACCTGCACCTGGACCTGGCCCGGCGGTACGTCGACGACCCGGCCCCGCGGCGCCTTCCCGCCCCGGTGCGCCGCGATCGGCTTGTCCTCGCGGATCGCCTGGAAGAGCTTCGGCGCCTGCACCGGATCCCAGCGCACGGTCGAACCGACGCCCGGCACCGTCTGGGCCGTACTGGCCAGCGGCACCGACGTGAACTCCGAGGACGACGGGGAGAAGCCGCGCATCGCCTGCCCGAGGTCGACCAGGTCGTTGGCCCCGAAGCCGGAGTCGGCCCGTACGGACCGCAGCATCGTGTCGGCGACGTCCCTGAAGCGGATGGGGTTCATCAGCACTCCGGAGGAGGTGATCTTGTGGATGAGGGCGGCCAGGAAGCGCTGCTGGCGCTGCATCCGGCCGAGGTCGGCGGAGCCGTCGATGTGCCGGGAGCGCACGTACTGCAGCGCCTGCCCCCCGTTGAGCTGTGACTTTCCGACCGGCAGGGCCAGGCCCGTATAGCTGTCCCGCAGCGGCCGTACGGTGCAGATCTCCACCCCGCCGACCGCGTCCACGCTGCGCATGAAGCTGGTGAAATCGACCTCCAGATAGTGGTCGATGTGCACCCCCGTCATGTGCTCCACGGTCCGCACGGTGAGGTTGGGCCCGCCCTCGGCATAGGCCGCGTTCAGCTTGATGGCGTGGACCGGGCGCGGTGCGCCGGTGACGGCGTCCGTATGGGCGGGGACCTCGGCGTAGGAGTCACGGGGGAGGCTGATCACGCTGGCGCGGTCCCGGTCGGCGGAGAGGTGCACCAGCATGAGGGTGTCGGTGCAGTGACAGGGCGCGCCGCCCAGGTGGTACTTCTGCTTCTCCGCGGCGGTGAGCTTGTCCCGCCCGTCCGTGCCGACGACCAGGAAGTTCAGGCCGTCGCCGCCCCCGGGGCGGTTGCTCATGCCCTTGAAGGCGTCCACCCGGCCGAGGCCGCTCTCCACGCCCGTGACCATGGCGTGCCCGATCCCGCTCGCGGCCAGTACCAGCACGGACGCGGCGGCGCCGATCCGCAGCCCCCAGCGCTTCCCCGGCGGGCGCCGGCGCGGCGCGGGCCGGGCGGCCCGGCGCCTGGCCGGACGGGGGGAGCGGAAATGCGCGGTCACGGGGGACACCTCCGCGGCTGGACGGGCGTGAGCGGTGCCCGGCGGGGGAGCGGGGCAGGACGGTGAGGAGGCGGGTGGGGACGAAGCCGGCGAGGACACCGTAGGCCCATACGATCGGCTGCAAAGCACCACACGCCGGGCATCCGCCGCCCGGCCACCCGGCTGCGCCCGAGGGTGTCCCCCGTTCGCGGTAACGTGAGGCGCGATACTGCAGTCTCCCGGCGGGCGCTGCCGTCGCTGGCGGCCGCCGCGGGCCGTAACCCCTGAGGAACCATGCCGCAGCAGCAGCCCCCGGCCGTCTCCGTGATCATGCCGGTGCTCAATGAGGAACGTCACCTGCGCAATTCGGTCCGGCACATCCTGGAGCAGGAGTACGCCGGAGAGATGGAGGTGGTGATCGCCCTCGGCCCGTCCACGGACCGTACGGACGAGATCGCCGCCGAGCTTGTCGCCGAGGACCCCCGGGTGCACACGGTGCCGAACCCCACCGGCCGTACGCCGGCCGCGCTGAACGCCGCGATCAAGGCGTCCCGGCATCCCATCGTGGTGCGGGTCGACGGCCACGGCATGCTCTCGCGGAACTACATCGCCACCGCCGTGCGCCTCCTGGAGGAGACCGGCGCGGCGAACGTCGGCGGCATCATGCACGCCGAGGGGGAGAACGCCTGGGAGGACGCGGTCGCCGCCGCGATGACGTCCAGGATCGGCGTGGGCAATGCCGCCTTCCACACCGGTGGACAGGCGGGCCCGGCCGAGACCGTCTACCTCGGCGTCTTCCGGCGCGAGGCGCTGGAGCAGCAGGGCGGCTACAACGAGGAGTTCATCCGCGCCCAGGACTGGGAGCTGAACTTCCGCATCCGGGAGGCCGGCGGCGCGATCTGGTTCTCACCCGAGCTGAAGGTCCAGTACCGCCCGCGGCCGAGCGTCCGGGCGCTGGCCAAGCAGTACAAGGACTACGGCAAGTGGCGCCATGTCGTCGCCCGTTACCACGCTGGATCGATCAATCTGCGCTACCTGGCGCCGCCGACCGCGGTGTGCGCCATCGCGGCGGGCCTGGTGGCCGGCGCGGCGGTCACGCCGTGGGCGCTGATCGTCCCGGGGGGCTATCTCGCCGCCATCGCCGCGGGCTCGGTGCCCGCCGGCAAGGGCCTGTCGCCGAAGGCGCGTCTCCAGATCCCCCTCGCCCTGGCCACCATGCACATGGCCTGGGGCGTGGGCTTCCTGACCAGCCCCCGTTCGCTCGCCAGGAAGGTCATCGCCAGCCGCCGCCCGGCCGTGACGAACCCGGCGGTGGGGGCCGAGTAGGCGGGGTCCGCCTCCGCGCCCGAACCTCCCCTCTCCACCCGCCCACCC
>NZ_SDIF01000182.1 GCF_004122735.1 Streptomyces sioyaensis | reverse complement strand
GTTTCCGACGGCGTACGCGCACTGCCCGCAGCCGTCCGCAGCGCCTACCGCTCCCGCCGTACGGCCCCCACCGCCACGCCTCCCGCACAGCCGTCGCCGCCGCCGACCACCCCCGCGCCGCCGCCCAGCACCCAGGCGTCCGGGCCGTCCCCCGTCTCGCCGGTGGCGTCGCAGTCGGACGTGTACGGGGACGAGGCGTAGGGCCAGGGGGCGAGGAGGGGGTCGGTGGGGACCGGCGCAGGGCCGGGCACGAGGGCTGTCGGTGGCCCGGGTGAGCGTGCCGCGCGTGGGGCGGAAGGCGTGGTCAGAAGGCCATTTGCCATCCGGGGTGCGGAGTGCGTATGGTGGTAGATCGTTTGATCCCATTTGCCCGGCGCCAGAACAGAAGCGCGCCGCGTGGCGCGTTCTCTCCCTTGCCGTGGCTGACCGCATAGAGGCGGTCGTTGTGAAACACACGGAGTTTGGGCGCGTGCCGAGACTCCGGAAGGTTTCGCATTTCGCATGTCCATTTCCACTGAGCAGTCCGTCATGCCCGCAGCCGACGAGCAGGCGGTCTCCCAGGTGACGGCAGCCGACGAGGCGCCCGAGACCGACACCGACACCGTCACCTTCGCCGATCTCGGACTGCCCGAGGGCGTCGTCCGCAAGCTCGCGCAGAACGGCGTCACCACCCCCTTCCCGATCCAGGCCGCGACCATTCCGGACGCGCTGGCCGGCAAGGACATCCTCGGCCGCGGCCGCACCGGCTCCGGCAAGACGCTCTCCTTCGGTCTGCCGACCCTGGCGCAGCTCGCCGGCGGCCACACCGAGAAGAAGAAGCCGCGCGCGGTCATCCTCACCCCGACCCGTGAGCTCGCGATGCAGGTCGCGGACGCCCTCCAGCCCTACGGCGACGTCCTGGGCCTGAAGATGAAGGTCGTCTGCGGCGGTACGTCCATGGGCAACCAGATCTACGCCCTGGAGCGCGGCGTCGACATCCTCGTCGCCACCCCGGGCCGGCTGCGCGACATCATCAACCGCGGCGCCTGCTCCCTGGACAACGTCCAGGTCGCGGTCCTCGACGAGGCCGACCAGATGTCCGACCTGGGCTTCCTGCCCGAGGTCACCGAGCTGCTCGACCAGGTGCCGGACGGCGGCCAGCGGATGCTGTTCTCCGCCACGATGGAGAACGAGATCTCCACCCTGGTCAAGCGCTACCTGACCAACCCGGTCAGCCACGAGGTCGACAGCGCCCAGGGCAACGTCACCACCATGACCCACCACGTCCTGGTCGTGAAGCCGAAGGACAAGGCGCCGGTCACCGCCGCCATCGCCGCCCGCAAGGGCCGCACCATCATCTTCGTCCGCACCCAGCTGGGCGCCGACCGCATCGCCGAGCAGCTCGTCGAGTCCGGTGTGAAGGCGGACGCGCTGCACGGCGGCATGACACAGGGCGCGCGGACCCGGGTGCTCGCGGACTTCAAGGACGGTTACGTCAACGCGCTGGTCGCCACCGACGTCGCCGCCCGCGGTATCCACGTCGACGGCATCGACCTGGTCCTGAACGTCGACCCGGCCGGTGACCACAAGGACTACCTGCACCGCTCGGGCCGTACCGCCCGCGCCGGCCAGTCCGGCACGGTCGTCTCGCTGTCGCTGCCGCACCAGCGCCGGCAGATCTTCCGCCTGATGGAGGACGCGGGCGTGGACGCCTCGCGCCACATCGTCGGCGGCTCCGGTGCCTTCGACGAGGACGTCGCCCGGATCACCGGCGCGCGCTCGCTCACCGAGGTGCAGGCCGAGTCGGCCAACAACTCCGCCAAGCAGGCCGAGCGTGAGGTGGGCGAGCTCACCCGCGAGCTGGAGCGCCTGCAGCGCCGCGCCACCGAGCTGCGCGAGGAGGCCGACCGGCTGACCGCCCGCGCCGCCCGCGAGCGTGGCGAGGACCCGGCGGAGGCGCTGGCCGCCGCCGCGGAGACCGCCGAGGCCGAGGCCGCTGCCGAGGTTGCCGTACCGGCCCAGAGCGCCGCGTCGGACGAGCGCCGCGACGAGCGGGGCAACTTCGACCGCCGCGACCGCCGTGACGACCGCTCCGGTGGCCGTTCCTTCGACCGTGGGGACCGCCGCGAGGACCGCGGTGGCTTCAACCGTGACCGCGGTGGCGACCGTGGCGGCTTCCAGCGCGACCGTCGTGACGACCGCTCGGGCGGGCGTTCCTTCGACCGCCGGGACGACCGCGGCGGGTTCAACCGCGACCGTCGTGACGACCGTTCCGGTGGGCGTTCCTTCGACCGCCGCGATGACCGTGGTGGCGAGCGTGGCGGTTTCAACCGCGACCGTCGTGACGACCGCTCGGGTGGGCGTTCCTTCGACCGCCGGGACGACCGTGGTGGCTTCAACCGCGACCGCGGGGACCGTCCCAGCCGCCCGTTCAACCGTGACGACCGCTCCGGCGGCCGGTCCTCCGGCGGCTACCGCTCCGGTGGCGGCGACCGTCCGTTCAACCGCGACGACCGCTCCGGTGGCCGTCCCTCCTCCGGTGGCCACCGCTCCGGCGGCGACCGCCCCTACGGCCGCCGCGACGACCACCGTGGCGCCACGACCGGCTCCTTCGGCCGCCGCGAGGACAAGCCGCGCTGGAAGCGCAACGGCTGATCGCGGGCGCTGATCCACAGCGCTGACGCAGGGCCCGTACGCACGCAAGTGCCGTACGGGCCCTGTGCGTTGGGGGAGGCGGACGCCCCCGGGAGCGGCCCCGCGCCACCCCGCGGGGCGGCCGTACGGCTAATGCCTTCGGGCTGTGGCACCTCCTCGGGCTATGCTGCTCGGTGCGGGCCATTAGCTCAATTGGCAGAGCAGTGGACTTTTAATCCATTGGTTCAGGGTTCGAGCCCCTGATGGCCCACCAGAAGCGGACGGGAGAGCCGTCCGGAGTGCCGAGCGGCGGCACCTGGGGCCCGGGCCGGAGACGGTCCGGGCCTTCGTCGTCCGCCGGTGTCCGGGGCGGTGCCAAGTGCCCCTGAGGCGGGTGGCGCTGGGGTGTGCCGAGCCCGGTGCGGGGGCGGCCGGGGAGACCCGCGGCTCCCCGCGCCCGTCCGGCCCCTGCGGGTGACCCGTCCGGCCCCCGGCGATTCGCCGCCCGGTCCCGTACGGGCAACCCTGAGGACGGCGAGACGGCCACTTAGGTGCCCGTGCGGACGGGCAGCAGGGGAAGAGGCCGGTGCGGAGACGCGAAGATGCGGCAGCCCCTGAGGGCGGCGGGGAGCGGCGGGCCCCGGTGCCCCCGTCCGTCCGCCGTCTGGTGCGCCGGCTCCCGGCCCTGCTGATCGTCGGCGGCCTCGCCTTCGGGATGGCGACGCCGCCCGGCTACACCGCCGCCCCGTTCTTCGCCGCCGCACCGCCGATCGCCGCGCCGCTGTCCTCGCTGCGGACCACCGCCCTGACGGCCCTGGCCGCCACGCTCGGCGAGGTCTGGACCGTCGTCTACCGTGGTGCCGCCCAGGACCGCCGGGCCGCGGTGACGGAGATCGTCCTGGTCCTCGCCGTCTCCCTGCTCGCGCTGGGCATCAACCGGGTGGTGCGGCAAAGCGGCGGGCACCCGGCCGCCGTACAGGAGGCCGCGGAGGCCGCCCAGCGCGCCGTACTGCCCACGCCGCCCGCCGAGCTCGCCGGGTTCGCCGTCGCCGCCCGCTATCTGGGCGGGCGGACGGCCGCCGGGGCCGGCGGGGACCTCTACGCGGTGCAGGAGACCCCGCACGGCATACGGCTGATCGTCGGCGACGTACGCGGCAAGGGCTTGCCGGCGGTGGTGTCCGCGATGGCCGTCCTCGGTGCGTTCCGCGAGGCTGCGGATCACGAGGCCACGCTGGAGGCGGTGGCGAACCGGCTGGAGCGGGCGCTGGAACGGGAGCGTGAGCGCTGCGACGGACCCGAACGGTCCGAGCACTTCGCCACCGCCCTCCTTGCCGAGATCCCCGCCGGTGGGCCGTCCGTTCTGCGTGTGCTCCACCGCGGGCACCCGTCCCCCCTGCTGCTCACCCCGGACGGCGGGCTGCGCGAACTGCTTCCCGCGGAGCCCGGGCTCCCCCTGGGGACGGGCGGGATGGGCGGCTCGCCCGGCCGGCCGGACGAGACGTTCTTCCCGGCCGGTGCGCTGCTGCTCTGCTTCACCGACGGGGTGACCGCGGCCCGTGATCTGTTCGGCCGCTGCTACCACCCGCCGGGCAGACTGCGTGGCGGCCGCTTCCCGGACCCGGACGCCCTCCTGGACACCCTCGTCGAGGACATCACCCGGCACACGGGCGGCGAACCGGCGGACGATGTGGCCCTGCTGGCGGTGCAGCGGCCGATGGGGGAGTAGGGGTGGAGTAGGGGTGGGGCCGTACGGGACGCGGCCGGGGCTCAGCTCCCCGGTGCGTGCGCCGCGCCCGGGAGCCGGTGCAGGCTCTGCCCGTACGGGCCGGTGAGGGCGACCGGGTGTTCGTCCAGGGCGAGGGTGAGGAGGGGGCTCTGCGGGTCCGGGTGGGGCGAGCGCTGCGCGGGCGTGGTGAGCCACGGCAGGACGGAGTGATGCTCGTGGGAGATCCAGTGCCCGCCGCCGGCCCGCGCGTCGAGCAGCGAGCGTACGAGACGCGCGAACTCCTCGCGGCGGGCGGGCGGAAGGCCGCCCAGCGCGGCGCTGTGGAAGATGACCAGGGTGGCCTCGGGCGGCGCCTCGGCGGCGAGCGCGGGCAGTTCGCCGAGCGGATCCCCGCGCACGATCCGCGGCCGCGGCGCCGCCCGCACCGCCTCGACGGCCGCCGACAGCCGCGCCGCCCGCTCCCCGTCGCCCGGCCAGACGAGCGCCTGCAGCCAGCGCAGATCGTCGGGCTCGGCCACCGGGTCGAGGGGATCGGGCGCGATCCCCGCCCGCCAGACGATCCTTGGCAGCCGGCAGGCCAGCTCATGGGCCGCCCAGTCCGTACGGCACCCGAACACCGCCGGGCTCCCCGGCGCCCCCGCCTCGATCTCGGCACCAGGGTCCGCACCGTCCGCCCGTCCTGCCCCCTCCTCCGCTTCGTCCGCATACGGGGCATGCGCGTCGTACGAGGCATGCGCGTAGCGGTACCGATAGCGGTCGGGGTGCAGGCCCAGCCCCGCGGACGACCCGGCCTCCAGTAGGGCCAGCGGCTGTGGCAGCCCGGCGAGCAGCGGCAGCAGCGCGGTGCAGCGGGCCGGTTCGTCGGTCCGGGCGGTGCGCCGCATGACGACCGCGCGCACCTCGTCCCAGTGCCGGACCGTCCACTCGCGCCAGCGTGCGTACGCGGCCGCACCGCGCGGGCCCAGATCGGCGTGCGGGCCGTCGAGATGGCGGACGGCGGCGAGCAGCAGGGCCGGCTGCTGCTTCTCGCCGGCCGGCAGCGACCCCGCCAGCAACTCGCAGAACTCCTGGTCGTGGCCGATCCGCGCGCTCAACTCCTCGTGCGCCTCGGACCGCCCCCGCGCCTCGCGCCAGGAGAACTCCCGGTACCGCTCCGCCACTGCCCACGCGCCACCGGCGGCGCCCTCGACGTTCCCGGTGTTGACGACCATGATCCGACGTTACTGCTCTCACGGTCCGTCACTGAGGGGCACCCCTCCGCATAACAACTGACGCACAATCACCGCGAGATCGTTTAGAGCCGGGCGGGCAACTCGTCCGGTTGCGACCCCGATGGGGCAAGAAGTCCATGCCAGAGCTTGGGTACCGGCCGTATGGATTCGCGGGAAGGCTTGGAATTCGGATGCGATCTCTATTACTGTCCGATAACGGAGCGCGGTCGTCCCAGCCGTCGCAAGAGACGGCACCGTGCGCCGACGCCGAATCCCGCACGCGCTTTTCACGCACCCCCAGCACCTCGAACTGCACCAAGGGAACCGGGGAACCACTTCCTTGGGGTGAATCGGACGCCCTCCGCCAGCGGGCGCCCGTAGGAGACCTTCCTGCTCCGAACCCGTCAGCTAACCCGGTAGGCGAGAAGGAAGGAAAGGAGTGCGCCTCCGTGGCGTCCAACAGGCCTGCCCCCGAGGGTCCGTCCGCCTACGAGTTCGATGACCGACTCGATGACCGCGGTGCCTTCCCCGGCCCCGGTGATCCGGGCGGGAACGGCGACGGTCCGTGGGAGGAATGGAATCCCACCGAGGAATCCGTCCGATCCGTCCGCGGTAAGCACCGCGTGGCCAAGCAGCGCTCGGGCGGCCTCGCCCGCGGCGGCACGGTCCTGGGTGTCGGCGTGATCGCCGCGGTCGGCGCGAGCGGAATGGCCTCGGCCGAGGACCGCCCGCCGGTTCCGATCTCGATGCCCGACGTCGGCGGGATGGCCGACGACCTCTCCGACGCGCTCCCGGATGCCGCGTCCCTCCCCGTCGTCGGCGGCCTCATATCGGACGCGGGCTCCTCCACGGACGCCGCCCCGGCATCCGGCTCCACGGTTGCCGCCGCCTCCGGCCCCCTCACCCAGGCCACCCGCACGGGCGCGGAGGACGGGTCCGCCGGCCCCGGCGAGGCGCTGCGCAGCCGGATCCTCCAGCAGGCCGACGCGCAGCAGGGCGCCGCCGAGCAGGAGGCCCGCGACACCGCCGAACACAGCGCTGTCCAACTGGCCGAGAAGGAAGCCACCGCCCACCAGCAGTCGGCCGAGAAGGCCGCAGCGGCCAAGAAGGCAGCCGAGATGGAGGCCAAGCGCAAGGCCGAAGAAGCGGCCCGCCGGAAGGCGGAGGCCGAGCGCCTCGCCAAACTGGCACAGAGCTTCACCGCCCCGGTCGCCTCCTTCACCCTGACCGCCGGCTTCGGCGAGGCGGGCGACCGCTGGGCCGCGGACCACACCGGACAGGACTTCGCCGCACCGACCGGCACGCCCGTCAAGGCCATCCACTCCGGCACCATCACCCAGGCCGGCTGGGCCGGTTCGTACGGCTACCGCATCGTCCTCACCCTCGACGACGGCACCGAACTCTGGTTCTGCCATCTGTCCTCGATGGTGAAGACCTCCGGCAAGGTCAACACCGGCGACGTCATCGCCCGCGTCGGCGCCACCGGCAACGTCACCGGCCCCCATCTCCACCTTGAGGTGCGCCCCGGCGCCGGCGACCCGATCGACCCGATGCCGTGGCTGCGGGACCACGGGATCAACGTGTAACGCCTGTCATGCCCTGACGGCAGGCGCACGTTGGGCGTCGGCCGGGCGAGGTGTAGCGCGGCCGTGCAAGGTATGGCGCGGCCGCGCGAGGTGTGGCGTGGGCGGGAGGAAACAGGAATAACTGCCGTCCCGCCGACGCTGCACCATGCATGACCGTGACTCCAGGCCCCCGAAACCGCACGCCCCTCGGTTCGCTCTCCGTTTCCCCGCTCTCCCTGGGCGGCAATGTCTTCGGCTGGACGGCCGACGAGGCCGAGTCCTTCGCCGTGCTCGACGCGTACGTCGCGGGCGGCGGCAACTTCATCGACACCGCCGATGTCTACTCGGCGTGGGCCCCGGGCAACAAGGGCGGTGAGTCCGAGACCGTCATCGGCAACTGGCTGGCCTCGCACGGCAATCGCTCCGACGTCGTCATCGCCACCAAGGTCGGCGCCCACCCGGCCTACAAGGGCCTGTCCGCCGCGACGATCAAGGCCGCGGTCGACGAATCCCTGACCCGTCTGCGCACCGATTACCTCGACCTCTACTACACCCACTACGACGACGAATCGGTCGAGGTCTCGGAGTTCCTCACCGCCCTCGACGACCTCGTCCGGGCCGGCAAGGTCCGCGAGATCGCCGCCTCCAACATCTCGGCGCAGCGCCTGGAGGAGTCCCTGGCCTTCTCCGACCGCGAGGGCCTGGCCCGCTACGTCGCCCTCCAGCCGCACTACAACCTGGTCTCCCGCGACACCTACGAGGGCGAACTCGCCGACGTGGCGGCCCGCAACGGCGTGGCCGCGGTGCCGTATTACGCCCTCGCCTCCGGCTTCCTGACCGGCAAGTACCGCCCGGGCAGCACGGTCGACAGCGCCCGCACGGCGAAGGCCGCCACGCACCTGGACACCGACCGCGGCCTCCGCGTCCTGACGGCCCTCGACTCCGTCGCCGCCGCCCACGAGGCCGAAATCGCCACCGTCGCCCTGGCCTGGCTCGCCGCCCAGCCCACCGTCGTGGCCCCCATTGCCAGCGCCCGCACGGTGAGCCAGCTGCCCGCGTTGCTGGGGTTGGCGGAGCTGACCCTGACGGAGGCCGAACTCAAGCTGCTGGACGAGGCTTCGGCCTGACCCGGGCCCATAGGCAGTTTCGTTTGGATCATCGGGCTGACCAGAGGAAGATGCCTGCGATGTGGAGTCCGGTCAGGTAGACGGTTGCGGTCTTCTCGTAGCGGGTGGCGAATTCTCGCCACTGCTTGAGGCGGTTGATGCACCGCTCGACGGTGTTGCCCTGCTTGTAGGTCTCACGGTCGAAAGCCGGCGCCTGCCGCCCTGGCTGCCACGTCGCAGTCGGTGCCCGCGTTGGTCGGCCGGAATCGGGATCACCGTCCGGATGCCGCGTTTGCGCAGGCGGTCGTGGATGGCGCGGGAGGAGTATGCCTTGTCCGCCAGGACCACGTCCGTCCGGGTCCGCGGCCTTCCGCGGCGGCGGGGAACGCGCAAGCGGGCCATCACGTCCGTGAAAGCGGGTGCGTCCCCGGCCTGTCCGGCGGTGAGAACGAACGCGAGGCGGCGGCAGCGGGCATCTGCGGCGAGATGAATCTTCGTGCTCAGCCCGCCGCGGGACCGGCCGATGGCATGGTCGGCCGGTTCTCCGGCCGGGGCCCCCTTTTTGCGGGCGGGGTCGGCGGCGTGCTGGTGAGCCCGCACGATCGTGGCGTCCACCGACACGGCCCAGGTCAGGTCCTCGTCCACATCGGCCTGGGCCATCAGCGCGGTCAACACTCGCTCCCAGGTGCCGTCGAGGGCCCACATCCGCAGCCGGTTGTAGACGCCTCTCCAGTTGCCGTATTTCTCCGGCAGGTGGACCCACTGCGTTCCGGTCTGGAACTTGAAGGCGATCGCGTCGATCACCTCGCGGTGGTCACGCCAGCGTCCACCCCGCTTCGGTGTCCGGTCCGGAAGCAACGGCTCGATGCGCCTCCATAGCGCATCTGTTAACGGCACTCCCGGACCAACGACCGGCTGATCCAAACGAAACTGCCTAGTGACCTGAGTCGAAGATTCGTCGTTGGTTGGGTATGAGTCGTCCAGGTCCGAAGATTCCGCCGTTGTCGGTCA
>NZ_SDIF01000181.1 GCF_004122735.1 Streptomyces sioyaensis | reverse complement strand
ACCGGCGCCCGGGGCCGGGAGCCGTACGGTCCTGGCGCCATCGCCATCGCGAACCCGCACCACACCCCACCGGCGCGCGGCCGGCCCGAGGAATCCTCGGCCGGCCGCGCGCCGTCGTGTGCGGTCCCGGCGCGGCAGCCTCAGCCGGACGTCAGCAGGCCGCGTCAACCCGCCGTTCGGGGCCTCCGCCCGCCCCATCCTCCTTACGCCCCACGGCAGTTGGCCCCGTCCGGAGCGGTGAATCCCTCATCCGGATGAGCCGTCACGGGAACCCTCGCCCCGCCTGCGGTCCTCCGGGGCGGCACGTCCGCACGGGCCCGCGGCACGCCCTGGGGAGAACGGTTTCTGCCCTCCGCTGCCGCCGCCCCGCCCCGCGTCAACACCGTGCACTGGCGCCCGGCTCCGGACCGTTCCGCTCGTCCACATACCTGATCCGGGTGGGACAGCCGCCACGGCCTTGGCAGCCGCGCCGCACCCTCGCGAAGCTCGAAGCCGAAGCACCCGCCGCGGGCAGCCGGCCCACAGCGGGACGCCGTACTCCACGGGGGAGATTCCCATGCGACTGCGTCCGCGTACGCCCCACATCACCGCACTCGCGACCGGCCTCACCGCACTGGCCGCCGCACTCGCCGTACCACCCGCCACCGGAACCCCAGCCGCGCAAGCGGCCACCGGCACCAGCACCCCGGCAGCGCAAGCAACCACCGGCACCCCGGCAGCGCAGGCGGTCACCGGCGCCCGGGCCGCCGCCGCGGGGGACTGCGCCGCGGGCCAGCTCTGCCTCTGGCCGGCGGCCGGCTTCGGCGGCACGCGGCGGACCTACGAGCTGTCCGACACCGACATCGAGAGCTGCATCCCGCTGCCCAAGGGCGGCACCGCCGCGGCGCTCGCCAACCGCACCGGCCGGCCGGTCACCACCTACCAGAGCGCGGAGTGCGCCGAGACCGCCGAGTTCGACACCTATCCGGGCGGCGGCACCTGGGTGCCCCGATCCCCCTACCAGGTAAGGGCGTTCAAGGTATGGGAACGCTGACCCGGCCGCCTGCGGACTCCCCGCGCACCCGAGCCTCTCGCCCCACTCGCCCTTCTCACCCCTCCTGCTTCTCCCACCGCACAGCACCGCGCCCCCCGACCGGCGAAGGACGCGGGTCGAGGGGCGCGGTGCGGAAGCTGCGGCGGTCGGCCGCGGAGAGGTCAGGCGTCGCCGCCGGCCTCACCCGCGTCGGCGGCCGAGACGTCCAGGAGCTGGTAGCGGTCGATCGCCTGCTTCAGCAGCGACCGGTCGACCTTGCCCTCCTTGGCGAGCTCGGTGAGCACGCCGAGGACGATGGACTGCGCGTCGATGTGGAAGAAGCGACGGGCCGCGCCACGGGTGTCCGCGAAGCCGAAGCCGTCGGCGCCCAGCGACTGGTATGTGCCGGGAACCCAGCGCGCGATCTGGTCGGGCACCGCCCGCATCCAGTCCGAGACCGCGAGCGTGGGGCCCTCGGCGCCCTGGAGCTTCTGCGTCACGTACGGGACGCGCTGCTCCTCCTCCGGGTGCAGAAGGTTGTGCTCCTCGATCTCCACCGCGTCGCGACGCAGCTCGTTCCAGGACGTCGCCGACCAGACATCGGCCTTGACGTTCCACTCGTCCGCGAGGATCTGCTGGGCCTCGACCGCCCACGGCACCGCGACACCCGAGGCGAGGATCTGGGCGGCGTGCTCGCCCTTCTCGCCGGGCTTGATGCGGTGCAGGCCCTTGAGGATGCCCTCGACATCGACGTCGGCCGGCTCCGCCGGGTGCTGGATCGGCTCGTTGTAGACGGTCAGGTAGTAGAAGATGTCCTCGGAGTTCTCGCCGTACATCCTCCGCAGACCGTCCTTGACGATGTGCGCGATCTCGTAGCCGTAGGCCGGGTCGTAGGCGACACAGGCCGGGTTCGTCGAGGCCAGCAGCTGGGAGTGGCCGTCGGCGTGCTGCAGACCCTCACCGGTCAGCGTCGTACGGCCGGCGGTGGCGCCGAGCACGAAGCCGCGCGCGAGCTGGTCGGCCATCTGCCAGAACTGGTCACCGGTGCGCTGGAACCCGAACATCGAGTAGAAGACGTAGACCGGGATCAGCGGCTCGCCGTGCGTGGCATAGGCGGAGCCCGCCGCGATCAGCGAGGCCGTGCAGCCCGCCTCGGTGATGCCGTCGTGCAGCATCTGGCCGGTCGGCGACTCCTTGTAGGCAAGGAGAAGTTCGCGGTCGACCGACTCGTACTGCTGGCCCAGCGGGTTGTAGATCTTCGCCGACGGGAAGAACGCGTCCATACCGAAGGTGCGGTACTCGTCGGGCGCGATCGGCACGAAGCGCTTGCCGATCTCCTTGTCCCGCATCAGGTCCTTCAGCACCCGCACGAACGCCATCGTCGTGGCGATCTTCTGCTGGCCCGAGCCCTTCTTGGCGCCCGCGTAGGCCTTGTCGTCCGGCAGCGCCAGCGGCTTGGCGCGCACGAGCCGGGTGGGCACATATCCGCCCAGGCCCTTGCGGCGGTCGTGCATGTACTGGATCTCTTCGGAGTTCCGGCCCGGGTGGTAGTACGGCGGCAGGCCGTCCTCCAGGTCCTTGTCCGGGATCGGCAGGTGCAGCCGGTCACGGAAGCCCTTGAGGTCGGCGACCGTCAGCTTCTTCATCTGGTGGGTCGCGTTGCGGCCCTCGAAGTTCGGGCCGAGCGTCCAGCCCTTGACGGTCTGCGCGAGGATCACCGTCGGCTGGCCCTTGTGGGCCTTGGCCGCCGCGTACGCCGCGTAGATCTTCTTGTGGTCGTGACCGCCGCGGCCCAGGTGCAGGATCTGGTCGTCGGTCATGTTCTCGACCATGGCGCGCAGCCGCTGGTCGTCGCCGAAGAAGTGCTGACGGATGTAGGCACCGGTCTCGGTGGCGTACGTCTGGAACTGACCGTCGGGCGTGCTGTTGAGCTTGTTGACCAGGATGCCGTCGCGGTCCTGCGCGAGCAGCGGGTCCCAGCTGCGGTCCCACACCAGCTTGATCACGTTCCAGCCGGCGCCGCGGAACTGCGACTCCAGCTCCTGCATGATCTTGCCGTTGCCGCGGACCGGGCCGTCGAGGCGCTGGAGGTTGCAGTTGACGACGAAGGTCAGGTTGTCCAGGCCCTCGCGCGCGGCGATGGACAGCTGGCCGAGCGACTCGGGCTCGTCCATCTCGCCGTCGCCGAGGTAGGCCCATACGTGCGACTTGGAGGTGTCGGCGATACCGCGCGCCTCCATGTAGCGGTTCATCCGCGCCTGGTAGATCGCGCCGAGCGGGCCGAGGCCCATCGAGACGGTCGGGAACTCCCAGAAGTCCGGCATCAGCCGCGGGTGCGGGTAGCTGGACAGGCCGTTGGGGGCCTTGGACTTCTCCTGCCGGAAGGCGTCGAGCTGGGCCTCGGACAGTCGGTCCAGGAGGAACGCGCGGGCGTAGACACCGGGCGAGGCATGGCCCTGGAAGAAGATCTGGTCGCCGCCGTCGCCCTCGTCCTTGCCCCGGAAGAAGTGGTTGAAGCCCACGTCGTAGAGGGAGGCGGAGGAGGCGAAGGTGGCGATGTGGCCGCCGACGCCGATACCCGGCCGCTGGGCACGCGAGACCATGACGGCGGCGTTCCACCGGGTCGCGTTCAGGACCTTGCGCTCGATCTCCTCGTTGCCGGGGAAGAACGGCTCGTCCTTGGTCGCGATGGTGTTCACGTAGTCCGTGCTGCGCATCTCGGGCACGGCCACACGCTTCTCGCGGGCGCGCTCGATCAGGCGGAGCATGAGGTAGCGGGCACGTTCCCGGCCGCGCTCGTCGACGGCTGCGTCGAGCGAGTCGAGCCATTCCTGGGTCTCTTCGGGATCGAAGTCCGGGACCTGGCTGGGAAGGCCGCCAATGATGATCGGGTTTCGATCGGATCCGGAAGCCACGCTGTTCCTTCGTGTTCGGTTCGTGTCGTGCTCTGCAGGTTATGGACCCTGTGCACGGACGAATGCTGTCTCTGCCTTGGTGTCGCGCCGTCTTCCATCGTGTACCGAGCCACAGGGATACGTCACCTCTACTGATGGGTAACCCATCCGTAGAGAGATGGCGCTGAAAAGGCCGATTTCTCGGGTCGGCCAAATCGCAACCATACGCTCATGTCGAAAGTGCTTCGCGTACGGACGTCCGGGCACCGAAATGAGATCCGGAACCGGCCGGTGCCCCCCGAAGGGACCAGTCTCGCGCGAGTACCCGACAAACCCGGCAGAATGCTGTGGTGTGAATCACTTCGGCTTGTCCCGCCAGGGTCGTGGTTGCGGCGAGACGCCGCCAAACGTCACCGTTTCGGCGGTCTGGATCGCCGGGTACTTGCGCGATCCGCCCGGCCCGTGTGGACTACGCCCAATGCTCCGCGCACGCGCGGGGTCCCCGAGCATTTCCGAAACATGACAGGAGGCAATCCGTGAGCGCGACCGCGGACCACGCGGAGGAGCGGACCAACCCTGCCGCCAGGCTGGGGTTCGAGCCCGGACAGGTGGTCCAGGAGATCGGCTACGACGACGACGTCGATCAGGATCTCCGCGAAGGCATTGAGACCGTGATCGGCCAGGATCTCGTCGACGAGGACTACGACGACGTCTGCGACGTCGTACTGCTGTGGTTCCGCGACGAGGACGGCGACCTCACGGACGCGCTGGTGGACGCCATCGGGCTGATCGACGAGGGCGGGCAGATCTGGCTGCTGACCCCGAAGACCGGCCGCGACGGGTACGTCGAGCCGAGCGACATCAATGAGGCCGCGCAGACCGCGGGTCTGTCCCAGACCAAGAGCATCAACGCGGGCAAGGACTGGGCCGGCAGCCGACTGGTCACACCCAAGTCCGGCAAGCGCTGAGCCGCACCGCCCCGACGTTCGTCCCGAGCCCCCTCCGCGTCTGTTCCGGAGGGGGCTCGGCCCTGTTCAGGACGCGTTCCCCCCTTGTGCACCCTGGCGCGTAGGGTTGGTCGCGTTCTGTTGGCAGTGAGCGGAAGGGAAGCACCCCATGGCGATCGAGGTCGGCACGAAGGCTCCGGATGTCGAGCTGAAGAACCAGCACGGCGAGCTGGTCAGGCTCTCCGACTTCCGCGGCGAGAAGGCCGTCGTCCTCCTCTTCTACCCCTTCGCCTTCACCGGTGTGTGCACCGGTGAGCTGTGCGCGCTCCGTGACGAGCTGCCGAAGTTCGTCAACGACGACGTCCAGCTGCTGGCCGTCTCCAACGACTCCCCGTTCTCGCTGCGCGTCTTCGCGGAGCAGGAGGGGCTGGAGTACCCGCTGCTGTCGGACTTCTGGCCGCACGGCGAGGTCTCGCGGGCGTACGGCGTCTTCGACGAGGAGAAGGGCTGCGCGGTGCGCGGCACGTTCATCATCGACAAGGACGGCGTGGTGCGCTGGACGGTCGTCAACGGCCTGCCCGACGCCCGTGACCTCAACGACTACCTCACGGCGCTCGGCAGCCTCTGAGCCGCGCTCTCCCACGGCGCCGGGTGCGCCCACCGGGCCGACATCCGCACGGATCCAGGTGCGATATCTGCAATCGGTGGGAACCGGTCACTAGGATCAATTCGTTGATCCGATGCCATGCACGATGGGGGCGCAAATCTTTACGTACCCCTCGAATCTTTGGGAGGACTCGTGGGAGTCAGCCTCAGCAAGGGCGGCAACGTCTCGCTGACGAAGGAAGCCCCCAATCTGACCGCCGTCGTCGTCGGTCTGGGCTGGGACGCGCGTACCACCACCGGTACGGACTTCGACCTGGACGCCAGCGCCCTGCTGACGAACGACCAGGGCAAGGTGGCCAACGACCAGAACTTCGTGTTCTTCAACAACCTGAAGAGCCCGGACGGTTCGGTCGAGCACACCGGTGACAACATCACCGGTGAGGGTGAGGGCGACGACGAGCAGATCAAGGTGAATCTGGCCGCTGTTCCGGCCGATGTCGACAAGATCGTCTTCCCGGTGTCGATCTACGACGCCGAGACCCGTCAGCAGAGCTTCGGCCAGGTCCGCAACGCCTTCATCCGGGTGGTCAACCAGGCCGACAACAACGAGCTGGCGCGCTACGACCTGAGCGAGGACGCCTCGACCGAGACCGCCATGGTCTTCGGCGAGCTGTACCGCAATGGCGCGGAGTGGAAGTTCCGGGCCATCGGGCAGGGGTATGCCTCGGGTCTGCGCGGCATCGCGCAGGATTTCGGCGTCAACGTCTGATCGGCAGCAGCCGCGATCTGATCGTCGACGCCCGGCCGGGCAGCGCTCGCGCAGTGGCCGCCCGGTCCAGGAATGACCGCGTCCGGCGCCGTACGTCCCTCACCGGGGAGTGCGGCGCCGGACGCGCTTGAAGGGACGGGGCCGTGCCCGGCACGGCCCGCACCGACATCGGGGAGGAAGCGCACGATGAGCGTCACGCTTGCCAAGGGGGGCAATGTCTCTCTGTCCAAGGCCGCTCCGGATCTCACACAGATCATGGTCGGCCTCGGCTGGGACGCGCGGTCCACGACCGGAGCGCCCTTCGATCTCGACGCCAGCGCACTGCTGTGCCAGTCGGGACGGGTGCTGGGGGACGAGTACTTCGTCTTCTACAACAACCTCAAGAGCCCGGACGGCTCCGTCGAGCACACCGGGGACAACCTCACCGGAGAGGGAGAGGGCGACGACGAGTCGATTCTGGTCGATCTCTCGCAGGTGCCCGAGCCGGTCGACAAGATCGTCTTTCCGGTCTCGATTCATGAGGCCGAGGCGCGCGGCCAGAGCTTCGGCCAGGTCAGCAACGCTTTCATTCGCGTCGTCAATCAGACCGACGGCAGCGAACTCGCCCGCTACGACCTCAGTGAGGACGCCTCCGGGGAAACGGCGATGATCTTCGGCGAGGTGTATCGCTACAACGGCGAATGGAAGTTCCGGGCAGTAGGACAGGGGTACGCGTCGGGTCTGCGGGGCATCGCTCTAGACTTCGGGGTCAACGTTTCGTAAAGCGCCGCGCGCTGCGCGCGGGGGACCCACACAGCGAGGGATTGGGTAGCAGTGCTCCTGAAAACCTTTGGCTGGTCGTTCGCCATCACGGCGCTCGGCCTCGCCTTGGCCGGCGTGCTCTGGGGGTGGCAGGGGCTGGCGATTGTCGGGATCCTGTCCGTCCTGGAGATCTCGCTCTCGTTCGACAATGCCGTCATCAACGCGGGCATCCTGCGCAAGATGAACGCATTCTGGCAGAAGATCTTCCTCACCGTCGGCATCCTCATCGCGGTGTTCGGCATGCGGCTGGTGTTCCCGGTCGTCATTGTCGCGATCACCGCGAAGCTGGGGCCGATCGAGGCGGTCGGTCTCGCCATCAATGACAAGGTGCGTTACCAGGAACTGGTCACCAGTGCCCACCCGGCGATCGCGGCCTTCGGCGGGATCTTCCTGTTGATGATCTTCCTCGACTTCATCTTCGAGGAGCGCGATTACAAATGGCTGTCCTGGATCGAAAAGCCCATGGCCAAGATGGGCAAGCTCGACATGCTGTCCGTCATCATCGCGCTGGTCGTCCTGCTGGTGACCGCGATGACGGTGGCCACCGCCGCGGCGCACGGCGCCGGTGACAAGAGCGCCACGGTGCTGCTGGCCGGTGTCGCGGGTCTCCTGACGTATCTCGTCGTCGGCGGAATCTCCGGCTACTTCGAGGACAAGCTGGAGGAGGAAGGAGAAGAGGGCGACGAGCCCGCGGCGGCTCCCGCGAAGAAGGGCACCGGCGCGGCCGTGGGCCTGGCCGGCAAGGCCGCGTTCTTCATGTTCCTCTACCTGGAGGTCATCGACGCGTCCTTCTCCTTCGACGGCGTCATCGGCGCCTTCGCCATCACCAACGACATCTTCATGATGGCGCTGGGTCTGGGCATCGGCGCGATGTACATCCGCTCGCTGACGGTCTTCCTGGTCCGCAAGGGCACCTTGGACGACTACGTCTACCTGGAGCACGGCGCGCACTACGCCATCGGCGCGCTGGCCGTCATCCTGCTCCTCACGATCAAGTACGAGATCAACGATGTCTTCACCGGCCTGGTGGGCATCGTGTTGATCGGCCTCTCCTTCGCCTCGTCCGTGGTCCGGAACCGGCGCGAGGGCAAGCCGGGGGAGAGCGCGGGAAAGACGTCGGAAGTGACTTCCGGAGTGTGACACGGCGCTGATTGAGGAACGCTCTCTGCGGGGCGGCCCTGGGGTGCAGACCTCGGGCCGCCCCGTGCGTGTTGGGGCCGAGAATGGGGTGGGCAACGTGTCGTTCCTGGGGAATCTGTGGCGCGGTGGCGCCTCGAAATTCGACTTCGACAGCGGCGGCGCGTCGTACGTGGTCGAGCTGACGAAGCGCAATCCGGTCGTCTCCCTGACCAAGCAGGGGGCGGCCAGCGGGCATCTGCGGGTCAATCTGCACTGGCAGATGCGGACGTCCGATTTTCATGAACGGAGCGGGCACACCACGGGCGGACTGCTGCGGCATCCGGGCAAGCTGTTCAAGCCCGAGATCGTGCAGGCGCAGGGGCCGGCCGTGGTCAATGTCGACCTGGACCTGGCCGGTCTGTACGAGCTCACGGACGGCACCAAGGGCGTGGTGCAGCCGCTGGGCAACTTCCTCGGCGACCTCAACGCCCCGCCCTTCGTGAAGCTCAGCGGCGACGACCGTTTCGGTTCGGGGTCCGGTGAGACGCTCTACATCAACCTGGATCACCGCGATGAGATCAAGCGGTTGCTGATCTTCGTCTACATCTACGACGGCACGCCGGCCTTCGACCGTACGCATGCGGTCGTGACGCTCTATCCGAGCAGCGGGCCGCGGGTGGAGGTCAAGCTGGACGAGCGGGCGCCACAGGCCCGCTCCTGCGCCGTCTTCATGCTGGAGAACGTCAAGGGCGAGCTGGTGGTGCGCCGCGAGGTGAAGTACGTCTACGGCTTCCAGGCGGAGCTCGACCGGCTGTACGGCTGGGGTCTGCAGTGGGGGCGGGGCTACAAGTCGAAGGTGTGAGCCGCCGGGGTGGCGCGCGGTCCGGCGGGCTCACCCCCGGGGCGGCGGTTCCGCCCCGGGCGCCGGACCGTCCCTAACGCCGCTGGAACTGCGGGCCCTGGGGCGGCAGCACGAAGGACGGGTCCGGCACGAAGGTCTGCTGCGGCGGCACCGGATAGCCGTACGTCCCGGCCTGCGGCGCGGGGGGAAAGCCGTAGCCGGTCGGCGGCTGGGGCTGGGGCTGGTACTGGGGC
>NZ_SDIF01000180.1 GCF_004122735.1 Streptomyces sioyaensis | reverse complement strand
GCCCGGCGGATGCGCGAACGCCGGGCCGTTGCGGAAGACGATCGGGGCGCTACGGCCGACGGTCGGGCGGACGACCGGGCCGGCGCCGGCGGCCGCCCCGGGGCCGGCACCCAGGACACGGACCCGGTGTCGGTCCGATGAACGGGGCCGGGCGGGCGGCCGGGGTCAGGAGGCCCCTGCCGCCCGCCCGCTACTCGTCCTCCCCGCCGCCCGTCCCCTGCCCCGCGCCCTTGTCGTGCCACTTCGGGTCGGTGTCCCACTCCAGATTCCGCTCCCGGGCGGTCTCCATGGCGTGCGAGGCCTCCTCCCGGGTGGCGTACGGGCCGAAGCGGTCGGCGGCGCGGCACTCGGGCCCCTCTTCGACCGTCTGGTGGTTGAGGCAGTAGAACCACTCGCCCGGCTTGCCGACCGTACGCCTCTTGAACAGCGCCATTGCCGCCTCCTGTGGATGTTTGTGCCACCATCCTGCCCGACGGCCCGCGGATACACTCGCTGACATGTCTGGCCAGTCGCTCCTTGTTCCGGGGAAGATCTCCCCCACCCGCCCCGTCCCCGCCTCGATCCCGCGCCCCGAGTACGTCGGGAAGGATGCGCCCACCCCTTACACGGGGCCCGAGGTGCAGGACGCCGAAACGATCGAGAAGATGCGGATCGCCGGCCGGATCGCCGCGCAGGCGATGGCGGAGGCCGCCAAGCTCATCGCGCCGGGCGTGACCACCGATGAACTGGACCGGGTCGCCCACGAGTTCATGTGCGACCACGGCGCCTACCCGTCCACCCTCGGCTACCGCGGCTTCCCCAAGTCCCTGTGCTCCTCGCTCAACGAGGTCATCTGCCACGGCATCCCGGACTCGACCGTCCTCAAGGACGGCGACATCGTGAACCTGGACGTCACCGCGTACATCAACGGTGTGCACGGCGACAACAACGCCACCTACCTGTGCGGCGACGTGGACGAGGAGTCCACGCTGCTGGTCGAGCGCACCCGTGAGGCGCTCAACCGCGCGATCAAGGCCGTCAAGCCGGGCCGGCAGATCAACATCATCGGCCGGGTCATCGAGTCCTACGCCAAGCGCTTCGGGTACGGAGTCGTGCGGGACTTCACCGGTCACGGCATCAACTCCTCCTTCCACTCCGGCCTGATCGTTCCGCACTACGACAGCCCGCATCACACCACCGACATCAAGCCCGGCATGACCTTCACGATCGAGCCGATGCTGACGCTGGGGTCCTACGACTACGACATGTGGGACGACGGCTGGACGGTGGTGACCAAGGACCGCAAGCGGACCGCGCAGTTCGAGCACACGCTGGTGGTGACGGACACCGGGGCCGAGATCCTCACGCTGCCCTGACGGGAGCGGGGACACTCTTTACCGACAAGGTGTCGGGAACGGGCGTAGGCTGGGTAGCGACAGGACGTCGGGAACGGGTGGCGTCGGCTGAGCCTCGGCAGTGGCGAGACTCCGCGCCGGCCCGTTCCCGTCCGCCCCTCGGTCCCCGGAGGCCCGCCTTGGAAGCGTCCAGCCCGCGTCCGTCCGCACCGGCCGTTCCGTCCACCCCGTTCTCGACGGTCATCCGCACCGCGTCCCACGAGCAGCACACCGAGGCCGAGAACTCCTCCTTCATGAGCGATCTCCTCGGCGGCGGGCTCGGCATCCCCGCCTACCGGCGCTACACCGAGCAACTGTGGTTCGTCTACCGGGCCCTGGAGGACGTCTCCGACGCGCTCGCCGCCGACCCGGTCGCGGGCCCCTTCCTCCGGCCGGAGCTGGCCCGCACCCCCGAGCTGGAGCGCGATCTCGCCCATCTCGGCGGGCCCCGCTGGCGCACCGGCCTCGCGCCCCTGCCGGCCACCGCCGCCTACGCGGACCGGGTGGCGGCCTGCGCCCACACCTGGCCGGGCGGTTTCGTCGCCCACCACTACACCCGCTATCTCGGCGATCTCTCCGGTGGCCAGATCATCCGCGGCACCGCCGAGAAGACCTGGGGCTTCGCCCGCAAGGGAGACGGCGTGCGGTTCTACGTCTTCGAGGGCATCCCCAACCCGGCCGCCTTCAAGCGCGAATACCGGGCACTGCTGGACGCGCTGCCGGTCGACGACCTGGAGAAGCAGCGCGTCGTCGACGAGTGCAAGCGCGCGTTCCGCCTGAACAGCGCGGTCTTCCGCGAGCTGGGCGAGCAGTTCCCGCTGAGCGCTTAGCTGTCTCGTCGGACCTCGGCCGGCGGTGTCCGGCCACCCTGCGCCCGTTGCCGCCCGTCCGGCCGTGCGGGCGCTACGGCGTCCCGCGGCGCACCCGCCCCCCGACGGCGATGCTGCCGTCCGGATGGAGACGCGGCAACCAGGCCAGACCGACCAACGGATGCCCGGCGAACGGGAGACGGGTGCACGGGGTGTGGATGTCGACGGTGCCGCGGGCCGCGTCGTCGAGGAAGACGGTTTCGCTGAAGCCGAGTTCGGCCGCGAGCGCGGCGCGACCCGCGGCATCGGGGACGGCCGCCCCGTCGCGGACGACGCCCAGCGGATTGCCCCCGCCCCCGTCCGGACCGCAGAACACCCGGAGCACATCAAGATCGATCATCCGGCCATTGAACCGCGGGCCGGGACGGGGCCGCTCCGGGCGGTCCGATTCCGCCACAACCGCCCCGTCACCGCCCCGCAACCGCCTCCCCGGTGGCGCGGATTCCGCCCCGGCGGACCGGAATGCGCCCGTACCACGCCCGTCATGGCCGGCCGGCAGGACCGGCCCTTACCTTGACCGGCGCATGACTATCCCGTGACCCGGCACATGTCAATCCGTAATCAGGCCGTTGTTCATGAGAGCGGGATCACGGGAATCGGTGGGCAGGAATAGGTAAGCCTCACGTAAGTTAGGGCTGCCTTAGTGGCGACCTCAGTGACCCTCTATCGTTCCCGTACGTCGAACCCGTACATCCGAGCCCGCTTGGAGCCCCGTATGCGAGCCCTTCGCACCTCCGCCGTTGCCGCCATAGCCGCGGCCACGGCCGTCACCGCCGTCGCCGGCTGCGCCGCGAAGAACGACGGCAAAGGCGGTGGCGGAAAGGGAACGGTCGAGGTGACCGCCACGGACAGCAGCTGTGAGCTCTCCGCCAAGGAGTTCCCCGCCGGACATGTCCGCTTCGCCGTGCAGAACAAGGGCTCCAAGGTCACCGAGGTGTACCTCTACGCCCCCGGCGACCGGATCGTCACCGAGCGGGAGAACATCGGGCCCGGCACGAGCGCGGAGATCACCGCCGAGGTCAAGGCCGGCTCGTACGAGATCGCCTGCAAGCCCGGCATGAAGGGCAAAGGCATCCGCCAGAAGGTGACCGTCAGCGGTAAGAGCGCGAGCGCCAAGCGCGACCCCAAGCTGGACGCCGCGGTCTCCGCCTACCGCACGTACGTGCAGGAGCAGGCCGACCAGACCCTGCCGAAGGCGCGGAAGTTCGCCGACGCGGTCAAGGCCGGCGACGTCGAGGCCGCGAAGAAGGCCTACGCCGTCTCGCGGGTCGGCTGGGAGCGCACCGAGCCGGTCGCCGAGTCGTTCGGTGACATCGACCCCAAGGTCGATGTGCGCGCCGACGGTGTGGAGCAGGGCCAGAAGTGGACCGGCTGGCACAAGCTGGAGCAGTCCCTGTGGGAGAAGAAGAAGATCTCCGGGGACGACAAGAAGCTCGCCGACCAGCTCATCACCGACCTCAAGGACTGGCAGGAGCGGGTCGGCAAGGCCGAGATCACCCCGACCAGCATGGCCAACGGCGCCAAGGAGCTGCTCGACGAGGTGGCCACCGGCAAGGTCACCGGTGAGGAAGAGCGCTACAGCCACACCGACCTGGTCGACTTCCAGGGCAACGTGGAGGGCGCCCAGAAGGCGTACGAGCTGCTCAAGCCGGTCGTCGCCAAGAACGAACCGACGCTCGCCAAGGAGCTGGACAAGCAGTTCACGGCGATCGGCAAGCTGCTCGACGACCACCGCGACAGCAAGTCCGCCGACGGATTCGTCTCGTACGACACGATCGACAAGGGCGAGCGCAAGAAGCTCTCCGACGGTGTCAACGCGCTGGCCGAGCCGCTGTCCAAGCTGGCCGCCGCCGTAGCCACCACCAAGTAACCGTCCGCCGCCAGGCCAGGGGGTCACCATGACGCACGACAACGGCACGACGACGCACGACGGCACCGCGGCCGGGGACGAGCAGGCCGCGCAGACCGGCAACGGGCGTGCGCCCTCCCGGCGTTCGCTGCTCGGCTGGGGCGGTGCGGGCCTGGCGCTCGGTGCGGTCGCGGCCGGCGGTACGGCGGCGGCGCTGCGCACCGGCGGCGACGCCCAGCCAGCCGGCGCGGACGCGACCGCAGGCTCCGCGGTCGCCTTCCACGGCAAGCACCAGGCCGGGATCGCCACCGCCGTGCAGGACCGGCTGCACTTCGCCTCGTTCGACGTCACCACCGACGACCGCGACGAGCTGATCGCGCTGCTCAAGGAGTGGACGAAGGCGGCGGCGCGGATGACGGCCGGGGACGCGGTCGGTGACGGCGCGGTCGGCGGGCTGGCGGAGGCGCCGCCGGACGACACCGGCGAGGCGCTCGGCCTGCCGCCGTCCCGGCTCACCCTCACCTTCGGCATCGGCCCGACGCTGTTCGAGAAGGACGGCAAGGACCGCTTCGGCATCAAGGCCCGGCGGCCCGAGGCGCTGATCGATCTGCCGCAGTTCCCCGGCGACAACCTCGACAAGTCGCGCAGCGGCGGCGATCTGTGCGTCCAGGCCTGTGCGGACGACCCGCAGGTGGCGGTGCACGCGATCCGCAACCTGGCCCGGATCGGCTTCGGCAAGGTGGCCATCCGCTGGTCCCAGCTGGGCTTCGGCAAGACGTCCTCGACGACGCCGGAGGCGCAGACCCCGCGCAACATGTTCGGCTTCAAGGACGGCACCCACAATCTCGCCGGCACCGACACCGCCGCGCTCGACAAGCACGTCTGGGTCGCGGACGGCGCGGCGAAGGGCAAGGAGAGCTGGATGGCCGGCGGCTCCTACCTCGTCGCCCGCCGCATCCGGATGCACATCGAGACCTGGGACCGCACCTCGCGCAAGGAGCAGGAGGACATCTTCGGCCGGGACAAGGGCGAGGGTGCGCCGGTCGGCAAGAAGAACGAGCGGGACACCCCGCACCTGAAGTCGATGCTGCCGACCGCGCACGTCCGGCTCGCGCACCCGGACTCCAACGGCGGGATACGGATCCTGCGCCGCGGCTACTCCTTCACGGACGGGACGGACGGCCTGGGCCGGCTGGAGGCGGGGCTGTTCTTCCTCGCCTACCAGCACGATGTGCGCCAGGCCTTCGTCCCCCTCCAGAAGCGGCTGGCCGCCAACGACGCGCTCAACGAGTACATCCAGCACGTGGGTTCCGCGGTCTTCGCGGTGCCGCCGGGCGTCCGTCACGCGGACGACTGGTGGGGCCGGGAGCTGTTCGCCTGACACCGCCGGCGCCGGAAACGCACACCGCCGCCCCCATGAACCGCACGAAGGAAGGGAAGGAACCGACGTGTTCGGCAACTACCTGATCGGTCTGCGCGAGGGACTGGAAGCCAGCCTCGTCGTCTGCATTCTCATCGCCTATCTGGTCAAGACCGGCAGGCGGGAGGCGCTGCGCCCGGTCTGGATCGGCATCGCGCTCGCCGTGGTCCTGTCGTTCGCGTTCGGCGCGGCCCTGCAATTCGGGTCCGAGACCCTGACGTTCAAGGCGCAGGAGGCACTCGGCGGCTCGCTGTCGATCATCGCGGTGGGCCTGGTGACGTGGATGGTCTTCTGGATGCGGCGCACCGCGCGGCATCTGAAGAAGGAGCTGCACGGCAAGCTGGACGCGGCGCTGCAGATGGGCACCGTGGCGCTGGTGGTCACCGCGTTCCTGTCGGTGGGGCGGGAGGGTCTGGAGACCGCGCTGTTCATCTGGACCGCCGCCCAGTCCGCCAACGACGGGGTACGGCCGCTGATCGGGGCGCTGCTGGGGCTGCTGACGGCGGTGGCGCTGGGCTGGCTGTTCTACCGCGGGGCGGTGCGGATCAACCTGGCGAAGTTCTTCACCTGGACCGGCGGCATGCTGGTGGTGGTCGCGGCGGGCGTGCTGGCGTACGGCTTCCACGATCTGCAGGAGGCGGACGTCCTGCCGGGGCTGACCTCCCAGGCGTTCGACATCAGCGCACAGATCCCGGCCGACAGCTGGTACGGCACCCTGCTCAAGGGCATCTTCAACTTCCAGCCGGACCCGACCGTTCTTCAGGTCACGGTGTGGGCTCTGTATCTGATCCCCACGCTCGTGTTCTTCTTCGCCCCCGGTAGGGTGTCGCCGAATCGTGCCACCCCGGCGGCCAACCGGTCCGCCCAGGTCGCCCCGAAGGAGCCCGAGCCCCATGACACGCAGGTCGCCGTTCCGGGTGCCCGCAACACTGACGTCGGCAGCGGCGGCGATGGTGATACTCAGCGGGTGCATGACGGTGCACGGCGAGAGGGAGATGCTGCCGGCGGTGTCGAAGGCTGACGGCGCCAAGGCGCTCCAGCACTTCACCGACGGCTTCAACAAGGCCAACCGTCAGCTCGCCCCCCAGCTCAATCCCTCCTTCGAGGGGGGCGCGCTGCTCGCCATCGACCAGGCCGGGATAAAGGCGGCGCACGCCCTCCGGCCGCAGGGCAACCCGGGCTTCACGGCGCTGGCGTTCAAGGACGCGCACTTCACCGTGCCCCAGCAGAAGGGCTGGCCGAAGTACTTCGTCGCGGACGCGGCCAGCAACCGCAAGAACGCCGCCGGCCAGTACACCCGCTGGTTCTTGGTGTTCAGCCGCAACGCCATCGACGAGAAGTGGCGCGCGGTGTATCTGGCGACGTTCCCCGGCAACAAGGCGCCGGAGCTGAAGACGGACCGGAACGGCTACGCGGAGGCGGTGCCGGCCGGTGCGGACTCCGGTCTGACGGTCGACCCCGGCAAGCTGAGCCGCAGCTACGCGGACTACCTCAACACCGGCAAGGGCAGCACCTTCGCCTCCGGCCGGGACACCGACGGCTGGCGGGCCCGGCGGGCGAAGGACGCCAACCGGCCCGGCGTGCGCATCATGTGGGAGGACACCGCCGCGAACTATCCGCCGGTGGCGCTGCGGACGGAGGACGGCGGCGCGCTGGTGTTCTTCTCGACCGTGTACCACCAGCAGAAGACGGTGTTCGCCGGCGCGACGATCACGGTGTCGGGGGCGCTGAAGGGCCTCCTGGAGGGCCCGCCGAAGAAGACCAACCGGATGGCCTTCACCACCGTCTCCGGCCAGACGGTCACGGTGCCGGCCAAGAGCGCCGGCGGGAAGGTCGCGGTACTGAACCGGATCGAGGCGAAGACGTCGGTCCGGCCGCTGTAGCCGCCGTCCGCGGAACTGCTCGATACGGAGCGGAACTGCTCGATACGGAAGGGGCCGTCGGGGTGATCCCGGCGGCCCTTCGGTGTACGGGAGGGAGCGGGCGCCGCGTGCGGACGGCTGGGCGGGTGGGTGCGCTCAGCGGCTGATCGGCCAGGCCGCGGCCTCGTGGTGATGCGGCTCGCGGTCGTTGAACTCGGCGCAGGCGTCGGTGAGCGACTCCAGCAGCGTCAGCGGGTCGGGCAGCGGCAGCTCGGGGCCGCGCAGCCAGGTCACCGCGGGCTGCTCGCCGGGCAGGGTCGAGGGCGGCAGCAGCACATAGCTGCCGCGGCAGTGCCAGCGCATCCCCGGATGCTCGTCCATGGTCTCGGGGTGGCAGTCCAGCTCACACGGCCACCACTCGTCCTCGTCGTCCGGGGTGCCGCGGGTGGCGGTGAAGAAGAGCATCCGGCCGTCGCCGAAGCCACCGCCGCTGAGGGTGATCGGCCCGACGTCGACACCCGCCGCGTCCAGCCGCCCCAGGGCGCTGCGGCCCGCCTCGACGGGTACGTCCAGGACGTCATGGGTGATGCCGGTGGCGGTGACGAAGTTGGCCTGCGGGAGGGTGCGGACCCAGGCGGCGACCTTGTCGCGGTCGGTGGTGGCGACGGTCTGCCAGCCGAAGGAGATGGGGTGACGGCCGGGGGTGGGACAGCCGATGCGCTCACAGGAACAGCCGTAGCCGGAGGGGTGCGCCGCCGGGGCCACCGGGAAGCCCGCGTCGGCCGCCGCCAGCAGCAGGTCCTCGCGGCTGCGCGCAGCCGCTGATCCCGTGTCCGTATCGCCGCCGTCCGATCCGCTCTTCGGCCGGCGCAGCCACTGGGAGAACCTGCTCTTGCGTTCCATCTATCCCCTCACTTCGAGCGGTGGTCTGGGATCAATGCTGCCACCATCCTGCTCCCCGGGTGACCGGTGTGGAGATCCGGGGTGAACGAATGGGAGGCCAATACCGGCAATTCGGGTCATCGGCGACGGGCCGCGGCCGTCGACGCCGTCCGGCCGCGCGCTCAGTCGCGCGGCCGCAGACCACACAGCACCTGGTCGACAAGGGTGTCGACGTACTCGTGGGTCAATTCGCCGGTCCGCATCAGCCAGCGTTGTGAGAAGGGACTCAGCAGCATCTCGACGGCCACCCGTACGTCGATACCGGCGGCCACCTGGCCGGCTTCCTGCGCCGCCCGCAGTCGTTCGACATAGACGCGGGTGCCGGGCTCCAGCAGCCGGCCGACGAAGGCGCGGGAGAGCTCCTCGTCGTTCGCGCCGGCCGCCGCGAGGGCGCGGTACGGGGCCTGGAACACCGGGTCGTTGAACTCGTCGGCGGTCGCCCGCAGCACGAACTTCAGGTCCGCGGCCAGATCGCCGGTGTCCGGCAGGCCCTTGGCGTAGTCCTCGTCGACGCCGGCGGTGAACGCGTCGAGCAGCACGGCGGCCTTGGAGGGCCACCAGCGGTAGATCGTCTGCTTGCCCACCCCGGCCCGGGCGGCGATGCCCTCGATCGTGAGCTTGTCGTAGCCGACCTCGCCGACGAGCGCGAGGGCGGCATCGAAGATCGCGCGACGGGAGCGTTCGCTGCGGCGGGAGGGGTCGGGGGCTGCTTTGTCGGCCATGGCCGACAGTTTAGACAGGGGGAGGCGAGACGTATCGTCTCTGCGAGACGGGGTGTGCTGGGGCGGGGCCGCGTTCGGCGGCGGGATTCGCACGTTGCCGGGTGCGGCGCCCGTGCCGGGTGCGGCGTCGTTCGTTTCGCCTTCGGCGGGGTGATGCGACGTTGTCGGGTGCGGGTCCGTGCCGGTGCGGCGTCGTTGTTTCGCCTTCGGCGGGTGGGGGTGGGCTGTGCCCCGGTGTGTGGGGC